>NZ_QFRK01000056.1 GCF_003143855.1 Streptomyces sp. NWU339
GCTGGAGGTACACCTGATCTGCGATAACTACGCTACGCACAAGACACCGGCGATACAGCGTTGGCTCGCGGAGCACCCGCGCTTCCACATGCACTTCACCCCCACCTACTCCTCCTGGCTCAACCAGGTCGAGCGGTGGTTCGGACTGCTGACCGAGCGGCAGATACGCCGCGGCGTCCACAAGAACGTCCAGGCTCTGGAACGCGACATCCGCGCCTGGATCAAACTGTGGAACGAAGATCCGCGGCCGTTCGCCTGGGTGAAGACCGCGGACGAGATCCTCGAACGCCTCGCCGGATATCTTCAGCGAATCAAAGACTCAAGACACTAGACCCAAGTGTCCAGCCACATCCGGGACCGCCAGTCGTCGATTGGGGATGGAGGTGTCGGTGTAGGTCGGCCAGAAGTACCGACAGGTGGCCGACGCCCTGCGCCGCGAGATCGTGAACGGCGCGTTCGACTCCGACCGCCGGTTGCCCTCGGAAAGCGAGCTGTCGGCCCGGTTCGACGCCTCCCGGAACACCGTCCGGTCCGGGCTCGCCCTGCTGGTCGGCGAGGGGCTGATCACCTCCAGCCAGGGGCTCGGCTACGAGGTCCGCTCGCACGAGGTCTTCGAACTCAACGCCTCACGCTTCGAGAACCTGCAGTTCCCGCAGAACGGGGACTCCTACCACACCGACGTGACGAACGCCGGCCGCCGCCCCCACCAGACGTTCCGGGTCGAGATGCTGCCCGCGCCCGCAGAGGTCGCGGAGCGCCTGCGGGTGGAGCAGGGAAGCAAGGTCGTCCTGCGGTTCTGTCACCGGTACGTGGATGACGTGCCGTGGTCCACGCAGGCGACGTACTACCCGGCGTGGCTGATCGAGGGCTCGCCCCGCCTGGCCGACCCCGGGGACATCGAGGAGGGGACCACGCGGTATCTGGCCGGCCGCGGAATCGAGCAGATCGGCTACTTCGACGAGATCGCGACCCGCATGCCCACGCCGGAAGAGGCGCGCCTCCTGGAGGTGGGGGCCGGCGTGCCCGTCCTGCTGTGGACGCGCACGGGCTACGCCCCCGACCGGCCCATCCGGTGCACCGTCACCACCTTCCGGGGCGACCTGAACCGGATGACCTACGAGATCGGCGACCTGGCCGGCCGAAGCGAGCACACGTGATCATCACTCCCGCCGAACCGCCGGACCTGCCCACGCTGCTGTCCTTCCGCCAGGAGGCAGCGGCGTGGTTGCGCGGGCTCGGCTTCGACCAGTGGAGCCGCCCGTACCCGGCGGACAAGCTGTCGGCCACGATCGAAGCGGGCGCCGTCTTCATGCTCCGTGACGGGCGTACGACCGCCGGAACCATCACGCTCACGCCGGACGCGGAAGACGGGCTGTGGACCGGCGAGGAACTGGCCGAACCGTCGATGTTCGTCAACAAGCTCACCATCGCTCGCGCGTACGCCGGACAGAACCTCGGCGGCCGACTGCTGGACTGGGCCGACGACCGTGCACATCATGCGGGCGCCCAGTGGCTCCGCCTGGACGCCCTGGACCACGCCCGCTCCATGGTGTGTGGGGCGACGGCGGACGGGATGGGAGCTGGGGTGAGGGGTGGATCGGCGGGGAGGCGGCGGCCTGCGACCAGGCGTTTTCGACAGCATGCACCAGCGGTCAGAGTACGATAAAGAAGTGGTAAACCTCGCGTGGCCACTCCTCCTATCGGATGCAGTGCCTGCGGGAGGCGCGGGCCGCAAGGAGCAAGGCATGATCCATTCAGCCGATATCCGCGAGTGGCGCAACCGGGACGTGATCGATCCCAAGGGACGCAAGATCGGAGCCCTGGAAGCGGTCTACGTGGACACCACCACCGACGCGCCGACCATGGCCACCGTCCGTACCGGACTGCCGACTCGGCACCGACTGGTCTTCGTGCCCCTCGACGAGGCAACGCTGGGCCCCGGATACGTGAAGGTGGCGCACGGGAGAGGGCTGGTGAGGAAGGCGCCGTCCATGGGCATGGATGACGTCCTGCCGGTCGAGCGGGAAGAAGAAATCTTCAAACACTACGAGAGGCCTTACGAGCGCGGTACTGGGAGCGGGCGCCGCCTCGCACGCCGCTGACCAGCCTCCGTCGCAAGAGCACCGAAGCCCGACCAAATCGCTGGTCACAGCGGGGCTCATCGCCCGCAGCAGAAGCTCGAGGATGTGCTCACCATGGCGCTTTTCCTGTTCCTGATCCTCGTGGCCATCGTCCTGGGAATCATCGGCACGGTGGCGGCAGGACTGTCCTACCTCCTGATCATCGGCATCGTGGTCTTCGTGGCAGACCTGGTCCTGTTCGGTATGCGCCGGTCCCGGCGCTCCCATCGACACTCCGTCCGGTGATGCCACCACTGCCGGCGACCTAGTACGGGCGAGAAACGGCGAAGCGAGCAGCTCAAAGACGTCGGGGCAGTCGTTGTAGGCGGGGTGGATCCGATGCGGCGCATGGTGCTCCTTGCAGTGACAGGATCGGTGCTATGGGCACCGAGACGGACTGGGTGTACCGGGTGTTCGAGCCGCACGGCTCGGAGGGATGGCGCCCCTACGGCAGCGACCCGGAACGGTGGCGGGGCACGATCACCGCCGACGATTCGAGTGAGGGCCCCCAGTACGCCCTCTCCCTCGTCGTCGTCGACCTGATGACCGAGTGGAAGGTGCGCGGCCTGCACCGGGCGAAGCACGTGCGGGTCTACCTCTGGCGCGACGAAGAGGGCGACCAGGAGGACGCCGACGCCGTCGTGGAGGTCCGGCCGAGCACCCCCGCTGAGTTACCGGCGAGCGACCGGATCCGCGCACCGGCGGGATACCGGCCCGGGGCGAGCGATAGATGTCTGGTCAGGCAAGCGAGAGAGGCCGCCGCGCGAGCACTGGCTGCCGTTTTCCCCCAGGTGTCCCCCGTAGCGCCAGGATCAAGGAAACTCGCAGGCCGCAGCTGGTGCACGGAGCCCGCTGTAAATCCGCCGGCTCAGCCTTCCCGGGTTCGAATCCTGGCGCCGCCACTCGTACGAAGAGACCTCCTCTGGTCTGCGGGAACGCGGATCAGAGGGAGCGAGGGCGATCTCCTGGCGGTGGTCATGCCGTCCCGGTGTCGTCCGCCTCCTCGCCCTCCGCCTGCTCGCCCTCCGCCTGGGACGGCTCGGTCCTGGGGACGTCCGGGTGCGCGGCCGCGCGTTCGGCAGGATCGTCACGCTCGCCTTCGGCCTGCGAGGGCGTGTGGGAGTACAGCCACGGTTCGTATGCCGATTCTCCGGTCTTCATGACAGGCCTCCTTGGTCGCCTCGCCTTCCATGCTCCTCCGCTCCTGCGCGGACCGCAGCAGAGCCGGGGCCGGGCCCGTCCCGGGGCCGTCCGAGGAGAGCGACGAGGACCACCGACGACCACGGGGGCGCGGCGTTCTGCCGCGCCCCCGTGCTGCGTCCGCCCGGTTAGACCCAGGTGTCCAGCCACATCCGGGAGCGCCAGTCGTCGATGGGGATGGAGGTGCCGGTGTAGATCGGCCAGAAGTAGATGAAGTTCCAGGCGATCAGGAGGACCAGGACGCCTGCCGCCGTCGCGCCCGCGACCCTGCGGGTGTCGCTGGAGCGGGGCGGGCCGACGAGCGCGCCCAGGAGCATCGCCACCGCCAGGCACAGGAACGGGAGGAAGACGATGGAGTAGAAGAAGAAGATCGTGCGCTCCTGGTACAGGAACCACGGCAGGTAGCCGGCCGCGACGCCGCAGGCGATGGCGCCCGCCCGCCAGTCACGGCGGAAGAACCAGCGCCACAGGACGTAGAGGAGCGCGAAGCAGGCCACCCACCACAGCATGGGCGTGCCCAGGGCCAGCACCTCACGGGCGCACTTCTCGCCCGCGTCGGCCGGGCAGCCGTCCGTGCCGGGTGCCGGGGACTCGTAGAAGTAGGAGACCGGGCGGCCGGTGACGATCCAGCTCCACGGGTTGGACTCGTAGGTGTGCGGCGAGGACAGGCCGACGTGGAAGTCGTACACCTGGTTCTCGTAGTGCCAGAAGCTGCGCCACCAGTCGGGGAACAGCCAGGACCAGCTGCTGTCCTTGCCGTCGGTCACCGCCCAGTCGCGGTAGTAGCCGCCGCTGCCGTCGTCCGCGGAGAGGAACCAGCCGAGCCACGAGGCGACGTACGTCGCGAGCGCGACCGGGACGGTGGAGAGGAACGCCCGGCCCAGGTCGCGCCGCAGCACCGCCCGGTAGGGGCGGCGGGCACCGGCGGTCCGGCGCGCGCCGACGTCCCACAGCACCGCCATCACGCAGAGCGCGGCCATGACGTACAGCCCGTTCCACTTCGTGGCGAACGCCAGGCCCAGCATCAGCCCCGCCGCCAGCCGCCAGGGCCGCAGGCCCAGCCGGGTGTTCTCGGCGATGTCCGGGTCCGGCAGGGTCCGGCCGTCGGGGCCCACGGGCAGCGCGGCGGCGAGCCGCGCCCTGGCCCGGTCCCGGTCGACGAGCAGGCACCCGAAGGCCGCGAGCACGAAGAACATCAGCACCCCGTCGAGCAGCGCGGTGCGGCTCATCACGAAGTGCAGCCCGTCCACCGCCATCAGTGCGCCCGCGAGGCAGCCCAGGAACGTGGAACGGAACAGGCGCCGGCCGATGCGGCACAGCATCAGGACGGAGAGCGTCCCGAGCAGAGCCGTCATGAACCGCCAGCCGAACGGGTCGAACCCGAACATCAGCTCGCCCAGCCCGATGACGTACTTGCCGACCGGCGGATGCACGACGTACGCCGCTTCGATCGGAATGGGGACGTCACCGCCCCTGGAGAGGATCAGGTCGTTGACGTTCTTGTCCCAGTTGACCTCGAAGCCGCGGTGGACGAGCGCCCACGCGTCCTTGGCGTAGTACGTCTCGTCGAATATCACCGCCCTGGGGCTGCCCAGGTTCCAGAACCGCAGCACTCCCGCGAACAGGGTGACCAGCAGCGGGCCGCCCCACGCCGACCAGCGGGTGATCCGGTCGGCGAGCACCGGCGGCACCCCGAGCGTGTTCCACAGTCTGCCGGACGGCTCGGTGTACGGCGGGACCAGGCGGTCACGGATGTCGGGAACCCCGTGGGCACCGCCTCCGGTACCCGCCGCCGGGTGGCCGAAGCGGCGCAGCCGCTGCTGCCACGACGGTTGCCGCTCCTGCGGCGACTGGTCCTGCCGGGTGTCCGTGGAGGACGCGGTACTGGTCACCGCGCCATCGTAGGGAACGGCGCTGCGGGAGTCCCGCGCATGGGTGGTATGCCCGGTTCCGGACGAGGCCGGTCCGCCCGGACCCTCCGGCCCGTCCGGCCCTGGGAGGATGGGGGAGTGACCGGAACCCTCGTACTCGCAGGCACCCCCATCGGCGACGTCTCCGACGCCCCGCCCCGGCTCGCCGAGGAGCTGGCCGGCGCCGACGTCGTCGCCGCCGAGGACACCCGGCGGCTGCGGCGGCTGGCCCAGGCGCTCGGCGTCATCCCCAAGGGCCGGGTGGTGTCGTACTTCGAGGGCAACGAGTCCGCCCGTACGCCCGAACTGGTCGAGGAGCTGGCCGGTGGCGCGCGCGTGCTGCTGGTGACGGACGCCGGGATGCCCTCCGTGTCCGACCCCGGGTACCGGCTGGTCGCGGCCGCCGTCGAGCGGGACATCAAGGTCACCGCGGTGCCCGGACCGTCCGCCGTGCTCACCGCGCTCGCCCTGTCCGGGCTGCCCGTCGACCGGTTCTGCTTCGAGGGCTTCCCGCCCCGCAAGGCCGGGGAGCGGCTCGGACGGCTGCGGGAGGTGGCCGGGGAACGGCGCACCCTCGTCTACTTCGAGTCCCCGCACCGGCTCGACGACACGCTCGCCGCGATGGCCGAGGTGTTCGGCGCGGAGCGCCGGGCCGCCGTCTGCCGCGAGCTGACCAAGACGTACGAGGAGGTCAGGCGGGGCTCGCTCGCCGAGCTGGCCGAGTGGGCGGCCGAGGGGGTGCGCGGGGAGATCACCGTCGTGGTCGAGGGCGCGCCGGACCGGGGCTCCGAGCAGGTGGACGCCGCCGAGCTGGCGCGGAGGGTGCGCGTGCGGGAGGAGGCGGGGGAGCGGCGCAAGGAGGCGATCGCGGCGGTCGCGGTGGAGGCGGGGGTGCCCAAGCGGGAGGTCTTCGACGCAGTGGTGGCGGCGAAACACCCCGCGGGGTGAGCGAGGCGGAGGCGGCTCGGGACGTCGGTCGAGCGCTTGGGAGCCTTCGGCAACGAAACCCTTAAAACGGCGCCAATACTCCGCCGCCCCTACTGCTTTCGCGTCTCCTGAGGAGTCCACTGGAAGGAGGCACGGGCCGCACCGGCCCGTGCCCGCCGTGGACCGACAGGAGCCAGGATGACCGAGATCGCAGGACGGGCCGGACACCGCGCCGACGGCGTCGTCAGGGAGTCGTACTCGTTCGCCTGCATGCGCTGCGGGTACGGCTGGGAGCAGTCGTACGAGATAGAGCACCACAAGGACACCGACGGCCATGAGGCCGTGCGCTACGTGGCGGACGGCCGGGTCGTGCCCTCCCCGCTGAGCCGTCCGACGTGCCTCAACTGTGACGGCCACGTCGTGCGGATCATGCGGCCCGGCCGGGTCACCTCCGCACGGAGCGCGGCCCACAGGAAGCACCGCGAGCACCACGGACACCGTGAGCACCACGGTCACCACTGGCGCCTGTCCGACCTGCTGCCCTCCTTCCGCAGGGCGGACTGACGAGCAGGTGCCCCAGTGGTGGGGAAGGCTCCTTCCGCGCGATCCGTAGGATCGGGGCATGCCTTCGAACACCCCCGACAAGAACGCCGCCCCGCCGCTTCCGGAGCCCCTGCGGGTACCGGTCGCGGATTCGCACACCCACCTCGACATGCAGTCCGGCACGGTGGAGGAAGGGCTCGCCAAGGCCGCGTCGGTGGGCGTGACGACGGTGGTGCAGGTCGGCTGCGACATCGAGGGGTCCCGGTGGGCGGCGGAGACGGCGGCGGCGTACGACGCCGTCCACGCGACGGTCGCACTGCACCCGAACGAGGCCCCGCGCATCGTGCTCGGCGATCCCGACGGCTGGTCGCGGCAGGGGGCGCGGGAGCCGGGCGGGGACGCCGCGCTGGACGAGGCGCTCGCCGAGATCGACCGGCTGGCCGCGCTGCCCCAGGTCAAGGGCGTCGGCGAGACCGGACTGGACTACTTCCGCACCGGGCCGGAGGGCAAGGAGGCGCAGGAGCGGTCCTTCCGCGCCCACATCGAGATCGCCAAACGGCACGGAAAGGCCCTGGTGATCCACGACCGCGACGCCCACGCCGACGTGCTGCGCGTCCTCAAGGAGGAGGGCGCACCGGAGCGCACCGTCTTCCACTGCTACTCGGGCGACGCCGAGATGGCGGAGATCTGCGCCCGCGCCGGGTACTTCATGTCGTTCGCCGGCAACGTCACCTTCAAGAACGCCCAGAACCTGCGCGACGCGCTCGCCGTGGCCCCGCCGGAGCTGATCCTGGTGGAGACCGACGCCCCCTTCCTGACGCCGGTGCCCTACCGCGGCCGGCCCAACGCCCCGTATCTGGTGCCGGTCACGGTGCGTGCCATGGCGGCCGTACGCGGTGTCGACGAGGACACCCTCGCCACCGCGCTCGCGGCGAACACGGCCCGTGCTTTCGGTTATCCACAGGCGTGACCTGCGGGGTGCCCGCGCCCCGTACCCTTGTCCCGTGACCAGCCCCACCCCCGACGCCCTCCTGGGCCCCGCCGACGTCCGCGAACTCGCGACCGCCCTCGGCGTGCGGCCCACCAAGCAGCGCGGCCAGAACTTCGTGATCGACGCGAACACGGTCCGCCGGATCGTCCGCACCGCCGAGGTCCGCCCCGACGACGTGGTCGTCGAGGTCGGCCCGGGGCTCGGCTCGCTCACCCTGGCGCTGCTGGAGGCCGCCGACCGGGTCACCGCCGTCGAGATCGACGACGTGCTGGCCGCCGCGCTGCCCGCGACCGTCGCGGCCCGCACGCCGGAGCGCGCCGAGCGGTTCGCGCTGGTCCACTCCGACGCGATGCACGTCACCGAGCTGCCCGGCCCCGCCCCGACCGCGCTGGTCGCCAACCTGCCCTACAACGTGGCCGTCCCGGTGCTGCTGCACATGCTGGAGACCTTCCCGAGCATCGAGCGCACCCTCGTCATGGTCCAGTCGGAGGTCGCCGACCGGCTCGCCGCCGCGCCCGGTTCGAAGGTGTACGGCGTGCCCTCGGTCAAGGCCAACTGGTACGCGGAGGTCAAGCGGGCCGGCGCCATCGGGCGGAACGTGTTCTGGCCGGCTCCCAACGTCGACAGCGGGCTGGTCTCCCTCGTCCGCCGGAGCGAGCCGCTGAAGACCACCGCCTCCCGGCGCGAGGTCTTCGCCGTCGTCGACGCGGCCTTCGCCCAGCGCCGCAAGACCCTTCGGGCGGCCCTCGCCGGCTGGGCCGGCTCGGCGGCGGCGGCCGAGACCGCCCTCGTCGCCGCCGGAGTGTCCCCGCAGGCGCGCGGCGAGTCCCTGACCGTCGAGGAGTTCGCGCGCATCGCCGAACACAGGCAGCCCAAGCAGCCCAAGCAGTCCGAGGAGTCCGCCGCGTGAGCGTCACCGTCCGCGTGCCCGCCAAGGTCAACGTCCAGCTCGCGGTCGGCGCGGCCCGCCCCGACGGCTTCCACGGCCTGGCCAACGTCTTCCTCGCGGTCGGTCTCCACGACGAGATCACCGTGGCCCCGTCGTCGGACGGGCTGCGCGTCACCTGCGCGGGCCCGGACGCCGCCGAGGTGCCCCTGGACCGTACGAACCTCGCCGCCCGCGCGGCCCTCGCGCTCGCCGGGCGGTACGGCCGGGACGCCGACGTGCACCTCCACATCGCCAAGGACATCCCCGTCGCCGGCGGCATGGCGGGCGGCAGCGCGGACGGCGCGGGCGCGCTGCTGGCCTGCGACGCGCTGTGGGGGACCGGCGCCTCGAGGGGGGAACTGCTCGACATCTGCGCCGAGCTGGGCAGCGACGTGCCGTTCGCGCTGGTCGGCGGGGCGGCGCTGGGCACCGGGCGGGGCGAGAGGCTGACCGAGCTGGAGGTGGGCGGCACCTTCCACTGGGTGTTCGCGATGGCCGGGCGCGGGCTGTCGACCCCGGCGGTCTTCCGGGAGTTCGACCGGCTGGCGGAGGGCCGGGACATCCCCGAGCCGGTGGCCTCGCAGGACCTGCTGGACGCGCTCGCCAAGGGCGACTGCGACGCGCTGGCCGCGGCCGTCTCCAACGACCTCCAGCCGGCGGCGCTGTCGCTGTTCCCGGAGCTGGCGGACACGCTGGCGGCGGGGCGTGCGGCCGGGGCACTGGCTTCGCTGGTCTCGGGGTCGGGGCCCACTACGGCGTTCCTCGCCCGGGACGCGGAAGCGGCGGACAGGATCGCCGACGCCCTGCGGGTTTCGGGTACCTGCCACACGGTGCGTACGGCGACAGGTCCCGTGGCAGGTGCGACGGTGATCTGAGAGGGATCGGATCAGAGTTCGTCGATGGCCGTGAGATCAATGTCGATGGTGTATGGCTTGTCGACCTTGATCCGGTCGCGGTGCATGCCCATGTGCACGTACGAGCGAGTGAGCGGGTCCAGCTCGTACACGTGAACGAGTGGGTTGCGACCGCTTCCGTCCCGCTCGACGCGCCAGAAGTGGGGGATGCCTGCGGTGCCGTACTTGTGCGGCTTGGTCGTACGATCGCGGGACTCCGAGTCCGGGGACACGACCTCGATGGCCAGGATGACGTCCTGAGCCTGGTAGCTCGTCTGGTCCGGGCCCCGGACCGCATCGGCGAAGACCACGCTCACATCGGGCTCTGGTCCGTTGCGCCGGTCCAGGACGATGGTCATCTTCCGTTTCACCCTGTACTTCTTCGGCACGCTTCGCCGCAGGCCACTGACCAGCAGGTCGTTCACGTCTGCGTGGAAATTGCGCTGCGGACTCACGAAAACCAGGCTCCCGTCGATCAGCTCAGTGTGCGGCGGGAGATCCGGCAGGGTGAACAGGTCGTCCACGGTGTAACCGTCCACGGGCGGCACGGGCCAGTGACGGCGGTGCTCTACGGACTCGGCGGGCATGGTTCCTCCCATGGACGGGATCCTGCTGCCTGCCCTCCAAGGCAGCCGCCTGTTTCCGATCAGGTCATCACAAAGGGTGACCGCCCCCTCGCGCCCCGACCGCCCCGGGGACGCCCTACGCTGGAAAGCTGATCGAACCCCCAGGCAGGAGAGAAATGGCCGTCAATCTGGTCAATGTCGAGAACGTCAGCAAGGTGTACGGCACCCGTGCCCTCCTCGACGGCATCTCCCTCGGCGTCTCGGAGGGGGACCGCATCGGTGTCGTCGGGCGCAACGGCGACGGCAAGACCACCCTCATCCGGATGCTCGCCAAGCTGGAGGAGGCGGACACCGGGCGGGTCACGCACTCCGGCGGTCTCCGTCTCGGCGTGCTCACCCAGCACGACTCCCTCGACCCCGCCGCCACCGTCCGGCACGAGGTCATCGGCGACATGGCCGACCACGAGTGGGCGGGCAACGCCAAGGTCCGCGACGTGCTGACCGGGCTGTTCGGCGGGCTGGACCTGCCCGGCTTCCCCAAGGGCCTGGACACCGTCATCGGACCGCTGTCCGGTGGCGAGCGGCGCCGGATCGCGCTCGCCAAGCTGCTCATCGAGGAACAGGACCTGATCGTCCTCGACGAGCCCACCAACCACCTCGACGTCGAGGGCATCGCCTGGCTCGCCCGGCACCTGCGGGAGCGGCGTTCCGCACTCGTCTGCGTCACCCACGACCGCTGGTTCCTCGACCAGGTCTGCACCCGCATGTGGGACGTGCAGCGCGGTGCCGTGTACGAGTACGAGGGCGGCTACTCCGACTACGTCTTCGCCCGCGCCGAACGCGAGCGCATCGCCGCCACCGAGGAGACCAAGCGGCAGAACCTGGTCCGCAAGGAGCTGGCCTGGCTGCGCCGCGGGGCGCCCGCGCGGACGTCCAAGCCGCGCTTCCGCGTGGAGGCCGCCAACGAGCTCATCAAGGACGTGCCGCCGCCGCGCGACAGCAGCGAGCTGATGAAGTTCGCCTCCTCGCGGCTCGGCAAGACGGTGTTCGACCTGGAGGACGTCACCGTCCAGGCCGGGCCCAAGGTGCTGCTCAAGCACGTCACCTGGCAGCTCGGTCCCGGGGACCGTGTCGGTCTCGTCGGGGTCAACGGCGCGGGGAAGACGTCCCTGTTGCGGGCGCTGGCGGAAGCGGCCCGGAGCGAGGGCGAGGTGCAGCCCGTGGCGGGCCGGGTCGGCGTCGGCAAGACGGTCAGGCTCGCCTACCTCTCCCAGGAGGTCGCCGAGCTCGACCCCACCTGGCGGGTGCTCCAGGCCGTACAGGCGGTGCGGGAGCGCGTCGACCTCGGCAAGGGGCGGGAGATGACCGCCGGGCAGCTGTGCGAGACGTTCGGCTTCAACAAGGACAAGCAGTGGACACCGGTCGGCGACCTGTCCGGCGGTGAGCGGCGGCGGCTCCAGCTGCTGCGGCTGCTCATGGACGAACCCAACGTCCTCTTCCTCGACGAGCCCACCAACGACCTCGACATCGAGACCCTCACCCAGCTCGAGGACGTCCTCGACGGCTGGCCCGGCTCGATGATCGTCATCTCCCACGACCGGTTCTTCGTCGAGCGCACCACCGACCGGGTGTTCGCCCTGCTCGGCGACGGCACCCTGCGGATGCTGCCGCGCGGCATCGACGAGTACCTGGAGCGGCGCAAGCGAATGGAAGAAGTCGCTGCGGCCGCCGCCACCGGTCCCGCGGCGAAACCGGCTCCGGACGTCCCCGAGAAGAGCGCCGCCGACGTGCGCGCCGCCAAGAAGGAACTGCAGAAGATCGAGCGGCAGCTGGACAAGCTCTCCGAGAAGGAGTCCACGCTGCACGCCGCCATCGCCGAGCACGCCACCGACTTCGCGAAGGTGGCCGAACTCGACGCGGAGCTGCGCGAGACGGCCGGTCAGCGCGAGGCGCTGGAAACGCGCTGGCTGGAACTTGCCGAGGACGCCTGACGCCCGCACCGGAGTCCGTGCCGCCCCGCAGCGCCCCGCGCACAGGTCCGTGCGCGGGGCGCGCGTTGTGTGAAGGGTGTGTGGAGGCGCGTAGGGGCGCGTAACGAGGGCATCACAGGCCGGTCCTCCCTTGGGAACAGGGGTGGACGCGGCCCGGTGGCCCGTCGGTACCGGGTGATAGAAAGACCCCGTCTGAGAACTGTAAGGACCGCCTCAAGACGACTCTGGGAGCACCACGTACCTCAGGGTGTGGCTAAAAAATCAGTGAGCAAGGGGGAACGCGCTGATGGCTCAGCCGCCCAACCAGCCGCCGCAGGGCGGCTTCGGAGCGCCACAGGATCCGTCCGCCTCGGGTGGCGGCTTCGGGGCTCCGACCCCGTCACCCCCGCAGGGCCCGCCCCAGACCCCGCCGCCCCCGCAGGGCCCGCCGTCCGGTGTGCCGCCGCAGCCGGGGTACGGCTACCCGCAGCAGACTCCGCCCCAGCAGCCGGGCCCGTACGGCCGGCAGCCGGGGCCGTACAACCAGCAGCCGGGGCCGTACGCCTCCGGCCCGTACGCTTCCGGGCCCTACGGCCAGCCGCAGCAGCCCGGCCCGTACGGGCAGCCGGGCTACGGCCACCCGCAGCCGCAGTACCCGGGCGCGCCCGGCGCCCCGCAGCCGGGGCCCGGCTCCCGCAACCCCTTCAAGGGCAAGCCCGTCATGATCATCGGTGCCGCGGTGGTGACGGCACTGCTGGTCGGCGGCACCGTGTGGGCGGTCTCCGGCGACGACGGGAAGCAGGACGAGAAGCCCGTCGCCCAGAAGAGCGACGACCCGAAGCCCGACGCCTCCGGTGCCCCGGTCGACCCGGGCGACGGCAGCGGCGACGGCGGCTCGGACCCGGAGGACCTCAACGAGGGCCGCAAGTCCGGCGAGTCCAAGGTGCTCTGGTACAAGGAGGCGCCCGACGCGCCCCGTTCCGGAGCCGACGCCCCCGGCATGTGGATCACCGACAGGACGGCGGTGAAGGCGGCCTACAAGGAGCTCTCCGCCTACAACGTCGCCGACGGCAAGCCGACCTGGGAGCCCCTCACCTTCCCCCAGGAGATCTGCGCGGTCACCCCGGAGAAGACGCCCGACGACAAGGTCGTCATCGCGTACATGAGCGGCAGCAGCGACCGGGCCAAGTGCAACCAGCTCCAGCTCGTCGACCTCGACACCGGCGAGAAGGGCTGGACGCAGAAGGTCGAGGACGGCGGGCTGTTCGACTCCGCGATCTCCATCGAGATGACCCTCAGCGGCAACACGCTGATGGTGGGCCGCTCGCAGTCCGGCACGGCCTTCGACGTCACCTCCGGCGACAAGATGTACGACAAGAAGAAGTACGGCGACGCCTGCTTCCCCGCCGGTTTCGCGGGCGGCGAGCGGCTGGTCCAGGTCGCCTCCTGCGGCGCCGGCGGCGACAACGAGCGCGACGAGGTCCAGGAACTCGACCCGAAGACCGGCAAGGTGAAGTGGACCCGGAAGTTCGGCAAGGGCTGGCGCGTCGAGCGCGCCTACTCCGTCGACCCGTTGGTCGTCTACAGCACCAACAAGGACGAGAAGGCGTGGAACATCTCCACGCTCGGCGCCGACGGCTCGATCCGCTCCCAGGTCGCCGTCGACGAGGACTTCGCCGCCGAGTGCGGCTGGGCCATCCTCGCCCGTGACCTCCAGGGCTGCGCGGGCGTCGCCGCCGACGCGGACACCCTCTACCTGCCCACCAAGGCGACCACCGGGGCCAACGAGATCGTCGCGATCAGCCTCGCCACCGGCAAGGAGAAGTGGCGGGTGAAGTCCCCCGCGGCGGACTCGATGGTGCCCATGAAGGTCGAGGGCGACCAACTCATCGCCTACGTGGAGCCGTCGTACGACGCGGGCGGCCGGGTCGTGTCCGTCCCGACCACCGGCGGCAGCCACGAGCCGGTCACGCTGATGCAGAACCCGCAGGGCGTCGCGCGGATCGAGAACGGTTTCTTCAGCAAGGCGATCGACTGGGTCGACGGCCGTTTCTACATCTCGACGACCCGGCTGTCCGGCAACGACGATTCGAAGGAGAAGCTGATGCTCGCCTACGGCAAGTGAGGCGCGCAGCAGGGGTGAGGCGCGTCGGCCGGGTACGGTCGGCGCCTTCGCTCCGTCCGGCCACTTCCCCGCAGTCCTCCCCCTCCTTCGAGTTCTTCGAGTTCTTCGTTTCCTTCGAGGTCTACACGTCATGACGCAGCCGCCCCAGCCGCCCAACCAGCCCCCGCGGCAGCCCGAGCAGCCGGCCACGCCGGCTCCGCCGCCGGGCTTCGGTCCGCCGCCCGAGCCGTCGCAGCCGCCGACCCAGCAGCCGCCCTCCGCCCCGGGCGGGCCGGACCTCACCAAGGCCCCGGAGCCGGGGTACGGCTACCCGCAGGCCCCGCAGCAGTCGCCGCAGGCCACCCCGCAGACCCCGCCCACGCCGACGGGCCCGACGCCGCCGCCCGGGTACGGCTACCCGCAGCAGCCCCCGGCCGGTTACGGCTACCCGGGCCAGCCGGGCCCGTACGGACAGCCGCAGCAGCCGTACGGCCAGCCAGGTGCGTACGGCCACCCGCAGCAGCCGTACGGCCAGCCCGGTTACGGCTATCCGCACCCGACCGTGCCGATGCAGCCACACCCGGGCGGCGGCGTCGGGTCCGGCGGCGGGCGGAAGATCAACGCACAGCTGGCCATCATCGTCTCGGCGGTCGTGGCCATCGCCCTGATCGTCGGCGCCGGCGTCTGGTACTCGTCCTCGTCCTCCTCCGGCGGCGACAAGGAGACCACCGCCGACTCGGGCGGCACCGAGGGCGGCGAGAAGGACGACGAGAACGGCGGCGGCACCCCCGCCGGCGGCAAGGAGAAGGTTCCGGCCGACCCCGCCGCCAAGGTCCTCTTCCAGGTCCCGTCACCGAAGTCCCCGAAGGACAGCTCGAGCGTCGGCGTCTCCGGTTCCTGGCTGACCGACACGGTGTACGCCAAGAGCGGCGTCGCCGAGGTCGTCGGCTACGACGCCGTCAAGGGCAGCAAGGTGTGGACGCTCGACCTGCCCGGACCGGTGTGCGAGGCCAGCGACCACGTCACCGAGGACGGCAGGACGGCGATCGTCTACAAGCCGAAGATGCCGACCAAGAACGATCCGCAGCGGTGCACGCAGGTCGCGGCCTTCGACCTCGCCACGGGTGAGAAGCTGTGGTCCGAGACGGCAAAGTCCGGCACCCAAGAGATCGGTTTCAACAACGTCACCGTCAGCGGGGACACCGTCGCGGCGGCCAGCACCAGCGGCGGCGCCGCCTGGGACATCACCTCCGGCAAGCTCCTGTGGTCGCCCAAGACGTCCGACTCCTGCTACGACTCCGGGTACGGCGGCGGGCCGAAGCTGGTCGCGGTGCGCAAGTGCGGTTCGTACGACCAGCGTCAGCTGCACATCCAGACCATCGACCCGAAGTCCGGCAAGGTGATCTCCGAGTACAGGATGACCGAGGGCATCGAGTACGCCGCGGTCGTGTCCACCGACCCGCTGGTCGTGGCCGCCGACGTGGGTGACTCCGCCGGTGACGGCAGCGGCATCTCGGACTTCTTCTCCATCGACAACAAGACCGGCAAGCTGCGGAGCCGCATCTCGGCGCCCGGTGAGGAGTTCGCGGCCCGCTGCGACGGCATCACCAGGATCGAGGAGTGCAGAGGGCTGGCGGTCGGCAACGACCGGCTGTACATCCCGACCGAGGAACACGAAGGCACGGGCGAGTACACCAGGACCAACGAGGTCGTCGCCTTCGACCTGGCCACCGGCAAGCAGACCGGCCAGCGCGCCGACGCCGGCGACGGCTACACGATCACCCCGCTGCGCATGGACGGCGGGAACCTCCTGGCGTACAAGCAGCCGCCCTACGACAAGGGCGGGCAGATCGTGAGCATCGACGGCGGCACCTTCAAGCAGACCAAACTGCTGGAGAACCCGGCGACGGAAGCGGTGCGGGACGTGGAGACGGGGATGTCGCCCAGGAGCTCCGAGGTGCTGTTCTCGCAGGGACGCCTGTACATGTCGAAGGTGTACGCCAGCGATTTCGCTTCGGGACGGGAGGAGTACCTGGCGATCGCCTTCGGTACCGGCGGCTGACCGCTTCGCCGACCCGTTCGTACGGCCCCGCCCCCTGCTCAGTGGATTCCAGGGGGCGGGGCCGTACGCGTACCGCTCATCAGGTGCCCATCGCCACCGAATGCGAGAATTTCGGTGATCCAGGGCGATTCTCGCCGGTAGGGGGAGCGCGACGTCGAACAAGCGTGTAGCTTCCGGGACCGGACGGGGAGGCGGCGCACGGGGGTGCGCTCGCGGTATGGGGGGTTGATACATGGGCGTGCGGTTGATGGTGGTCGACGACCACCGGCTGCTCGCCGAGGCGCTGGCCTCGGCGTTGAAGCTGCGGGGGCACCGGGTGCTGGCCGCGGCGGCACCGGTGGCGGGGGCGGCGGATCTGGTGATCAGCAGGGCGCCGGAGGTGTGCCTGCTGGGGACGGCGGCACCGGCGGAGCCCGGCATCTTCGATCCGGTGGTGAAGATCAAGCGGGAGCGGCCGCAGGTGGCGGTGCTGGTGCTGGGCCCGGTGCCCAGCCCTCGCGGGATCGCGGCGGCGTTCGCGGCGGGGGCGTCCGGCTATGTGCGGCACGACGAACGCATCGAGGGCGTGGAGCGGGCGATCATGAAGGCGCGGGCGGGGGAGGCCGCGGTGGCGCCGCAGTTGCTGCAGGGGGCGTTCGGTGAGCTGCTGAATCCGGCGGCGCAACCGGACGACGAGGGGCAGCGGCTGCTGCGGATGCTGACCCCGCGCGAGGTGGAGGTCCTGGTCCGGGTGGCTGACGGTGAGGACACCCGGCTGATCGCGGCGGGCATGGGCATAGCGCCGTCCACGGCGCGGACGCATGTGCAGCGCGTGCTGATGAAGCTGGGTGTGGGCTCCAGGCTGGAGGCGGCGGCACTGGCGGCCCGGACAGGACTGCTGGACCGGGTGGGGCCGGTGCGGGGGTCGGCGCGCTCCGGGCAGTAGGAGCAGGGAGCAGAGGTGGGGGCGTCCGCGGTGCCGGGCACCCCCACCTCTGCTTTTCCTGTTCCTCCGGCGTGCTGCCCGCGAGGGTGACATTGACGGCTGTGGTGTGTTGTGTTTTGGTGTGTTGAGTTCTGTTGGAAGAGTGTGAAGGCAGTGCTGCGCAGAAAACGGCGCTGTGCGGAAAGCAGTGCGGTGAGCGGTTCGAATGGAGCGTCCGGAGTGAAGAAGACCTCGACCCGGCTGGCCGACGGTCGCGAACTCATCTACTACGACCTGCGCGACGACACCGTGCGCGACGCGGCCGACCGCCGCCCACTGGCCGCCACCGTCACGACGTCCGAGATCCGCCGCGACCGGCTGCTCGGCGACCGTGTCGCCATCGCCTCCCACCGCCAGGGCCGCACCTACCACCCCCCGGCCGACGAATGCCCCCTGTGCCCCTCCGAGGGCGACCGGCTCAGCGAGGTCCCGGACTCCTCGTACGACGTCGTGGTCTTCGAGAACCGCTTCCCCTCACTGGCCGGCGCCTTGGGCCGCTGCGAGGTCGTCTGCTTCACCTCCGACCACGACGCCTCCTTCGCCGATCTGAGCGAGCGGCAGGCCCGGCTGGTCCTGGACGCCTGGACGGACAGGACGTCGGAGCTGTCCCATCTGCCCTCCGTCGAGCAGGTGTTCTGCTTCGAGAACCGGGGAGCCGAGATCGGCGTCACCCTCCAGCACCCGCACGGGCAGATCTACGCCTACCCGTTCACCACCCCCCGCACCGCCCTGATGCTGCGCCAGGTGGCCGTACACAAGGAGGCGACCGGAGGGGGAAATCTGTTCGACGCCGTCCTGGCGGAGGAACTCGCGGGCGAGCGGGTCGTCCTGGAGGGTGAGCACTGGGCCGCCTTCGTGCCGTACGCGGCGCATTGGCCCTACGAGGTCCACCTGTACCCGAAGCGCAGGGTGCCCGACCTGCTCGGGCTCGACGAGGCGGCACGCACGGAGTTTCCCCGGGTCTACCTGGAACTGCTGCGGCGGTTCGACCGGATCTTCGACGGGGAGGGCGAGACCCCGACACCGTACATCGCGGCCTGGCACCAGGCCCCGTTCGGCACGCCGGCGGAGTTCGACGGGGTCACACGCGACGACTTCGCGCTCCACCTAGAGCTTTTCACCATTCGCCGAACACCCGGCAAGCTGAAGTTCCTCGCGGGTTCCGAGTCCGGTATGAACGTGTTCATCAACGACGTGCCGCCGGAACGCGCGGCCGAGCGACTGCGGGAGGTAGCGAGTCCATGAGCGGGAAATACCTGGTCACCGGTGGCGCGGGCTATGTCGGAAGTGTCGTGGCCCAGCATCTGCTGGAAGCCGGCCACGAGGTCGTCGTCCTCGACAACCTCTCCACCGGACTGCGCGAGGCCGTCCCGGCCGGTGCGTCCTTCATCGAGGGCGACATCCGCTCCGCCGCCACCTGGCTGGACCCCTCCTTCGACGGCGTCCTGCACTTCGCCGCGTTCTCCCAGGTCGGCGAGTCGGTGGTGCGGCCCGAGAAGTACTGGGAGAACAACGTCGGCGGCACCATGGCGCTGCTGGACGCGATGCGTTCGGCGGGCGTGCGCCGACTGGTCTTCTCCTCCACCGCGGCGACCTACGGCGAGCCCGAACAGGTCCCGATCCTCGAATCCGCCCCGACCCGGCCCACCAACCCCTACGGCGCCTCCAAGCTCGCCGTCGACCACATGATCACCGGTGAGGCGGCGGCGCACGGCCTGGGCGCGGTCTCGCTGCGCTACTTCAACGTGGCCGGCGCGTACGGCCACTTCGGCGAGCGGCACGACCCCGAGTCCCACCTGATCCCGCTCGTCCTCCAGGTCGCCCAGGGCCGGCGCGAGGCGATCAGCGTCTACGGCGACGACTACCCGACGCCGGACGGCACCTGCGTACGCGACTACATCCACGTCGCCGACCTGGCCGAGGCGCACCTGCTGGCGCTGAAGGCGGCGGCCCCCGGTGAACACCTGATCTGCAACCTCGGCAACGGCAACGGCTTCTCCGTCCGCGAGGTCGTCGAGACGGTCCGTCAGGTCACGGGCCACCCGATCCCCGAGGCCGTGGCCCCCCGCCGGGGCGGCGACCCGGCGGTCCTGGTGGCGTCGGCCGCCACGGCCCGCGAGAGACTGGGCTGGAAGCCGTCCCGCGCCGACCTCAAGGGCATCGTCGCGGACGCGTGGGAGTTCGCGCAGCGGCACACCGGCAAGGCGTTCAGCAGTACGTGACGAAGGGTCAGGGGCAGGGCATGAGCGAGTCCAACGCCGACGAGACGGCCGCGAGAGCGGCCGGCGAGCGGTTCCGGGAACTGTACGGAGCCGCACCGCACGGCGTCTGGGCGGCGCCGGGCCGGGTCAACCTCATCGGCGAGCACACCGACTACAACGACGGCTTCGTCATGCCGTTCGCCCTGCCGCACACCGCGGTCGCGGCGGTCTCCCGGCGCGACGACGGCGTCCTGCGCCTGCACTCCGCGGACGTGGACGCGCCCGTCGTGGAACTGACGGTGGACTCCCTCGCCCCCGGCACGGACAGGGACTGGACCGCCTACCCGGCGGGCGTCGTATGGGCCCTGCGCGAGGCCGGCCACGCGGTGACCGGCGCGGACATCCACCTCGCCTCCACGGTCCCGGCCGGCGCCGGCCTGTCCTCCTCGGCGGCCCTGGAGATCGTCGTCGCCCTGGCTCTGAACGACCTGTACGAACTGGGCCTGCGCGGCTGGCAGTCGGCCCGCCTGTGCCAGCGCGCGGAGAACGTCTACGTCGGCGCCCCCGTCGGTGTCATGGACCAGACGGCGTCCGCCTGCTGCGAGAGCGGCCACGCCCTGTTCCTCGACACCCGCGACCTCTCCCAGCGGCAGATACCCTTCGACCTGGCCGCCGAGGGCATGCGCCTGCTGGTCGTCGACACCCGCGTCCAGCACAGCCACAGCGAGGGCGAGTACGGCAGACGCCGGGCAGGCTGCGAGAAGGGTGCCGCCCTGCTGGGCGTCGACGCCCTGCGCGACGTGGCCCACGCGGACCTGGACGCGGCGCTGACCCGGCTGGGCGACGAGGAGGAGGTCCGCCGCCTGGTCCGCCATGTCGTGACCGAGAACGAACGGGTGGAACGGGTGATCGCCCTGCTGGAGTCCGGCGACACCCGCGCCATCGGCCCGGTCCTCACCGCCGGCCACGCCTCCCTCCGGGACGACTTCCGCGTCTCCTGCCCCGAACTCGACCTGGCCGTCGACACGGCCCTCGCCTCCGGCGCCCTCGGCGCCCGCATGACCGGCGGCGGCTTCGGCGGCTCCGCCATCGTCCTGGCCGAGGCGACGGACACGGCCCCCATCACCGAGGCGATACGGAAAACCTTCACGACGGCCGGCTTCAAGACCCCCCGGGTCTTCGAGGCGGTGCCTTCGGCGGGGGCACGACGGGTGGCCTGAGGGGCTGCTGCCAGAAGCCGTTGCCATCACCGAACTCAGAACCCGATGTTCATCGCTGTTGACTGCTCGGCCGGGCACGGATGGGGCACGAGAAGCGGGGCGCCATACATGTCCACACAGGTGCACGGCTAGTGCTGTGACCGCATAGGTTCGCCGGGTCGGTGGTCGTGGCGGTTGGATGTGCGGTGACGTCCGATCAGACTGCTGGAGGTGCGGTGGCCGAGCCTGTCCGTGTGCGCAGGTTGACCGACCAGGAGGGACAGAAGCTGCAGCAGATCGTGCGCCGGGGCAGCACCAGTTCGGTGCGATATCGGCGCGCGATGATGCTGCTGGCCTCAGCCGGCGGCAACCGGGTGCCGGTGATCGCCCAGCTGGTCCAGGCCGACGAGGACACCGTCCGGGACGTGATCCATCGGTTCAACGAGATCGGCCTGGCCTGCCTGGACCCTCGGTGGGCGGGAGGCCGTCCCCGCCTGCTCAGCCCTGACGACGAGGACTTCGTCGTGGCGACGGCCACTACCCGCCCGACCAAGCTCGGTCAGCCCTTCACGCGCTGGTCCATCCGCAAGCTCGCCTCCTACCTGCGGAAAGTGCACGGCCGCGGGATCAGGATCGGACGCGAGGCGTTACGGTGCCTGCTCGCCCGCCGCGGCATCACGTTCCAGCGAACCAAGACGTGGAAGGAGTCACCCGACCCGGAGCGTGACGCCAAGCTGGGCCGGATCGAGGAGGTGCTGGAGCGTTTCCCGGACCGGGTGTTCGCGTTCGATGAGTTCGGGCCGCTCGGGATTCGCCCCACCGCCGGGTCGTGCTGGGCCGAGCAGGGCCGGCCGGAGCGGCATCCTGCGACCTACCACCGCACTCACGGGGTGCGCTACTTCCACGGCTGCTACTCGGTTGGCGACGACACGATATGGGGCGTCAACCGTAGGAAGAAGGGCGCCGCGAACCCCCTGGCCGCGCTGAAGTCGATCCGCGCCGCCCGCCCGGACGGCGCCCCGATCTACGTGATCCTGGACAACCTGTCCGCCCACAAGGGCGCCGACATCCGCCGCTGGGCGAAGAAGAACAAGGTCGAGTTGTGCTTCACCCCGACCTACGCCTCGTGGGCGAACCCCATCGAGGCCCACTTCGGACCGCTGAGACAGTTCACCATCGCCAACTCCCACCACCCCAACCACACCGTGCAGACCTGGGCTCTGCACGCCTACCTGCGATGGCGCAATGCCAACGCCCGCCACCGCGACGTCCTGGCCGCCGAACGCAAGGAGCGTGCCCGCATCCGCAGCGAGAAGGGCCTCCGCTGGGGCGGCAGACCACTACCGGCCGCGGCCTGATCATTCAACCCGGCGCCGCTAGGAGTTGGCGGCCTCCGCCAGGACGCGGGCGAGTTCGCGGGGGCGGGTGGCCATCGGCCAGTGACCCGAGTCGAGGTCCACGTACTCAAGGTGAGTAGCGCGGGCGAGCTCAGGACTCTCACCGGCGGCGATCCACTCCTCGGCCTGGGCGGGGGTGAACTCGGGACAGACAACCACAACGGGGATGTCGAAGCGGCGCTCGTCGGTCAGGCGCACGACTCCCCTGGCGACCGCCTCGGGGACAGGAACGGCGGCGGACGCGAAGCGGTCCCGGGCCTGCTGGTCAAGGTCAGCGGCGTCCGCGCCCTCGAAGGGGTCCCAGCCTGGGAAGGGCATGGTGCCGTCCTCGATCGAGAAGTGATCGGCGTAGGCCCGCCCATCGGCGGCGGGGAAGCCGCCGATCAGGGCGACCTTGGCCACCTTCTCCGGTCGCGCGTCGGCGGCCAGCCAGGCCAGGGTCGATGCTGCGGAGTGCCCTACCACCAGGGGCTTTCCGGGCGCCGCGTCAACCGCGGCGAGGACTGTTTCCAGCTGGTCGTCAAGCGTCGCGGAGGCGGTGCCGTCGCCCTGGCCCGGGAGGGTGAGCGGCACGGGACGGTGCCCGAGCGCAGTGAGGTTGGGTACAACGTCGTCCCAGGCGGATCCGTCGAGCCACAAGCCAGCGATGAGCAGGATGTCCACGGTGGTTCTTCCGAAGAGTCGTCAGATCTGGTTGCCGGCACGCTACCGGGAGGCTCTGACACCGGGCTCCGGTCAGACTGCGATCTTTGAAAACTGCGGCTCGACCCAACCCAACCCGGCGAACCTACGCGGTCACAGCACTAGATCCCTTCCGCCCGGCGGACGATGACGGAGTCCTCGGGAGCGAATCCGTACGACACCGGGACGGTGCCGCGCGGGCGTGGCCCGACCAGCTCCCTCACTTCCGGGGTGAGCCCGAAGGTGTAGTCGGCGACGTCCACCTCCAGTCGGGTTCCGGCCGGGATGTCGCAGCTGATGTCGAAGCCGTTCGTGTCCCCGTACTGTTCGAGGACGATGTCGGCGGCGCCTTTGCTCTGCTCCGCCAGGACCTTTCGCCCGAGCCGGGTTCCGGCGGTCGTGCAGGCCGCCAGAGGGGCTCGCGGAAGGTGGACCGACAGGCGCCAGGCGGCGCGCTGTGACGCGACGCGGAAGCGGACGGTACGGGTCTTGCCGTGCGTGGCGTCCTCGACGACGTCGACCGTGGGTGCCGGAAGGTCCAGCGCGGGAGCGTCCGCGATCATCGCGGGCTCGTCGCCGCGTGGCGGGAAGTACTCCTTGACCGGGGCCCGTCGGGGGTTCTCTCCGAGGACCTCGCGGTTCCAGTCGCCCGGAGCGGGGTCGGCACTGAACCAGAGTGCGGTGCCTTCGACCTCGTCACGCACGTACAGCAGCGACTCGGGGCGCGGCCGCTCGGCGTCGAAACCGTGTCCCAGCACCGACACGGTGAGCAGGCCCAGGGCTACGGCCGCCGCCACGACGGCGGATCGGCCCGTACCGGTGAGCCTGGCCGACAGCGGCAGCAGCCAGAGGGCGCCGAACGCCGCCAGGGCGAAGGCCGCCGCGGCCAGCGGGACACCGACGGCCGCCAGCAGGATGACCGTCAGCGGCGCGAACAGGACGACGGCTACGGCGGGCCCGAAGCCCCACAGCACCACACCCACCGGTTCGCCCCACGCCGGATCGTTCCCACGACTGCCGCGGCAGGCCCACCACAGCGCGGGCAGCGAGACCAGCAGCGGCCACTGCACCAGGTACGTCGCACCGGGCAGCAGCGCCGCGAGCACCGCGAGCAGCAGACCCGTCGGCACCAGCACCCCGGCCGCGGTCTCCGCAGGCCGCAGGCCCCGTAGCAGGCGGGCGAAGGCCAGCAGCACGGCGCCGGCCGCGACAGCGAAGGCGGTCAGGAACCAGCCCCTGTTGTACGGCTCGGACAGCGGCAGCGCCGCCAGGTTCGGAAGGAGCAGCAGCGCGGCCGTCCACATGCCGTGGACCAGGACACCGGCGGCGAGGACCGCGCCGAGCGCGGTGCCCGCGGCGCGCAGCACCTTCCGGGGCCGCAGCGCCGCACGCCGTATCCCCAGCCACAGCAGGGCGGCAAGGCCCGTCACGGTCAGCCCGGCGAGCGGTGCCGCCCAGGAGACCGGGTAGTGCACGAGCAGTCTGGCGAACAGGTCGAAGTAGACACCGTCCTCGCCGCGCGGGCCGCCGGGGCCGGCGGTGTCCAGGACGCGGACCATGCCCAGCATGGTCTCGCCGTGGTGCTGGACACTGTCCTTGTCGAGCTGCTCGATGGTGTCCGAAGCGGAGTGGTAGGCGTGGAAACCATCGATGAACGCGGAGTTCATCCCGATCGCGCCATGGCCGCGGAAGACGGTGAAGTCGCTGTCGTTGGGGAGCCGCTTGTAGACCTCGTACGCCAGGGAATTGGCCACCGGGCGCGAGCTCGCTGTGGCGAGGGCCTTGACCAGCGGCAGGCCACCCTGCGCGGTCTCGAACGTCACCACCGGGCCGCCACTGCCCCGGGCCTCCCAGTTCAGGACGGCTCCGTAGGCCTCGACACCCTCCTCACGGACGAACAACTCGGCGCCCAGGGCACCCAGTTCCTCGCCGTCGGTGAAGAGAAAGACGACGTCGTGCCGGGTACCACCGGATGCCTCGACGGCCCGCAGTGTCTCCAGCATCGAGGCGGCTGCCGCCCCGTTGTCGGCGGCACCGGGGCTGCCGGGCACGGAGTCGTAGTGGGCGACGAGCAGCAGAGCCTCGCCGGGGCCGCCCGCGCCCTCACGGCCGGGCAGCCGGGCTATGACGTTGTGCACCGTCGCCGAGGCGAACGGCGAACCCATACCCGCCTGGACGGCACCGCCCGACTGGACCCGGACGTCGGCACCCAGCTCGGTGGCGGTCGCCACGATGTACTCGCGGACCCGCGTGTGCTCCGCGGTGCCGACCGGGTGCGGGGCCCGGGCGATCTCCCGCAGATGTCCGGTCGCACGCGCCGCGGAGAACTCCGAGGCGGGTGCGACCGTTCCGCGGGCGGCCGGCGGACTCAGGGTCGACACGGAGAGCGTGCCGAGCACCGCCAGGAAGGCCAGTACGGCGAACAGCGTGTAGCCGGTCCGGCGCGGACGCCGGGCTCCGGTTTCCTGAACGGGACGCGACTCGGCTTCGGAGCCGGCCCGGGGCCGGGTGCCTGATGCGGAGGTCATCGGTCTTCGATGACTTGAAGCTCGGGCTCGGCGGGGGGCTGGAAGTCGACCTCCGCGACCGACTGAAGGCGGATCTCGCAGGGCCGGCGCTCCACGTAGACGCCGTAGCCGTCGAGGATCCGGTGGTGGTGGTCGATGATCACTTCGGGCGGCAGGTGACCGGCCTTGGTGCTGTGGCCGTCCGAGACCAGGGTGACGTCGTATCCGAGGGTCACTGCCTTGCGGCACGTGGAGTCGATGCACAGCTCGGTGACCAGGCCGGCGACCACGAGGTGGCGGGCACCCAGCGAGCGGAGCAGGCCGTCGAGGGTGGTGTCGTGGAAGGCGTCGCACTCGGCTTTCCGGGCCCGGTGGTCGCTGTCGAGTGCCCCCAGACGCGAGTCGATCTCCCACGTCGCGGAGCCGACCTCACCGAGGTCGTCATCCTGGACGTGCACGACCGGGATCCCGAGCGAGCGGGCCCGCTCGGCGAGGTCCCGCAGCCGCTTCAGCAGGGCATCCGCGTCGGCGACCGCATCGGGCCCGGTCAGCAGGCCGGCCTGGAGGTCCACCAGCACAAGCGCGGTAGTCATGTTGCGTTCTCTCTCTCGAAGGTCTTTCGGAGGGATCGGGAGCCGGCGTGACGGCCGGTGCGCCTGCCACAGCGCACCGGCCGTTCACCGATGAATCCGAACCTGAATCCCACGGATTCCGTGGCTCCGCGGCGGTATCCCCTGGCAGTCAGCAGTATCTACGGGCCGTCAGCAGTTGAACATCGCCGTCATCGTCTCGTGGCTCGCCTGCTTCTCCTGGTCCTTCTCGCTGCCCCAGCAGGTGTTGAGAATGATCCGGGTCCTGTCGGCGTTGAGTGGAATGGTGCGGTGCAGCGTGGTGTCCGAGCGCAGGAAGTACATTTCGCCGGTGGCGTGCGGGTAGGTCGAGATCTGGTGCTTCGCCAGGTACTCATGCACGCGCGGGTCGTTCTTGTTCCAGTCCGTGTGCGGAATGGCCTGGAGTTGGCCGCCGTACTCGGCCTCGGGCGCCTCGATGATCCAGATCACCGTGAAGCTGAAGTCGCCCCAGTGCCAGCCGTGGGTGTCGCCCTGCTTGTGCTGGCGGATGAGGACGTACTTCTCCTCGTCCCACGGGCAGGGCAGGACCGGCTGGGCGGCGATGCGCGACAGAGTGCCCATCATCGCCTCGGAGTTGTAGATCGTGCGGATGAGCTCGCTGTCCTGTTCGATCGCCTTCTGGCTCACCGTGCTCATGAAGCGCGGGGAGTCGCTGGTCTCCTTGAGACGGATGTCGATGCGCCGCTGGTGAAGGTCCAGCAGGCGGTGGCATTCCTTTGTGACCGTCTGGAAGAGGTTCTCCGAAACGAATTTCGGCAGCTTGACGTAACCGTTGCGGCGGAAGTCCTGGGAGAGATCACGAAGCGTTTCGTCGCTCATGGTGCTCGCGAAGTGGCTCGCCAGGTACTTCTCGATGTTCGCCGGGGTGATCTCGTCGAACGACATGAAGTGCTCCCTACGTTGCTTTTTCGTGCCGGAGCCCGCTCGAAATTCCGAAGGGCGACGGCCAGAACGTATGTGCCCCCGCATTCGGCCCGCAAGGAGGAAGGGAGTATTCCGACCCCGATCCACCGGTCGGAGGGTATTTCCGCCGCCCTGTTGCCGGAACTGCCGGTTACCTGCCTCCTGGCCGCATATCCCGGCCGCGGGAATTCGGCGCGGACCTATGAGCAGAAACATGAAAGGCCGACGCCGCGTCATCGCGTCGGCGCCGGCCGAGAAGGGGGGAGACCCACCACTGCCTGGTGTGAACACCAGGTGCACGAGGAGGATCCGGACAAGCTCAACCCACCTGGGTCAACGCCTCGTCCAGCAGGTACGAGGTCACCAGAGTGCTTGTACGGGCATACCCGCGTGCGGCCCGCAGCAGCTCGGTGCGCTGCGAAAGGCTCAGCGGCCCACATTCGCTTTGCAGAAGGCACAACACCGTTCGCAGCCCGCTGATCTGAGCCTGGCTCACCGGATCGGTGCCCTCGCCATCACGGCCCAACTGGCCCAGAAGCGCCTCGATCTGCCGCTGAGCGGCGAGGTTCACCTGTGGTTCCAGGGCGCCATTCATCTCATCTCCTGGTCTGCGGGGGCATAAGCAGGGGTGAACAACGATGCTATGCACCCGGAGCGAACATCCCAGGCAGAAGACAGGGCAGTTGCCGGGCAGTTTCCGGCCTGCCAGTCCCTCGAACTGTGGAGTCCTTCCCCCGCAGCCGGCCCCACGCTGAAGTCGGCTCAGTACGTGCGTTCGTGGTCGATCGGGCTTTTGAAGCCGCACGCACTGTGCAGTCGGCGCGCGTTGTGGAAATCGGTGATCCAGGTGGCGATCCGCATCCGCGCCTCGGCCGGGTGGCGAAGATGCGCCGGTGGATGTACTCGACCTTCAGGCCACGGCGGTGTCATGGCCTCGAAGCGACCGGTGCCACCACCGCCGCCAAGTCCTGCCGGCTGTTGAAGGCCATCATGCAGACGGCGGTCGAGGACGAACTGATCCGGCGAAATCCCTGCTCCCTTCGGGGAGAAGGGCACGAGGACGCGGACGAGCGGCCCGTCGCCACCGTCGAGCAGGTCTTCGTGCTCGCCGAGGACGTCGGGATCCGTCGGCGGCTGATGGTCCTGCTGGGCTCCTTCGCCTCCATGCGCCCGGAGGAGCCGGCCGAGCTGCGCCGCGCCGACATCGAGGTCGACACCGGATCGGTGGGGGTGCGGCGGGCCGCTCCGGAACTGAACACCGGCTGCCGGGTGAGCCAGTCCGAGGCGACGTCGCCTCGGACGGGCTCGACGAGCTTTGACGCCTCACCCCAACCGCTTGGTCAGGGTGTACTCCGTGATGCCCGGGGGGTAGTCGGGGAGGGCGCAGACCACCTCGTAGCCGTTGCGCCGGTAGAACTCCGGGGCCTGGAAGTCCCAGGTCTCCACGCGGGAGGAGCGGCAGCCGCGCCGGTCGGCGGCGATGCGTTCCGCCGTGGACAGGAGGAGGGTGCCGAGGCCCGCTCCCCGGTGGCGCTCGTCGACCCACAGGTACGTCACGTGCAGCCAGGTCGTCCAGGTGTGGCCGACCAGGCCGCCCGCCAGGGCGCCGGCCGGGTCCGAGGCCCACACGTGCAAAGGGGACTCGCGTTCGTCGGGGGTTCCGCGCAGGGCGCGCAGTACCGGTGAGGCAGCCGTGTTCGTGTCCCGCAGCCGCCTGCGGAGCAGATCACGTCGGGCTCTGTCGACTTCTGTCTCAAGACGAAACATGCGGCTCACCATAAACGCGCAAGGCCGCCAGTTCTGCAAATAACCTTCCGCCGGCCGCCTCCGTCCGTACTCTGATGAGCAGCGCCGGTGGGGGCCGGCGCCGTTCAGGGGGCGAGACACTCGGGTACGAAGCCCGGGGCGGGGCGGCGGGAGCGCACGGCGGCGGCCGGGCGGTGCCGAGCGGTCCGTCCCGGATCCGGTCGAGGCCGGTCCGGTGGATCCGGGGCCCGGCTTCGGGTTCGCACCCGCGCCGGGGTGGGTGTCGTCCTTTGACCATGGGGTAGTCCCCAGCTCTGCAGAGAGCTCGGGGAAGGGGGTTTCGTGCAACGTATCCGAGTCCTGGTCGTCGACGACCATCGCATCTTCGCCGAGTCGCTCGCCGCGGCCCTGGCCGCGGAGCCCGACGTCGAGGTGTCCGCGGCGGGCAGCGGCCCGGCCGCGCTGCGCTGCTTGGAGCGCGCCGTCGGCGAGGGGCGGCGGTTCGACGTGATCCTCGTCGACGCCGACCTGGGCGGCAAGGTGGCGGGCGTCCGTCCGGCCCTACCGGTGCAGGCGGCCGACGAGGACGGCCTCTTCGACGGGATGTCCCTGGTCACCGGGGTGCGTTCGGTCCACCCGCAGGTACGGATCGTGGTGCTCGCGGAGAAGGACGACCCGCGCCGCGCCGCGCTCGCCCTGCAGGCCGGCGCCGGCGGCTGGGTGGCCAAGGACTGCTCGCTGAGCCGGCTGCTCACCGTCATCCGGGGCGTGCTGCGCGACGAGACGCATCTGCCGCCCGCCCTGCTCACCGGCGTCCTGCGCGAACTGACCGCCGCGCGCAAGCACCGCACGGAGAGCGAACGGCTCGTGGAGACCCTGACCCCGCGGGAACGGGAGGTGCTGCGGTGCATGGTCGCGGGCCTGGGGCGCAAGGCCGTCGCCGAGCGCCTGTATCTGTCCCCGCACACCGTCCGCACGCACATGCAGAACGTGCTCGGCAAGCTGGGCGTGCACTCCACGCTCGCCGCCGTCGCCCTCGCCCGGCGGGCGGGTGTGGGGCCCGTCGACCCGGGGCAGGCCTCAGCCCGGGATGTTGTCGAACGGGGCGGTCAACCGGCGTAGCAGGCCCGCCAGTTCGCCGCGCTGGAGGTGGGAGAGCTCGGCGAGGATCGCCCGCTCCTGCGCCAGCAGTCCGGCCAGTGCCTGGTCGGCGCGGTCGCGGCCCTCGTCCGTGAGGCGGACCAGGACGCCGCGCCGGTCGTTGGGATCGGGCAGCCGCGCGACCAGGCCCTTCTTGGTCAGGCGGTCGATGCGGTTGGTCATCGTGCCCGAGGTGACCAGCGTCTGGGTGAGCAGCTGTCCCGGCGAGAGCTGGTAGGGGACGCCCGCCCGGCGCAGCGCGGTCAGTACGTCGAACTCCCAGGGCTCCAGGCCGTGCTCGGAGAACGCGAGCCTGCGGGCCCGGTCCAGATGCCGGGCGAGCCTGCTCACCCGGCTGAGGACCTCGAGCGGTTCCACGTCGAGGTCCGGGCGCTCCCGGCGCCATGCTGCGACCAGCCGATCGACCTCGTCCTCCATGGCGATCAGTGTAGTGGTTGTGTCGACGTGAAGTCTCTTGAAGCCAAGTTTCTTGACGGCGAGATAATATGTGCGGGACGCTGGGTACCCGTCGGCCGACTCCAGGAGGCTCCATGTCCGCGGTCACCGATCCCACCTGGGACCCCGTCCAGTACCTGCGTCACGCCGGTCCGCGCACCCGCCCCTTCCTCGACCTCCTCGCCCGCGTCCCCGAGCTCCCCGGCGACCCGCCCCGCATCGCCGACCTCGGCTGCGGCGCCGGAAACGTCACCGCCCTGCTCGCCGACCGCTGGCCGGCCGCCCGCATCACCGGCTACGACAACTCGCCCGAGATGCTCGACAGAGCACACGTCGACCACCAGGGCCCGACCTCGGGCGGCGGCCGACTGGACTTCGCCCGGGCCGACGTCCGCACCTGGACGCCCGACCGGCCGTACGACCTGATCGTCAGCAACGCCACCCTGCAGTGGGTCCCCGGGCACGCGGACCGGTTCACCGACTGGATCGCCTCACTCACCCCCGGCGGCACCCTCGCCTTCCAGGTGCCCGGCAACTTCGACGCCCCCAGCCACACCCTCATGCGCGAACTCGCCCACTCCCCGCGCTGGCGGGCCCGCCTCTCCGGCACCCTGCGCCACGCCGACGCCGTCCTCACCCCCGCCGCCTACCTGGACCGCCTCACCGGCGCCGGCTGCGCGGCCGACGTGTGGGAGACGACGTACATCCATCTGCTGCGCGGGCCGGACCCCGTCCTGGACTGGGTCAGGGGAACCGGCCTGCGGCCCGTCCTCACCGCCCTCGCCGACGACCCCGAGGCACGGGACGCCTTCGTCGAGGAGTACCGCACCGCCCTGCGCGCCGCCTACCCGGCGGGGCCGCACGGCACCCCCTTCCCCTTCCGCCGGCTCTTCGCGGTCGCCGTCAAGGAGGCGTGACGGATGCTCGCCGCCGTCGACCATGTGCAGCTCGCCGCACCGCCCGGCTCCGAGGACCGCCTCCGCGTGTACTACGCCGATGTCCTCGGCATGACCGAGGTGCCGAAGCCGTCTGCTCTGGCCGTGCGCGGCGGCTGCTGGTTCCGGGCGGGAGGCGTGCAGCTCCATCTGGGCATCGAGGACGACTTCCGGCCCGCCGGGAAGGCCCACCCCGGCCTGAGGGTGACCGGCATCGAGGCGTACGCCGCCCGCCTGGCGTGCCACGGTGCTCCGGTCATCTGGGACGACGACCTCCCCGGCCACAGGCGCTTCTACTCCGAGGACCCGGTGGGCAACCGGCTGGAGTTCCTGGAGCCGGCCGGCTGACGTTCCCGTCGGCTCACGGACGCAGGCCCAGCAGGCGTCCGACCTCCGCGTGCGGGATGCCCTCTTCGAGGGTCCCCTCGGCTTTCCGGCGTCGGTACTCGGCGATGGCCAGGGCGTCTTCCAGATCCTCGATCACCTGGGGCGCGACGAGGAGCGCGGTCACGCCGCCCTCGCCGGTGAGAACGACGGGCTCGCGGCCGCCTCCCAGCCGGTGGACCAGATCCTCCAACCGGGAGGCGGCCTCGCTGATCGTCATCTCGGTCATGGGCACACGATGCCACGTGCCCGGGCCGGGGATTCAGCTCTTCCGGTGTCCGATCAGACGGGGCTTGGGCTCCAGGCCGTCCAGACCGTGCCAGGCCAGGTTCACCAGGTGGGCGGCCACCTCCGCCTTCTTCGGCTTGCGGACGTCCAGCCACCACTGGCCGGTCAGCGCGACCATCCCCACCAGCGCCTGCGCGTACAGCGGAGCCAGCTTGGGATCGAAGCCGCGGCTCTTGAACTCGCGGCCCAGGATGTCCTCCACCTGGGTGGCGATGTCCGAGATGAGGGAGGCGAAGGACCCCGTCGACTGCGGGATCGGGGAGTCGCGGACCAGGATGCGGAAACCGTCCGTGTACTCCTCGATGTAGTCCAGCAGCGCGAACGCCGCCTGCTCGCACAGCTCCCGCGGATGCCCCGCGGTCAGCGAACTCGTCACCATGTCCAGCAGGCGCCGCATCTCGCGGTCCACCACCACCGCGTACAGGCCCTCCTTGCCGCCGAAGTGCTCGTACACCACCGGCTTGGAGACCCCGGCCTTCGCCGCGATCTCCTCCACCGACGTGGCCTCGAAACCCTTCGCCGCGAACAACGTGCGGCCGATCTCCAGCAGCTGCTGACGGCGCTCCGCACCGGTCATCCGGGTGCGGCGCGTCCGCCGCGGCTTGTCGTTGCTCGAGGTGTTGCTGGAGTCGGTCGCCACAGCGACCATCATGCCGCCTCAGCCGTCTCCCGCCCGCGCCGGGAGCCGCCCACCCCGCTGTTACGGCTGTTACGGCGCGAATCGATACGCGAGCGTGACGGCCACCGCACGTCGTACGCCCAGCCCAACTGCTCGAACCAGCGGATCAGCCGGGCCGAGGAGTCCAGCTGCCCCCGCTCCACCCCGTGCCGCGCGGACGTCGGGTCGGCGTGGTGCAGGTTGTGCCAGGACTCACCGCAGGACAGGACCGCCAGCCACCACACGTTGCCCGAACGGTCCCGCGACCTGAAGGGCCGCTTGCCCACCGCGTGGCAGATCGAGTTGATCGACCACGTCACATGGTGCAACAAAGCCACCCGAACGAGTGACCCCCAGAAGAAGCCGGTGAACGCGCCCCACCACGACATCGTCACCAGACCGCCGATCAGCGCCGGCAGCGCCAGCGACAACGCCGTCCACAGGATGAACTGGCGGGAGATCGCACGCAGCGTCGGGTCCTTGATCAGATCCGGTGCGTACTTGTCCTGCGGGGTCTGCTCCTCGTCGAACATCCAGCCGAGATGAGCCCACCACAACCCCTTCAGCAGCGCCGGCACCGACTCCCCGTACCGCCACGGCGAATGCGGGTCGCCCTCCGCGTCCGAGAACTTGTGGTGCTTGCGGTGGTCCGCCACCCAGCGCACCAGCGGCCCCTCCACCGCCATCGAACCCGCCACCGCCAGCGCGATCTTCAGCGGCCGCTTCGCCTTGAACGAACCATGCGTGAAGTGACGGTGGAAACCGATGGTGATGCCGTGGCAGCCGAGGAAGTAGAAGAACACCAGCAGTCCGAGATCCAGCCAGCTCACCCCCCAGCCCCACCCCAGCGGCACCGCCGCCAGCAGCGCCAGGAACGGCACGATGATGAAGAGCAGCAGAGTGATCTGCTCGATGGAGCGCTTGCGCTCGCCGCCCAGCGTGGCGGACGGGACGACGGCGGCGTCGGAGCGGGAGTCGGGCGCGGGCCTCTTGGAGGCTTCGTCGATGACATCGGGGCCTGAGGTCATGCGTGTCCCCTGTGAGGTATGAGGGTTGAGGGTGACGCCGGGCAGCGGAACCGCGCGATACTCCCTACGGCCCCGTAACCTACGGCAACGTAAGTATGGCAGTGCGCGGTCCGGCGGCACGAGCCCAAGAGCCTGCGCGCCCCGGCCGAGACCTATCCTGGAAGCCGGTCGGACAGCGCGGTCCGCTCTGATTCCTTCCCGGATGCCCGGCCCGTATGCGGTACCAGCCGCCCGAGACGCCGTCCGGGGTTCCTCCAGACCAGCTTCAACACTGCAAGGAGCCGCACCTGTGAGCAGTGCCGACGACCAGAACGTGTCCACGGCGAGCACGAGCAGCGAACTGCGGGCCGACATCCGCCGATTGGGTGATCTCCTCGGAGAAACCCTCGTCCGCCAGGACGGCCCCGAACTCCTCGACCTCGTCGAAAAGGTCCGCCGCCTCACCCGCGAGGACGGCGAGGCCGCAGCCGAACTGCTGCGCGGCACCGAACTCGAAACCGCCGCCAAGCTGGTCCGGGCCTTCTCCACCTACTTCCACCTGGCCAACGTCACCGAACAGGTCCACCGGGGCCGCGAGCTGCGCGCCCGGCGCGCCACCGAGGGCGGACTGCTCTCCCGCACCGCCGACCGCCTCAAGGACGCCGACCCCGAACACCTGCGGGAAACCGTGCGGCACCTCAACGTCCGCCCCGTCTTCACCGCCCACCCCACCGAGGCCGCACGCCGCTCCGTCCTCAACAAGCTGCGCCGCATCGCCGCCCTCCTCGACACCCCCGTCATCGCCTCCGACCGGCGCCGCCTCGACATCCGCCTCGCCGAGAACATCGACCTCGTCTGGCAGACCGACGAACTGCGCGTGGTCCGCCCCGAACCCGCCGACGAGGCCCGCAACGCCATCTACTACCTCGACGAACTCCACGCCGGCGCCGTCGGCGACGTCCTCGAGGACCTCACCGCGGAACTCGAACGCGCCGGCGTCAAGCTCCCCGACGACACCCGCCCCCTCACCTTCGGCACCTGGATCGGCGGCGACCGCGACGGCAACCCCAACGTCACCCCCCAGGTGACCTGGGACGTCCTCATCCTCCAGCACGAACACGGCATCAACGACGCCCTGGAGATGATCGACGAACTCCGCGGATTCCTCTCCAACTCCATCCGCTACGCCGGAGCCACCGAGGAACTGCTGACCTCCCTGAAGGCCGACCTCGACGCCCTCCCCGAGATCAGCCCCCGCTACAAGCGCCTCAACGCCGAGGAGCCCTACCGGCTCAAGGCCACCTGCATCCGGCAGAAGCTCGAGAACACCAAGCAGCGCCTCGCCAAGGACACCCCGCACCAGCCAGGCCACGACTACCTCGGCACCGGCGAACTCCTCACCGACCTGCGGATCATCCAGGCCTCACTGCGCGAACACCGCGGCGGCCTCTTCGCCGACGGCCGGCTCGCCCGCACCATCCGCACCCTCGCCGCCTTCGGCCTCCAGCTCGCCACCATGGACGTACGCGAGCACGCCGACGCCCACCACCACGCCCTCGGCCAGCTGTTCGACCGGCTCGGCGAGGAATCCTGGCGCTACACCGACATGCCCCGCGACTACCGCACCAAGCTCCTCGCCAAGGAACTGCGGTCGCGCCGCCCCCTCGCCCCCACCCCCGCACCCGTCGACGCGGCCGGTGAGAAGACCCTCGGCGTCTTCCAGACCGTCAAGCGGGCCCTGGAGATCTTCGGCCCCGAGGTCATCGAGTCCTACATCATCTCCATGTGCCAGGGCGCCGACGACGTCTTCGCCGCCACCGTCCTCGCCCGCGAGGCCGGACTCATCGACCTGCACGCCGGCTGGGCGAAGATCGGCATCGTCCCGCTCCTCGAAACCACCGACGAGCTGAAGGCCGCCGACACCATCCTCGAGGACATGCTCGCCGACCCGTCCTACCGGCGCCTGGTCGCGCTCAGGGGCGACGTCCAGGAGGTCATGCTCGGTTACTCCGACTCCTCCAAGTTCGGCGGCATCACCACCAGCCAGTGGGAGATCCACCGCGCCCAGCGCCGACTGCGCGACGTCGCCCACCGCTACGGCGTCCGCCTGCGCCTCTTCCACGGCCGCGGCGGCACCGTCGGCCGCGGCGGCGGCCCCACCCACGACGCCATCCTCGCCCAGCCCTGGGGCACCCTCGAGGGCGAGATCAAGGTCACCGAACAGGGCGAGGTCATCTCCGACAAGTACCTCATCCCCTCGCTCGCCCGGGAGAACCTGGAACTGACCGTCGCCGCCACCCTCCAGGCGTCCGCCCTGCACACCGCACCCCGCCAGTCCGACGAGGCGCTCGCCCGCTGGGACGCCGCCATGGACGTCGTCAGCGACGCCGCCCACGCCGCCTACCGCCGGCTCGTCGAGGACCCCGACCTGCCCGCCTACTTCTTCGCCTCCACCCCCGTCGACCAGCTCGCCGACCTCCACCTCGGCTCCCGGCCCTCCCGCCGCCCCGACTCCGGCGCCGGACTGGACGGCCTGCGCGCCATCCCCTGGGTGTTCGGCTGGACCCAGTCCCGGCAGATCGTCCCCGGCTGGTACGGCGTCGGCTCCGGACTGAAGGCCCTGCGCGAGAGCGGCCTCGACACCGTGCTCGACGAGATGCACGAGCAGTGGCACTTCTTCCGCAACTTCATCTCCAACGTCGAGATGACCCTCGCCAAGACCGACCTGCGCATCGCCCGGCACTACGTCGACACCCTCGTCCCCGACCACCTCAAGCACGTGTTCGACACCATCCGCGTCGAACACGAACTCACCGTCGCCGAGGTGCTCCGCGTCACCGGCGAGAGCGAACTCCTGGACGCCGAACCGGTGCTCAAGCAGACCTTCGCCATCCGCGACGCCTACCTCGACCCCATCTCCTACCTCCAGGTGGCCCTGCTCAAGCGCCAGCGCGACGCCGCCACCGCCGGCACGGAGCCCGACCCCCTGCTCGCCCGAGCCCTCCTGCTCACCGTCAACGGAGTCGCCGCCGGCCTGCGCAACACCGGCTGACCCCCACGGCGCACGACGGTGCCCCCGAGCCGCACACCGGCCCGGGGGCACCGTCGTCCGTCGTGCACCGGACCGCGCACGGGCCCGCCCTCACCTCACCAGGAACGCCGCCGTCACCAGCGCCACGCCCGACAACCCCATCACCCACGCCGGCCGCGTCCGCAGCAACCCGCCCGCCACCACCACCGACGCCAGCATCAGCGCCCCGCCCAGCGGGACCCACGCGTAGAGCACCCCCGCCGGACCCGAACGCACCACCTCGGTCCCGTCCGGCTTCACCACCACCGTGTACGTCCGCCCCTCCGCCACCGCCGCCGTGTCCTCCAGCACGACCTCGGCCCGCGGCTGCGACCCCGGCGACAACGGCGCGTACGCCCCCTTGCAGGTCCCCGCACCGCACGACGCCACGGTGACCGTGCCCCGCTCCCGGCCCTTCGTCAGCATCACGTACTGCGCCGTGCCCCACGACGCCCACACACCCGCGATCAGGATCAGCACGGTGACCGTGCCCATCGCCGCGAGCCGGCCGAACCGCAGCGCGGCGGAGGAACGCCGGGAAGAGCCCCGGGAAGCGCCCCGGGAGGAGGAGACGGCAGAAGGCATGGCCGAGATCCTTGGCCATGCCCTTGCGGTCGGTCAACCTCGGCCGGGTGCGAGGCACCGGAACCGGCTCACGAGTTGTACGTGCCCTGCGCCCGTTCCAGCCCCTCGATCACCAGACACTCCACCGCGTCCGCCGCCCGGTCCACGAAGTAGTCCAGCTCCTTGCGCTCCGCCGACGAGAAGTCCCGCAGCACGTAGTCCGCCACCTGCATCCGCCCGGGCGGACGCCCGATCCCGAACCGCGCCCGGTGGTACTCCCGCCCGAACGCCTTCGTCATCGACTTCAACCCGTTGTGGCCGTTGTCCCCGCCGCCCAGCTTCAGCCGCAGCGTCCCGTACTCGATGTCCAGCTCGTCGTGGACCGCCACCACATGGGCCACCGGCACCTTGTAGAACTCCCGCAGCGCGTTCACCGGGCCGCCCGACAGGTTCATGAACGACATCGGCTTCGCCACGATCACCCGCCGGCTCGCCGGACCCGGCGGCCCGATCCGCCCCTCCACCACTTGAGCCTGGGCCTTCCCGGCCCGCTTGAACCGGCCCCCGACCCGCTCCGCCAGCAGGTCCGCCACCATGAACCCCACGTTGTGCCGGTTCATCGCGTACTCCGGCCCCGGATTGCCCAGCCCCGCGATCAGCCAGGGCGCCGCCGCGTCATCGGTCGTCACGTCCGTGTCTCCCTCCTTCACGTATTCACGCCTCCGCGCATCCACGCATCCGCGTCCTGAATGCGCGTCGGCCGCTGCCCCGCACGGGAACAGCGGCCGACGCGCATCGAAGAATACGAAGCCTCCGCGGGCGACGAAGCCCGCGAGGACGATCAGGCCTCGGCGGCCTCCTCCTCGCCCTCCGAGACCTCCTCGGCCTGCGCGGCCAGGACCTGCAGCACGACGGTGTCCTCCTCGACCGTCAGCTTCACGCCCTCCGGCAGCACCAGGTCCTTGGCGAGGACCGCGGCACCGGCCGCCAGACCCTGCACCGAGACGGTCACGTTGTCCGGGATG
>NZ_QFRK01000071.1 GCF_003143855.1 Streptomyces sp. NWU339
CCTACACGGCGGTCGAGTCGGCGGCCGAGCGCCCGGCCCGCAGCGCGGGCACGATCGTCAAGGACGAGGGCGAGGGCGGCAAGCAGCTCGCCGAGTTCCTCGCGAGCCAGAAGTTCGTCTAGAGCCACCAGGCTCGAGCTCGCTTCCCGCCCCCCCGAAATCTTCGCAAGCAGGAGAGAAGAAGTCCCATGGCTGAAGTTCTCGTCTACGTCGACCACGCGGACGGCGCGGTCCGCAAGCCGACCCTGGAGCTTTTGACGCTGGCCCGCCGGATCGGCGAGCCGGTCGCCGTCGCGCTGGGCGCCGCCGCCGCCGCCACCGCCGGCGTGCTGGCCGAGCACGGCGCGGTGCGGGTGCTGACCCACGAGGCCGCCGAGTACGCCGACTACCTGGTGGTGCCGAAGGTGGACGCCCTGCAGGCCGCGGCCGCGGCCGTCTCCCCGGCCGCGGTGCTGGTCTCCTCGTCCGCCGAGGGCAAGGAGATCGCGGCCCGCCTGGCGCTGCGCCTGGGCTCGGGCGTGATCACCGACGCCGTCGACCTGGAGGCGTCCGAGGCGGGCCCGGTCGCGGTGCAGTCGGTGTTCGCCGCCGCCTTCACCACCCGCTCCCGGGTCTGCCGGGGCACCCCGGTCATCACGGTCAAGCCGAACAGCGCGGCGGTGGAGCCGGCCCCGGCCGCCGGCGCGGTGGAGGCGCTGGAGGTCACGTTCTCCGCGCAGGCCACCGGCACCAGGGTCGTGGCGCGGACGCCGCGGGAGTCGACGGGCCGTCCGGAGCTGACCGAGGCCGCGATCGTGGTCTCCGGTGGCCGCGGGGTGGGCGGCGCGGAGAACTTCGCGGTCATCGAGGCGCTGGCCGACTCGCTGGGCGCGGCCGTGGGGGCCTCGCGTGCCGCGGTGGACGCGGGCTGGTACCCGCACACCAGCCAGGTCGGCCAGACCGGCAAGAGTGTCTCGCCGCAGCTGTATGTGGCCGCCGGCATCTCCGGGGCGATCCAGCACCGGGCGGGCATGCAGACCTCGAAGACGATCGTGGCCATCAACAAGGACGCCGAGGCGCCGATCTTCGAGCTGGTCGACTACGGCGTGGTCGGCGACCTGTTCGACGTGGTCCCGCGGCTCACCGAGGAGATCAAGGCCCGCAAGGGCTGAATCCCGCCCCGGAGGGTCTGTTATGCGAACGGTCCTGTCTCACACTCGGTGATAGCGGAGAGTGATGCTATTCGAGGAGGATGCGGTGGCGGAGGAGGGGGGAAGCCTGCTCTGTGAGGTTGATCCCCCGGGAGCGGACACCGGGTTTCATGCGGCGAGTGACAACGTAGTTGATGTAGTCAGCTGCTGTTCGAGCTCGATCGGTGTGAAGTAGCCGAGGGCGGAGTGCCTGCGGCACCGGTTGTAGTGAGCGAGCCGACGGAACAGCTCGAGCCGCGTCTGGGCCTTCGAGGTCCAGCGCCGTCCGTGGAGCACCTGCGTTGGGATTCTCCTGCCAGGCGGCGGGCACCGGAACGGCCTCGCTCAGCTCCACGCACCAGGAATCGTCGGCAGAGCGTACTGGAACTGGATGGCGTAGTGACGGCCTGCATGAACCCGCAGCTCTGGCATGTCCGCAGGCTGTCACAGCAGCCGTGCCGGAGGCTCGCGAGTGTCCCGCTCAACATCTGGTCCGCCCAGCGTTTGCGGGACAACCCATAGCCGGACGGAGAAGGCCGGTGATGTGACGGGACGCCTTTTGGGAGTCCATGTCAGGGGGCTCCCGATCCACCATTACGGGCTCGTACCCGATGGCCTGATCAGGCCGTTGATTGGCGCCGGACCTCGCGTTCCGGCGCCAATCAGTGTTCTCCCGCACACGCGCCTGCGGGGGATCGCGTCGTGCGCTTGTCGCCGGCGCCCAGAGGACAGGCCGCAGCGTATTTGCCCGGGGGTGATGTGAGGTCAGTGACGGATCAAGGGGCGACAGGCGTTAGCGTGATGGGTGTTGGCGGCGAGCCCGTGCTGGTTCGTGCTGGTTTTAGAGACGCAGTAGGGGCAAACATGCAGGGCAGAGCGATTTCATGAAATTGCTGCACACTTCCGACTGGCACCTCGGCCGGTCGTTCCACCGGGTCGGCATGCTCGGTGCCCAGGCCGAGTTCATCGGCCACCTGGTGGCGACCGTGCGCGAGCACGCCGTCGACGCGGTGGTCGTGTCGGGAGACGTGTACGACCGTGCGGTGCCGCCGCTCGCCGCGGTGGAGCTGTTCGACGACGCCCTGCACCGCCTCGCCGGCCTCGGTGTGCCGACCGTGATGATCTCCGGGAACCACGACTCGGCCCGCCGTCTCGGCGTCGGTGCCGGACTCATCGGGTGTGCGGGCATCCACCTGCGGACCGACCCCTCGGCGAGCGGCACCCCCGTGATGCTGTCCGACGCGCACGGGGAGGTCGCCTTCTACGGGCTGCCCTATCTGGAACCGGCGCTGGTCAAGGACGAGTTCGGAGTGGAGAAGGCAGGCCACGAGGCAGTGCTCGCGGCCGCCATGGACCGGGTCCGCGCCGACCTCGCCGCCCGCCCGCGCGGCACCCGGTCCGTGGTCCTCGCGCATGCCTTCGTCACCGGCGGCGCACCGAGCGACAGTGAGCGGGACATCACCGTCGGCGGGGTCGCCGCCGTGCCCGCCGGAGTGTTCGACGGCGTCGACTACGTGGCGCTCGGCCATCTGCACGGCTGCCAGACCATCACCGAGCGGGTGCGCTACTCCGGCTCTCCGCTGCCGTACTCCTTCTCGGAGGCGGATCACCGCAAGAGCATGTGGCTCGTCGACCTGGCCGCCGACGGAACGGTCACCGCCGAGCGGCTCGACTGCCCGGTGCCGCGTGCCCTCGCCCGGATCCGCGGCACCCTGGAGGAACTGCTCGCCGACCCCGCCCTCGCGCGGCACCGGGAGGCGTGGGTCGAGGCCACGCTCACCGACCCGGCCCGCCCCGCCGACCCCATGGCCCGGCTCACCGAACGCTTCCCGCACATCCTGAGCCTCGTCTTCGAACCCGAACGCGCTCCCGACGACCCGGCGGTGTCCTACGCCCGGCGCCTCGCCGGCCGTGACGACCAGCAGATCGCTGAGGACTTCGTCGCCCATGTGCGCGGCACCGGCCCCGACGAGCACGAGCGGGTCGTCCTGTGGGACACCGTCGACGCGGTCCGCGCCGCCGAGGCCGTGAACGAGGTGGCGCGGTGAGGTTGCACCGGCTCGACATCACCGCCTTCGGTCCCTTCGGCGGCTCACTGACCGTCGACTTCGACGAACTCTCCGCCGCGGGCCTCTTCCTGCTGCACGGCCCCACCGGCGCCGGCAAGACCTCGATACTCGACGCCGTCTGCTACGCGCTGTACGGCTCCGTCCCCGGGGCCCGGCAGAGCGGGCAGGGCATGACGCTGCGCAGCGACCACGCGGCCCCCGCCACCCGCACGGGGGTCACCCTCGAACTCACCGTCGCCGGCCGTCGGCTGGAAGTCACCCGGCAGCCGCCCTGGCAGCGCCCGAAGAAGCGCGGCACCGGCACGACACTCGACAAGGCGCAGACCTGGCTGCGCGCATACGATCCGGCGAGCCGGTCCTGGAAGGACCTCAGCCGCTCCCACCAGGAGATCGGCGAGGAGATCACCCAGCTCCTCGGCATGAGCCGGGAGCAGTTCTGCCAGGTCGTCCTGCTGCCCCAGGGCGACTTCGCGCGTTTCCTGCGCGCCGACGCGGAGGCGCGCGGCAAACTGCTCGGCCGGCTCTTCGACACCCGCCGCTTCGCCGACATGGAGAAGCACCTGGCCGAACGCCGCCGTGCCACCGAGTCCCGGGTACGGGACGGCGACGCCGAACTGCTCGCCGACGCGCACCGGATGCAGCAGGCCGCGGGCGGGACCATGGAGCCGGCAGACCTCGTGCCGGGCGAGCCGGGGCTGGCCGAGAGCGTGTTGGGCGCGGCCGCCGTGGCCCGCAGCACCGCCCGCGAACAACTCGCCGTCGCCCACTGCCGCCTCGCCGCGGCCGAGTCCGCCCAGGCCGCCGCCGACCGGTCACTGGACGACGTACGCGAACGGGACCGGCTGCAGCGGCGGTTCGCCGAGGCACGGCAGCGCGCGGCACGGCTGGCGGAGCGGGCCGACGCCCGGCAGGAGGCGCAGTCGCGCCTGGACCGGTCCCGGAAGGCCGAGACGGTCGCCCCAGCCCTGGAACTGCGGGAGTCCGCCGACGCCGAACACCGGCGGGCGGCCGACGCCGAGGCGAGTGCCCGCGCCCTGCTGCCCCCGGCCCTCAGGGACGCGGGTGCGGCCGGGCTCGCGGCCGCCGCACGCCGGACCACCGAGGAGCTGGGCGGGCTGGAGTCGGCCCGCCGCGCCGAGCGGCGGCTCACGGAACTCCTCGAGGAGCGGGCCGACCTGGACCGCCAGGAGCGTGCCGACGACGACGTGCTCGACGAGTCCGAGGCGTGGCTCACCGGCTGGGAGGAGACCCGCACCGGCCTCCAGGCCCGTATCGAGTCCGCACAGGAGGCCGCGACCCGGGCCGGTGAGCTCGCCGTGCAACGCGACCCCGCGCACAAGCGGTTGACCGCCGCACGGCTGCGGGACCAGCTGGCCGAGGACGCCAGGAACGCCGCCGAACAGGCCCGCGTGGCCCGGGAACGGGCACTCGAGGCCAAACAGCACTGGCTCGACCTCAAGGAACAGCGGTTGGCCGGCATCGCCGCCGAACTCGCCGCGGGCCTCACCGACGGCGACCCCTGCGCCGTCTGCGGGGCCACCGAACACCCCGCCCCCGCCCGCAAGGTCACCGGCCATGTCGACCGCGAGGCGGAGGAGCGGGCCCTGGCCGCCCACCAGAGCGCCGAGGAGCACCGGACCGACCAGGAAGGCCGCCTCGGCGCCGTACGTGAGGCGCTGGCCGCCGCCGGAGCGGAGGCGGGGGACACGTCGACCGCTCACCTCGCCCAAGAGGTGGAGGAGTTGGAACGGCGGTACGCGCAGGCCCGGGATGCCGCCTCCGTTCTGCACTCCGCCCAGGAACAGCTGCGCCAGGCGGAACACGAACGTGAACGACGCGTCGCCGCCCAGCGGGAGGCGGCCGTCCGGACCGCCGCCCGGGCGGGCCACCGGGAGCGGTTGGACCGTGAACAGGCCGCGCTGGAGAAGGAGTTGACGCAGGCGCGGGGCGACGCGGACAGCGTGGCCGCGCGCGCCGCGCAACTGGAGCGACGCGCCGCACAGTTCACCGACGCCGCCGACGCCGCCCGCGTCGCCGAAGGCACCGCACAGCGGCTCAAGGAGGCCGACGGCCGGCTCGCCGACGCCGCCTTCCGGGCCGGCTTCGCCACCCCGCGGGCGGCGGCCGAGGCACTTCTCGACGCGACCGCCCACCGCGAACTGCGGGACCGGCTGGAGGCCTGGCAGCAGGAGGAGGCCGCCGTACGCACGGTGCTCGCCGAGCCGGGCACCGCGGCCGCCGCCCAGCAGCCCCCCGCCGACCTCACCGCCGCACAGCGCACCGCCGAGGACGCGGACCGCAGGACGCGCGCGGCGGCCTCCGCACGTGACGCCGCCGCCCGCCGCTGCGCCGAACTCGACCGGCTCTCCGCGCGGGCCACCGCCTCGGCGCGCCGGCTGGCGCCGCTGCGCGAGGAGTACGACCGGGTGGCCCGCCTGGCAGGCCTCACCGCGGGCACCTCGGCCGACAACGAACGCAGGATGCGCCTGGAGTCCTACGTCCTGGCCGCCCGTCTGGAGCAGGTCGCCGCCGCGGCGACCGCCCGGCTGCACCGCATGTCCTCCGGCCGCTACACCCTGGTGCACTCCGACGACCGCACCGGACGCGGGCGCAGCGGCCTCGGACTGCATGTCGTGGACGCGTGGACCGGCCGGGAGCGGGACACCGCGACCCTCTCGGGCGGCGAGACCTTCTTCGCCTCGCTCGCCCTCGCGCTCGGACTCGCCGACGTCGTCACCGACGAGGCCGGCGGGGTCCGGCTGGACACCCTCTTCATCGACGAGGGCTTCGGCAGCCTCGACGACCAGACGCTCGACGAGGTCCTGGACGTTCTGGACTCCCTGCGCGAACGCGACCGCAGCGTGGGCATCGTCAGCCATGTCGCCGACCTGCGCCGCCGGGTCCACGCCCAACTCGAAGTGGTGAAGGGCCGGTCGGGCTCGACGCTGCGGCAGCACGGCGTCACCTGAGCCGAACCCGTGGGCACACCAGTGGAATCGGGCGGTGGCCCCCTCATGGCGGTGCCGGAGACGGTGCTGCCGTTCCGGACGGGCGCCGCCGGCGAGGAGACGGCCTCCGCCCACGACCGGGCCGGTGAGGCGGACGGACCCGTCGGACTCCTCCCGGTGGGCGACTCCACGGCCCTGACCCGGCAGGGATATTCACGTGCGCCGGCCGCCGGCGCCCCTCATCATGGGCGACCATGCCCAAGCTCCCGCATCCCGCCCCCGAAGCCCTCCGCCGTGACCCACTGCCCCTGCGCGGCCGTACCGCGCTGGTCACCGGGGCCAGCAGACGCGGCGGCATCGGACACGCCGTGGCCCGCCGTCTCGCCGCCCACGGAGCGAGCGTCTACCTCCACCATCACGTCCCGCACGACGCCGCCATGCCCTGGGGCGCCGACCGTACCGAGGACGTGATCGCCTCCGTACGGGAGGCCCTCGGCGACCCCTCGGCGCGGGTGGCCGCCGGTCCGGGCGACCTCGCCGACCCGGCCGTGCCCGCCGAACTCCTCGACCGGGCAGCCGCCGCACTCGGCGGGCAGCTCGACATCCTCGTCGCCAACCACGCCCTCAGCGGCTCCGACGGCGACCTCGACACCGTCGACGCCGCCATGCTCGACGCGCACTGGGCCGTCGACACCCGCTCGGTGCTGCTGCTCGTCCAGGCCCACGTCCGGCACCGGGCCGCCCTGCGGCCGCGCACCCCGGGCGGGCGCGTGATGATGATGACCTCCGGGCAGGACATCGCCGGCGGCATGCCCGGCGAGATCGCCTACGCCCTGCAGAAGGGCGCGCTCGCCTCGATCACCCGCTCCCTGGCGACCACGCTCGCCGAGCACGCCGTCACCGTCAACACCGTCAACCCCGGCCCGGTGGACACGGACTACCTGACCGGCGACGCCTACGAGGCCGTCGCCGCGCGCTTCCCCGGCGGGCGGTGGGGGATGCCCGACGACCCAGCCCGTCTCATCGCGTGGCTGGCCACGGACGAGGCGGGCTGGGTCACGGGGCAGGTCATCGATTCCGAGGGCGGCTTTCGGCGTTGACGGCCCGGCTCACAGCGCCGACAGTTCGTCCACCAGGTCGTCCAGGCCCAGCGAGCCCTGGGACAGCGCCGCCATGTGCCAGGCCTTGGGGTCGAAGGCGTCGCCGTGCCGCTCGCGGGCGTTCTCCCGGCCGAGCAGCCAGGCCCGCTCGCCGAGCTTGTAGCCGATGGCCTGGCCGGGAATCGTCAGATAGCGGGTCAGCTCGCTCTCCACGTAGTCCGCGGGACGGCTGCTGTGCGCCCCGAAGAACTCCTCGGCCAGCTCCGGCGTCCAGCGCTCACCCGGGTGGAACGGCGAGTCCGCCGGGATCTCGAGCTCCAGGTGCATGCCGATGTCCACGATGACCCGGGCGGCCCGCATCATCTGCGCGTCCAGGTAGCCCAGCCGCTCCTCCGCGTCCGCGAGGAACCCGAGCTCGTCCATCAGTCGCTCCGCGTACAGCGCCCAGCCCTCGGCGTTGGCGCTCACCATGCCCACGGAGGCCTGGTAGCGGGACAGGTCCTCGGCCACGTGCGCCCACTGCGCCAGCTGGAGGTGATGACCGGGGACGCCCTCGTGGTACCAGGTCGACACCAGGTCGTAGACCGGGAAGCGGGTCAGTCCCATGGTCGGCAGCCAGGTGCGGCCCGGCCGCGAGAAGTCCTCCGACGGAGGCGTGTAGTACGGCGCCGCCGCGCTGCCCGGCGGGGCGATCCGCGACTCCACCCTCCGCACCCGCTCGGCGAGGTCGAAGTGGGTGCCGTCCAGGGACTCGATCGCCCGGTCCATCAGGCCCTGCAGCCACTCGCGGACCTCGTCGACGCCCTCGATGTGCCGGCCGTGCTCGTCGAGGTGCGCGAGCGCCACCCACGGCGTCTCGGCACCCGGCAGGATCTTCTCGGCCTCCTTCCTCATCTCGCCGAGCAGACGGTGGTACTCGGCCCAGCCGTAGGCGTACGCCTCGTCCAGGTCGAGATCGGTGCCGTTGAAGTACCGGGCCCAGCGGGCGTACCGCTCCCTGCCCACAGTCTCCGGGGCGCCCTCGATCGCCGGCGCGTACACGTCGCGCATCCAGTCCCGCAGCTCCACCACGGCCGCGGTCGCGGCGCGGGCCGCCTCGTCCAGCTCGGCGCGCAGCGCGTCGGGTCCCGCCGCGGCGAAGTCCTCGAACCAGCCGCGGCCCTCGCCGGTGTCCGCCCACTCGGTGAGCTGCCCGACGAACGTGGCGGTCGGACGCGGAGCCGCGTACAGCTTGCGCTCCAGGCCGAGTGCGAGGGACTCCCGGTAGCCCGCCAGCGCGGCCGGCACCGCGCGCAGCCGCTCGGCGACCGCCGCCCAGTCCTCCTCGGTCTGCGTCGGTGTCACGGTGAACACCTCGCGCACCGCGTGGGCGACCGTGCCCAGGTTGCCGACCGAACGCAGCCCCTCGTCGGCCTCGTACACGGCGATCTCCGCGGTGAGCCGCTCCCGCAGCAACCGGGCGCAGCGGCGCTCGATGCCGCTGTCCGCGCCGGGCCGGGCCTCGGCCTCGTCGAGCCGGGCGAGCGTGGCCCGCTGGAGCTCCGCGAGCGCCGTCTGGCCCGCGGGCGAGAGATCGGGCAGACGGCGGGAACTCTCCTGCACGCCGAGATACGTACCGGTGACCGGGTCGAGGGCGATGAGCTCGTCGACGTAGGCGTCGGCGACCTCGCGGGGCAGTGGGCTGTTGGTCTGTGACATGCGGACCATCCTGGTATGCGGCCCGCCGCCCGTCACCCGGTTTGAGCCGAGGGCGAAGGCGGCAGCAGCGGGCCGCAGTCCCACTGCTGGAAGATCAGCCGGGTCTCCACGCGCGCGACCTCCCGCCGCGACGTGAACCCGTCCAGCACCAGACGCTGCAGATCCGCCATGTCCGCGACCGCGACATGGATCAGATAGTCGTCCGGTCCGGTCAGATGGAAGACGGTCAGTGACTCCGGCAGCGCCCTGATCCGCTCCACGAACGGTCCCACCAGCTCCCGCCGGTGCGGTCTCACCTGCACCGACAGCAGCGCCTGAAGTCCCCGCCCCAGCTTGGCCGGGTCCAGTTTCAGCCGATGCCCGAGGATCACGCCGGAGCGCCGCAGCCGGGCCACCCGGTCCAGGCAGGTCGACGGCGCGACCCCGACCTGCGCGGCGAGGTCCCGGTACGTCATCCGGGCGTCGTTCTGCAGCAACCCCAGCAGACGCAGGTCCACCGGATCCAGTACGACGGATTCAGCCATGGGCCGAACGTAGCACGGAGATCTCCGCCGACCACCCCTCCTGTGTTCACCCTTCGGTCCATGGACTGGGACAAGGACTGGGACAAGGACCTGCGCGCGGACACGCGCGGCACCACGAGAGCACTCGCCACCGAGGCCGTGCACGCGGGCCGGGACGACCTCGCCCGGCAGGGACTGCACGCCCCGCCGATCGACCTGTCCACCACCTACCCCTCGTACGACAGCCGCGGCGAGGCCGCTCGCATCGACTCCTTCGCCGCCACCGGCGCGGAACCGGACGGCCCGCCCGTCTACGGGCGGCTCGGCAACCCGACCGTCGCCCGCTTCGAGACCGCCCTGGCCCGCCTGGAGGGCACCGAGGCCGCGGTCGCGTTCGCCAGCGGCATGGCCGCGCTCAGCGCCGTCCTGCTGGTGCGCGGCTCCATGGGCCTGCGCCACGTCGTCGCCGTACGCCCCCTGTACGGGTGCAGCGACCACCTGCTGACCGCCGGGCTGCTCGGCTCCGAGGTGACGTGGACCGACCCGGCCGGGGTCGCCGACGCGCTGCGCCCGGACACCGGTCTGGTCCTGGTGGAGTCGCCGGCCAACCCGACCCTCGCCGAGGTCGATCTGCGGGCCGTCGCCCATGCCTGCGGCTCGGTGCCGCTGCTCGTCGACAACACCTTCGCCACCCCGGTCCTCCAGCGTCCGGCCGGGCACGGGGCGCGGCTGGTGCTGCACAGCGCCACCAAGTACCTCGGCGGGCACGGCGACGTACTGGCCGGCGTGGTGGCCTGCGACGAGGAGTTCGCGGGACGGCTGAGGCAGATACGGTTCGCGACCGGTGGCGTGCTGCATCCGCTGGCGGGCTACCTGCTGCTGCGGGGCCTGTCGACGCTTCCGGTACGGGTCCGGGCCGCGTCGGCCAACGCCGCCGAACTCGCCCGTCGGCTCGCAGCCGATCCGCGCGTGGCCCGTGTGCACTACCCGCGCATCGGCGGGGCGATGGTCTCCTTCGAGGTGCACGGGGACCCGCACGAGGTGATCGGCGGGGTACGGCTCATCACCCCGGCGGTGAGCCTCGGCAGCGTGGACACCCTCATTCAGCACCCGGCGTCCATCAGCCACCGCATCGTCGACGCCGACGACCGCAGGGACGCGGGAGTGAGCGACCGGCTGCTGCGGCTGTCGGTCGGCCTGGAGGACGTCGAGGACCTGTGGGCGGACCTGAACGGGGCGCTGGGGGAGCGGGCCGGGGCACCGGAGGGCGTCCGCACGCGTGGGACGGCCGGCCGGCCGGAGGTGCCCGCTCAGAACTGAGCGGGCTGTGCCCCGCGCGGATGCCGAACGGTCCGGCGGACACCGCCGGACCGTTTTGTCCCGCGTCAGGTGTCCCGCGTCAGGTGTCCCGCGTCACGGGGCCGGTGGCGCGGTGGTCCACTACCGGCGGCCGGTCCGTGAGCCGTGCTCCCGCTCCTCCTGCGCGTGACGGGCCCGTGCCGGGTCCAGACGCGCGGTGACGACGAGGGTGCTCTCCTCGACCTGGTAGTCGAGGGGCAGGCCCAGCCCGCGCATCGCGGCGACCATCCCGGTGTTGGACGCCTGCGTCACGGCGTAGACATGGGCGCACCCCGCCTCGGTGGCCATCGACACCAGCCGGGTCAGGAGCTCGGTGCCGATGCCCCGGCGCTGCCAGGCGTCCTCGACGAGCAGTGCCACCTCGGTCTCGTCGCCGTCCCACAGCAGGTGACCGAGGCCGACGATGCGGCCGGAGGCGGTCCGTACGGCGAGCGTACGGCCGAAGCGGGGGCCGAGCAGGTGATTCAGGTAGCGGTCCGCGTCGCCGACCGGTCCGTGGTACCGCCGGCGCAGGGTCTCGGGCGAGCACCGCTCGTGCATCGCCCGCGCCGCCTCCAGGTCGCCGGTGTCCGCCCGGCCCACGGTGATGTCGCTGCCCTCGGGCAGGGTGAGGACGTCCTGGCCGCGCGGGACCCGGGGGCCGAGCCGGGCGTCCAGTTCCACCAGGGCCCGTGCTCGGGCGAACTCGGTGGGCGTGAAGGGCAGATGCGGCCGCTCCACGGTGAGCACGCCGCCCTCCGGGGCGCGCAGCCGCATCACGGTGTCCTCCAGGGTCCCCTCCACCGGGACGCCCTCCGGCACCGACCGCCCGCCGCCCGGGGCGGCGGGCAGTGAACGGATCGTGCACCGCCCCAGCAACTGCCGTAGCGCCAGCGGAAGTTCCGCGCCGTCCAGGGCCGTGCGTGCGGCGAGTTCCAGCATCCGGGTCGGGGCGTCCACCAGATCGTGGGCGTCGGCCCGCTCGGTCCAGGTGTCCGTGCCCCCGGCGCCCGTCACCGCCGTCGTGAGACCGGTGGCGGTCAGGTCGGCCGGGGCGCGCAGCAGGAACTCGTCGACCGTGGCCTCGCCCAGCGGGTGCGTCTGCAGGCTCAGGATGTCGACCCGGTGCTCGGCCAGCGCCGTGCACAGCGCGGCCAGCGCGCCCGGTTCGTCCCGTACCGTCGTCCGCATCCGCCACAGGGCGCTCTCCGGCGGCCGGCTTTCCGCGGCCCCGTCGGCATCGGGTGCGGGCGGGGCGTGACCGTGGCGGCGTGCCCACCAACTGTGGAACGCCGCCGTGAAGCGCGTGGTCGGTTCCCCCTCCGGCTGTCCCTGCGCGGGACGGCCGTGCCGGGTGTGCGTCACATCGGGCATGTCTCGGCTCATGCGGCCACTGTGAAGGAATCGTGTTTCGTGGCCGCCAACACGCCATGACTGACGAGTAAAGAGTTCTTATGGGGCTTATGGCCCTTTTGGTGCTTCACTGGCCTACCAGTCCCGGCCGCAGTCGCTTGGTGTAGAGCACGGTGCCGTCTTGCTCCCGCAACCGTACGGTCAGTTCTCCGCTGCCGCCGTCGATGTCGACCTCGCCGAAGAACTGGTACCCGCCGGCGGGCGAGACGTTCGACGCGGTCGGCGCCTTCACGAACACCCGCTCCGGACCGAAGGTGCCGTCGAGCGCGCTCGCCGGGAAGGCACCCGCGTTGAGCGGCCCGGAGACGAACTCCCAGAACGGCTCGAAATCGTCGAACGCGGCCCGTGCGGGCTGGTAGTGCTGGGCAGAAGTGTGGTGCACATCGGCCGTCAGCCACACCGTGCCGGTGATCCGCCGGTGCTTGACGAACCGCAGCAGCTCCGCGATCTGCAGCTCGCGCCCCAGCGGAGCCCCCGGGTCGCCCTGGGCCACCGCCTCGACGTGCTGCTCGCCCTCGGTGGTGTCGGACACGATCAGGCCGAGCGGCATGTCCGCGGCGATCACCTTCCACACCGCCCGCGACCGCGCCAGTTCCCGCTTGAGCCATTGCAGCTGCTCGCGCCCGAGGATGCCCTGCGGGTCCACGGTCTGGTCACCGGGGGAGTTGGCGTTGCGGTACGTCCGCATGTCCAGCACGAACACGTCCAGCAGCGGCCCCTGCCGCAGCACCCGGTGCACCCGGCCCTCGCGGGCACCCGGCCGCAGCGTGGACATCGGGAAGTACTCACCGAACGCGCGGCGCGCCCGTGCCGCCAGTACATCGACGCTCTTCTCCGTGTAGCGGGTGTCCGTGTCCGTGATCCGCTGGCCCGGGTACCAGTTGTTGCGCACCTCGTGGTCGTCCCACTGCACGATGGACGGGACCCGTGCGTTGAACCGGCGGAAGTGCTCGTCGAGCAGGTTGTAGCGGAAGTTGCCGCGGAACTCGGCCAGGGTCTCGGCGACCTTGGACTTCTCCTCCGTGGTGATGTTCCGCCAGATGCTGCCGTCCGGCAGCGCCGCGGTCGCCGGGATCGGCCCGTCGGCGTAGACGGTGTCGCCGCTGAACAGGAAGAAGTCGGGGTCGAGCCGGGCCATCGCCTCGAAGATCCGGTAGCCGCCGAAGTCGGGGTTGATGCCCCAGCCCTGGCCCGCCAGGTCGCCCGACCACAGGAACCGCACGCCGTCGCGCCGCCGCGCGGGCACCGTCCTGAACGTACCGGTGACCGGTTCGCCGAAGCGGCGCGGGTCGTCGGGGTCGGCGAGCCGCACCCGGTAGTGGATCTGCTCGCCGGCCGGCAGTCCGCCCAGCCGGACCGTCCCGGTGAAGTCCGTGCCGGGCCCGAGCAGCGGGCCGTGCAGACGGCGCGGGTGCCGGAACGACTCGGTCGCCGACGTCTCGACGATCATCCGGGCCGGGCGGTCGGAGCGCACCCACACCAGCCCGGAGTCGCGCGTCACGTCGCCGCTCTGCACGCCCCACTTCGCCTCCGGGCGCCCGGACCGGGCGAACGCGGGCGCCGTCCCGACGGTGGTGGGCAGGGCCAGGGCGGCCGAGGCCGCGAGCGAGCCGCGCAGAACGGCGCGGCGGCCGGGGAGCGAGGGGTGTGACATGGATGCGCCTCCAGGGGACGGGAGTTCCGGCCGGTGTGCGCTGCCACAAGTACTCGTGCGGCACGGCTCGCACGCAAACCCCAAGTGAACAACTCGCTGCGGCTCCCTATGGGTTGACGCGCCGTCAACCCTGCGTTCCACGCGTCCCGTCACCCCGCCGCCCCGGTCCGCCCGGCGCGGGGCCGCACCGGGCGGACAGCGCCGCGCCGTTCAGCGGCTGCCGTCGAGGAGGACGCGGGCGACCAGCGCCGGGTCGTCGTTCATGGGGACGTGACCGCAGCCGGGCAGCCGGATCAGCCGCGCCCGGGGGATCACCCGCTTGGCGCGGACCCCCTGACGGGGGATGAGCAGCCGGTCGCGGGCGCCCCAGGCGACGGTGACCGGGACGCCGGGCACATCGTCGGTGAACCGCACCGCGGTGCCCGCCCGGAGCGTCTCGGTGAAGCCGGTGGCACCGGCCAGCGCGAGCGTCTCGGCGACCACCGCCTCGGGCGAACGGCGTCCCGGACGGGCGTAGACGGTGCTGGTCAGCGCCGCTCGCCCGGCCGCCGAGCGGGCGAGCCGCTCGATCAGCGGCAGCGGCATCCGCTCCGCGACGCGCCGCATCCCGATCAGTACGCCGAAGGCGTAGCGCCGCTCGGCCTGCGTCCAGAACCCGGCGGGGGACAACGCGGTGACGGACCGTACGAGGTTCTGGCGGCCGAGCTCCAGCGCCAGAAGCCCGCCGAGCGAGTTGCCCGCGACATGCGGCCGGTCGAGCCCCAGCTCCTCGCACAGGGCGCCCAGGGCGGTGTTCATGGTGGGCAGGTCGTGGGCGAGGCCGGCCGGCAGCGCCGGGGAGGCGCCGAAGCCGGGCAGGTCCACGGCGATCACCTCGCGCTCGGTGGCGAGGATGTCCACGACCGGGTCCCAGGCCTGACGGTGGTGACCGATGCCGTGCAGCAGGAGCAGCGGTTCGCCGCGGCCCACGCGCGCGTAGGACAGGGTCACGGTCTGCGGGCCGTGCGGAGAGGTGACCTCGAACGAGACGGTCGCGGACATGAAGGTGCTCCTCGTCTGGGACTCGCGGTGGGACGCCGCCTGACGTCGTAGACAGCTTGTCAGCAATTACTACCGACGGGTAGCCCCCGGACCCGGTTCCGGGCTCCGGCTCCGCGAGGCGTCCGAATCCGCCTGGACACGGGCCGTACGGGTCGGTTGGGATGGAGAGGTGAGCACCGACACCGTGACCGATGCCTTCGAAGAGCACCGTCCCGTCCTCCAGGGGGTGGCCTACCGCATGCTCGGCCGGGTGGCCGACGCCGAGGACGTGGTTCAGGAGGCGTGGCTGCGCTGGGCGGGCGGGGACCGGTCCGATGTCCGTGAGGCGCGCGCCTACCTGGTACGTGTCACCACCCGCCTCGCCATCGACCGGCTGCGTCAGATCAAGGCGCGGGGCGAGACGTACGTCGGCCCGTGGCTGCCCGAGCCGTATGCCACCGACTTCGGCGACACCGCCCCGGACACCGCCGAGCAGGCGGTGCTCGCCGACTCGGTCTCGCTCGCCGTCCTGGTCGTCATGGAGTCCCTGTCCCCGCTGGAGCGCGCGGTGTTCGTCCTGCGCGAGGCGTTCGGCTACCCCTACACCGACATCGCCGCCATGCTCGACCGCGGCGAACCGGCGGTGCGCCAGCTCGCCACGCGGGCCCGCAGGCACGTCGAGGACCGGCGTCCGCGCTACGACGTCGACCCCGCCCGGCGCCGCGAACTGACCGAGCGGTTCCTGGCGGCGGCCGGCGGCGGTGATCTGGAGGGACTCCTGGAACTGCTCGCCCCCGACGTGCGTCTCGTCAGCGACAGCGGAGGCAAGGTCTCCGCCGCGCTGCGCGTCCTGGAGGCCGCCGACAAGGTGGGCCGCTTCGTGCTCGGCGTCGCCCGCAAGAGCCTCCGAGGCGACTTCTCGGCCCGCTTCCTGGAACTCAACGGAGGTCCCGCGGCGCTGCTCCTCGTCGGCGGCACGCCCGACTCCGTCGTCCAGCTGGATGTCGCCGACGGGCGCGTCCAGGCGGTCTACGTCATCCGCAACCCCGACAAGCTGCGTTCGCTGGTGGCGGCCCCGTAGGGGTTCGGTCACCCGGCAACGGGGCCCGCGTCATCCGGCGAGGGCTCCCTCGTCATGTCCGATTGGTATTGACCAAGGGTGGAGGCCGCCATATGGTCGCGGATAAGTGAAACAACCTTTAATAAACAAGGGCGCGAAAACGCCACCGGACCTGACGATCGCGGAGGACAGGGTGGGGACCACGCAGTTGGACACGGTGCCGGAACCGAAGTACTGGCACCTCAGGACCGTGCTCAGCGAGGCGCTGGACTCGGAGTTCTCCGTGGGCGAGATCCTGCCCAACGAGCGCGACCTCGCCGCCCGCTTCGGCGTGGCCCGTGCCACCCTGCGCCAGGCGCTGGAGCAGCTGGAACTGGAAGGCAGGCTGGAGCGCCGCCGCGGTGTGGGCACCACCGTCGCCCCGCCGCGCATGGGTGTGGCCGTCGGTACGGCGCAGCACGCCTGGCCGGGCGGGCCCGACGACGCCTGGCAGACCCTGGACTGCACACTCGAGGTGCCGCCCGCGGCCGTCACCGAGGCCCTGGTGACCGGCCGGGACGAGCCCGTGCACACCGTCCGGCGGTCCCGGGTGTCCCAGGGCCGGCCCGTCGCCACCGAACTGCTGTACGTCCCGGCGGCCTCGGTGCCCGGCCTCTCCGCCATCGACGCCCCGTCCGGGGCCGCACGCGCGCGTGCGGTACTGCGGGAACTGCGCCACCTGGAGCTGGAGCGGCACGAGAACGCGGTGGAGCTCGGCTCCGCCCGCGCGGACGAGGCCAGGGACCTGGACCGACTGCCGGGCGCGCCCGTCCTCGTCGTCACCACCCGCTTCATCGCCCGGGGCCGGGTCTCCGCGCTCTCCGTGGCCACCTACCGCGCGGACACCTGCCGGCTGACCTTCGGCGACTCCGGAGGCGTGGAGATCGACCACGGCCCCGAACGCCGCGCTTCCTGAACACCGCGCTTCCCGGGCGTTCCGGGCGCGGGCGGGGCGAGGCCGGTGACGGGGCCGCCCGGCCGCCGTCTACCGGCGGGCCGTCACCGTGCCTTCCACGGCGAAGAGTTGCTCTTCCACATGGTCCAGGGCGAGCCGCACCGCGCCCGTCGCCACCGCCGCCTCCCCGAGACGGGACAGCGCGACCTTCGGCGGACGCAGGCAGTAGCGGGCCAGTTCACGCCGCAGCGGTTCCAGGACCCCGTCCAGCCCTGCCGCCCAGCCGCCGATCACGACGAGTTCCGGGTCGAGGGCCAGCACCAGCGCCGCCACGTCGTGGACCAGCCGCTGGATGAAGCGGTCCACGGCCGCGAGGGCCCGCTTGTCGCCCTCGCGGGCCTGGGCGAAGACCTCGGCCACCGCCTGCTCGTCGAGCGGGTGCAGCGGCTCGTCCGTGGTGGACAGCAGCTTCTCGGGGGTCGCCCCGCGGCCCAGCAGATGCAGCGCCCCGATCTCGCCGGCCGCCCCGCCGTACCCCCGGTGCAGCCGCCCCCCGATCAGTGAACCGGCGCCGGGACTCAGCCCGGCCAGCACGAACACCACGTCGTCGGTCCCGGTGGCGACGCCCTTCCAGTGTTCGGCCACGACCGCCGCGTTGGCGTCGTTCTCGACCAGCACCGGGCACGTGAAGGACCGGCTCAGCCGCTCGCCCAGACCCAGCCCCGTCCACCCGGGCAGCGCCGTGCCCAGCCGTACCGTGCCGTCCGCCTCGACGATCCCGGGCGTACCCACGCCCACGGCCCGCAGCGAGTCGCGCGGCACCCCGGCCCGGCGCAGCAACTCGGCGACGGCGGCGCGCAGCCGCTCCAACCGTCCGTCGGCGTCGACCCGCTCACCGACCTCCTTGGCCTGGGCGCCGATCACCCGGCCGTCCAGATCGGCCAGCAGCGCGGCCACCCGGTGCGGCCCGATCTCCAGGCCCAGGAGATGCCCGGCCTCGGCCCGGAACCGGAACCTCCGGGCCGGCCGCCCCTGCCGTCGCGCCGCCCCCTCCTCGGCCGCCGCCTCCACGACGAGACCCGCCTCGATCAGGCCCTCCACGACGCCCTCGACGGTGGGCCGTGACAACCCCGTCACCCTGGTGACCTCGGTCAGCGTCGCGCAGTCCGTGGCCCGCAACGCGTGCAGCACCACCGCGGAGTTGATCCTCCGCAACAGCGAGGGATCCCCGCCGGTCAGCCGACTCACCGTCCGTCCTCCCAGCTCGTGCGCGTGTGGGCCGGATGGTACTCGGCGCGGCACACCCCGGCGACCTCCGGGCGGAACCCCGCGGTCCGCCCCGCGGGCAGCCGCTCCGGCCCGCCCAGGGAAGCGGCTCATCCCGGCGCCACGAACCCCGACTCGTACGCCGCGATCACCGCCTGCGTGCGGTCGCGCGCCCCGAGCTTCGCCAGCACGGCGCTCACATGCGACTTCACCGTCTCCGTGCCCACCACCAGCCGGGCGGCGATCTCCGCGTTCGACAGCCCCCGGGCCATCAGCCGCAGCACCTCCGCCTCGCGCTCGGTCAGCCGCGCCCGCTCCAGCACGTCCCGCGCCGCGCGATTGCCGCCGTCGTCGCCGTACTCGGCCGCGAGCCGGCGCACCGAGGCGGGGAACAGCAGCGACTCGCCCTCGGCGACCAGCCGCACCGCGTGCACGATCTCCGCAGGCCGCGCCCGCTTCAGCAGGAACCCGTCGGCCCCGGCGCGCAGCGCCTCGTACACGTACTCGTCGTTCTCGAACGTCGTCACCACGAGGATCTTCGGCGGCTCCTCGACCGTCCGCAGCAGCGCGCGCGTGGCCTCGATCCCGTCCAGCAGCGGCATGCGCACGTCCATGGCGACCACGTCCGGCCGCAGCCGCCGTACCAGCGGGATCACCGCCGCCCCGTCGGCCGCCTCCCCGACCACCTCGAGGTCGGGCTGCGCTTCCAGAACGGCGCGTAACCCCGCGCGTACGAGGGGCTCGTCGTCGACGAGCAGAACGGTGACCGGCATCCGGCCAGCCTAGATCAACGCATCTCGGCTCCGGCCAGCGGCAGTTCGGCCCGCACCGTCCAGTCGTCCCCGTCCGGCCCCGTCCGCGCGCGGCCCCCGAGCAGGGCTGCGCGCTCCCGTATGCCGCGCAGTCCGCTGCCGCGCCCGGGGCCGGGCACGTCCCCCGGCAGCGGGTTGCGGACCTCCAGGAGCAGGGTGCCGTCGGCGACGCGGATCCGGACCCGCACGGGAACCGTCCCCGCGTGCCGCAGCGCGTTGGTCAGCGACTCCTGCAGGATGCGGTAGCCCTCACGGGAGACCGGGCCGGACACGGTGTCCACCGGGCCGGTCACCTCGGCGTCGACCTTCGCCCCGGAGGCCCGGGCGGACTCCAGCAGGCGGTCCGCGTCCGCGAGCGTGGGCCTGCTGCTCACAGGCTTCCGCGCCTCGCGCAGGACGCCGAGGACCCGCTCCAGGTCCTCCAGGGCGGCCCGGCCGGTCTCCTCGATGGCGGCCAGCGCCCGGTCGGTGAAGGCGAGGTCGCCCGCCGCCCGCGCGGCGCCGGCCTGCACGACGGCGACCGTCAGGGCGTGGCCGATGGAGTCGTGCAGCTCGCGTGCGATGCGGGTGCGCTCCAGGAGCTGCTCGGTCCTGGCCTCCATGGCGGCCAGGCGTTCGGCGGGGGAGGGGCCGAGCAGACGGCGCGCGGCGGCGGTGACCAGCTCGCCGAGGCCCACCATCAGCGGCCCCGCCGCGAGCAGGGGGAGCGGCACCAACAGGGCGTAGGCCCAGTGCGGCTGCGCGTCCTCCAGAAAGGGCAATTCCTCGGGCATGTGTCCCGTGGCGCTCTCACCCAAGAGGTACGCCAGATAGAACGGCCAGACCGTGACGTACCCCACCACCACCATCAGCACCATCCGCACCGCCAACCACAGCACGGTCCGCAGCCGGTCCTGCCACGTCGCCGACGGCTTCTGGGAGATCCCCGGCTCCCGTTCGCCGGGGGTCAGCATCAACTGGGCCTGCACGCCCTCGACCCTGCGCACCGAGGGAACCAGGCCCAGCGGGAGCAGCACGAGCGCGGGCACCCACGGTGCCTCCGGATAGATGAAGATCCATATGCTGAACGGCAGCCAGGGCACCCACATGTGCAGCAGGCGCGAGTACGTCGCCCCTCGCAGGAGCGCACGCAGAACGGTGACCATCGCGCCATCGTGCCAGCCGTCACCGGCGACCGACCTCCCCCGCCCGGGGGAGATCCTCTCCCCGCGCGGGGGAGGCGCCGGCTCCCGGACCGCGGCCACGCTGGTGCACATGACCAGCATCGACGTCCAGAACCTCACCAAGGAGTACGGCACCCGGCGGGCCGTCGACGACCTCACCTTCCGCGTCCCGCCCGGCCGGGTCACCGGCTTCCTCGGTCCCAACGGTGCCGGCAAGTCCACCACCATGCGCCTGGTACTCGGCCTCGACCGGCCGACGTCCGGCTCCGCCACCGTCGGCGGACGCGCCTACGCCACCCTCCCCGAGCCCCTGCGCCGGGTCGGCGTCCTGCTCGACGCGCAGGCCGCGCACGGTTCCCGCACCGGCCGCGACCACCTGCGCGTCCTGGCGGCGAGCAACCGCATCCCGGACCGCCGGGTCGACGAGGTGCTGGAGGAGACCGGCCTGGGCCCGGCGGCCCGCCGCCGGGTGCGGACGTACTCCCTGGGCATGCGTCAGCGGCTCGGCATCGCCGCCGCGTTGCTCGGAGACCCGGAGGTGGTCATGCTCGACGAGCCCTCCAACGGCCTGGACCCGGAAGGCATCGTGTGGATCCGCACCCTGCTGCGCCGCCTCGCGGACGAGGGACGGACCGTCCTGGTCTCCAGCCACCTGATGAACGAGACCGCCTCCTTCGCCGACCACCTGGTCGTCCTCGGGCGGGGCCGGCTGCTGGCCGACACCCCGGTGCGGGAGTTCATCCGCGCACGTGTGCGGCCCACCGTCCGCGTCCGCACCTCCGACCCCACCGCCCTCAAGGAGGCGCTCGCCCGGGAGGACCACGCCATGGTGGAGCACCCGGACGGGCACTGGACCGTGCCGGACGCGCGGGTGGACGACATCGGACGCCTCGCCTCCGCCGCAGGGGTGCCGATCCTCGAACTCGCGGCGGACGAGGGCACGCTGGAGCAGGCCTATCTGGACCTGACCGCGGCCGAGACCGAGTTCACCGCACAGCCCCAGGAGGCCTGACCATGCAGTTCGCACCCGTACTCCGGTCCGAGTGGCTGAAGATCCGCACGCTCCGCTCGCTCCCCGGGGCCCTCCTGGCACTGTTCGCCGTGACCACGGCGTTCTCCGCGCTCGCCGGCATCTCGGAGATGCCGGACGACTTCGACCCGCTGTACATCTCCCTGTCCGGCGTCATGCCGGGCCAGATCGCCGTGATCTCCTTCGGAACCATGGCCGTGTCGGCGGAGTTCCAGAACGGCGCCCTGCGCGTCTCGCTGGCGGCGGTTCCGCAGCGCGGCCGCTGGTTCGCCGCCAAGGTGGTGGCGAACGCCGTACCGGCGCTCGTCGCCGGGCTGCTGACCGCCCTCGCCGCGCTCCTCGCGGCACGCGCGGGACTGGGCTCCCTGGCGGACGGTCTCACCGGGGGCGAACAGGTGCGCGGGGTCGTGGGCTGCGGTGTCTACCTCATGCTGATGGCCCTGTTCGCCGCGGGCCTCACGACCCTGCTGCGCAGCGGGGTGGCCACGCTGTCCGTGCTGATCCCGTTCATCGTCGTCGTGTCCTTCGTGATCGGCGACGCGGCCGGTCCCGTCGTCGACTTCCTGCCCGACCGGGCCGGACAGCTGGTCTTCCAGCAGAACCACGAGGGGCCGCTGGGCCCTTGGTCGGGGCTCGCGGTGACCGCGCTGTGGACCGCGGCCGCCCTGCTGGCGGGGGCGTGGAGCCTGCGGCGCCGGGACGCCTGACGGGCAGAAGGCTGACGCGCCGCCAAGTGCCGTTGGTGACGGGACCACTGGATCCATGAGCGTCGCACAGCACATCGCCGTCATCGACGAGCTGTGCTTCCGCCCCTTCCCCGCGGAGCACGGCCCGTCGGACGGCGACTTCGCAGGCCCGTGCGGGAGCCCGAGGCCCAACTGCCGTTGGTGATCACGGAGAAGCCCCCGCCCTGACGTACGGGTCGATCGCGTAACCCGCGTCACATACCAGGCATACGGCGAGGAATCCGGTGACCCGTCGCAGTTGCGACTTGTAAAGAAAGAGCTGCAAAGAGGGGGATGTGATCGCTGCGAAGGTGGACAGAATGAGTATTGAAGTGTAAACATCTGCTGTCTGCCTGGCAGGGCTTGAGGGCGGCCAGCCGCGTATCTCGGTGCGACCGAAGATCGCTGCCGCCAGTGGCAGTTGCCGCCCTGCGGTTGGTTTGCGGGCCCAAAGGGGTCCGCAGTTTTGTGAGCTCCCCCGGCTCACGCGATGACGCGTCGGGTGGCGGGGATGGAGCACGCTCCGCGCCCACGGCGCGCGGATGCGTTCGGCATGCCGCGAGCGAGCCCTTCGGTGCCGTCGGCGGCGCCCGGCTCCGCGAGACGAAGGAGGTACGTCCGTTGGACGGCATGGAAACGGCCCAGTTCAGTGCCGTAATTGTCGTTGGCCTACTGGTCCTCTTCTACGGTGGGACCTTTCTCATCTCGACCCGGATCGGCAAGAAGGAAGAGAACGCCGACGGGTACATGACTGCTGGTAACAACATCGGATTCGGCATCTCGGCCGCCAGCATGACGGCGACGTGGATCTGGGCGGCCTCGATGTACGCCTCCGCCACGTCGGGTTACACCTACGGCATCTCGGGCCCCATCCACTACGGGCTCTGGGGCGCCCTGATGATCCTTTTCATCTACCCCTTCGGCAAGCGCATCCGCTCCGTCGCCCCCAGGGCGCACACCCTGGCGGAAGTCATGTACGCCCGCCACGGCCGCTCCAGCCAGCTGATGCTCGCGGGCTCCAACGTCGTCGGCAGCCTCATCAGCCTGATGTCGAACTTCATCGCCGGCGGTGTGCTGATCTCACTCCTGTCGCCGTTCAACTTCATCCAGGGTGTCCTCTGCGTCGCGACGGGTGTCCTGCTCTACACCCTGTGGTCCGGGTTCCGCGCCTCCGTCATGACCGACTTCGTGCAGGTCGTGGCGATGCTCGGCGCCGTCGCCGTGATCGTTCCGTTCATCTTCTTCGCGGCCGGCTTCCCGGCGGCGTTCGAGACCGGCGCGGTGAACCTGACCCCGCAGCAGGGGAACTTCTTCTCCAGCGAGGCCTTCATGGGGCAGGGCGCCCCCTACATCGCCGCGGTGCTGGCCTACGCGATCGGCAACCAGACCATCGCCCAGCGCCTGTTCGCGGTGAAGCAGAGCCTGATCAAGCCCACCTTCATCACCGCGACCATCGGCTACGGCGGCATGGTGATCGGCGTCGGCATGCTCGGCGTGCTCGCCCTCTACCTGGGCTTCGAGCCGTCCGGCGGCGACGTGAACAACCTCATCCCCGAGATGGCCGCAACCTATCTGCCGCCCGCGCTGCTGGCCCTCTTCTTCATCATGATCGTCGGCGCACTGTCCTCCACCGCCGACGCCGACCTCGCCGCCCTCTCGTCGATCACGATGGCCGACATCTACGGCCGGGGCGTGGCGGCCAAGAGGAAGGCCAACCCGAAGACGATGCTGCTGGTCGGCCGGCTCACCATGGTGGTGGCCACCGCACTGGCCGTGACGTTCGCCAGTCTGCGGCTGAGCATCCTCGATCTGCTCGTCTTCGTCGGCGCGCTGTGGGGCGCGCTCGTCTTCCCGGTGCTGGCCAGCTTCTACTGGGAGAAGGTCACCAGCAAGGCGTTCACCACCTCGGTGCTCGCGGCGCTCGCGGTGTTCCTGCCCGTGCGCTTCAGCTGGATCCCCGTGGACGGTGCCTTCGGCATCGTCGTGGACGTGCTGGCCGTCCTCGGCATCGGTGTCGTGCTCGGCCTGATGGTGTTCGGCTTCCTGGGCGTCAAGGCAGGGAAGATCGTCGGTGCGCTGGCCGTACTGGTCTCCGCGCCGTTCGCGATCGGATCCCTGCACGAGTACGCGACGCTGTGCGGTTCGCTCGTCGCCTACTCGGTGAGCACCGTCATCTGCTGGGCCATGTCCGCGCGCCAGGGGGAGAGCTTCGACTTCTCCGTCATCGCGGAACGCACCGGCAACTTCGACGACGGGGGCGCCGCGGCGACCGCCGACGGGAACGGTGAGACGCCTGGTGTCCCGAGCCCGGCGCCGGCCCCCTCGGGAACACCGGGCGGACGTGAGCCCGAGCCCGTCGCACCCACCAAGTAAGTCACACCGAGCAAGTCGAGAGGAGGCACAGTGACCGCCGCCCTGAGCGTCTACGTCCTGATGTGGCCCGTCATCGTGGCCGTCATCCTGTTCGTGATCAGCCGTGGGTTCTTCCGCGAGTGGGCCGACGCCCGCCGCAACGGCCGGGACATGATCTGACCCCTGGTCGTGCGCGAGCCGCGTCCTTCGGCACCCCGACGGGGTGCCGAAGGACGCGGCTCGCGCATTCCGGGCCCTCAGTCCTGGGCCGGGCGGGTCAGAGGATCGCCCCCGGGGCGTAACCGGCGGCCTCCGGGTGCTGCTTGACGATGTCGTCGACACGGCCGACGACGGCGGCGACCTGGGCACTCGCGGCGCCCGTGAAGGACAGCTTGTCCGCCATCAGCGCGTCGAGTTCGGACCGGCCGAGCGGGAGGCGCTCGTCGGCCGCGAGCTTGTCCAGCAGGTCGTTGCGCTCGGCGCCCTGCTCACGCATCGCGAGGGCCGTCGCCACGGCGTTCTCCTTGATCGCCTCGTGCGCGACCTCACGGCCGACACCCGCGCGCACCGCACCCATCAGCACCTTGGTGGTGGCCAGGAACGGCAGGTAGCGGTCCAGCTCCCGGGCGACGACCGCCGGGAACGCACCGAACTCGTCGAGCACCGTCAGGAACGTCTCCAGCAGACCGTCGAGCGCGAAGAACGCGTCGGGGAGCGCCACCCGGCGCACCACCGAGCAGGACACGTCGCCCTCGTTCCACTGGTCTCCCGCCAGCTCCCCGGTCATCGAGGCGTAGCCGCGCAGGATCACCATCAGGCCGTTGACGCGCTCGCAGGAGCGGGTGTTCATCTTGTGCGGCATGGCGGACGAACCGACCTGGCCCGGCTTGAACCCCTCGGTGACCAGCTCGTGCCCGGCCATCAGCCGGATCGTCTTCGCCAGTGACGACGGCGCCGCCGCCAGCTGCACCAGCGCGGTCACCACCTCGTAGTCCAGCGACCGCGGGTAGACCTGGCCGACCGAGGTGAACGCCTCCGCGAAACCCAGGTGACCGGCGGTCCGCCGCTCCAGCTCCTCGAGCTTCGCCGCGTCGCCGCCCAGCAGGTCCAGCATGTCCTGTGCCGTACCGACAGGGCCCTTGATGCCCCGCAGCGGGTAACGGCCCAGCAGCTCCTCCAGCCGGTCGTACGCGACGAGGAGCTCGTCGGCGGCGGTGGCGAACCGCTTGCCGAGGGTGGTGGCCTGCGCCGCCACGTTGTGCGAGCGGCCGGCCATGACCAGCTCGCTGTACTCACCGGCCAGCCTGCCGAGCCGGGCCAGCACCGCCACCGTACGGTCGCGCATCAGCTCCAGCGAGAGCCGGATCTGCAACTGCTCGACGTTCTCGGTCAGGTCGCGGGAGGTCATCCCCTTGTGCACGTGCTCGTGCCCGGCGAGGTCGTTGAACTCCTCGATCCGTGCCTTCACGTCATGCCGGGTGACCTTCTCGCGCTCGGCGACGGAGTCCAGGTCGACCTGGTCGAGGACACGCTCGTAGTCGGCGATCGCCGCGTCCGGCACCTCGATGCCGAGGTCCTTCTGGGCCCGCAGCACGGCGAGCCAGAGCTGCCGCTCCAGCCTCACCTTCTGCTCGGGCGACCAGAGCGTGGCGAGCTCGGCGGAGGCATAACGTCCGGCGAGAACGTTCGGGATACGGGGCTTGGCGGGCGCAGCAGTCACGTGTACGGAGTCTACTGGCGATTCGTGCAGGCCAGCGCCATGGGGTGATTCGGAGGAAGCTACGAGGCGAACCACGGGGAACGGTGAGCACCCCCGATACCCCCCCGATGCCCCGCCGCCCTCAGCCCTTCGGCGCCCTCGGTGTCACCGGCCGGAGTACGGCAGCAGTTCGGGGCGCTTCGGCGGCAGGCCGTCGCCCGAGGAGCGGCCGGTGAGGCGGCGGCCGATCCACGGGAGCAGGTGCTGCCGTGCGAACCGGGCGTCCGCCACCCGGCGCGCCGGCCAGCTCGGCGGCAGCGTGGCCTCCGGGGGCAGCTGCCACTCGGGGTCCTCGGGCGGATACCCCAGCGTCTGCCACACCGCCTCGGCGACCCGGCGGTGCCCGTCGGCGGTCAGGTGCAGCCGGTCCACGTCCCACAGCCGCGGATCGCCGAGCGAGGGCGCCCCGTACAGGTCGACGACCAGGGCGCCGTGCCGTTCGGCGAGCTCGTCGACGCAGGCGAACAGCGCCTCCATGCGGGGCCGGAAACGCTCCTGCACGGGCCCCTGGCGGGCCGGGCTGCGCATCAGTACCAGCTGCCCGCAGTGCGGGGCCAGCCGCTCCACCGCCTCGGTCAGCAGATCCCGTACCAGGCCCATGTCGCACTTGGGCCGCAAGGTGTCGTTGAGCCCGCCGACCAGGGTGACCACGTCGGCCCGCATGGCCGCCGCGGTGTCCACCTGTTCCTCGACGATCTGCCGGATCAGCTTGCCGCGCACCGCGAGGTTGGCGTACCGGAACCCGGGGGTGACGGCCGCCATCCGCGCGGCGAGGACATCGGCCCAGCCCCGGTACGTGCCGTCGGGCAGCAGGTCCGACATGCCCTCGGTGAAGGAGTCGCCGACCGCGACCAGGCTGGTGTGAGTGGGGTTCGTCTGCATGGCGACAGAGATGATATCCCGTGCACATACCCGCCGGTCGGTCGGCGTCCCGTCCCGTTCCGCACGGTCCGTCGGGACGGTCCGCCCGGCTCCTCCCGCTCAGGCCCGCTGCCCGAACAGCTCCTGCAGTACGTCCTCCATCGTCACCAGCCCGGCCAGCCGCCCGTCCGCCCCGAGGACGGCCGCCAGATGCGTACGACTGCCCCGCATGGCGGTGAGGACGTCGTCCATCGTCGTGTTCTCCCGCACCCGGGCGATGGGGCGCATGTCCCGCAGCAGGAACGGCATGTCGCGCGGTGAGGCGTCCAGGGCGTCCTTCACGTGCAGGTAGCCGACGATCCGCCGCCCCTCGTCCACCACCGGGAAACGGGAGTACCCGGACTGCGCCGACAGCTCCTCCAGCCCCTCCGGGGTGACGCCCACGCGTGCGTAGACCACGCTCTCCAGCGGCAGCGCCACGTCCCGCACCGGCCGGCGGCCCAGCTCCAGCGCGTCGTTCAGACGCTCCTGCGCACGGTCGTCGATCAGGCCCGCCTCGCCGGAGTCCTTCACCATCTGCGCCAGCTCCGCGTCGGAGAAGGACGCCACGACCTCGCCGCGCACCTCGACCCGCAGCAGCCTCAGCAGCGTGTTGGCGAAGGCGTTGATCGTGAAGATCACCGGGCGCAGCCCCCGGGACAGTGCCACCAGCGGCGGGCCCAGCACCAGCGCACTGCGCACGGGCTCCGCGAGCGCGATGTTCTTCGGCACCATCTCGCCGAGCAGCATGTGCAGATACGTCGCGAGCGCCAGAGCGATCACGAAGGACACCGCGTGGCCCGCGCCCGGGGGCATGCCCACCGCGTGGAACACCGGCTCCAGCAGATGTGCGATGGCGGGCTCGGCGACCACGCCGAGGACCAGGGTGCACAGCGTGATGCCGAGCTGTGCCGCCGCCATCAGCGCGGACACGTGCTCGAGGCCCCACAGCACGCTCCTGGCGCGCCGCTCGCCCTGTTCGGCGTACGGCTCGATCTGGCTGCGGCGCACCGAGATCAGCGCGAACTCGGCGCCCACGAAGAAGGCGTTGACGACCAGCGTCGCCAGACCGATCAGCAGCTGTACGACCGTCATCGCCGTGCCCCCTTCTCGCGCGCCTCGCCGTTCGTCCTGCCGTCCGGCTTGCTGCTGGTCTTCTCGCCGTCCTCGGCGTCCTCGGCGTCCGCCCTCCCGTCCGGCGGGCGCGGGCCGACGAGTGGCGCGTGCAGCAGGACGCGCGCCGCGCGGCGGCCGCTCGCGTCCAGGACCTCCATCCGCCAGCCGACGACCTCGAGGGTGTCGCCGACGGCGGGGATCCGGCCCAGCTCGGTGGCCACCAGCCCGGCCAGGGTTTCGTACGGGCCGTCCGGCGCGCGCAGGCCGACCCGCGCGAGCTGGTCCACGCGCGCGGAGCCGTCGGCCGAGAACAGGGCGTGGCCCTCCTCGTCCGTACCGGTCCGGGCCAGGTCGGGCGTCTCGTGCGGATCGTGCTCGTCGCGGACCTCGCCGACGACCTCCTCGACGATGTCCTCCAGCGTGGCCACGCCCGCCGTACCGCCGTACTCGTCGATCACCACGGCCATGGTGCGCCCCTCGGAGAGCCGGTCCAGCAGCCGGTCGACGGTGAGCGACTCCGGGACCAGCAGCGGTTCGCGCATCATCTCCGACACGGGGACCCGGGCCCGGCGCTCGGCCGGCACCGTCAGCACGTCCTTGATGTGCGCGGTCCCGACCACCGAGTCGAGGGTGCCGCGGTACACCGGGAACCGGGACAGCCCGGTCGCCCGGGTCGCGTTCGCCACGTCCTCGCAGGTCGCCTGGACCTCCAGCGCGACGACCTGCACGCGGGGGGTCATCACGTTCTCCGCGCTGAGGTCGGCGAGGTTCAGGGTGCGGACGAACAGCTCCGCGGTGTCGGCCTCCAGAGCACCCTGCTTGGCGGAGTGCCGGGCGAGAGCCACCAGCTCCTGGGGACCGCGCGCGGACGCCAGCTCCTCGGCGGGTTCCACACCGAAGCGGCGCACGATGCGGTTGGCCGTGTTGTTGAGGTGCGTGATGAAGGGGCGGAAGGCGGCGCTGAACCAGCGCTGTGCGTTGCCCACGTTCTTGGCGACGGCCAGCGGCGAGGAGATCGCCCAGTTCTTGGGCACCAGTTCGCCGACCACCATCAGGAAGACGGTCGACAGAGCCGTGCCGATCACCAGTGCCAGGGAACTCGCCACCGAGGCGGAGACACCGATGTCCCTCAGGGGGCCGGAGATCAGTGCGGCGATCGACGGTTCGGAGAGCATGCCGACCACCAGGTTGGTGACCGTGATGCCGAGCTGCGCCCCGGAGAGCTGGAAGGTCAGGTTCCGTACGGCCTTGAGCGCGCCGACGGCGCCCCGCTCGCCGCGTTCGACCGCCCGCTCCAGCTCCGCCCGCTCGACCGTGGTGAGGGAGAACTCGGCCGCGACGAACGCGCCGCAGGCGAGGGAGAGCAGGATCGCGACCAGGAGAAGGAGCACTTCTGTCATCGGGCCGCCCCCGTCCTGTGGCCGGGCGGGAAGTGAACCACCGCGCGACGTCGCGTACGGCTCTGTCGGGGACCGCGATGTCGCGTACTACTGGGAGGCTCGCCCATGGGCGGACGCACACAACCTTTCATGGATGACCGAGTGACCCTCCTAGCGTAAAGGGTCAGCAAAGGTGTCCCGCGGGGTCACCCGACGTCCGCCGTCACGCCGGCCCCTGCCTCCGGCCGTCCTCCCGGAGAGGTTTGCCCCGGCACCGCCGGTGTTCCTCCGGTGCGTGTCCGGCGGCGTCCCACGCGCGGTGGGCGGTCTCGTCGCGCCGCAGCACCACCGCGTCCGCGCGGCGCCCGCCGAGCCGCGTGATCCGTTCCTCGGCGGCGGCCGGCAGCGCGGACCCGATGCCCTGCCCGCGGTGGTCCGGGTGCACCGCGATCCGGTACGGATGGCAGCTCCGGCCGTCGGATCCTGGCTGCTCACAAACGTCCGTGGAGTCCTGCCCGTGCTTACAGCGGCTTGACCCAGCGTCGCCAGTGGTCCTCGCGGTGGTAGCCGGCCGCGGCCCAGGTGTGGTGGGCCTGTTCGTTGGCTTCCAGGACCATGGCGTCGACGCGTCGCCCGCCGAGGGTGGCGAAGCGTTGTTCGGCGGCTTCCAGCAGGGCGGTGGCGATGCCCTGCCGGCGGTGGTCGGGGTGTACGGCCAGCCGGTAGGCGGAGCAGCGCCATCCGTCGAAGCCGGCTATCACGGTTCCCGTGAGGACGCCGTCGCGCTCGGCGAGGAGCAGGGCTTCGGGGTCTCGTGTGATGAGTCGGGCCACTCCGTCGTGGTCGTCGCTGATGCTCGTTCCTTCCGCGGCGTCGCGCCAGAACCGCAGCACGGTGTCGATGTCCGGGAGGGTGGCGGGGCGGATGTGAAGATCGCTCATGGGGTGAGCCAAGCAGTGCGCTTGCCTGTCTGGCGAACGGTTTTCGCTGCCGGGGAATCGAGTGGGGGGCGAGCTGGGTCCCAGGGTTTCCGCGAGCCGCGAGCCGCGGGCCCGCCGGACGAGTACGTCATCGGTGCTCTCGACACCGGAGCCAGTGGCTTCCCGATCAAGAACGCCAACCCGCGACAACTGCTCGACGGTATCTGCGGTGGCGGTGCCGGGCAGGCTGTTCGCTCAACGCTCACCCGCAGACCCAGGGTGGCTGCAGGAGCCGAGCGAGGCTTGTTGTTCGCCGGTTCCTGACCGACGGCCACGCCGGAGCAGGCCGGCGGCAGCGGCCCGTGGGTGTCAGGAGTTGCGTGGGGCGACCAGTCCGGATTCGTAGGCGAGGACCACGAGCTGGGCGCGGTCACGGGCGTGGAGCTTGGCCATGGCCCGGTTGATGTGGGTTTTCACGGTCATCGGACTGATCACCATGCGGTCGGCGATCTGGTCGTTGGACAGGCCCCGCGCGACGAGGGCGACGGCCTCGCGTTCGCGGCTGGTCAGCCCTTCCAGCCCTGTCTCGACACCGGCGTTGAGCGGCTGGGAGACGTACCTGTCGATCAGCTTGCGGGTGATCGAGGGTGCGAGCAGGGCATCGCCGCGTGCGGCCACGCGGACGGCGTGCAGGAGGTCGTCCGGGACGATGTCCTTGACGAGGAATCCGGCGGCGCCGGCGCGCAGCGCGTCGAAGACGTACTCGTCCAGGCCGTAGTTGGTCAGGATGACGACATGCACCTGGGCCAGGGCCGGGTCCGCGGCGATGCGCCGTGTCGCCTCGATACCGTCGACGACGGGCATCTGGATGTCGACGAGCGCGACGTCGGGCAGGTGTTCCCTGGCGAGCTCCAGGCCCTCCTTGCCGTCGGCGGCCTCGGCCACCACCTCGATGTCGTCCTCGAGGTCGAGGAGGGCGCGGAATCCGCTGCGGATGAGTGGCTGGTCGTCGACCAGCAGGATGCGGATCATGACGTCCGGTCCACGGGGAGCTCGGCCTGGACGGTGAAGCCTCCCTCGTCGCGCGGTTCGGCGCGCAGCAGGCCGCCGAGGGCGGTGACGCGTTCACGCATGCCGAGCAGCCCGACGCCGGGCACCGGGGCGGTGCCCGGCGTGGCCTTGCCGTCGTCGTCGATGCGTAGCGCGAGGGAGCCGGGCCGGTAGTCGATCCGGACCGACGCCGTGGCGGCGGCGGCGTGCCGGACGATGTTGGTCAGCGACTCCTGAACGATCCGGTAGGCGGTCCGGCCCACCGCGACCGGGACGTCGTGCCGCTGCCCTTCGATCGTCAGCGTCGCCTTCAGACCGGTCCCGCCGGCCCGCTCCACCAACTCCGGTATGTGGCCGAGCCCTCGCGGCGGGGTCGTGTCGTCGTCGCGCAGTACCGACAAGGTCGCGCGCAGTTCACGGCTCGCCTCACGTCCGGCCTCCTGGATGGCCAGCAGGGCCTCCGGCACCTTCTCACCGCGTCTTCGGGCCACGTGGACGGCGACCTCGGACTGCACCTTGATGACCGAGATCTGGTGGGTGAGCGCATCGTGCAGTTCCCGCGCGATGTGCAGCCGCTCCTCGTCGGCGCGGCGCCGCGCGGTCTCCTCCCGGGTGCGCTCGGCCTCGTCCGCCCGCTGCTCGGCCTGCCGCAGCGCCTCCCCCGCGGCAAAGGCGGCGATGAGCCAGGCGATCTCCAGGGTGCCGCGGGCCTGCACCAACGCCTTGCCCACGGGCCCGTCGTGGACGGCCAGTGCCGTGAGCTGGAGAGCCACCAGCAGGGTCACGGACGCCGTCACCGCGAGGGCGCGGTGCCCGGCCCGCACCGCGCCGTACACCGCGACCAGGTACGCGACGGCAAGCACGTCGAACCCGGCCGCCTGGTAACCGACCGCGCACAGCCCGGTGACGGCCAGGACGACAACCGGAGTCCGGCGGCGCGCGGCCAGCGCCAGGCCGCCGCCCGCCAGCAGCGCGTGGCCGAGCAGGTCGGGTCCCGTGCCAGGGTGCGCCCCGGACCATCCGGTGCCCAGCATCAACGCCGCCACGCCCACGGCGATCACCCAGTCCCCGACACCGGCCGGGAGACCGAACCGTCGTCTGCCCATGGGCGCACCCTAGCCGGATGCCTGCGCGGGCGAGTCCCGCTCGCGGACGAGCGGCCCTCTACCGCGCCCGCGGTACCTGCGCGGCTCCTGCAGCGTCCGCGGTAGCCGGGTGCGCCATCGGCGGCAGCGCAAAGTGAGTCCGTCCGCGGGACGACCGGCGGTGGGTCGGGCGGACAGGATCGAGCGACGTCCAGCAGCAGGAGTCGTACGAGGAGAAGGAGCACCTCATGTTCGTCCGTTACGTGCTTGCCGGCGCCGCAGGCGCACTGCTCGGGGGGTTCGGGCTTGCCGCACCGGCGGCCGCGCACACCTCGGCCCAGTCGGTCGCCGCCGGTGCCTCCCTGACCACCGGGCGACTCGTGGGCTCCGTGGCCGCACTGGTGGCGCTGGCGGGCGTGATCATCGGCGGGCTGGCCCTGGCCCGCTCCGCCGGCCGTATCGGCCACGGCAACGGGAAGAGGGGGGCCATCGTGTCCCTGGTGGCGGGGCTGATCGGCATGGTCATCGGCGCGGTGAATCTGGCCGTCGCCGACGGCGGTCCCGGTACCGGCAACGGAGTGCTCGGTGGCGCCCTGGCCCTGGTGCTGGGGCTGGTCGCCGCGGTCCTCAGCCGACTGGCCCTGGCCCGCTCCCGCCGCACCGGACGACCGGCTGACCGCCCCGACCACCAGCGCACGTTCGAGTGAGAGAGGGACAGGGGCTTGAGGGGACGGTGACGGCAACCGAAACCGCCCCCACGGGCGGGACCCTGGCGGTGCTGGGCCGCTTCTGTTTCCGGCGCCGCCGCATGGTCCTCCTGATCTGGATCGTCGGTGTGATCGCCGTGGCGTTCGTCGGCTTCGGCTACGGCGCCGCCCCTGACAACGACTTCTCCGGAGGAGACTCGCAGTCGGCCAGGGCGCAGCAGCTGATGGAGAAGCACTTCCCCGAGGAGCAAGGGGACGGACTGGCCCTCGCGATCAAGGCCGACAAGGGGATCGACGATCCTGCCGCCAAGCAGAAGATCGAGAAGGTCATCGCCGACCTTGCTGGCTCACCTGTCACCGGACCGGTGACTTCGCCGTATCAGGACAAGAACCTGGTGACGGAGGATCGTCGTATCACCCGCACGACCATCCCGCTGAGCGACAAGGAGGTGGAGAAGACCGAGGTCAAGCCCCTGGTGGACCTGGTCAAGGACGCCTCCGACGACAGCGTCACGCTTGCGCTCGGCGGGTACATGGCGGAAAAGGCCGAGACACCCCCGCAGGATCCGGCTGAAAGCGTGGGCATCCTGGCAGCAGCAGTGATCTTGTTCATCGCCTTCGGGTCACTGGTGGCCATGGGCCTGCCGATCGTGACCGCCCTCCTGGCCATCATGATCGCCGTCTTCACCACCTCCCTGCTCGGCCCCGATGTCGCCGTCAAGCAGGGAGGTTTGGGCATGGCCGTCGCCGTGCTCATCGACGCCACCATCGTGCGGATGGTCTTGATGCCCGCGGTGATGGAACCGCGCGGCAAGGCCAACTGATGGATGCCCGGACGCCGGACACCGAAGACGACCTCGACCGCACTCGCAGGCGTCGGGGAAGAGGCCGAAGCCTGACCCCTCCTCAAGTTGCAATGCAGGCAATCCCGGCCGGCTTGGGCGAGGCCCCGGCGTGGGGTGCGTGGAAGGGCCCGCACGCGGGTCCGGCATGACCGGCGGCAGTGGCCGCGCAGCTGCCGGGACGCGGACAGCGAGGCGGCAGCTTCCGCGGGCACCCGACGCCGGGTTCGTGCTGCCGGTCCTGGGGAGAGGGTCCGCGGCCTGTTCAACCACTCGTACGCCGACGCCGCCCGCCGCGGCGTGGCCACCACTGGCCGCACCACGGAGTCGCGGCACCCCATCCATGGGGGAGGCCCCGGGCTCCGGGAGAAGGTCTTCTCCCGGGTTTCTCCTCAGCGGCGGTGCCGCGGGTCCGGCACATGCGGCTGCATGGCAGGGTGCTTGGGTGAATGTGCTCCGACTGGTGGCCTGCTCAGGCGGGGTACGGGTCGTAGCAGTCCAGAGCCGGGTGGTACAGCACCTGCCAGGTGCGGCCCTCGACGACACCGTTCTGCGGCAGGCCGTGGCAGCCCTGGATCCACTTGAGCTTCCTCAGCATGGCTGAGCCGAACGCCCCGTCGAGGGCCAGCTTGGGCGGCTGACCTCCCCACATGTTGCTCAGGCACTGCGCCTGCTTGACCGCCGCACCGGTGTCACCGTGCGTAAGCGTGGGCCGATACGTCGATGACGTGTAGGAACAGCGGTCGGGGGAGGCCAGGGCGGAATGCGGTGCCACCAGGCCCAGTGCTGCGGCTGTGCACAGCCCCGCCCCCAGGGGGAGCAATCTGCGCTGTCTCATGCCGTTCCTTCCGGTCCGGTCATTTGCTGACGAGGCCCGGCGTCCGGGGGCGATATACACCCTCATCATGCCCACACTCAGCAACGACCGCGAGTCACGACCCGCACGCACGGAGAGTGCGCCGCCGGCCGGACGGCACGTTCTCGAGCGGCGGCAGGGGCGGGGGAGCGGTGGCGACGCCCTCCCGGCAGGCGCGTCCAGCGCAGGCGCAGTGCCTCGCGGATCGTGGTGAACAGGTCGGTCGGGACTGGTCCGGGCATTGGTCGAGAAGGTGTGTCCAGGATCAGGGGTCAAGGCCCAAGGCCGGGTAGTTAACGGATTTGCGCTGGTGGCAAGCCGCTTGACGTGACTCGGGTACCAGAGGGGAACGTGAGCAACGGAGCCCCGTTGAAGCAGGTAGTCCGCCAAGACTGTCTGCTGCCTGTGGAGCTCCGTTGCCTGTACGCCATTGTGCCCTGCCGCCTGGTCTGATGACCGTCTCCCGCGTGTTCACGGTGGCCGCGGGGCAATTTGCCCCGGGTCATCTCGGTGAGCTGACCC
>NZ_QFRK01000095.1 GCF_003143855.1 Streptomyces sp. NWU339
TCGGAGAGCAGGGTGACCTGCGGCACGCCCAGGCGCTCGGCGAGCAGCGCCGGGACCACGCCCATGACGCCGTCGGTGGAGGCCATGCCGGAGATGACCAGGTCGTAGCCGGCCTTCTCGATCGCCTTGGCCAGCACCAGGGAGGTGCCGATGGCGTCGGTGCCGTGCAGGTCGTCGTCCTCGACGTGGATCGCCTGGTCGGCGCCCATGGACAGCGCCTTGCGCAGCGCGTCCCTGGCGTCCTCCGGGCCCACCGTCAGCACGGTGATCTCCACGTCGTCGTCGGAGTTCTCCGCAATCTGCAGCGCCTGCTCGACGGCGTACTCGTCCAGCTCGGAGAGCAGACCGTCCACGTCGTCGCGGTCGACGGTCAGGTCCTCGGCGAAGCGCCGGTCGCCCGTGGCGTCGGGCACATACTTCACGGTGACAACGATCCTCAGACTCACAACAGTTCCCCTTTCACTTCTGCGTCATTCCCGGCGGGCCGGGCGCGAGAGGCGGCCGGCATGCCGCCTTGCGTCTACGGCAGGTTGCGGGCCATGACGATCCGCTGGACCTGGTTGGTGCCCTCGTAGATCTGCGTGATCTTCGCGTCGCGCATCATCCGCTCCACCGGGTAGTCACGGGTGTAGCCGTAGCCGCCGAGGAGCTGGACGGCGTCCGTGGTGACCTCCATGGCCACGTCGGAGGCGAAGCACTTGGCGGCGGCGCCCTGGAAGGTCAGGCCCGCATCGCCGCGCTCGGAGGCGGCCGCGGCCGCGTAGGTGAGCTGGCGGGCGGCCTCGATCTTCATGGCCATGTCGGCCAGCATGAACTGCACGCCCTGGAAGTCGGCGATCGGCCGGCCGAACTGCCGGCGCTCGGTGACGTAGCCCTTGGCGTAGTCCAGGGCGCCCTGGGCGATGCCCAGCGCCTGGGCGGCGATGGTGACGCGGGTGTGGTCCAGGGTCCGCATCGCGGTGGCGAAGCCGGTGCCCTCCGCGCCGATCATCCGGTCGGCGGGGATGCGGACCTGGTCCAGGTAGACCTCGCGGGTCGGCGAGCCCTTGATGCCGAGCTTCCGCTCCGGGGCGCCGAAGGAGACGCCCGGGTCGGACTTCTCCACCACGAAGGCGGAGATGCCCTTGGAGCGCCGGGCGGGGTCGGTGACGGCCATCACCGTGTAGAACTCGGACTCGCCGGCGTTGGTGATCCAGCGCTTGACGCCGCTCAGGACGTAGGTGTCGCCGTCGCGGACCGCCCGGGTCTTCATGCCGGCCGCGTCGGAGCCGGCGTCCGGCTCGGACAGGCAGTAGGAGAACATCGCCCGGCCCTGGGCGAGCGGGGCCAGGTACCGCTTCTTCAGCTCCTCGGAGCCGGCGAGGAGCACCGGGAGGGAGCCGAGCTTGTTCACCGCGGGGATCAGCGAGGAGGAGGCGCAGACCCGGGCCACCTCCTCGATCACGATGACGGTGGCCAGCGCGTCGGCGCCCGCGCCGCCGTACGCCTCGGGCACGTGCACGGCGTGCAGGTCGTTGGCGGTCAGCGCGTCCAGCGCCTCCCGGGGGAAGCGGGCCTCCTCGTCCACCGCGGCGGCGTACGGCGCGATCTTCGCCTCGGCCAGCGAGCGGACGGCGTCGCGGAGCATGTCGTGCTCCTCGGACGGGCGGTACAGGTCGAAGTCAGCCGATCCGGCCAAGGTCTCTCACTCCAAAGACGACGAGGGCGACGAGGGCGACGCTCTGATGATGCTAACTACCGTTAAGTAACCTCCATAGTAGAACTCCTGCCCGTACGGACGTACGTGAGTTTGCCGACAACGGGCCGGATCGCCCGCTACGGCGCGCTCGCCGCCCCCGGTTATGCTCGGGCCCGCACTACCTGCCGTATACCCCTTGGAGCACGCATGGCCCTCAGGATCACCGTGATCGGCACCGGTTATCTCGGTGCGACACACGCCGCGGCCATGGCGGAGCTCGGGTTCGAGGTACTGGGCCTCGATGTCGTGCCGGAGAAGATCGACATGCTCCGGCGGGGCGAGGTCCCGATGTACGAGCCGGGGCTCGAGGAGCTGCTGCGCCGGCATGTGGCGGGGATCGAGGGGTCCACCGGCAGGCTGCGGTTCACCATGGACTGGGCCGAGGTCGGGGCGTTCGGCGACATCCACTTCGTCTGCGTGAACACTCCGCAGCGGCACGGCGAGTACGCCTGCGACATGTCGTACGTCGACTCCGCTTTCGCCTCGCTGGCCCCGCACCTCACCGGCCCCGTGCTGGTCGTCGGCAAGTCGACCGTGCCGGTGGGCTCCGCCGACCGGCTGGCCTCCTACCTGGCCGAGCACGCCCCGGCCGGCGCGGACGCCGAGCTGGCCTGGAACCCGGAGTTCCTGCGCGAGGGCTTCGCGGTCCAGGACACGCTGCACCCGGACCGGATCGTGGCGGGCGTGCGCAGCGAGCGGGCGGAGAAGCTGCTGCGGGAGGTGTACGCCACACCGGTCGGCGAGGGCACCCCGTTCGTGGCGACCGACTTCCCGACCGCGGAGCTGGTGAAGACCTCCGCGAACTCCTTCCTGGCCACCAAGATCTCGTTCATCAACGCCATGGCCGAGCTGTGCGAGGCCACGGGCGGCGACGTGGCCAGGCTGGCGGAGGCCATCGGGTACGACGACCGGATCGGCCCGAAGTTCCTGCGGGCCGGGATCGGTTTCGGCGGCGGGTGCCTGCCGAAGGACATCCGGGCGTTCATGGCACGCGCCGGTGAGCTGGGCGCGGACCAGGCGCTGACCTTCCTGCGGGAGATCGACTCGATCAACATGCGCCAGCGCGGCCGGATGGTGGAGCTGACCCGGCAGGAGCTGGGCGGCGGGGCGTTCCTGGGCAAGCGGGTCGCGGTGCTGGGTGCCACCTTCAAGCCGGACTCGGACGACGTACGGGACTCGCCGGCGCTGAACGTCGCCGGCCAGATACACCTCCAGGGCGGCCAGGTCACCGTGTACGACCCGAAGGGCATGGACAACGCCCGGCGCCTCTTCCCCACCCTGGGATACGCGGACTCGGCGCTCGAGGCGGTGCGCGGTGCCGACGTCGTGCTGCACCTGACGGAGTGGCGGGAGTTCCGCGAGCTGGACCCGGCGGCGCTGGGCGAGGTCGCGGCCCAGCGGCTGGTCCTCGACGGGCGCAACGCCCTGGACGCCGAGGCGTGGCGCCGGGCCGGCTGGCGCTACCGCGCGATGGGCCGCCCCACCGCCTGACGGAGCGAAGGACGCCGGTTCGGCCGAGGCTCAGTCGGCCGAACCGGCGTCCGACTGCATTCTGCACCACGGGGTGGGCCGGGTGGGGCTCCCGGGGCCCGTCGGCCGCCGTGCGCCCTCCCTCTTCAGGCCCCCTTCGCGCGGTAGCGGCGCATCTTGGCGCGGGCCCCGCACACCTGCATGGAACACCAGCGGCCGCGTCCGGCGGGACTGCGGTCGTAGTACGCCCAGTGGCAGTCGGCGGCCTCGCAGGCCTTCAGCCTGTTCCAGGTGCCCGCCGTGACCGCTTCCGCCACGGCCGCCGCGATCCGTGAGAGCAGGGGCCCCTCGTCGACGGGGGCGAGGGCGGCGGAGCCGTCCGCCGGGTCGACGGTGACCACCAGCGGGGCGCGCGCGAGCAGCGCGCCGAGCGGGACGACCTCGCGGTGCGGCGGATGGCCGGCGTGGGCGAGCAGGGTCGCGCGCAGCGCCTCGCGCAGCTCGCGTGCCGCCTCGACGCCTGCCGCGTCGTCCTCCGTGAACCCGAAGCGGACGCGGCCGTCCGCCGTGTCCAGCGCGTCGGCGCCCGTCTCCAGGTCGAGCGTGTTGACGAGGTCCTCGACCAGGACCAGCCCACCGGGCGCAGCCGATCTCTCACTCATGTCCGGACGGTACCTCTCGCGTCCCCGTGCGTTTCCCCTTGCGACGTTACCTCTTGTGCGGCAGCATGCAGTAACGGTTACCGGTTACCCGCCCCTATGGGTAACCGAGGGATTCGAGGAGGAAGTCATGTCCGTTGCCAAGGTGGGCTCCGTCGTCCTGGACTGCCCCGATCCGCGTGCGCTGGCCGGTTTCTACGCCGAGGTGGTGGGCGGCACGATCGTGGACGAGGGCGACTGGGTGGACCTCCAGGTGCCCGGCGGGCCCACACTCGCGTTCCAGGCGGCCCCCGGACACGTACCGCCCCGGTGGCCGGCGCCCGACCACTCGCAGCAGTTCCACCTGGACCTGACCGTCGAGGACCTGGACGCCGCGGAGAAGGGGGTGCTGGCGCTCGGCGCGAAGCCGCTGGAAACGGAGGACCGCTCGCGGACCTTCCGGGTGTACGCGGACCCGGCAGGGCATCCGTTCTGCCTGTGCGCCTGCTGAATGCGCCCGCTGAACCGGGAGGATCCATGACCGCGGTGGCCCGCCTGCGATCCGTCGTCGACTGCCCCGGGCCGCGCGAACCGGGCCGCTTCCACGCGGCCGCGGCGGGCGGCACGTCCGAGGAGCGGGACCCGGACCGGGTGGCGCCCCGGATCCCCGCCGGGCCGCGGCCGGCCTTTCGGCGGGCACCCGGGGACGCCCCGCCGGACTGGCCGCGGGCCGGCCACGACTCCCAGCGGTTCCACCTCGACTTCGACGCGGGCGGCACCCGGGAGGAGGTCGACGCGGCCGAGCAGCAGGTGCCGGCGCCGGGGGCGCGGGTGCTGGAACGGGAGAGCCCGGAGGAGTACGACGCGAAGGACTCCCGGGTGTACGCCGATCCGGCGGGGCATCCGTTCTGCCCGTGCCGGATCGAGCAGCCCTGATCGAACGGCACCGACCGAGCGAGCGGGTACGGGAAACGGGGGCGGAGGGCGGGCATGTGCCCGCCCTCCGCCCCCGTTCAGGGGCGCCGGTGCGCCGGTGTGCTCAGCCGTCGAGTGACTCGATGGTCGCGTGGGACGGCCCGCGGGTCGCCCGGAGCTCCCGGGCCGTGTCCTCGGCGGCGCCCAGTACCCGTACCGCGTTCTGCCAGGTCAGTTTGGCCAGGTCGGACCTGGACCAGCCGCGGTCGTGCAGCTCGGCGATCAGGTTCGGGTAGCCGGAGACGTCGTTCAGGCCGTCCGGGGTGAAGGCGGTGCCGTCGTAGTCGCCGCCGATGCCGAGGTGGTCGATGCCGGCCACCTCACGCATGTGGTCCAGGTGGTCGGCCACCGTGGCGACCGTGGCGACCGGGCGCGGGCGGCGCTCCTCGAAGGCGGCGTGCACCTTCATCGCCTCCGCGGTGGTCTCCAGGTGGTGGAAACCGTGGGCGCGCATGTTCTCGTCGGCCTCGGCCGTCCAGTCGACCGCCGCCTGGAGCACGAACTTCGGTACGAACGTCACCATCGCGACACCGCCGTTGGCGGGCAGCCGCTCCAGTACGTCGTCCGGGATGTTGCGCGGGTGGTCGCAGACCGCGCGGGCGGAGGAGTGGGAGAAGATCACCGGCGCGGACGTGGCGTCCAGCGCGTCCCGCATGGTCGTGGCGGCGACGTGCGAGAGGTCGACCAGCATGCCGAGCCGGTTCATCTCGCGGACCACCTCGCGGCCGAACGCCGACAGGCCGCCCACTCCGGGCTCGTCCGTCGCCGAGTCCGCCCAGTCCACGTTGTAGTTGTGGGTGAGGGTCAGGTAGCGCACGCCGAGGTCGTACAACCCGCGCAGGGTGCCGAGGGAGTTGGCGATGGAGTGGCCTCCCTCCGCCCCCATGAGCGAGGCGATACGGCCCTGTCCGCGGGCGGCCTCCATGTCGGCGGCGGTCAGCGCGGGCGCCAGGTCCTCCGGGTGGCGGGCCAGCAACTGCCGTACGCAGTCGATCTGTTCCAGAGTGGCCGGCACCGCGTCGGGCAGGTCCGCGCGGACGTACACCGACCAGAACTGGGCGCCCACGCCGCCCGCGCGCAGCCGGGGGATGTCGGTGTGCAGGTGCGCGGCCTGGTCGTCGGCGATGTTCCGGGCGTCGAGGTCGTAGCGGACCTGTTCGCGCAGCGCCCAGGGCAGGTCGTTGTGCCCGTCCACGACGGGGAAGTCGGCGAGGAGGGCGCGGGCGGCGTCGAGTGAGGAACCGTCAGCAGTGGTCACGGGACTCACTTCCCGAAGCCGAAGCCGTTGCCGGAGCCTTCGACCTTGGCCCGCAGGCGCTTGCCCTTCTCCGTGGCCTGGTCGTTGAGGTCCTGCTGGAACTCCCGCATCCGGCCGAGGAGTTCCTCATCGTGGGCGGCGAGCATGCGGACCGCCAGCAGGCCCGCGTTGCGGGCGCCGGCCACCGAGACGGTGGCGACCGGGACACCGGCCGGCATCTGCACGATGGAGAGCAGGCTGTCCATGCCGTCGAGGTGCTTCAGCGGCACCGGGACGCCGATGACGGGCAGCGGCGTGACCGAGGCGAGCATGCCGGGCAGATGGGCCGCGCCGCCCGCACCCGCGATGATCACCTTCAGGCCCCGGTCCGCGGCCTGCTCGCCGTAGGCGATCATCTCGCGGGGCATGCGGTGCGCGGAGACGACGTCGACCTCGTGGTCGATCTCGAACTCGTCGAGGGCCTTGGCCGCGGCCTCCATGACGGGCCAGTCGGAGTCCGATCCCATGACGATGCCGACTACGGGGCTGGGGCTCATTCGGTGATCGTGCCTCTCAGGTAGCCGGCTGCGTGACGGGCGCGTTCCAGCACGTCGTCCAGGTCGTCGCCGTAGGTGTTGACGTGGCCGACCTTGCGGCCGGGCTTCACGTCCTTGCCGTACATGTGGATCTTCAGTTGGGGGTCGCGGGCCATGCAGTGCAGGTACGCGGAGTACATGTCGGGGTAGTCGCCGCCGAGGACGTTGGCCATGACCGTCCACTTGGCGCGCGGGCGCGGGTCGCCGAGCGGCAGGTCGAGGACGGCGCGGACGTGGTTGGCGAACTGGGAGGTGATCGCGCCGTCCATGGACCAGTGCCCGGAGTTGTGCGGACGCATCGCGAGTTCGTTGACGAGGACGCGTCCGTCGCGGGTCTGGAACAGCTCCACGGCGAGGTGGCCGACGACGCCGAGTTCCTTGGCTATGTTCAGCGCCATCTCCTCGGCGCGCAGCGCGAGGGCCTCGTCGAGGTCGGGGGCGGGGGCGATCACCGTGTCGCAGACGCCGTCGACCTGCTGGGACTCGACGACCGGGTAGGCGACGGCCTGGCCGTGCGGGGAGCGGACCACGTTGGCGGCCAGCTCGCGCACGAAGTCGACCTTCTCCTCGGCCAGCACCGGGACGCCGGCCTTGAAGGGCTCGGCGGCCTCCGCGGCGGAGTCGACGACCCACACGCCCTTGCCGTCGTAACCGCCGCGGACGGTCTTGAGGACCACCGGGAAACCGTCGCCCTCCGCCGCGAACGCGGCCACGTCCTCCGGACCGGTGACGATGCGGTGCCGCGGGCAGGGCACCCCCATCGCGTCGAGCTTCGCGCGCATCACGCCCTTGTCCTGGGCGTGCACCAGCGCGTCGGGGCCGGGGCGGACGGGGATGCCGTCGGCCTCCAGGGCCCTGAGGTGCTCGGTGGGCACGTGCTCGTGGTCGAAGGTGATCACGTCGCAGCCGCGCGCGAAGGCGCGCAGCGTGTCCAGGTCGCGGTAGTCGCCGACGACGACATCGCTGACGACCTGCGCCGCGGAATCCTGCGGAGTGTCACTGAGAAGCTTGAACCTGATGCCGAGCGGGATGCCCGCCTCGTGTGTCATACGAGCGAGCTGCCCCCCGCCGACCATGCCGACTACCGGGAACGTCACACCCCCAGGGTATCGGTCGAGCCACGGTGGCCGATTCCACGGCGGTTTCCGGCCCCCTCGGTGATCAGCCCGTGCCCTCCGGCCTCTCACCGGTCGTTCCCGGACGGTCCGCGGCCGAAAGGACCGTCCGCAGGAAGATCACGAGAAGGGGTGGTTAGCATGGTGTGGTTGACGCCACTCTGACGCCACACCACGGACGGGGGCCGGCACGACCATGGGACGCGGTTCCTCGGGGCCTTCGGCGGCCCCGGCCCCGCGCGGCACCGTGCGGCAGCGCCTCGATCGGCTCGTCCGTGAGGCCGTGAAGTTCGGCGCGGTCGGCGGAGCCGGGCTGTTGGTCAATCTCCTCGTGTTCAACCTGGTCCGGCAGGTGACCGACCTCCAGGTGGTGCGAGCGAGCGTCATCGCGACCGTCGTCGCGATCATCTTCAACTACCTGGGCTTCCGCTACTTCACCTACCGGGACCGCGACAGATCCGGACGCACCAAGGAGATGTCGCTGTTCCTGCTGTTCAGCGTGGTCGGGCTGGTGATCGAGAACGGCCTGCTGTACACGGCGACGTACGGGTTCGGCTGGGACAGCCGGCTGCAGAGCAACGTCTTCAAGTTCCTCGGCATCGGTGTCGCCACCCTGTTCCGCTTCTGGTCCTACCGCACATGGGTGTTCCGCGCGCTGCCGGCCCGCGAGCCGGGCACCGGGAGCGCGGCGGCGAAAGTGGGCGCGGGTCCCGTCGCCAGGGGCGGGGCGAAGCCACCTGCCCGGCAGCGCGTGCCGTAGGCGCCGACGGCCCCGCCTGCCCTCTGTCCTCCTCGGACCGCCCGCTCCGCCCGCTACCTGACCGTGCGGCGGTCGTCGTCCCGGGACTTCCGCGGCGGGGTACGGGACAGGAACAGGCCGAAGACCGGGGGCTTGGCCTGGAGCATCTCCAGTCGGCCGCCGTCCGCCTCCGCGAGGTCCCGGGCGACCGCGAGGCCGATGCCGGTGGAGTTGTGGCCGCTGATCGCCCGTTCGAAGATGCGGGCCCCCAGTTCGGCGGGCACCCCGGGGCCCTCGTCCGTGACCTCCACGACGACCTGGTTGCCGGTGACCCGAGTGCGCAGGGCGACCGTGCCGCCGCCGTGCATGAGCGAGTTCTCGATCAGGGCGGCCAGCACCTGGGCGACCGCGCCCGGTGTGCCCACCGCCCGCAGGTTCCGCTTGCCGGAGCTGACCACGGCGCGACCGACACTGCGGTAGGCGGGACGCCACTCGGCGAGCTGCTGCTGGATCACCTCGTCGAGTTCGAAGGTGACCGCGGAGCCGTTGCGCGGGTCGCGGGCGTTGGTCAGCAGCCGTTCCACCACGTCCGTGAGGCGTTCCACCTGCGTCAGCGCGATGGTCGCCTCCTCCTTCACCGTGTCCGGGTCGTCGGTGAGGGTGATCTCCTCGAGGCGCATGGACAGGGCGGTGAGGGGGGTGCGCAGCTGGTGGGAGGCGTCGGCGGCCAGTCGCCGTTCCGCGGTCAGCATGCGGGCGATGCGCTCGGCGGAGGAGTCCAGCACGTCCGCGACCCGGTCCAGCTCGGGGACGCCGTACCGCCGGTGGCGGGGGCGCGGGTCGCCCGAGCCGAGGCGCTCGGCGGTCTCCGCGAGGTCGGTCAGCGGGGAGGCGAGCCGGTTGGCCTGGCGGACCGCCAGCAGCACCGCGGCGATCACCGCCAGCAGCGCCACCAGCCCGATGATCAGCAGCGTACGGCCGACCTCCCGGGTCACCGAGGAGCGCGGCTCCTGGACGGTGACCGTCTCGCCCTCCTCGCCCGGGGCCGTGGCGCTGATGACGTCGCCCTCCGGCTTGGCGCCCACCTCGATGGGCGCCCTGCCGGGAATGCGGATGACGGCGTAGCGGTCCTCGGTGATCTGGTCGCTCAGGACCTCGGCGGTGACCTTCTCCTCGACGAGCAGTCGGCTGTCGACGATGCTGGCCAGCCGTACGGCCTCGGACTCGACCCGGTCCCTGGCGGTGTCGCTGATGGTGCGGGTCTCCACGATCACCAGGGACACGCCGAAGACGGCGATCACGACGAGCACCACGGCGAGCGTGGACTGGATCAGTCGGCGGCGCATGACCTCTTACCTGAAAGAACCCCCCTACGGTGGCGGGGTTCAGCTCTTCTCGAAGCGGAAACCCACGCCCCGGACGGTCGCGATGTAGCGGGGGTTGGCCGCGTCGTCACCGAGTTTCTTGCGCAGCCAGGAGATGTGCATGTCGAGGGTCTTGGTGGACGACCACCAGGTGGTGTCCCAGACCTCGCGCATCAGCTGGTCGCGGGTGACGACCCGGCCCGCGTCCCGGACCAGGACCCGTAGCAGGTCGAACTCCTTGGCGGTGAGCTGGAGTTCCTCCTCGCCCATCCACGCCCGGTGCGACTCGACGTCGATGCGCACGCCGTGGGTCGCGGGCGGCTGCTGCGGCTCGGTGGCACCGCGCCGCAGCAGGGCCCGTACCCGGGCGAGCAGTTCGGCGAGCCGGAACGGCTTGGTGACGTAGTCGTCGGCGCCGGCGTCCAGACCGACGACGGTGTCCACCTCGTCGGCGCGCGCGGTCAGGATCAGGATGGGAACCGTGTGGCCGTCGGAACGCAGCCGGCGGGCGACCTCCAGACCGTCCATGCCGGGCAGCCCGAGGTCCAGCACCACCAGGTCGATGCCGCCCTGCAGGCCTGCGTCGAGCGCGCTGGGTCCGTCCTCACGCACCTCCACCTCGTAGCCCTCCCGGCGCAGGGCACGGGCCAGCGGCTCCGAGATGGACGCGTCGTCCTCGGCGAGCAGTACACGGGTCATGCACTGATGGTAGTCCCGCCGCGACACGGTCCGGGGTGTGATCACGACGGCCGGTTCTTACCGCGCGCACACCTGTTTCTCACCTCGGGGCCCGCGAGAGGGGCCTGGAACTGTGGGGTGCGATCCTGAAAAGAACCTTCGAATGAGTGATCACGGTTCCCTCGGGACCTGTGATCCCTGTCTCAAGTCCTTCCATATCCGGCACTGTCCTGCCGTATGGTGAACCAACGCCTGTTGCACCACGGGGACCTTTGGCGCAGTTGCCGCTGAAGGTCTCTTTTGCGTGCCGGTCGGCTTCCCGCCGGCCTCGTAAGCAATGACCTATGGCCGGGCCGCTACGCACATCGACGCGCGTAGCGGCCCGGCCATAGGTCATTGCTTACG
>NZ_QFRK01000033.1 GCF_003143855.1 Streptomyces sp. NWU339
CCGTCCCAGCCCCGCCCGTGCGCACAGCCGCMGCACCTCGGCGAACAGCTCCTCCACCACCCCCAGCCGCTCGGCCCTGAACCGGGCGATGGTGGTGTGGTCCGGCCCGCGCAGCCCGCAGATCACCTTGAAGGCGACGTCGGTGGTGCACAACCGCTCGATCTTCCGCGACGAGCGCACCCCGCCGGCATACGCGTAGATCAGCAGAGCCAGCAGCATCTCCGGGTCGTACGCCTGCCGACCCACCCCGCCCAGCCGGTACGACGAGCGCAACTTCTCCCGGCAGCCGTCCGACAGCGCCGCCACCGCGTCCAGGACGAACCAGGCAAGATGCTCTTCCGGCAGCCACTCCCGCATGTCCGGAGGAAGCAGGAACTGCTGATCGCGCTCCACCACGCGGAAACCCTTGGCCACCCGCCGAGTCTCCCAAATCCCACAAGCCCCAGCAGGCGAAAACGCAACAGGCCCCCTTGCGGGACTCAGTGTCCCAAAGCGAAAGGTTGTCCATCAAACCGGGGCAACTTCACCTGCTGGAGCAGCGTTCGACCACGTTGCGGGCCTTGTACTGGTCTGGATCGAAGGCCGGTGGCCGCCCGCCGGCCGATCCCCGGCGCTGTCGGTTAGCGATCTGGTCGGACCGTTCAGGGATGACCGCTCGGATGCCGCACCGTCGTAGGCCGGTTCGGATAGCGCGTGACGAATGCGCCTTGTCGGCGATGACCGTTTCGGGCCTGCGACGGGGCCGGCCTGCGGACAGGCGGGGCACTCGCCACCTTCGTCCTGCGGCGGTGCCCCTTTTTTGCGGGCTCCGGCGGCGTGCTGGTGGGCGCGGTTGATGGTGGAGTCCACTGACACGGTCCACTCCACCGTGCCTACGGCATCATCTTTAACCCGCACGTGCTCCAGCAGCTTCGCCCAGGTGCCGTCCCTCTCCCAGCGTGCGAAGCGTTCGTAGACGGTCTGCCAGGGACCCGTAACGCTCGGGCAGGTCACGCCAGGGTGCGCCGGTCCGCAACCGCCGGAGCACGCCGTTCACCACCTGGCGGTGATCCCGCCATGGCCGTCCACGACCATCAACACGCGGCAGCAGCGGACCTATCCGCTCCCACGCCACGTCCGTCGACCCACCCCGGCCAACCACAAGCTCAATGATCAGGTATGGCTAGTCACCCATGAACCACAAGTAGCTGCCCGGCGTCGCCGCACACGCTTCAAGAAGCTCAGCAAGGTCGAGCAGAGCCGCCTTCTGCTGGTCGTCAGTACACGCCTGCACCAGAGCGGCGACTTCCTGGCGGGCGACTTGAGCTTCCTGCTCGCTGAACAACGTGTCGTTGTACGGATCCACCCAGCCGAGCTTGCCCGAGTTCTGCCGGTCGAGGGTGCTCAGCACCCTCGCCAACCCTTCGCCGTGCTTGTAAGAGCCCCGCAGCAAGGTGTTCCGGGACGACCCCTTTCGTATGGGCCGCCCCGAGTGCAGCTCCAGCTCAATCCCCATGACCTCTCCTTCAGCCTCGGACACCGAAGCTTCGCAGAGATCATTTGTCAGACACGAGCTGGCTCGGTCCCTGTGGGAATCCGGGAGAAGATCTTCTCCCGGATTTCTCCCAGCCCCGACAGGAGTCGGCCCCGCGTTCACTGCCGCCCACGACGTGCCTGGCCGTCCTGGCCGGGGGCGGAGGGCACGGAAGGCGGGGAGAGCGGGGACGGCGTGGCAGCGGACAGTGCGCCGAGCACGTGAGGCAGGTCCTCGCTGCCCGCGCCGATCAGTACTCGCGCGCCGGGCACCGGTCCGCCCAGGGCCTCGCACTCGGCGACGAGCGCGAGTTGTGCCTTCTCCGCCCCGTCCGTACGCCGGTAGCGGCCGAGCCGCAGCCGCAGCGGGTCGTCCCGGTGCGGTGGCCGCACCCCGACCAGGCGCAGCGCCCCGGGGAAGGGCCGCACCCCGAAGCTGCCGGTACCCGAGGCCGGCCCGGATACGGCGGCAAGTCCCTGCGGGCCGGTCCGCAGCCACCCCATCGACAGCATCTGCCACGGGCCCGGACCCCACACGGTGCCCAGGAAGCGGCGCTCGGCCACCGGCGCGACGGGCTCCATCCGCTCCAGTGCCGGCAGCGTGCGCCGTACCAACCGGTACGCCCAGCAGGCCGTGCCCACCGCGCTCACCGCACCCACGACACCCGCGGTCCACGCCATCGTCCAGGGCGAATGCACCGCGAACAGCGCGCCGAGGGCCCCACCCAGCCCTGCCAGGGTGAAGGTCACCCCCGGCACCGTCGTCTGCCACGGCCAGTTCAACCGGGACACGCCCCCACGCACGATCCGCCACAGCCCCGACCACAGGAACGCCGCGCCCAGCCCGGCGAGGAGCGACCCGAATGCGGCGGGGGGTACGAACTCCCGGCCCGGATAGTGCGCTGTGCGCAGCATCCGCTGTTCACCGCCCGCCGACACCTCCAGCAGCCGCACCGAATCGCGCCACCAGTACAGGGTTGCCTTTCCGTGCCTGCCGGCGGCTTCGACAAGGTCCTGGTCCGCGTGGTCGACGTCCAGCTTGAGGGCCAGCGTGCGCCCCCCGGACCGGCCGAACTCGAACCGGTAGCGGGCCCCGCTCTTCTTGTTCAGCTTCAGCAGTACCTCGTCCACCGCCACATGCTCCGCCCGCAGGCAGAACGGCTCCCGGTACCGGTCCCCGCACACCTTCAGACTGCCCGTGTCCCGCCCCTGAGCGTCGTGTATCTCCAGGCGTGGGAAGTCGAGGTCGGCAGAGCGATCACGCTCCGCGCTCCGTGCCAGCTGCCACGCCGCCCCCAGCAGCACGACGGCCAATACCACCCGCACCGTCCCCCACACCACGTCATGCACCCGTCCGCGCACAGGCCACACCTCCCTGCCTCCCGGACGCCCCTCGCGCCGGTGCGACAGATCGGAAGTCTGCCACCGGTCGGCGACGACGCCCCCGCCACCCCGACCGCGGACTGCTTGACGCCACCCGGGGCGATCTCGGGTGCGGCTGAGTCCGGGAGCAGGCTCACCGGGCGTGCCCGTGCGGGCCGAGCACGATGCGCCGGCTCGGCCGGCAAGAGGAATCAGTTCCGGCGGCTGCCGTCCACGATGACCGGGGTGCCGTTGCCCGAGCCGCAGGGCACGGCGTAGACCGGGTTCTCCTTGGCCGCTTCCCTGTACGCGTCGATGCACTGGTTCAGCAGAACCTTGTCGGTCAGAGAGTCGTTGAGGATCTCGTTGGCGCGGGCGATGCCCTCGGCCTCGATCTTGCGGCGCTTGGCCTCCTCTTCCGCCGTGCGGGTTGCCTCGACGGCCCGCTCGGTGGCCTCCTTCTGCTGGATCTTGCGATCGATCTGCTTCTGGAGGGCGTCCGAAGGCTTGACGTTGCGCAGGTTCACGGCGGTGATGTCGATACCGCGAGGAGCGAGTCGCTCCTTGATCAACTTGCCGATCTCCGCGTTGATCTCCTCCCGGGCCGAGGCGTAGCCCTGCTCGCTGGTGTAGCGGGCGAAGACGTTCCGGACGATCTCCCGGCTGTCCGGGTAGACCAGTCGCTGCTGAATGGCTTCCTCGCTCCCTGCCAGCCGGTACAGCTCCGCCGCCTTGTCCGGTGTGACCGCCCACTTCACGGTCACCTCCGTGTACATCACACCGCCCTGGGAGGACCGCACCTCGACGACGTCCTTGTCGGAGAGGTTGAGGTCGACCGGACGGGTCGAGAAGGGCGTGACATCGGTGAAGGGCGACTTCAGGTGCATCCCGGACGTCATCGGCGTACCCACTTTGCCGAACGTCACCGGCACGCCGACCTCGTAGGCGCTGACGACGTACACAGTGCTGGCGATGCCGAAGAGCAGGCTGCCGAGCAGTGCGGCGCCGGCACCCAGCCGAAGCCGGAACGAGTTCTGGGCACGGGCGACGAAGTACATCACCACGGCGGCGAGAGCGAGCAGGCATGACAGTACGAGCACGGTGGTTCCCCCCTGAGAGACCCTGAGCGGTACCCCCCGGTACCGCTTGCCAGCGGAGGATATGGCACCCGAAGTGCGGAGGGAACAGCGGGTGTTCGCAAGCGGCGCCACTGCCACGGCGCCGACCTGGGGCTGGGCGAGATCGACTGGGTTGCGATGCCCGGTGGCTTCGACAACGTGAGTCTTGTTCTCGAAGCCGGCGCGCCATACGCCGGAAGGCCACCGACGAAACCCTGCGCCGCACTGCCATCGGCCCTGCACCTGATCGAGAACTCCGGCAACGACCTGCACACCCACGCCAACGCCGCGGACGTCTGCTTCAAGGCCCACTGCCGACGTTCCCCGTGGCATCGGCGGCACCCTGCCTGGCGATGAACTGCAACCAGAAAACGACGAAGGTCCCGACCACTGAGCGGTCGGGGCCTTCGTCTGCCTTGCTGGACGGCTGCGGAGGACACGAGATTCGAACTCGTGAGGGGGGTTACCCCCAACACGCTTTCCAAGCCTGTTGGTGCGAGTCAGGGGTACATCCGGGGCCGTTCACGTGCATTCACGCTCGTACGGCAGTTGGCCCCGCAACATCTCTCGGCCTCGTATGAACGTGGCCGAACGCTGCTGAATGAGACGGAAACTGAGACGGCCGAGCGGGTCGGGTGCGACGCGCCCACCCCGGTGGTCACCCCCCGGCGACGATCTCGTTCACGATCCACGCGCCGAGTTCTTCGGTCATGGTGGTGTGTCCTTCGTTGCGGCCGGCGCACACGAAGGCGTCGAGCGCGCTGTGATCCGGTGTGATCGGCTGGTAGAGCGCCTTCGGGTCGTTGATGTCACCGGTGTCGACGGCGCTGATGCTGGGGATGAAGCAGGACGTGCTGATGACGTCCGGGTCCACCTCATTGCCGAGGAGGGTCATGAGCATGGCGGCCAGGCCGAAGCTGCCGGTGTCGCCCGCAGGGGACGGCATGGTGAACAGGCCCCCGGGGGCACCGTCGATGTCGGGCAGCCCGCTGGTGCGAACCGTTGTCGGTTCCTCGCCCGTCTTCTGCAGGTTGGCGACGACCTGATCACCCTGCGCCTGGGTCTTGAGCCAGGTGTCGTGCAGCGTTTCACCGTTGCACTTCACCGCGGTCACGCCGGCCTTGACGCCGTTGCCGGCGCCGGTGTCCACTCCGTTGGCGACACCGATCTTGCGGACGTTCCGCGGCCATCCCCCGGCCTCGTCGAGTGCCCGGAGGAACGCCGCCCGCTCCGGTGCCTGCGCCGGGGTGTCGCCGGCCTTTCCGATGTGCCACCGTGCCATCTGCTTCGCGGCGGGGCTGTTGAGCAGTCCGGAGAGCTGGCGCAGGACGGGGCCCATGCCGGGGGCGTCTCCCCACTTGTCCGTTGCGAAGTGCGTGAAGGCCTGGAGGGCGACGGGGAACCATGCGCCCTGGTGGGGGGTGTCGTAGGAGAAGTACAGGGAGGTCTCGGGGTCGGGCTGCGCGGGGTCCTGCTCCATCATGGCCAGCGCGTAGCGGGTGATCAGTCCGCCCATGCTGAATCCGCCCACGGTCAGCTTCGCCCGGCCCACCCGCTCAGCGAGGGCCCGGCGGATGCAGTCGATGGCGGTGTCGGCGTTGGCCGTGATCGATGCGGTCCGGTCGTCGTAGCCGAGGATGATCACGTCGCGGCCGGCCGCGTGGAGTTCGGAGACGAAGCGGTAGTCGCCGTTCTCCTCCAGGCCGTGCCAGAGCTGGTCGAGATTGCTTGATCCGCTGGAGAAGCCATCGGAGAGGATGACGGGCCTGACGAGCTGCCTGCGGTTCAGCGGGCTGTAGTAGACCCAGGCCGTTCCGCCGGCGAGGGGCCATTCGTCGTGCGGTTCCGGTGCGGGGGGAAACGAGGCGCGGGCCCCGGGGGAGACCGGGCCCCAGACGTCAACGACAGTGTTGGACATGCTCAGTTGACTCCTTGCGCATTTCAGGGATTTGCCGAATGGCTGTCCCGTCACGCAGTCATTGCGCGACCGCGACCCTCCGGCAGCATGGTTGCGCAATGCGCATGCTTTGCTACTCACAGTGTGAGGCGGGTTGCCCTTCGGTGCCACCAGTGGCTCCGCTCAAGGCCGAGGCGGCGGCCAATCGGGTGAGGATGCTGTGGATGCGGCGAAGAGATCGGCGCTGCTTGTGGGACGCCGTCGAATCCGCAGTGACCGCATGGCACGAGCACGGCTCCCCGAACCGGGCCGCCTTCGCTGTGACACCGACCGCGGCGCGCAGGCCCTACGGCCCGGACGGTCCCTGGTGGTCGTCGCTGGTCGTCCTTGGCCACTGTCGAGCGACCTCGGACGGCCCAAGGACGGCCCGGTCTTGTCTGGGTGCGGGGCCGCGTTCGGCTGACAGCGGGGCGCCTGCGATGCGGTCCGTCTGAACCTCAGCCGACGAAGGTCGGCCGCGATGCCGGGTCAGCCGGCCGACCCGGCGCGCGTGTGCCTCGTTGCGCCCCCACCGACCTCAGCCCCGCTGTCGGTGCCGTCGACCAGAGCAAGCCGCGACGGCCGGCCCGTAGCGACGATACGAGAGCCTCAGCTCGGGACTCGTCGGCGCACAGGTCGACCGAGCAGAGTCGTCGCGACTGCGCATGGATGACTGGCCTCTGCGCCGGTTCGGAAGATCGTGGAATGCCCCATTCGTGAGGCCGGCTTTGCTCTCCACGGCGGGCAGCCTGGTGCGTGTGCTGCTCCGCCAGGTGCGAGCGCTCCTGCTGGACTTGGGCTGTCACTCGTGCGTGGTGCGGGCTTTTGCGTGGGGTGGGGATCCGGACCGCCCACAACCACCGCAAAGAGATGACCCACCACTTTACCGTCCGGAACCAGGTCACCGGCTGCGGGCGGCCGCCTGACGGCGGCCGCCCGCAGCCACCAGGCCCCACCTGGTGAGACATTCATGTGTACGCGGCACGTGGTGGCGCTGTGTCCGCTCACCCCGGACGCGGCGGTCTTCGCCTCCCACCGCGACCGGGTGGCGGGCCGCTCACCGGGCGGCGGCTCCGCGGGGCCGGGCGCTCCGGCAGGCTCCGCCGAGCCTCAGTCCTTGTAGTCGGGGGCGATCCGGTCGAGGAGGCGCAGCATGGCCGCCCACGCCAGGTCGTAGGCGCCGTCGTCCTCGAAGTCGCCGGTCTCCTCCCCGGAGAGCTGCCGGGCGGTGTACTCGCACACTTCCGCCGACGGTACGACCAGCGGCCCGCCGCCTGCCTGTGCGGTGACCTGGATCTCGCACGCCTTCTCCAGGTAGTACATGCGCAGAAAGGCCTGGGCGGCGCTCTCACCGACCGTCAGTAGACCGTGGTTGCGCAGGATCAGGGCCGGGTGGGTGCCGATGTCGGCGACGAGCCGCTGCTGCTCGTCCAGGTTGAGGGCGACCCCTTCGTAGTCGTGGTAGCCGACACGGTTGTAGAACTCCATCGACATCTGGTTCAGCGGCAGCAGCCCGTCCTGCTGGGCCGCCACGGCGCAGCCGGCCCTGGTGTGGGTGTGCAGGACGCACCGGGCGTCCTGGCGTGCCGCGTGGATGGCGCTGTGGATGACGAAGCCGGCCGGGTTGACCGGATACGGCGTCGGCTCCACCGGATCGCCCGACAAGTCGATCTTGACGAGGTTGGAGGCGGTGATCTCCTCGAAGAGGAGCCCGTACGGGTTGATGAGGAAGTGGTGGTCGGGACCGGGCAACCGCAGCGAGATGTGGGTGAAGATCAGGTCCGTCATCCGGAAGTGGGCCACGAGCCGGTAGACGGCGGCGAGTTCGCGACGCAACCGCAGTTCCTCGTCGGCCGTGGCGGGGACTTCCGTGGCTGCGGCGGGAAGCACGGTGGTCATACGGTGGCTCCTTCGACGGATGTGGCGGGGGCGGTGGGGTCGACGACCGGGGTGACCGGGCGCCCGGTGCGGTGCCAGGCGATCACGTTCTCGGCGGGCTTGCACACATAGGCGCGGCGCGAGGTGTCGGACAGATAGGCGCTGTGCGGGGACAGCCGGATGTCCGGGTGGCCGCGCAGCGGATCGCCCGGCGGCGGGGGTTCGACGGGGAGGACGTCGAGCGCGGCCCCGGCCAGTCGGCCGCTTTCGAGGGCGTCCAGCAGGGCGGCGGTGTCGACGAGTTCGCCGCGGGAGACGTTGACGAGCAGGCCGCCGGGACGGATCCGGCCGAGCAGCCGTGCGTCGGCGATTCCGTGCGTGGTGGGGGTGAGCGGTACGTGCAGGGACAGCACGTCGGTGGCGGCGGCCAGGGCGTCGAGGTCGTCGTGCCGCTCGACGCCGGCCGGCCAGTCCGCCTGCGCGGCGTGCGGGTCGTAGGCCGCGATCCGGCCGAAGACGGGGGCGGCGATCGTGGCGAGGTGGCGGGCGATGCGGCCGAGGCCGACCAGGCCCAGGGTCAGTTCGCTCGCGCGGCGCGGCAGCCCGCCCGCGGCGAACTCCTCGTTCCAGCCGCCCGCCCTGACCACGGCGTCGGCCTGCGGGAGGCGGCGGATCAGCGACAGCGCGCAGGCGAAGGCGTGCACGGCGACGTCCTCGGTGGCCGCCGACGGCAGGTTGGTCACCCACAGGCCGCGTCGCGCGGCCTCCACGGTGTCGACCATGTCGTAGCCGGCGGACATGGTGGCGATCATCCGCAACCCGGGGAGGCGGTCGAGCAGTGCGGCGTCGATGCGGGCGTATCCGACGATCAGGGCGACGGCGTCCACGGCGAGCGACGCGATGACGTCGGGGTCGCGGCTGTCGCCGATCCGCACCTCGAAGCCGGCGTCCTCGAGCATCCGCGCCGCCGGCTCAGGATCGAGGTCCTCCGTGTCCGTGAAGACGACTACGGGCTGCCTCATCGATCCTCCGCAGATGATTCGTCGGTGAATGTCGAGCTGAACGTACGTTTCGTCTCAGCGCCTTGTCCAGGGGTGGCCGTGCCGCGTGCCCGTGACACCGGTCACTCCGACGGGTGGCGGGTGACCGAGAATGGCAGCGGACCCGGGCGGGGCACGGACCCCGGGCCGCCGAACCGAGGGGATCAGCCCAGGTGGATCTGGACCGCATCGACCTGGCCGTCGTCCGCGAACTGCAGAACGACGGCCGCCTCACCTACGAGACGCTGGCGCAGCGCGTGGGCCTGTCCCGGCCGGCGACCCGGGCCCGCACGCAGCGGTTGTTCGCCTCCGGCGCGGTCCGGGTCGTCGCCGTCGTGCACCCGGTGATCCGCGGGCTGACGGCGTCCGCGCACCTGTCGATCGACACGCGCGGTCCGGCGGAACCGGTGGCGCGGGCGATCGCGGCGATGCCCCAGGCCCCCTTCGTCACGCTCACCGCCGGGCGGCGGGCGATCATGGCCGAGCTGCGCACGGAGAGCTTCGACGCCCTGGACCGCACGATCGAGCAGGTGCGGTCGCTGCCCGGCGTCTCCGCCGTGGACCCGCTGATCAGCGTCCGGCACATGAAGGACCCCTACCTGCTCGCCGCGAATCCGGGCGCGCACGAGCTGGACGACACCGACCGGAAGATCCTCGACGAGCTGGAACAGGACGGTCGGCTGCCGTTCGCCGAACTGGCCGAGCGAGTCGGCCTGTCGCCGGGCGCCACCCGGTTCCGCACCCTGCGCCTGCTGGAGGACGGTGTCGCGAAGGTGCTCGCCCTGGTGCGACCCGAAGTGCTGGGCCTCGGCTACCTCTGTGGTTTCGCGGTACAGGTCGACGGGGCGCGCGAGCCGGTCGCCTCCACGCTCGCGGCCTGGGAGCGGGTGTCGTTCCTGTCGGCGTGCAACGGGCGCGCCGAACTCGTCGGCACGATCAGCGCGGAGTCGCTCAGCGCGGTACGCACGACCCTCGACGCCATGCGGGCGTGCGAGGGTGTGCGCGGCGTGGAGAGCTGGGTGCACCTGGAGCTGATCAAGGAGCGCTACGACATGGGCGCGCCGAACGGTACGGCCGCGCCGTGAGCGGACCGTTCGGCGCCACGAGAGGGCCTCGAAGGACGATCCGTAAGTGAGAGGGTTCAAAACTTCCCAAGATTAATTTCCGTCACCCTCTGGCCAACGCGTCGTTCGTTATCTATCGTCCAGGCGAACGAATCAGCCGTTTGCGCGTCGCCTTGTCGACCCCCGGCGTCCCCTTGGCCGAAAGCAGGACCCCCCATGCACCACGCTCCCGCCGAACCCCGTACCGACCGCACCTTGCTGGTGACCGGTGCCGCCGTGGCGGCGGCCGGCACCGCCGCTCGCGCGGAGGCCCTCGCCGTTCGCGGCGACCGCATCGTGCACGTCGGCACGGCCGAGGACGCCCGCGCGGCCCTCGGCGGCCGGGCCGACGAGACGCTGGAACTGGACGGCGGCCTGGTCCACCCCGGGTTCGTCGACGCCCACTGCCACCCGGTGATGTACGGACAGGCCCTGGCCTGGGTCGACTGCCGTCCCGAGCGCGTCCCCGACATCGACACCCTGGTCGCCGTACTGTCCGAAGCCGCACGCGAACTGCCCGCCGGCGTGCCCGTCCGCGGCTTCGGCTATGAGCACCGCCGTCTCGCCGAGCGCCGCCACCCCACCTGTCACGACCTCGACCGGATCGCCACCGACCGCGAGGTGTACGTGATGAACGCCTCCGGCCACGGAGGTGTCGTCAACACCCACACCCTGCACACCTGTGGGATCACCGCGGGCACCCCTGACCCGGAGGGCGGTTCCATCGGTCGCTTCGAGAGCAGCGAGCCCGACGGGCAGCTGTGGGACGCGGCCTGCGACCTGCTCACCGGCCCCGCCGGAGTGAAGATCGGCAACCACGGCCCGAACTTCCACCTCTCCGAGCCCGACGACATCATGGCCGACCACCTGCTGCGCGCCCAGGACACCTTCCTGGCCGCCGGTGTGACCACCGTCGGCGACGCCCAGGCCTCACGTCGCGAGATGGAGACCTACCTGCGGGCCCGTGAGAGCGGGGCGCTGCGGATGCGCGTCTCGGCGTACCTCACCTCCGCCCTGCTCGACGTGGCCCTCGACCTCGGCGTCGTCCACGGTTTCGGCGACGACCTGTTCCGCGTGCAGGGAGTGAAGTTCTACGCGGACGGCACCCTCGGCGGCTGGACGGCCTACTTCCCGGAGGGCTACGCAGCCGACTGCTGCCACCACGGGCAGCTCTACCACTCGGCCGAGGAGTACGCGGAGCTCGTGCGCCGCGCCCACGCCGCCGGACTGCAGACGGCGACTCACGCACAGTCGCCGTTCGCCATCGGGATGGTGCTCGACGCCGTCGACAAGGCACAGGCGGACGTCTCGCGCGCCGACATGCGCCACCGCATCGAGCACTGTGGGCTGCCCACCGACGAGCAGATCACGCGCATGGCCGGTCTCGGCGTCGTGCCGGTCATGCAGCCGCAGCACCACCTGCGCACCGGCGACGGCACCCTCACCGCGATCGGCGACCTCGGCCACCGTTACAACCCGGCCGGGCCGTGCCTGCCGGCCGGCGTCCCCGTGGTGTTCTCCTCAGACGCGCCGGTCGCACCGCCCGCGCCGCTGGAGGCCGTGTCCGCCGCCGCCACCCGGCGCACCGTCCTCGGCACCGTCCTCGGCGACGCGTCACTGCGGCTGCCGGTGTCCGACGGACTGCACGCCCACACCGCCGCCGCCGCCCGCGCCCTGCACCGGGAGCGCTCGGTCGGCTCCCTCGCGTCCGGCCTGCTCGCGGACTTCGTGGTCCTCGACGCCGACCCGCTGGACGCGGACCCGTCCGAACTCGTATCGATCGGCGTACGGGAGACCTGGATCGGTGGATCCCGCGCCTGGGCCGCCCCCGGTCGCTGAGACCCCGTCCGCCGCCCTCCCCCCGCGGCCCTCTTCCCGCCGCCCCTGCCTCCCCTTGCCGCACATCCCTCCCCCGTCCCCGCCCCTGCCGGAGGCTCCCGTGTCCAAGCCAGTCAAGCCAGCGAAGCAGCAGAACCCGCTGAGATCCGCCTTCGCCGCTCTCGCCGGAACGTCCATCGAGTGGTACGACTTCTACGCCTTCGCCACCGCCGCGGCCATCGTCTTCGACGACGTCTTCTTCCCCGCGGACATGCCGCCCGTGCTCCGGACCATGTCCGCGTTCGCCACGTTCGCCGTGGGCTTCCTGCTCCGCCCGCTCGGCGGCATCGTCTTCGGGCACATAGGCGACCGTGTCGGCCGTAAGAACACGCTCGTCATCACCCTCCTGATGATGGGTATCGCGTCGTTCGCGATCGGCCTGCTGCCCACCTACGCGCAGGTCGGCGTGCTCGCGCCGACGCTGCTGATCATCCTCCGGCTCATCCAGGGCATCGCCATCGGCGGCGAATGGGGCGGCGCGGTGCTGATCGCCGTCGAGAACGCACCGAAGGGCAGGGCCACGTTCTTCGGCTCCTTCGCCCAGCTGGGCTCCTCGGTCGGCGCGCTCCTGTCGACCGGCGCGTTCTCGCTGATGCACCTGTGGGGTGACGAGGCGTTCAAGACCTGGGGCTGGCGTGTGCCGTTCCTCGCCTCCGCCGTGCTGGTCGTCATCGGACTGCTCATCCGGCTGAAGCTGGAGGAGGCACCGGTCATGGACGAGATCCGCGCCCAGCGGACGGTGCAGGACAAGCTCCCGGTCGTCGAGGTGTTCCAGACCTCCTGGCGCACCGTCCTCGTCGGCGTCTTCGCCCTGGCCACGGCCACCGGCGGCTACTACGTCGTCACCAGCTACCTGCTGACGTACGGCACCGACGAGTTGGGCCTGTCCGAAGCCATGCTGCTCAACGGACTGACCCTGGCCGCCTTCGTCGAACTGGTCGTCACCCCCGGCCTGTCCTGGCTGGGCGACCGCGTCGGCGCACACAAGGTCGTCATCGCCGGTCTGATCGGTGTGGTCGTCCTCTCCATCCCGCAGTTCCTCGTCATGGGCACGGGAAGCGTCTTCCTGATCTACGCGGCCATGATGGCGATGCGCTTCACGATGTCGGCACTGTACGGACCGATCGCCGCGATCCTCGCCGAGGGCTTCGCGCCCCGGGTCCGCTACACCGGGATCTCGCTGTCCTACCAGATCTGCAACATGATCTTCGGTGGGTTCGCCCCGCTGGCCGCGCTTTCGCTGACGGCGCTGGCCGGAGGCCACTACTGGCCGGCCGCGGCACTGCTGATGCTCATCTCGGCCGTCGGCATCTGGTGCACGGCGCTCCTGCGCCGGATGCGGGACACCTACTCGGAGCCGCTGACGACCGACCGGGACGCGGTGCCGGCCGGAGTGTGACCGAGCATCGGGTGACGTGTGCCACACCGCGCGCGGCCTGCGGGGAGGGCCGCAGGCCGCGCGCGGTGTCCCGCCTCCGCCGCCCGCGGCGGAACGGCGGACGGGCGGCCTGGCCACATGCCGCAGGTCGGCGAGCTCCGGACCGGTCTTCCGGCACCGGATGACGGCCGGCGGGGTGACCGGTCACCGAGCCGCTCACCGCCGAGTCGGCGGGGCCGCCGGACGACCCCGGGCAGGCGGCGCTGATCCATCAGGACGAGGCCCGGCAACGGGAAGCCACCGCCGGCCTCGTTGACCTCGTGCGGGCCGAACGTGCGAAGCACCACACCGGCGACCGCACGCACCGCAAGGAGAAGTCACCGGAGAGCTGATGGTGCGGTTGCGGTGCGCGCACCGCCGACCGGTCTGGACGACAAAGAACCCCCGGGTCGCTGACCTGGGGGTTCTTGCTGGAGCGGGTGACGAGAACCGAACTCGCGCTCTCAGCTCGGGAAGCCCGGGTTCTCTGGCGGCGATTACTGTACTGACCTGCGAATGCGCGGCCCGATTCGGTGCCGTGAGTGTGCGGGTTCGCGCCGCTGTCAGCCGTGGCCGTCCGCCCTTACGGGCACGGATCGGGTACGGCCTCGGCTTGTGCCGCTCGACAGCGCCAGCCTGTCCGTGGAGAGCCGTATCAGATGACACCCCTGCGGAAACGCATGCCGACGGCATCGCGTGCGCAATCGGCTACCACCCGCAACTTCACCATTACGAGGGCTGAGCTGCGCGCTGCCTGTGAAGCCGGGAGATTCCCGTTCAGCTGCCTGGACGCTCCGGTCGCTGGATGAATGACGTGAGATGACGAGCTGTCATGACACTGGCTATGTCGATGATCATCCGCAGGGAGGATGTAAGACGCATTGATGACCGATGAGGATTACTCCGAAAACGGCTCGACATCAGGAAGGGAAAAGCCTTGCGTATCAAACGACTTGCCGGAATCGTCCTCGGCGTCGCGCTGTTCACGGCCTCCGCGGTGCCGATGGCATCGGCCGACGCTGAAACCGCCTCGTCGACGGCCGAGTCCTTAGACCGTGCCGCTCTGCGCACCACGCTGGGGGCTGTCCATGAAGCGGGCATGTACGGCGGCTACTCGTCCGTTCGTGAGGGGGTTGAGCGGTGGACCGGCGCGTCCGGGCTCGCCGACGTGGACACCGGGCGTCCGGTCAAGCCCGGTATGCGGCACCGAGTGGGCAGCATCAGCAAGACGTTCACCGCTGTCGCGGTGCTCCAGCAGGTGGAACGCGGCCGGATCCGGCTCGACGCGCCGGTCGGCGAGTACCTCCCGGACCTGGTCGAGGGGGAGCGGGGCCGGGACGTGACCGTACGGATGCTCCTCAACCACACCAGTGGCATCGGCGACTACTTCCTGGACGCCTTCCCCTCCTTCGCCGACAACTCCGCGGCCAGCCTCGACGAAGAACGCTTCCGTTCCATCCGGCCCGAGGAACTGGTGCGGCTCGGTCTGGCTGCACCCGCCACGGGACGGCCCGGCGAGCAGCCGGGGTCGTACTCCAACACCAACTACGTGATCGCCGGGCTGCTCCTGGAGAAGGTCACCGGCCAGAATGCCGGGACGTACATCACCCGCAATGTCATAGACCGGGCCGGGCTGCACGCGACCTCCTACCCGCGCACCCCGTACATCAAGGGCCCGCACTCCCAGATGTACGAGTCGTTCCACGGCCTGATCGACCCACCTCGTGACTACAGCGTCTACGACATGTCCTGGGCGTCCACCGCGGGTGCGATCGTCTCGACCACCGACGACCTGAACCGCTTCTACCGCGCCCTGCTGGCGGGCAGGTTGATCGGACCAGCCGCCCTGAGCGAGATGCTGCGCACGGTCCCCGTCACCGCCGGCGGTGGCAGCATCGACTACGGCCTAGGCATCTACGTGCTCGACCTGCCCGGCTGCGGCCGCTTCTGGGGCCACGACGGAGCGGTCTTCGGTGCCGGCACGGTCGCGTTGTCCAGCCGCGACGGCAAGCGCCAACTCGCCATGGGCTGGAACCTCATGAAGTATCAACGCCTCAACGAGGACGGCACAGCGCTGGAGCCGAGCGCGATCGACTTCGCCATCAACAAACACATCGTCCAGGCGCTCTGCGGGACCCCGGGGTCCCGCGAGGCGACCGCAGGCGCCCGGCGACTGCTTCCCGAGGCGCTGCCCGGAGCGGACCTCTCTCCCGGTCAGTGGGTTACCCGCAGCTGAGACAAGGCCCGTCTGGTGCGGACGTACGGGCGAAGCCCTTCCTCGGCGCCCGTCCCTGCGGTCCACTAGCCGCTACTGGTCCGGACGGCAGAACCCCCGGGTCTTTGACCTGGGGGTTTGTCGTGGAGCGGGTGCCGAGAATCGAACTTGTGTTCTCGGCTCGGGAAGCGGTGAACCACTCCGCCGTCGTTCGCGAGGTAATCGAGTGTCGGTATGGACCCGATGCCACCCATACTCGGTCATGTGTTCCTGACGATCAGTACCACCGGCGTCCCCGAGCGCCCCGCGACCGACCTGGGCTTCTTGCTGCACAAGCATCCCGGGAAAGCGCAGGCGTTCTCCACCTCCTACGGCACGGCGCACGTCCTCTACCCCGAGGCGGATGCCGAGCGCTGCACGGCGGCGCTGCTGCTGGAGGTGGACGCGGTGGCGCTGGTCCGGCGGGGCAGGTGCAAGGGCCGGGGCGGTGCTCCCGACGCCGCGCTCGCGCAGTACGTCAACGACCGCCCTTACGCGGCGTCCTCACTGCTCGCCGTCGCGCTGAGCGCGGTGTTCTCCAGCGCGATGCGCGGTGTGTGCAAGGCCCGCCCGGAGCTGCCGGGGCAGCCGCTGCCCCTGCGTATCGAGGTACCCGCGCTGCCCGCACGGGGCGGCCCCGCCCTGGTCGGCCGGCTCTTCGAGCCGCTCGGCTGGACGGTCACGGCCGAGCCGGTGTCCCTGGACACCGAGTTCCCGCAGTGGGGCGACTCGCGGTACGTGCGCCTCGTCCTGGAGGCGGACACCCTCACCCTCGCCGAGGCCCTGCGCCACCTCTACGTCCTGCTTCCCGTCCTCGACGACGCCAAGCACTACTGGGTGGCGTCCGACGAGGTGGACAAGCTGCTGCGCGCCGGTGAGGGCTGGCTGCCCGGCCACCCGGAGCAGAAGCTGATCACCAGCCGTTACCTCACCCGCCGTTGGTCGCTGACGCGGGAGGCGATGGAACGGCTCGAGCTGGTCCGGCTGGCCGAGGCGGACGACAGCGAGGTCGAGGAGATCGACAACGCCGTGGGGGAGGACACCGAGGCCGAGGAGAAGCCGACCCCGCTCGCCGTGCAGCGCCGGGACGCGATCGTCGCCGCGCTCCGCGCGTCCGGGGCCACCCGGGTGCTCGATCTCGGTTGCGGCCAGGGCCAGTTGGTGCAGGAGCTGTTGCGGAACCCGGCCTTCACCGAGATCGTGGGCCTCGACGTGTCCATGCGGGCGCTGACCATCGCCTCCCGGCGGCTCAAGCTGGACCGCATGGGAGAGCGGCAGGCGGCGCGGGTGAAGCTCCTCCAGGGCTCGCTGTCGTACACGGACAAGCGGCTCAAGGGGTACGACGCGGCCGTGCTCAGCGAGGTGATCGAGCACCTCGACCTGCCGAGGCTGCCCGCCCTGGAGTACGCCGTGTTCGGCGCGGCCCGCCCCCGCACGGTCCTCGTGACCACCCCGAACGTCGAGTACAACGTGCGCTGGGAGAGCCTGCCCGCCGGGCACGTCCGGCACGGCGACCACCGTTTCGAGTGGACCCGTGAGGAGTTCCGTGCCTGGGCGGCCGAGGTCGCCGAACGGCACGGCTACGACGTCGAGTTCGTACCCGTGGGGCCGGACGACCCAGAGGTCGGCCCGCCCACCCAGATGGCCGTGTTCGTGACCGTGGACAAGACTGTGGACAAGAAGGAGGCGAAGGCAGCATGAGCAGCGAGAGCACTGCCGAAGCCCGAAGCGCCGAGGGCCGGGTCCTGCCCGTCACCGACCTCTCCCTCGTCGTCCTCGTCGGGGCCTCGGGCTCGGGCAAGTCCACCTTCGCCCGCCGCCACTTCAAGCCCACCGAGGTCATCTCCTCCGACTTCTGCCGCGGACTGGTCTCCGACGACGAGAACGACCAGAGTGCGTCCGGGGACGCCTTCGACGTCCTGCACTACATCGCGGGCAAGCGGCTCGCCGCGGGCCGCCGCACCGTCGTCGACGCCACCAGCGTCCAGCAGGACGCCAGACGCCAACTGATCGACCTGGCCAGGCAGTACGACGTGCTGCCGATAGCCATCGTGCTCGACGTGCCAGAGGAGGTGTGCGCCGAGCGCAACGCGGCCCGCTCCGACCGCGCGGACATGCCCCGCCGGGTCGTCCAGCGGCACATCCGCGAACTCCGCCGCTCCCTGCGAAGTCTGGAGCGCGAGGGCTTCCGCAAGGTGCACGTCCTGCGCGGTGTCGCCGAGGTCGAGAACGCCACCGTCGTCACCGAGAAGCGGTACAACGACCTCACCCACCTCACCGGCCCCTTCGACATCATCGGCGACGTCCACGGATGCGCCACCGAACTGGAGTCGCTGCTCGGCGCGTTGGGCTACACCGACGGCGTGCACCCCGAGGGCCGCACCGCGGTCTTCGTCGGCGACCTCGTCGACCGCGGCCCGGACAGCCCGGGCGTGCTGCGCCGGGTGATGTCCATGGTGAAGTCGGGCAACGCGCTGTGCGTGCCCGGCAACCACGAGAACAAGTTCGGCCGGTACCTGAAGGGCCGCAAGGTCCAGCACACCCACGGCCTCGCGGAGACCATCGAGCAGATGGACCGGGAGAGCGAGGAGTTCCGGGCCGAGGTGCGGGAGTTCGTCGACGGCCTGGTCAGCCACTACGTCCTCGACGGCGGCAGGCTGGTGGTCTGCCACGCCGGGCTGCCGGAGAGGTACCACGGCCGTACCTCCGGCCGGGTCCGCAGCCACGCCCTGTACGGCGACACCACCGGCGAGACCGACGAGTTCGGCCTGCCCGTGCGCTACCCGTGGGCCGAGGACTACCGGGGCCGGGCCGCCGTCGTCTACGGCCACACCCCGGTCCCCGAGGCGACCTGGCTGAACAACACCATCTGCCTGGACACCGGCGCCGTCTTCGGCGGCAAGCTCACCGCGCTGCGCTGGCCGGAGCGGGAACTGGTCGACGTACCGGCCGAGCGGGTCTGGTACGAGCCGGCCCGCCCGCTGCGCACCGAGGCCCCCGGCGGGCAGGACGGCCGCCCGCTGGACCTCGCCGACGTGCACGGCCGCCGGGCCGTGGAGACCCGGTACGCCGGCCGGGTGGCCGTGCGCGAGGAGAACGCCGCCGCCGCGTTGGAGGTCATGAGCCGCTTCGCGATCGACCCGCGCCTGCTGCCCTATCTCCCGCCGACCATGGCCCCCACGGCCACCTCCCACCTGGACGGCTACCTGGAGCACCCGGTCGAGGCCTTCGCCCAGTACCGGGAGGACGGGGTCGAGCGTGTCGTGTGCGAGGAGAAGCACATGGGTTCGCGGGCGGTCGCCCTGGTCTGCCGGGACGCGGAGGCGGCCGCCAGGCACTTCGGAGTCGAGGACGGTCCGGCCGGATCGCTCTACACCCGTACCGGCCGCCCGTTCTTCGACGACGCCGCGGTCACCGAGGAGATCCTCGGCCGGCTGCGCACGGCGATCACCGAGGCCGGGCTCTGGGACACGCTCGAAACGGAATGGCTGCTGCTGGACGCCGAGTTGATGCCGTGGTCGCTGAAGGCGTCCGGGCTGCTGCGCTCGCAGTACGCCGCCGTGGGTGCCGCCTCCGGCGCGGTGTTCCCGGGCGCGCTGGCGGCCCTGGAGAAGGCCGCCGCCCGGGGCGTGGAGGCGAAGGAGCTCCTGGACCGCCAGCGTGAACGCGCCGACGACGCCGCCGCGTTCACCGACGCCTACCGTCGTTACTGCTGGCCCACCGACGGGCTGGACGGCGTGCGCCTCGCCCCGTTCCAGATCCTCGCCGTCCAGGGCCGCAGCCTCGCCGCCCTGCCGCACGACGAGCAACTCGCCCTGCTCGACCGCATGGTCGAACACGACGCCACCGGCCTGCTGCGGACCACCCGTCGCCTGTACGTCGACCCCGCCGACCCGGAGTCGGTGCGGTCCGGCGTCGACTGGTGGCTGGAGATGACCGGACGCGGCGGCGAGGGCATGGTCGTCAAGCCGGTCGGCGCCCTGGTCCGCGATCCGCGGGGCCGCCTGGTGCAGCCCGGCATCAAGTGCCGGGGCCGCGAGTACCTGCGGATCATCTACGGCCCCGAGTACACGCGCCCCGAGAACCTGGCCCGGCTGCGCGGCCGGTTCCTGGGCCACAAGCGGTCCCTGGCCGTCCGCGAGTACGCGCTCGGCCTGGAGGCCCTGGACCGGCTCGCCGAGGGCGAGCCGCTGTGGCGGGTGCACGAGGCGGTCTTCGGCGTACTGGCACTGGAGTCGGAGCCGGTCGACCCGAGGCTGTAACGGTCCCGTCGCACTCCTCGCCGTCGGCCGTCCGACTGCCGCCCTCGACCGGGGGCCCGCCACCCGGCGGCCCCCCGGTCCGCCTCGGCAGCCCCCGGTTCACCCCTGCCTGCCCAGGTCCGTTCCGGCCCGTTCGGGCCACCGCGTACCGGCCGGGGAAAGCCGATTTCCGTCCCGTCCGCGGAGGGGTGAATCTCCGTGCGGGTGGTCAGGATGGAGATATGACCTACCACGTCGACTCCGAGGCCGGACGGCTGCGCCGCGTCATCCTGCACCGGCCCGATCTCGAGCTCAAAAGGCTCACCCCCAGCAACAAGGACGCCCTGCTCTTCGACGACGTGCTCTGGGTGCGCCGGGCGCGCGCCGAGCACGACGGGTTCGCCGACGTCCTGCGCGACCGGGGGGTCACCGTCCACCTCTTCGGTGATCTGCTCGCCTCGACGCTGGACATCCCGGCGGCCCGCGAACTCGTCCTGGACCGTGTCTTCGACGAGAAGGAGTACGGCCCGCTGGCCACCGACCACCTCCGCGCGACGTTCGAGCCGCTGCCCGCGGCCGAGCTCACCGAGGCGCTGGTCGGCGGGATGACCAAGCGGGAGTTCCTGGACGTCCACCCCGAACCGACGTCCGTGCGCTTCCACGCCATGGAACTCGACGACTTCCTGCTCCGGCCGCTGCCCAATCACCTCTTCACCCGGGACACCTCCGCCTGGATCTACGACGGTGTCTCCATCAACGCCATGCGGTGGCCCGCCCGGCAGCGCGAGACCGTGCACTTCGAGGCGATCTACCGGCACCACCCGCTGTTCCGCGGGGAGGACTTCCACGTCTGGTCCGAGGGGCAGGCGGACTACCCGTCCACCATCGAGGGAGGGGACGTCCTGGTCATCGGCAACGGCGCGGTGCTGATCGGCATGAGCGAGCGGACCACCCCGCAGGCCGTGGAGATGCTCGCGCACAAGCTGTTCGCCGCCGGTTCCGCCGAGACCATCGTCGCCCTCGACATGCCGAAGAGGCGCGCCGTCATGCACCTGGACACGGTGATGACGATGATCGACGGCGACACCTTCACCCAGTACGCCGGCCTCGGCATGCTCCGTTCGTACACCATCGAACCCGGTTCCGAGGACAAGGAACTCAAGGTCACCGACCATCCGCCGGAGCACATGCACCGCGCCATCGCCGCCGCGCTCGGGCTCAGCGAGATCCGGGTGCTGACCGCGACCCAGGACGTCCACGCCGCCGAGCGCGAGCAGTGGGACGACGGCTGCAACGTCCTGGCCGTGGAACCGGGCGTCGTCGTCGCCTACGAGCGCAACGCCACCACCAACACGCATCTGCGCAAGCAGGGCATCGAGGTGATCGAGATCCCCGGCAGCGAACTCGGCCGGGGCAGGGGCGGACCGCGCTGCATGAGCTGCCCGGTCGAGCGGGACGCGGTGTAGGGGCACCGACAGACGTTTGCATATAAATTCTGAGTTTCGTATAGAGTTCCAGGTGTCAACCTGTACCTGCACTTCTGGAGCGCCCCCATGGCGACAGTCCCGACCGCCCTCGCCGGCCGCCATTTCCTCAAGGAGGTGGACTTCACCGCGCAGGAGTTCCTCGGCCTGCTCGACCTGGCCGCGGAGCTGAAGGCCGCCAAGAAGGCCGGGACCGAGACCCGGTACCTCCAGGGCAGGAACATCGCGCTGATCTTCGAGAAGCCCTCGACGCGCACCCGCTGCGCCTTCGAGGTGGCCGCCGCCAACCAGGGCGCCGCCACGACGTACATCGACCCGAGCGGCTCGCACATCGGGAAGAAGGAGTCCGCGAAGGACACCGCGCGGGTGCTCGGCCGGATGTTCGACGCGATCGAGTTCCGGGGCGACTCCCAGTCCACCGTGGAGACCCTCGCCGAGCACGCGGGCGTGCCCGTCTACAACGGCCTGACCGACGAGTGGCACCCCACCCAGATGCTCGCCGACGTGCTCACCATGACCGAGCACAGCGGCAAGCCGGTCACGGAGATCGCCTTCGCCTACCTCGGCGACGCCCGCTTCAACATGGGCAACTCCTACCTCGTCACCGCGGCCCTGCTGGGCATGGACGTGCGCATCGTCGCCCCGAAGACGTACTGGCCCGCCCAGGAGGTCGTCGACCGGGCGAGGGTGCTCGCGGAGTCCAGCGGGGCCCGCATCACGCTCACCGAGGAGATCGCCGAGGGGGTCGCGGGCGCCGACTTCGTCGCCACCGACGTCTGGGTCTCCATGGGGGAGCCCCAGGAGGTCTGGGACGAGCGGATCGCCGCCCTCGCGCCGTACGCGGTGACCATGGACGTCCTGCGCGCCACCGGCAACCCCGACGTCCGCTTCCTGCACTGCCTGCCGGCCTTCCACGACCTCGGCACCCTGGTCGGGCGCGAGGTGTACGAGAAGCACGGTCTGGAGTCGCTGGAGGTGACCGACGAGGTGTTCGAGTCGGACCACTCGGTCGTCTTCGACGAGGCGGAGAACCGGATGCATACGATCAAGGCGGTCCTGGTGGCGACCCTGGCCTGAGGTCCGGGCGGGCCGGCGCCGGCGTTCTCAGGAGGGCCGGCGCTGGTGCGGTACCACCGGCAGCCGGAACCACACCGCCTTGCCGGACTCGGTGAGGCGGTGACCGCACGACGAGCTCAGGGCGCGGATCAGCAGCAGCCCCCGCCCGTGCTCCTGCCAGGGGTCCGGCGCGCCGAGGGTGGGGCGGGTCAGGTCGCCGGGCGGGGCCGGGTCGCCGTCGTGCACCTCGACCTGGCAGCCGGTCGGCAGCAGCTCCACCACCAGCTCGATCGGTGTGTTCCCCGAGGTGTGCTCCACCGCGTTGGCCACCAGCTCGGCGGTGAGCAGCTCCGCCGTGTCGCTGTCCGCGGCGTGCTGCCGTTCGGCCAGCGCCGTACGGACCAGTGCACGGGCGACGGGCACGGCCGCGGTGGTGTGCGGCAGCGCGACGCGCCAGGAGGGGGAGGTCAGGGATTCGTGCACAGGGATCCGATCGGGGAGAGCAGGCAGGCGGTCCTGCTTTCAATCACTCAATCGTACGGGGCCCCGTACGAGTCCTTTCAGGGGTACCCGGATCCATCTATCGCGCACTCCTGACGACAGTCATAAATGAATGATAGCTTCGCGGGGTAGAGCTCAGTGAGCAGGGCAGCAGCCGCAGTGCGAGACCGCGCGGCGCGCCCGCCCGAGGAGGCCGCCCTCATGAGTCCCTTCACCGGCTCCGCCGCCCGCACCCCCCGCTGGGAGCATCTGCGCGTCGACCTCGCCGACGGCGTCGCCACCGTCACCCTCGCCCGCCCCGACAAGCTCAACGCGCTCACCTTCGGCGCCTACGCCGACCTGCGCGACCTGCTCGCCGAACTGTCCCGGGAGCGGGCGGTGCGGGCCCTGGTGCTGGCCGGGGAGGGGCGCGGCTTCTGCTCCGGCGGTGACGTCGACGAGATCATCGGCGCGACCCTCGGCATGGACACCGCCCAGCTCCTCGACTTCAACCGGATGACCGGGCAGACCGTACGGGCGATCCGGGAGTGCCCGTTCCCGGTGATCGCCGCGGTGCACGGGGTCGCGGCGGGCGCCGGTGCCGTCCTCGCCCTGGCCGCGGACTTCCGGGTCGCCGATCCCACCGCCCGCTTCGCCTTCCTCTTCACCCGGGTCGGCCTGTCCGGCGGCGACATGGGCGCCGCCTATCTGCTGCCCCGGGTGGTCGGCCTCGGCCACGCGACCCGGCTGCTGATGCTCGGCGAACCGGTCCGGGCGCCCGAGGCCGAGCGGATCGGCCTGATCAGCGTCCTCGCCGACGACGGCGGTGCCGACGAGGCCGCCCAGGCACTCGCCCGCCGCCTGGCCGACGGCCCGGCGCTGGCGTACGCCCAGACCAAGGCACTGCTCACGGCCGAACTGGACATGCCCCTGGCCGCCGCCGTCGAGCTGGACGCCGCCACCCAGGCCCTGCTCATGAACGGCGAGGACTACGCCGAGTTCCACGCGGCCTTCACCGAGAAGCGTCCCCCGAAATGGCGGGGGCGGTAGCCGTGACGGAGTCCGGAGCCGGGACGGGCGCCGGAGCCGGGACGGGCGCCGGCGTCCGGAGGGTCGCGGTGATCGGGGGCGGGCCCGGCGGTCTGTACGCGGCGGCGCTGCTCAAACGCCTCGACCCCGCGCGCGAGGTCACCGTCTGGGAGCGCAACGCCCCCGACGACACCTTCGGTTTCGGCGTCGTCCTGTCCGACGAGACCCTCGGCGGCATCGAGCACGCCGACCCGGTGGTCCACGCGGCGCTCCGGGCGGACTTCGTCCGCTGGGACGACATCGACATCGTCCACCGCGGGGTACGCCACACCTCCGGCGGCCACGGCTTCGCCGCCCTCGGCCGGCGCCGGCTGCTGGAGATCCTGCACGACCGGTGCCGCTCCCTCGGCGTCGACCTGTGCTTTCGCGCCGAGGCGCCGGACCCCGCACACCTGGCCGGGGCGTACGACCTGGTGGTGGCCGCCGACGGGGTGCACAGCGACACCCGCGCCGCCTTCGCGGACGTCTTCCGGCCCCGAATCACCGAGCACCGCTGCCGCTACATCTGGCTGGCCGCGGACTTCGCCTTCGACGCCTTCCGCTTCGAGATCGCCGAGACCCCGCACGGCGTGATGCAACTGCACGGCTACCCCTTCTCCACCGACGCCTCCACGGTGATCGTCGAGATGCGCGAGGAGGTGTGGCGGGCCGCCGGGTTCGGTGAACTCGACGAGGAACAGTCGATCGAGCGCTGCGCCAAGATCTTCGCCGACGCCCTCGGCGGCCGCCCGCTGCGGTCCAACAAGTCGACGTGGACGGCCTTCCGCACGGTCGTCAACGACCGCTGGTCGCACGGCAACGTCGTGCTCCTCGGCGACGCCGCCCACACCGCCCACTTCTCCATCGGCTCCGGCACCAAGCTCGCCGTCGAGGACGCCCTGGCCCTGGCCGCCTGCCTGCGTGAACACCCCACGCGACAAGCCGCGTTGCACGCCTACGAGACGGAACGGCGGCCCGTGGTCACCTCCACCCAGCGGGCGGCACGGGCCAGCCTGGAGTGGTTCGAGGACCTGGAGCTGTATCTCGCGGAGCCGCCCCGGCAGTTCGCCTTCAACCTGCTCACCCGCAGCCGCCGCGTCACCCACGACAACCTGCGCCTGCGCGACGCCCGCTTCACCGGGGCCGTGGAGCGCGAGTTCGGCTGCCCGCCCGGCACGCCCCCGATGTTCACCCCGCTGCGGCTGCGCGAACTGACCCTGCGCAACCGGGTCGTCGTCTCACCCATGGACATGTACTCGGCCACCGACGGCGTCCCAGGCGACTTCCACCTCGTCCATCTGGGCGCCCGTGCGCTGGGCGGAGCCGGGCTGGTCATGACGGAGATGGTGTGCGTGAGCGCCGAGGGACGCATCACGCCCGGCTGCGCCGGTCTCTACACCGACGGTCAGGCTGCGGCATGGCGGCGGATCACCGACTTCGCGCACGCGGCGGCCCCCGGCACCGCGATCGGCGTACAGCTCGGCCACAGCGGCCGCAAGGGCTCGACCAAGCTGATGTGGGAGGGCATGGACGAGCCGCTGGACACCGGCAACTGGCCCCTCGTCGCCGCCTCCCCCCTGCCCTACCGGCCGGACAGCCAGACCCCGCACGAGCTGACCGACACCCAACTCGACGACCTCCGTGAGCAGTTCGTCTCGGCGGCCGAGCGGGCCGCGCACGCCGGGTTCGACCTGCTCGAACTGCACTGCGCCCACGGCTATCTGCTCTCCGGCTTCCTCTCCCCGCTGACCAACCGCCGCACCGACGCCTACGGCGGCCCGCTCGAGCACCGGCTCCGCTTCCCGCTGGAGGTCTTCGACGCCGTCCGCGCGGTGTGGCCGGAGCAACGGCCCATGACCGTCCGCCTCTCCGCCACCGACTGGGCCGACGGCGGCACCACGGCCGAGGACGCCGTCGCCATCGCCCGCGCCTTCGCCGCACACGGCGCCGACGCGATCGACGTGTCCACCGGGCAGGTCGTGTCCGACGAGAAGCCGGAGTTCGGCCGTTCCTACCAGACGCCGTTCGCCGACCGCATCCGCCACCGCGCCGGTGTCCCCGTGATCGCCGTCGGCGCGATCTCCTCCTGGGACGACGTCAACTCGCTGATCCTGGCCGGACGCGCGGACCTGTGCGCGCTGGCCCGCCCCCACCTCTACGACCCGCACTGGACCCTGCACGCGGCGGCCGAGCAGGGCTACGAGGGTGAGGGAGTCGTCTGGCCCGCGCCCTACCTGGCCGGCCGCAGACCCCCGCGGACCGGCCGCACGGACGCCCCCAGACCCCGGCTGACCCTGGGGAACTGACGGGACGACCGGCCCTCGGAGTCACAGTCCGGCGAAGTCGGCCCCCGCGTCCCGCAGGCGTTCGTGCAGGCCGTGGAAGACGCTCGCCGACCGTGTCCCCGGCCAGTCGGCGGGCAGCAGGCCGGCGGGCAGACCCGGGTCGGTGTAGGGGAGGTGGCGCCAGGAGTCGAGGGCGAGGAGATAGTCGCGGTAGGCCTCCTCGGGCGGGGTGTCCGCACGCTCCCGCCAGGCGTCCAGCACCCGCGCGTGGCGCTCCAGGAACGCCTCGTGCTCCTTCGCGATCCCCTCGAGGTCCCACCAGCGGGCGACCGCCTCGGCGGTGGGCGCGTAACCGAGGTGCTCACCGCGGAAGAAGTCGACGTAACCGTCCAGCCGCAGCCGCTGCAGGGTGTGCCGGGTCTCCTCGTACAGCCGGGCGGGCGCGATCCACACACCGGGCGCGGCGGTGCCGAAACCGAGGCCGGACAGGCGGGAGCGCAGGAGGTGCCGCTTCTGGCGCTCGGACTCCGGTACGGAGAACACCGCGAGCACCCAGCCCTCGTCACCGGGTGCGGCGGTCGCGTAGATGCGGCGGTCACCGTCCTCCAGCAACTGGCGGGCGTCCGGCGACAGTTCGTAGCCAGCCGCGCCCTGTGCGGTACGGGCCGGGAGGAGCAGCCCGCGCCGCTTGAGCCGGGACACCGAGGAACGCACGGAGGGAGCGTCGACGCCGACCGCGGCCAGCAGCCGGATCAGCTCGGCGACGGGTACGGGGCCCGGCACGAAACGGCCGTAGGCGCCGTAGAGCGTGACGATGAGAGACCTCGGAGCGTGCTGCGCGGACTGGTCGGACACGTTGATCATCTTAGGTCGTCTTGATCCACTCCGGCCCCGGCACCGGTGTCATCCCTGGTCAGCTCCCGTACCGGCGGCGGTGCGCAGGCGGAACCGCTGGAGTTTGCCGGTCGCGGTGCGCGGCAGCGCGTCCAGGAAGACGATCTCGCGCGGGCACTTGTACGGGGCGAGCTCCGACTTCACGAAGGCGCGCAGGGCCTCGGCGTCCCGTTCGGCGCCCTCCTTGAGGACCGTGTACGCCACCACGACCTGGCCGCGCGTCTCGTCGGGCCGCCCGACCACCGCCGCCTCCAGGACGTCCGCATGGCGCAGCAGGGCGTCCTCGACCTCGGGACCCGCGATGTTGTACCCGGCCGAGATGATCATGTCGTCGGCGCGGGCGACATAGCGGAAGTAGCCGTCGGGCTCGCGGACATAGGTGTCGCCGGTGACGTTCCAGCCGCCGCGCACGTACTCCCGCTGGCGCGGATCGGCGAGATAGCGGCAGCCGACGGGACCGCACACCGCGAGCAGCCCCGGCTCGCCGTCGGGCACGGGAGTGCCGTGGGCGTCCTGCACGCGCGCCCGCCACCCGGGGACCGGAACTCCCGTGGTCCCGGGTCTGATGTCCTCGTCGGCGGCGGAGATGAAGATGTGCAGCAGTTCGGTGGCGCCGATGCCGTTGATGACCCGCAGTCCGGTGCGCTCGTGCCAGGCCCGCCAGGTCACGGCCGGAAGGTTCTCGCCCGCCGAGACGCAGCGCCGCAGCGACGAGATGTCGGGTCCGTCGGGTCCGTCGTGCCCGTTGAGGGTCTCGAGCATCGCCCGGTAGGCCGTGGGCGCGGTGAACAGCACCGACACCCGGTGCTCGGCGATCGCGGTCAACAACTGCGCGGGATGCGCCTGTTCGAGCAGCAGCGCGCTGGCGCCCGCCCGCAGCGGGAAGACCACGAGACCGCCCAGGCCGAAGGTGAAGCCGAGCGGCGGACTGCCGGCGAACACGTCGTCCTCCTTTGGCCGCAGGACGTGCCGGGAGAAGGTGTCCGCGATCGCGAGCACGTCCCGGTGGAAGTGCATGCAGCCCTTGGGGCGGCCGGTGGTGCCCGAGGTGAAGGCGATCAGCGCCACGTCGTCCGCCGCGGTGTCCACGGCCTCGTACGGCGTGCCGGGCGCCGGACGGTTCAGCAGGTCGTCCGGCGCGTCACCGCCGTACGGGGTGATCCGCAGGCCCGGGATCTCCGCCTTGGCGAGGTCGTCGACGGCCCGGACGTCGCACAGCGCGTGCCGTACGTCGGCGATCCCGCAGATGGTGCTCAGCTCGTGCGGACGCTGCTGGGCCAGCACGGTGACGGCGATCGCGCCGGCCTTGAGCACCGCCAGCCAGCAGGCGGCGAGCCAGGGCGTGGTGGGGCCGCGCAGCAGCACCCGGTTGCCGGGGACGACGCCGAGGTCGCCGGTGAGGACGTGGGCGAGCCGGTCCACGCGGGCGCGCAGCTCGCCGTACGTCCAGGTGCCGCCGTCGGGGGTGCGGAACGCCGGGCGGTCGCCCGGCGGGCCGTGCAGCAGCTCGGCGGCGCAGTTCAGCCGTTCGGGGTAGTCCAGCTCCGGCAGGTCGAAGCGGAGTTCGGGCCACTGGCCGGGTGGCGGGAGGTGGTCGCGGGCGAAGGTGTCGAGGTGCCCGGTGGGGTGCGGGTGCCCGGTGGCCCGTGGATTCATGACGGTTCGCCCCCTCGGCGTGGTGGGCTCGCCCCAGGAGCGTATCGCGTTGATGACGGCAGTCAACGGTTCGCGATAACCTGACGGGGTCCACTCGGACGAGCCTCATGACGGGCCTCATCGGGCGCGGGGAGGGAAGGAACCGGCGATGACCGCATTCTCGCTCGAACCGGAACAACTCGCCTGGTGCGCCCGGTTGCGTGCGCTGGCCGCCGAGCGCCTGCGTCCGCTCGCCGAGAAGGGCGAACCGGGCCGGGTCAACCGGCCCCTCGTCGCCGAACTCGGCACCCTCGGCCTGCTGCCCCGCCTCTTCACCTCCGGCGCGCTCGACCTGTGCCTGATGCGCGAGTCCCTGGCCCACGGCTGCACCGAGGCGGAGACCGCCCTCGCCCTCCAGGGCCTGGGCGCCCACCCCGTGCACACCCACGGCGCCGAGGAGCTGCGGGCCCGCTGGCTCCCCCGGGTGGCGGACGGCACGGCGATCGCGGCGTTCGCACTCAGCGAGCCGGGGGCCGGCTCGGACGCGGCGGCGCTCTCCCTGACCGCCGAGCCGGACGGCCCCGGCCGCTGGCGGCTCACCGGCGAGAAACGCTGGATCTCCAACGCACCCGAGGCCGACTTCTACACCGTCTTCGCCCGCACCACTCCCGGCGCCGGCGCCCGCGGCGTGACCGCCTTCCTGGTGCCCGCCGACCGACCGGGCCTCACCGGCACCGCCCTCGACATGCTCTCCCCGCACCCCATCGGAGCCCTCGCCCTCGACGCCGTACCGGTGACCTCCGACGACCTGCTCGGCGAGGTGGACCGCGGCTTCCGGGTCGCCATGGGCACCCTCAACCTGTTCCGGCCCAGCGTCGGCGCGTTCGCGGTCGGCATGGCGCGGGCCGCACTGGACGCCACCCTCGAACACACCGCCGGACGCGAGGCGTTCGGCGGCCGGCTGAGCGATCTGCAGGCGGTGTCCCACCAGGTCGCCGAGATGGCCCTGCGCACAGAGTCGGCCCGCCTGATGGTGTACGCGGCCGCCACGGCGTACGACGCGGGCGACCCTGATGTCCCCAGCCGTGCCGCCATGGCCAAGCTGCTGGCCACCGAGACCGCGCAGTACGTCGTCGACCGGGCCGTCCAACTGCACGGCGCGAGGGCGCTGCAACGTGGGCACCTGCTCGAACACCTCTACCGCGAGGTCCGCGCACCCCGCGTCTACGAGGGGGCCAGCGAGGTCCAACGGGACATCGTCGCCAAGGAGTTGTACAAGAGCCTGGAGAGCCGATGACCACCGAGCGCGTCAATCCGCCCGAGCTGTCTCCACCGGCCGGCTTCTCGCACGCCGTCGTCGCCACCGGCTCCAGGGCGGTGTTCCTGGCCGGCCAGACCGCCCTCGACGGCGACGGGAAGGTCGTCGGCGACACCCTGCCCGAGCAGTTCACCCGGGCCCTCACCAACCTCCTCACCGCCCTGCGCGCCGCCGGCGGCACCCCGGCGGACCTGGCCCGCGTCACCGTCTACGCCACCGACGTCGCCGCGTACCGCATCCACGCCCGCGAACTCGGCCGCGTCTGGCGGCGGTTGGCCGGCACCGACTACCCCGCGATGGCGGTGGTCGAGGTCGTCCGCCTGTGGGACGAGCAGGCGATGGTGGAACTCGACGGTTTCGCCCTGCTGCCCTGACCCCCCTGCGACCCCTGACCCCACGGTGAGGCGGGCGGCCCCCCGACGGCCGGTGCCAAATCGCCACCGAAGGGGTGAGGGTCACCGCTCCCGGCCCGCTCTCCCGGTACTGATGGAGGACCCCATTCCTCTTTTTCCGGAGGCTTCCCCATGTCCGTACGTCCCTTCCTCGGCGCGGCAGCCGGCGCGGCGCTGCTGCTGCTCGGGTCCGCCGTGGCGGCACCCGCGGCGGCTGCGTCCGCCGCCCCCCGCGCGAGCGTGACGGTGGCTTCAAAGGGCCGGATCGCCGTCGACGGCACCATCACCCTCTCCGGCACGTACCGCTGCTTCGAGGGCTCCGGGCCGGTTCTCGTCGGCTCCTCCGTGCACCAGGGCCTTTCCACGGTCCGCCACGGCATCGGCGGTACCCGTGCCGTGTGCGACGGTAAGAAGCGCCGGTGGGAGAACACCGGGAGAGCCCCCTCCGCCGCTCTGAAGGCCGGCGCGGCCGACGTCGAGGCCACCCTCCTGGAACTGCGACCCTTCGGCGGCATCCCGCTGCCCGTCTTCCACGCGGTGCAGCGACAGGGCATCACGCTGGTCCGGGCCTGAACGAACGGCGCCCGCCCCGCCGTTCTGCCGCGGCCCGGAAGCCTGTCGGCGCCGGTTCTGCCGTCCCCGGGCATGGACGGGTGGGCGGCCGGCCCGGCAGGCTGACCGCATGGTCTCTCTCCGCCACACGGTGGTGCTCACCCCCGTTCCGCGCGCCTGGCTCGTCGACGCTCTCGCCGCTGTGGTGGAGTCGGCGGAGAGCAGCCGGGTGGAGGCGGGGCGGGTACTGCTGCCGGACGGGAGCGTGCTGCCGGACGTGCGGCTGACCGAGGGGCGTCACCTCCGGCCCGGGGCGGTGTACGAGGGGGTGTTCGACGAGAGCGAGGACGGGGACGAGGACGGGGCCGGAACCGCGGCCGGGGACGCGACCGGGGACGCGGAGGAGAAGCGGGCGCCGGGGGACCTCGGGGAATCGCTTCGGATCACCGTGCGGGAGTGGGACCGGCGCCGTGCGCTGCGGCTGGGGATCGCCGCGTCCGAGGCGGACGCCGTCCTGGTGGGGGAGGTGGCCCTGCGCAGCCCGGACCGTCCGCGTGAGGCCGAGATCAAGGGGAGGGCACGGATCGACGGCGTGTGGTCCGTGCTGTCCCGGCCGACGGGCCGGGCCCGGCTGCGGCTCGACGACTGGTGGACCGTCACGGACACCGGGCGGGCCCCGCGCTCCGCGCCGCTTCGGGCCCGGCTGGAGTGCGGCGCGGCGCGGGTGGAACTGCGGGCGGTACCGCGGCCGGACCCCGTCGACGACAGATGGGAGGTGACGGTCACCGTGCGGATACGAGGCCGCCGCCTGTTCCGCCCGGTGGCGGCCCTCGCCCTCCGCCTGGGCCGGCGACGACTGCAACGGGCCCTGACCGACGCCCTGGAGGACCTGGCCACGCACTGGAACACCGAGGTGCCCCGCCTCACGGCGATGGACCGCGACGACATCCGCCGGGAGATCCTGCCCACCGCCTGAGACGAGCGGACCCGCACGTCCCGCGCCCCGCAGGGTCAGAGCTCGTTGGCCGGCCAGGCCAGCAGGCGGGCGCCGATGACCGACGTCTGGAGCATGTAACGGTGCGCCGGGTCCGACGGATCGGCGCCGGTGAGCTTGTGGATGCGTTCCAGACGGTACGTCAGCGCCCGCACGCTCAGTGAGAGCCGGCGGGCCGCCTCCGCCGCGACACAACCGGAGTCGAAGTACGCGGTGAGCGTGTCGAGGAGGGGCTCCGCACCGCCCCGGGCCGTGGTGAGCGGACCGAGGGTGTTGCGGACCAGATCGGCCATCGCCTGGCGGTCGCGGGCCAGGACGGGGTAGACGAGCAGATCGGCGGCGCGCAGCAACGGCTCGTCGAGCCCCAGCCGTTCGGCTATCTCCAGGGTGCGCAGGGCCTCTTCGTAGGAGTGGACGACACCGCCGGGCCCGGACTGCGGGCGGCCGATGGCGATCTGACCGCCGTCGGTCGCGGCGTGCGCCTGCTTGGCGAAGTGGGTGAGCACCTCGCCGTGGTGACCCGGCGCGACGCACAGCAGCCGCCCGTCCTTGGTGGTGAGCAGGATGCTGCGGTCACCGAACCGGGCGACGAGGGCCTGCTCCACCCGCCGCGGCACGGCGTCCCCCTCGTCGTAGGCGACGGGGCCCCGGGCGACGGCGACGGCGTGCTCCTGGGACAACCGCAGCCCGAAGCGGTCGGCGCGTTCGGCGAGCCGGCCCAGGTCGCTGCGCCCGTGGAGCAGATCGTCGATGAACTCCCGCCGGGCCGCCTCCTCCCGACGGACCGCCAGCCGCTGCGCCCGCTCGTAGCCCTCGGCGAAGGCGTCCACGGCCTGCTGGACGGCGGAGAGCGCCGCCTCGGCCGAGTCGGTGTGGCCGCGCGGCCAGGCGTCGCGTGCGGCGGTCAGATGGGTGCGCACCAGGGCACGCAGTCCGAAGCCCGCCTCCGCGGCGCGTTCCCCCAGTGCTTTCCGGGAGGCCAGCTCGTCCCGGGAGAGGCGCCGGCCGGTGGCCGCGACCTCCTCCAGGATCTGGGCATAACCTTCGAGATACTCCTCCGGAATCTCCCGCTCTGCCACATCGCCCCTTCGATTTTGACGCGTCCTTGACGCCGTCTTGATGCGTCGTTGATGCCCTACCCGGCATGAAGACCCTAGTGAACATTGCCGGGTTCCGGCAATGCACGGACGGCCCGGCAGCGGGCAACATGGTCCGCGGGGAGCACCGCGGATGGTTCCGGTGCCCGGCACCGGCAGGCGTCGGGCACCGAAGCCCGAGAGGACCGGTGCTGCCGCCGGTACGAGCCGCTGACGGGAAGGGGGGGACGGAAATGCACATGATCGCAGAGGCCGCCACGGGCCTGCCCACCCTCCTGTTCACCACGGCCCTCGTCGTGGCGGCCTGCTTCTGGCTGTTGGTGGCCGTGGGTGTCACCACCCCCCACGCCTTCGACTCGGACGCGGATCTCGACGCCTGGGGGATGGGCGGGGTGCCGGTCGCTCTCGCGCTCTCCCTGCTGGCCCTGTTCGCCTGGCTGCTGGCCACCGGCGCGACCGTGCTGCTGGCCGTCCACGTCCCCGACGGGGCCGCCGCGAGGTCGCTGCGCCTGCCGGTCGTGTTCGCCGCGTTGCTCGCCGCCTGGCGGCTGACCCGCTTCTTCGTGCGCCCGTTGCACCGGCTCCTGCCCGACGAACCCGAGCCGTCCCGGTAGTTCCGCGGGCTCGGAGGGAACCGGGACGGTACGCCGCACGTGTCTCGTGACGGAGTCGGTCGACGGCTCCCGCGCAGGCCGAGCGTGCCACGCGACCACGCCGCACCACCACGCCGTACGAGCCGTCCGGGCTCTCCGGGCTCTCCGGGCTCTCTGAGTTTCCCGAGCCGAGCCGCACCGGGAGGCTCCGCCCGCTCCACTTCTCGACGCCCGGCGTCGACCTGTCACTTCTGTCCGTCACAAAGCCCTGAAGGACGTGTCCCATGGATGCTGCCACCGTGGGTGTCGCCGTGCTCGTCGGCGTCTGCCTGCTCCTCGTGTTCGCCGCCCTGTTGATCATGACCAAGCTGTTCCGCAAGGTGGAGCAGGGCAAGGCGCTCATCGTCTCCAAGATGCGCAAGGTCGACGTGACCTTCACCGGGCAGGTCGTGCTGCCGGTGCTGCACAAGGCCGAGGTGATGGACATCTCGGTGAAGACCATCGAGATCACCCGGGCCGGCAAGGAAGGCCTGATCTGCCAGGACAACATCCGCGCCGACATCCGCATCACGTTCTTCGTCAAGGTCAACAAGACCGTGCAGGACGTCATCAAGGTCGCCCAGGCGGTCGGCACCGCGCGGGCCAGCGACCGCAACACCCTGCAGGAACTGTTCCACGCGAAGTTCTCCGAGGCACTGAAGACCGTCGGCAAGCAGATGGACTTCACCGACCTCTACACCAAGCGTGAGGAGCTGCGGTACCGGATCATCGAGGTCATCGGGGTCGACCTCAACGGTTACCACCTCGAGGACGCGGCGATCGACTTCCTGGAGCAGACGCCGCTGTCCCAGCTGGACCCGGGCAACGTGCTCGACGCGCAGGGCATCCGCAAGATCACCGAGCTGACGGCCATCGAGCACGTCCGCACCAACGAGGCCCAGCGCGGCGAGGAGAAGGAGATCACCCGGCAGAACGTCGACGCGCGGGAGGCGATCCTGGAGCTGGAGCGCCGCCAGGTCGACGCGGAGATCAAGCAGCGCCGGGAGATCGAGACCGTACGGGCCCGTGAGGAGGCCGAGACGGCGCGGGTGGTGGAGGAGGAGCGGCTGCGCGCGCAGAGCGCCTTCCTGCGCACCGAGGAACAACTCGGCGTGCAGCGTGAGAACCAGGCCCGCGAGGTCGCCGTCGCCGCCAAGAACCGCGAGCGGGTCATCGCGGTGGAGAGCGAGCGCATAGAGAAGGACCGGATGCTGGAGGTCATCGCCCGCGAGCGGGAGACCTCGCTGACCCGGATCGCCGCCGACAAGGAGGTCGAGGCGGAGAAGCGGGAGATCGCCGAGGTCGTCCGGGAGCGGGTCGCGGTGGACCGTACGGTCGCCGAGCAGGAGGAGTCGATCAAGAAGCTGCGGGCCGTGGAGGAGGCGGAGCGGCAGCGCCAGGCCGTGATCATCGCCGCCGAGGCCGAGGCGCAGGAGAAGCTGGTCAAGGACATCAAGGCCGCCGAGGCCGCCGAGCAGTCCGCCACGCACCGTGCCGCCGAGGAACTGACCCTGGCCGAGGCCCGGTTGAAGACCGCCGACCTGGACGCGCAGGCGAAGCTGCGGATGGCCGAGGCCGTCCAGGCGGAGGCCGCCGCCGAGGGACTCGCCGCCGTGCAGGTCCGCGACAAGGAGGCCGAGGTCATCGAGAAGGCCGGCCGTGCCGAGGCCGGGGCGGCCGAGGCCCGGATGCGTGCCGAGGCCGAGGGCGCGCGGGTCAAGGCGCTCGCGGACGCGGAGGCCATCAGCGGGAAGCTCAGGGCGGAGGCGGCCGGCCTCACCGAGAAGGCGGCGGCGATGGCCGCGCTGGACGAGGCGTCCCGCGGTCACGAGGAGTACCGGCTGCGGCTGGAGGCGGAGAAGGACGTACGGCTCGCCGGCCTGGAGGTGCAGCGGCAGGTCGCCGAGGCGCAGGCCACGGTCCTCGCGACCGGCCTGGAGAACGCCGACATCAACATCGTCGGCGGGGAGTCCGTGTTCTTCGACCGGCTGATGTCGTCGATCTCCCTCGGCAAGAGCGTCGACGGGTTCGTCCAGCACTCCGAGACCGCCCAGGCCCTCGCCGGGCCCTGGCTGGACGGCACGGCGAGCTTCACCGACGACCTGAGCCGGATGCTGGGCTCCGTCTCCAGCGCCGACGTACAGCACCTGACGGTGTCCGCGCTGCTGATGCAGCTGATGAAGGCGGGCGGCGAGAACACCGGACAGTTTCAGCAACTGATCGAAAAAGCTGGGGAGTTGGGACTTGCGAACATCCCGCTGGCCGCGCTGAACGGCCACGCGAGGGCCTGACGCGCCCGACCACCCCCATCGGGAGCCGCCGCACAGGGGACGGCGGCTCCCGACCGCTCCCTCCCGAGAGGCAGCCATGAGCACCGGCACCCACGAGACGCCCGACACCCGCGCCCACGCCCCGGCCGACACCGGTACCGGCCCCGGCGCCGGCTTCCACGGGTCGGTCGACGGCGGCACCTACCAGGTGCTGCGCGACCGGCTGTCCGCGCAGGCCGCCGAACTGGCCCGCCGCACCGAGGCGTTGAACCGGCAGAGGATCGAGGCGTTCGGCTCCACCGAACTGCGCCTCACCGGCACCGAACGACTGCGCACCGACCGCGCGAGCGTGCCCCGCGACATCGTCGCCGTGGGCGACGTGCTCCTCTTCGGCTACGGCGCCCAGCCCCGCCCGGACACGGACACCGCCGTCGGAGACGTCCTCGCCGCCCACGACCGCGACTTCAACCGGCTGCCCGACGACGCCGTACCCGGACTCCTCGACGACCCCGCCTTCGTACGGGAGTTCGCCGCCCTGCACCGCTACTACCGCCAGGCGCGCCTGCTGCGGCTGCGCCGCGTGGACGGCAAACTGCTCGCCGTCTTCCAGACCGGTGAGAAGGCCGGCGACATCCGCGTCCTGCGCTGGTCGGTGACCGAGGACGGCCGGGCCGCCTTCCTCGACGCGCGCGGCGACCGCGACCACGCGCGCACCCCGGCCCCGGACATCGAGTGGATCCGCACCACCCGCGAGGACCACGTCCTCGGTCGGCACCCGCACGTCTCCGTCCAGGGGGAGGTCTTCGTCGACACCCTCGGCGGCACACTCACCGTCAAGACGGAGAGCGACACCGAGACCCCCGAGGGCATCCACAGCGAACCGGTCGACGAACCGCTCCAGTCCCTCGCCGACGCGGAGGTCTCCTACGCCCGCGTCGGCGCCCTGATCCTGCTGCGGGTCCTGCCCTACAAGGAGACCGCGCACCGCCACCTCGTCTTCAACACCCTCACCCGGACCGTCGTCCGCCTCGACGGCGTCGGACAGGGCTGCCGGCGCCTGCCCGAGGACCAGGGCATCGTGTTCCCCGGCGGCTACTGCCTGGCCGCCGGACCCCACAAGACGTACGAACTCGACACGACCGGCATGGAGTTCGAGCGCGAGGTGCGCTCACCCAACGGCGAGGACGTGCTGTACGCCTTCCACGCACCCGGCCGGGGCCGCGCCCTGCTGCTGTCGTACAACGTGATCCGCGAGGAGGTCGCCACCCCGCTGACCTGCCACGGCTGGGCCCTGTTCGACGACGGCGCGCTCACCCTGCTGCGGCCCGACGGCGACGAACCGGCCCGCGTCCACCCGCTCCAGCAGTGGTACTCGCCCTACGTCTCCGACACCCACGCCGCCGCTCAGCCCGTCGGCGACGGCCCCCTCGACCGGGTCGGCAACGCCGACCTCGTACGCGGCGTCTCCGACTGCCTGTCCCTGGCCCGCTCCGTCACCGAGACCACCCCGACCACCGAGGTGTACGAGGCCCTGGTCGCCGCCTGCGTCCGCACCGCGGACGCCCACCACTGGCTGGCCGACCCCGAACTCGGCGATCTGCACGCCCCGTTGGAGCAGGTGCGCGGCACCGCCGAACAGGTCCTGGCCGAGTTCGAGACCGTACGCGACCTCTCCCGCCGAGCTGCCGAAGCACTCGACGAGGCGGCCGCCCGCATCGCCTCCGTGGTACGCCGACTGCGCGGAGAACAGCCCCGCGAGGCCACCGCCTGGGTCGCCGGACTCACCGAACTCCGCCACGCCCAGGGCCACCTGCTGACCCTGAAGGAGATGCGGTACGCCGACCACGCCCGCATCGACGAACTCGCCGCCGACGCCGGGCACGACCTCGCCTCCTTCGGACAGCGCGCGGTCACCCATCTCGCCCACGAGGACGCCTTCGCGGCCCACCACGCCGACGTCGAACGCCTCGTCGCCGACGCGGAGGCGATCGGCACCGCCGCCGAGGCGGCCCCGGTCGCCGCCCGCCTGGACGAACTCGCCGACGGACTGCGGACGGTGACCGAGGTCGTCGCCGGCCTCGACATCGGTGACGCGACCGTCCGCACCGCCGTACTGGAACGCGTCGCCGAGGCCCTCGGCGGCGTCAACCGCGCCCGCGCCACCCTCGACGCCCGCCGGCGCGGCCTGCGCGACCGGGAGGCACGCGCCGGATTCGCCGCCGAGATCGCCCTGCTCGGCCAGACGGTCACCGGCGCCCTCGCCGCCGCCACCGACCCCGAGTCCTGCGACGAACAACTGACCCGCGTACTGGCCCAGTTGGAAACCCTGGAGTCCCGTTTCGCGGAGTTCGACGACGTGCTCGGCGAACTCGCCGACCAGCGCACCGAGATCTACGAGGCGTTCGCCGCCCGCAAACAGAGCCTCACCGACGCCCGCGCCCGCCGCGCCGAACAGCTCGCCTCCGCCGCCGACCGCGTCCTCGCGACGATCGCCCGCCGCTCCACCACCCTCGCCGACACCGACGAGGTGAGCACCTACTTCGCCTCCGACCCACTGGTCGCCAAGGTCCGCCGCACCGCCGGTGAACTGCGCGAACTCGGCGACCGGGTCCGGGCCGAGGAACTCGACGGACGCCTCCGCTCCGCCCGGCAGGAAGCCGCCCGCGCCCTGCGCGACCGCACCGACCTCTACGCCGACGGCGGCCGCGCCCTCCGCCTGGGCGGCCACCGCTTCGTCGTCACTACCCAGCCCCTCGACCTCACCGTCGTCCCGCACGGCGACACCCTCGCCTTCGCCCTCACCGGCACCGACTACCGCAGCCCCGTCACCGACCCCGCCCTCATCGACGGCCGCCGCCACTGGGAGCGGCACCTGCCCTCCGAGTCGCCCGAGGTCTACCGCGCCGAACACCTCGCCGCCCGCCTCCTGCACGAGCACGGCCCCGCCGCCCTGAACGGCGCCGACGACCTCGACGCCCTGGTGCGCCGGGCCGCCGAGGAGGCCTACGACGAGGGGTACGAGCGCGGCGTCCACGACCACGACGCCACCGCGATCCTCACCGCCGTGCTGCGCCTGCACGACGGGGCCGGAGTCCTGCGCCACGAGCCCGCCGCCCGCGCCCTCGCCCTGCTGCACTGGACCCACGGCACCACCGCCGAGGAACGCGCCGACCTCACCCGCCGGGCCCGCTCCCTCGCCCGGGTCCGCGACGCCTTCGGCCCGCCCCCCGCGCTCGCCGAACTGCACACCGAACTCGCCCGCACGATCGCCGACCGGCACCCCGGCGCGACCGCCCGACCGGAAGCCTGCGCCGCCTACCTCTTCGACGAACTCACCACCGGCCCCGACGGGTTCGTCATCAGCGCACAGGCCCGCACCCTGCTCGACAAGTTCCGCCGCACCGTCGCGACCGAGGCCTACGACGAGGACCTGCCCGCCCTCACCGACCTCACCGCCCGCCGCCAGCTCGTCGAGGCCTGGCTGTCCGCGTACGCCACCGCCACCGGCACCCACCTCACCCCCGGCGACCTCGCCGAGGCCGTCGCCGCCGAACTCTGCCCCGACCAGCCCCGCCACGAGTCCGACGTACCCCTCACCACCACCGTGGAGGGCCTGCTCGGCACCCACTCCCGCATCACCGACCGGCGCCTGGCCCTCCGCCTGGACGAATTCCTCGCCCGCACCCAGGAGTTCCGGGAGCACGACACCCCCGCCTTCCGCGCCTTCCAGCGCCGCCGCACCGCCCTGGTCGACGCCGAACGCACCCGGCTGCGCCTGGACGACCACCGCCCGCGCGTGATGTCGACCTTCGTCCGCAACCGCTTGGTCGACGAGGTCTACCTCCCCCTCATCGGGGACAGTCTCGCCAAACAGCTCGGCACCACCGGCGAGTCCGCACGCACCGGCACCGGCGGACTGCTGCTCCTGGTCTCCCCGCCCGGCTACGGCAAGACCACCCTCATCGAATACGTCGCCGACCGGCTCGGCCTCGTCCTGGTGAAGATCAGCGGCCCCGCGCTCGGCCACACGGTCACCTCCCTCGACCCGGCCGAGGCGCCGAACGCCACCGCACGCCAGGAGATCGAGAAGATCAACTTCGCGCTGGCCGCCGGCAACAACACCCTCCTCTACCTCGACGACATCCAGCACACCTCGCCCGAACTCCTCCAGAAGTTCATCCCGCTCTGCGACGCCACCCGCCGCGTGGAGGGTGTGTGGGAGGGCGAGCCGCGCACCTACGACCTGCGGGGCAAGCGGTTCGCCGTCTGCATGGCCGGCAACCCGTACACCGAGTCCGGCGAACTCTTCCGGGTGCCCGACATGCTGGCCAACCGCGCCGACGTGTGGAACCTCGGCGACGTCCTCACCGGCAAGGACGACGCCTTCGCGGCCAGCTTCGTGGAGAACGCCCTCACCGCCAACCCGGTGCTCGCCCCGCTCGCCGGACGCGACCGAGCCGACCTCGACCTGCTGATCCGCCTCGCCGAGGGCGACCCCACGGCCCACGCCGACCGGCTCACCCACCCCTACGCCCCCACCGAACTGGACCGCGTCCTGGCCGTACTGCGCCACCTGCTCACCGCTCGCCGCACGGTCCTGGCGGTCAACGCCGCCTACATCGCCTCCGCCGCCCAGTCCGACGACGCCCGCACCGAGCCGCCGTTCCGCCTCCAGGGCTCCTACCGCAACATGAACAAGATCGCCCAGCGGATCCAGCCGGTCATGAACGACGCCGAACTCACCGCCGTCATCGACGACCACTACACGGCCGAGGCCCAGACCCTCACCACCGGCGCGGAGGCGAGCCTGCTCAAACTCGCCGAACTGCGCGGCACCCTCACCCCCGCACAGGCCGACCGCTGGGACGAGGTGAAGGCCGCCCACCTCCGCACTCGCACCCTCGGCGGCCCCGACGACGACGCCCTCGTCCGCGCGGTCGCCGTCCTCGCCCTCCTCGGCGACCGCATCGCCGCCGTCGAGTCGGCCATCACTCGCGCGGCCGGCCCCCGGGGCGCCGGCCGGGGACCTTCGGGGGATCGGAACGTCATCTGAAGGACTGTGAATTCCCTTAGATGAAAGGGGTTTATCTACGCGCGAAGATGATCCGGCTGAATGATCATTCAGGCATTACGGGCGGCTTTTCGCCGAGGTGTTACTGACGAGTTCCAGCCCTGCTAAAAGAGTGGTTGTTTCATCAACCAACCACTCTTTCCCCGCACTTCGAAGGGCTGACCGCTATGTCAGTGCGTTCTCTCCGGGCCTCCGTGCTGGCCTTCGTCATGGGTACCGCAGCCGTCCTAGGCATGGCGCAGCCGGCCTCGGCGGCCGGCCACAACTACGTGGCTCTCGGCGACTCCTACTCCTCCGGCGTGGGCGCCGGGAGCTACACGTCCGAGAGCGGCACCTGCAGACGCAGCACCAAGTCCTACCCCCAGCTCTGGGCCGCCGCGAACGTCCCGTCCTCGTTCACCTTCGCCGCCTGCAGCGGCGCGACCACGACCAGCGTCTCCAGCGGCCAGCTGGGCGCACTGAACACGTCGACCACGCTCGTCAGCGTCACCGCGGGCGGGAACGACATGGGCTTCGCGGACGTCATGCAGGCCTGCGTGCTGCAGAGCGAGGCGACCTGCGTCAGCCGCGTCAACTCGGCCATCTCCCTCATGAACAGCTCCCTCCCGGGCAAGCTCGACACGATGTACAACAACATCCGCTCGCGTGCCCCGAAGGCCCGCGTGGTGGTCCTGGGATACCCGCGCTTCTACAAGCTCTCGGGCAGCTGCATCGCCGGACTCACCGAGGTCGAGCGCGGCGCGATCAACAACGCCTCGGACGTGATGAACGGGGTGATCGCCAAGCGGGCGGCCAACGCCGGGTTCACCTTCTCCAGCGTGGTGGACGAGTTCACCGGACACGAGCTCTGCTCGGGCGACGCCTGGCTCCACAGCGTGGCGATCCCGGTCGAAAACTCCTACCACCCGAAGGCCGTCGGCCAGTCGAGCGGCTACCTGCCCGCCTTCCGCACCTCGGTCTAGCCGAAGCCCGACCTTCGGACGGTGCCGGGCGCGCAGGCCCCGGCACCACCCGAACCGAGCCCCCGAGCAGACCCGCTCTCCTCCCACCCGCGCGACGCCACCCCCAACCCGACCCGCGGACACCGCACTACGGGTCCACCGCGTCCATCGCGGCCAATTCCTCCGGCGTCCGGGGACCGGCGGCCGTGTCGGCCAGCAGGCCCCGGGCGCGGAGCAGGCGCGCGGCCGCCACACCCCACGGCAACCGCAGCCCCGCCGCCGCGAGGAGGTCCGTGCGGGCCAGCATCGTGGCCGCCGGGCCGGTGCGGGCGCCGGACGGCGTGAGCAGCGCCGCGTCGTCGGCCCAGCGCAGGGCGAGGTCCACGTCGTGGGTGGCCATGACGACCGTGGTGCCGTTCGCGCGCAGCCCGTCGAGGGTGGCGAGCAGCCGCTCCTGGCCGTCGGGGTCGAGCCCCGCCGTCGGTTCGTCCAGGATCAGGACCCGGGGCCGCATGGCGACCGCGCCCGCGATCGCCGTCCGCTTGCGCTGCCCGTAGGACAGCAGATGGGTGGGACGGTCGGCGAGAGCGGTGATGTCCAGCGCCGCCAGCGCCTCCGTCACCCGCGCCCGCACCTCCGCGTCGGACAACCCCAGATTCAGCGGACCGAACGACACGTCCTGGCCCACGGACGCCGCGAACAACTGGTCGTCGGGATCCTGCACCACCAGCTGCACGGTCGTCCGTAGCCGGGTCAGCCCCTTGCGGTCGTACCGGACGGGCCGGCCCGCCACGGTCAACTCGCCCGCACCCGGCCGCAGTCCACCGCTCAGCAGCCGCATCAGCGTCGTCTTGCCGCTGCCGTTGCGGCCCAGCAGGGCGAGCGCGCGCCCCTCCCGCACCTCGAAGTCGAGGCCGGTGAGCACGGCCGGGCCGTCCTCGTACGCGAACGACGCGCCCCGCAGGGCGACCAGCACGGGCCCGCTCATGACAGGGGTCCTTCCAGGACGAGGGTGAGGACGGCCAGCGCGACAAGCAGCACCACGCTCCCGGCCGTGAAACGGACGGAGACCCGGGCTTCCGGCACCAGCACGCGCAGCGTGCCGTCGTAGCCGCGTCCGGCGAGCCCCGTCTGCAGCCGCGCCGCCCGGTCGAAGGACCGGACGAACGCGGTCGCGCCGAGCCCGCCCAGCGAACGCCATGTCGCCGCACGGGTGGTGTGCCCGAGCCGGGCCGCCTGAGCCTCCCGGACCCGGCGCACCGAGTCGAGCAGCAGGAAACTCATCCGGTACGTCACCAGCGCCACATCGACGAGGGGAGCGGGCACACCGGCCCGTACCAGGCGCGGCAGCAGATCGGACATCGGCGTGGTGAAGGCGAACAGCAGCACCCCGAGGGAGGCCGCCGACGTGCGCAGCAGCAACTCCCCGGCACGCAACGGCCCGTCGTCCGCCCAGGACACGAACCCGTCCGGCCCGCCCACCCGCACCAGCAGCGTCAGCGCACCGGTCACGCAGAAGCCCAGCGGTACCCGGTAGGCACGCCACAACCGCCGTCCCGGCACCCCCGCCGGGCCCAGCAGCACCGCGAGTGCGGTCAGCAGCACCAGGGCCGAGCCCGGCCAGGGCGGCAGCGAGACCGCCAGCACGGTGAGCCCCAGCCCGAGCACGGCCTTGTCCACGGGATGACGGCGGCGCCAGCGACTGCTGTGCGCCGCCGCGTCGATCGGCAGCACGGGGAATCAGCCCCCGGGTCCCGCGGGGGCCGAGTCCTCGACGTCCGCCTCGGTGCCGGCCCCCCGCTCCTGCTCCGCCCGCGCCCGTTCCGCCCCCTGCCGACGCCCCCGCCGCAGCCCGAAGTAGTACGCGAGCACGCCCGCGCCGATCGCCGCCTGGAGGGCGAACAGCGCCGACTCGATCTCCCCGGACGGCGGTTCGTACAGCGGCGAGAACCACGGCTCGTAACCCGGGTCGATCTCGGTGATCGCGGTCTCCGCCTCCGCGTCGGCGCCCGCGAACGGCTCCTCCTTGTGGTCGCCGAGCCCGAGGACCAGCGGCACCACGGCGAGCACGGCGACCAGAAGCAGCAACAGGGAGTTGATCTTCGCGTCACGGCTCATCGGGCCACCGCCTCGCCCGCGCCCGCCGACTTCTTCCCGAGCCCGGCCACCAGCACCCCGAGCCGGGTCAGCTCGCCCTTGCTGGACTGCACCAGCATGCGCATCACCAGCACCGTCAGCAGCCCCTCGCTCACCGCGAGCGGGATCTGCGTGACGGCGAAGATGGAGCCGAACTTGCCGAGCGCGCCCAGGAATCCGCTGCCCGGGTCGGGGAAGGCGAGCGCCAGCTGCACACTCGTCACGCAGTACGTCGACAGGTCGGCGACGAACGCGCCGCAGAACACCGCGGCCATCAGCGGTGCCCCGTACCGCCGCAGCAGCCGGTAGACCCCGTACCCCGCCCACGGCCCGACGACCGCCATCGAGAAGACGTTGGCGCCGAGCGTGGTCAGCCCGCCGTGGGCGAGCAGCAGGGCCTGGAACAGCAGGGTGATGGTGCCCAGCACCGCCATGACCGGCGGCCGGAACAGGATGGCGCCCAGCCCGGTGCCGGTGGGATGGGAGCAACTCCCGGTCACCGAGGGCAGTTTCAGCGCGGACAGAACGAAGGTGAACGCTCCCGAGGCGCCCAGCAGCAGCGTGCTCTCGGGGTGTTCCCTGACCTCACGGGTGAGCGACCGGGCTCCGTGGACGACGAACGGCGCCGACGCGACGCCCCAGGCGACCGCGTGCGCCGGCGGTAGAAAACCCTCGGCTATGTGCATGCTCAGCAGACCCTCTCCAGCACCTCGTGGATGGTTGACGCGCCTTGGCCGGTCTCCTGGCTGACGGGTACCACCGCCCGTGCTCCGCCTTCCCGGGTCCGAGGGGGACCCAGTGGCTGCCGTTCGGTCCTGTCGGGGGACAGGACCTGGGGCCGGAGCCGGACTTCCCGATCACAGTGGCGAGGGCCGCACCGGCATCACACCGGATTTCCCGTTCACCAAGGCGTGGCGACACTAGACCCGGTCCCGGGCCGCTGACAAGCAGTCCCCCGGGGGCGCGCGGACGGCGCCCCGCAGCTCGCACCCCGCGGACCCGGCCCACCGAAGCGCGGGAATGAGGGGAGGGGGTCCTGGGCAGAACCCTGCTGCAACTAATATGCAACAACGAGATCCGGGCAGCAAAGGTGTGAGATTCGATGACGACCCGACGAATAAAGGGTGCCGCCGTCGCGGCGGCCACGGCTGCCGCGGTCGCCGCGTGCTCGGCGCCCAGCGGCGGCACGGACCGCGCCGCGGGCGGCGGGTCCGCCGACTCCGTGGTGATCGGGGTCGCCTCCGAACCGGACACCCTGAGCCCCCTGCTCGGCTACGGCAAGGACGGCAACTCCAAGATCTTCGACGGGCTGCTCGCCCGGGACGCCGACCTGGAACTCGAGCCCGCCCTCGCGAAGGCGCTCCCCGAGATCACCGATGACGGCCGCACCTACACCTACACCCTGCGTCCGGGCGTGAAGTTCAGCGACGGCGAACCCCTCACCGCCGAGGACGTCGTCTACACGTACGAAACGGTGCTCGACGACAAGACCAACAACACCGCCAAGAGCGAACTCGACGCCGTCAAGGACGTCCGGGCGGACGGCGACGACAAGGTCGTCTTCACCCTCAAGTACCCCTACGCGGCCTTCCCGGCCCGCACCGTCCTGCCCATCGTCCCCGAGCACGTCGCCGGTGAGCAGGACCCCAACACCGGCGCCTTCAACACCGAGCCGATCGGCACCGGACCGTACGTCCTCACCGGCTGGAGCAAGGGCGAGAAGCTCACCTTCAAGGCGAACCCGGACCACTGGGGCGGCGCTCCGAAGGTGAAGAAGCTCACCATGGCGATCATCGCCGACGACGACGTCCGCGCCACCCGGCTGCGCTCCGGCGACCTCGACGGCGCGACCCTCCCGCCCAACCTCGCCGCCACCTTCAAGAACGACGACGCCCGCAAGACCTACCGGGCCACCACCTACGACTTCCGCGCCGTCACCCTCCCCACCGGGAACAAGATCACCGGCGACACCACGATCCGCCGCGCCCTCGACCTCGCCGTGGACCGCCAGGCCATGGTCGACAAGATCCTCGACGGCGCCGGCCGCCCCGCCTACGGGCCGCTGCCCCTCGACGACCCCTGGTACGCCAAGGACATCGAACGCCCCCAGGACCTCGCCGAGGCCAAGAAGATCCTCGACCGCGACGGCTGGAAGGCCGGCCAGGACGGCATCCGCGCCAAGGACGGCGCCCGCGCCGCGTTCACCCTCTTCTACCCCTCCGGCGACAAGGTCCGCCAGGACCACGCCCTCGCCTACGCCTCCGACGCCAAGAAGGCCGGCATCGACGTCAAGGTCGAGGGCGCCACCTGGGAGGTCATCGAACCCCGGATGGGCAAGGACGCCGTCCTCGCCGGCTTCGGCAGCACCGGCGACCCCGACTTCGGCCTCTACACCCTGCTCCACTCCTCCCTCGCCGGCGACGGCTTCAACAACATGCCCCACTACGACAACCCCGCCGTCGACGAGGCCCTCGAGACCGGCCGCCGCGCCCAGAACCCCGACGACCGCAAGGCCGCCTACGACGACCTCCAGCGCGAACTCGTCAAGGACCCCGGCTACACCTTCCTCACCCACATCGACCACCTCTACGTCCTCGACGACCACTGGGGCGACCTCACCACCCAGGTCGAACCGCACGAGCACGGCTTCGCCAGCGGCCCCTGGTGGAACGCCGAGGACTGGCAGCCCGAGAAGTGAAGACCCTGCCCTGGGCGGCGATGGGGCACCTCGTGGCACGGCGGGCCCTGCTCGCCGTGCCCGTCCTCCTCCTCGTCACCTTCGGCGCGTTCGCCCTCGCCGCCGCCTCCCCGTTCGACCCCGTCAAGGCCTACGCCGGCACCGCCGCCCTCGGCGCCGACCAGGAAACCCTGGACCGGCTCCGGGCCAACCTCGGCGTGGACCAGCCCTTCGCCGTCCGCTGGTGGGAATGGCTGACCTCCGCGCTCACCGGCGACCTCGGCCACTCCAGCGTGATGCGGCAGCCGGTGGCCGAGGCGATCGGCGAACGGCTGGTCTGGTCGACCCTGCTGTGCACCGTCGCGTTCGCCGTCGCCGTCCTCCTCGGCACCCTGCTCGGCGTCCTCGCCGCCCGCCGCCCCGGCTCGCTCCTCGACCGCACGGTCACCTCCCTCGCCTACTCCCTGGAAGCCGCGCCGGTCTTCTGGATCGCCCTGCTCGCCGTCTGGCTGTTCGCCCTCAACCTCGACGTCCTCCCGGCCGGCGGCCTCACCGACACCGGTAGCGAACACGTCACCGCCGGTCAGGTCGCAAGCCACCTGATCCTGCCCGCCGGCGTCCTCGCCGTCTCCCAACTGCCCTGGTTCACCCTCTACGTCCGCCAGGGTGTCGGCGACGCCCTCGCCGAGGACCCCGTGCGCGGCGCCCGCGCCCGCGGCCTCGCCGAACGCACCGTCCTGCTCGGCCACGCCCTGCGCTCCGGCCTGCTGCCCGTCCTCACCCTCATCGGCTCCCGCGTCCCCGAACTCATCACCGGCGCCCTCCTCGTGGAGACCGTCTTCAGCTGGCCCGGCATCGCCGCCGCCGCCGTCGAGGCGGCCACCGCCGTCGACTTCCCCCTCCTGGCCGCCCTGACGACCCTCGCCACCGCCGCCGTCCTCGCCGGAAACCTCCTCGCCGACCTCCTGTACGGACTGATCGACCCGAGGGTCAAGCTGGATGAGATGTGATCCCCATGGCTGACACCACCGTCGAGAAGGCCGACGCGACCGCCCCCACGGCCGCGACCGCCTGGCGCTCGCACGGCACCACCCGCCGCTCCACCCACACCCTGCGCCTGCGCGTCTCCGCCACCCTGGTCGCCCTCACCGCCCTCGCGGTGCTGCTCGTCCCCCCACTGGTCCAGCTCGACCAGCAGGCCGTCGACCTCGCTTCCAAACTCCTCCCACCCAGCTGGACCCACCCCTTCGGCACCGACGACGTGGGCCGCGACCTCCTGCTGCGCTGCGTCTACGGCCTACGGGTCTCCCTGCTCGTCGGCGTCGTGGCCGCGCTCACCGCCACCGTCATCGGCACCGCCGTCGGAGCCACCGCCGGAGCCCTCGGCGGCTGGGTCGACCGCCTCGTCATGCGCCTGGTCGACACCGTCTCCTCCGTCCCGCACCTGCTGCTCGGCATCTTCATCGTCGCCATGTTCCGCCCCGGCGTCTGGCCGGTGGTGATCTCCGTCGCCCTCACCCACTGGCTCTCCACCGCCCGCATCGTCCGCGCCGAGGTCCTCTCCCTGCGCTCCCGCCCCTACGTCGACGCGGCCGTCTCCGGCGGCGCCTCCCGCCTGCGGGTCGCGGTACGGCACCTGCTGCCCGGCGTACTGCCCCAGGCCGGCCTCGCCGCCGTCCTGATGATCCCGCACGCCATGTGGCACGAATCGGCGCTGTCCTTCCTCGGCCTCGGCCTGCCCACCCACACCGCCAGCCTCGGCACCCTCATCCAGGGCGCCCGCGGCTCACTCCTCGCCGGCCACTGGTGGCCCACCCTCTTCCCCGGCCTGTTCCTGATCATCCCCACCCTCGCCATCGCCGGACTCGCCGGAGTCTGGCGGGAGCGGATCAACCCCCGCCGCCGATCGGAGCTGACGCTGTGACCGAGCGACCTCCCGTGCTGTCGGTCCGCGGACTGTCGGTGCGCTTCCTGGTACCCGACGGCGGCCGCATCGCCGCCGTCACCGACGCGCACTTCGACGTGGCGCCCGGCGAATGCCTCGCCCTGATCGGCGAGAGCGGCTGCGGCAAGTCCGTCCTCGCCTCCGCCCTGCTCGGCCTGCTCCCCGCCAACGCGCAGACCGCCGGCCACGCCCGGCTCGGCGACCTCGACCTGCTCACCGCCGACGAACGCACCCTCGCCCGCACCGTACGCGGCCGACGCATCGGCCTCATCCCGCAGAGCCCCGCCGCCCACCTCACCCCCGTCCGCACCATCCGCTCCCAGATGGAGGAGACGGTCGCCGAACTCACCGGCGTCCGCGGCCGCGCCGCCCTGCGCGCCGCCGCCGAACAGGCCGCCGCCCGCGCCGCCTTCCCCACCGACCACCTCGACCGCCACCCCCACGAACTCTCCGGCGGCCTCGCCCAACGCGCCGCCACCGCCCTCGCCCTGATCGGCGACGCACCCCTCCTCCTCGCCGACGAACCCACCACCGGCCTCGACCGCGACCTGGTGGACCACACCGTCGACGAACTCCGCCGCCACGTCGACGCCGACGACGAACACGCCCGAGCCCTCCTGATGATCACCCACGACCTGACGGCAGCCGAACGCATCGCCGACCGGGTCGCCGTCATGTACGCGGGCCGCATCGTCGAACTCACCGACGCCGAAACCTTCTTCGGCAACCCCGGCCCCCGCCACCCCTACAGCCGCGGCCTCCTGAACGCCCTCCCCGACCGCGCCTTCACCCCCATCCCCGGCATGCCACCCGAACTCGGCGCCCTCCCCGAAGGCTGCCCCTTCGCCCCCCGCTGCGACCGAGCCACGGCCACCTGCGCGACCCTCCCGCCCCTCACCGCGTCGGCCGCCTGCCACCACCCGCTCCCGGTCGAGGCCCTGGAGGACGTCCGTGCTTGAACTGCGCGCCATCACCGCCGGCTACGACCGACGCTCGGCCCCCGCCGTCCGGAACGCCTCCCTCACCGTCGCCCCCGGCGAGGCCGTCGGCCTGCTCGGCCCCAGCGGCTGCGGCAAGTCCACCCTCGCCAAGGTCGCCGCCCTCCTCCACCGCCCCGACGCAGGCACCCTTCTCCTCGACGGCACCCCCGTACGCCACTGGCGCCACCGCGCCCCGCGCTCGCTGCGCACCGCCTTCGGCGTCGTCTTCCAGCAACCCCGCCTCTCCGCCGACCCCCGCCTGACCCTCACCGACCTGATCGCCGAACCCCTGCGCGCCACGGGCCGCCGCGCCGAGGCCCCCGACCGGGTCGCCGAACTGGCCTCCACCGTCGGCCTCACCCCCGACCTGCTCACCCGCCGCCCCCACGAGGTCAGCGACGGCCAACTCCAACGCGCCTGCCTCGCCCGCGCGTTGGTCCTGCGCCCCCGCTGGCTGATCTGCGACGAGATGACCGCGATGCTCGACGCCTCGACCACGGCCGCCCTGGTGGCGGTGGTCGAGGACTACCGCACCGAAACCGGCGCCGGCCTGCTGGCCGTGAGCCACGACCGCACCCTCCTCGACCGCTGGTGCGACCGCACGGTCCACTGGGACACGGTGGCGCCCCGGCCGGTGTCGTCTGCCCGGTCCGCGCAGTGAGCGTATCGACGTCACGCCCCACGTAGCCTCTTCCTGTGCCAGCCTCCCGCCTGCATCGCGTCGCCGTCCTTGTGCTCGAGGGCGCGAAGCCGCTCGACGTCGGAATTCCCGCGCAGGTTTTCACGACCCGCGCGAGCATGCCGTACGAGGTGCGGGTGTGCGGGGCGACACCCGGTCTCGTGACCGGCGGCGACGGCCTCGCGTACCACGTCGCCCACGGCCTCGACGCCCTTGCGTGGGCCGACATCGTCTTCGTCCCCGGCTACCGGTCCCCGGACCGCGAGGACCCGCCGCAGGCCGTCGTCGACGCACTGATCGCCGCCCACGCCCGGGGCGCGCGGCTCGCCGCCATCTCCACGGGCGCCTTCGCGCTCGCCGCCACGGGCCTGCTCGACGGCAGGCGCGCCACGACGCACTGGCACTACAGGCGGGCGCTGGTGGCCAGGCATCCGCTCGTCCACGTCGACGAGAACGTGCTGTTCGTCGACGAGGGCAGCGTGCTCACCTCGGCCGGCGCCGCCTCCGGCCTCGACCTGTGCCTGCACATCCTGCGCGGCGACCTCGGAGTGGCCGCGTCCAACCACGCGGCCCGGCGTCTGGTCGCGGCCCCCTACCGCAGCGGTGGCCAGGCCCAGTACGTGCCGCGCAGCGTCCCCGAGCCGCTCGGCGAGCGGTTCGCCGCCACCCGCGAGTGGGCGCTGCACCGGCTCGGCGATCCCCTCACCCTCGACATACTGGCGCGGCAGGCGGGGGTCTCGCCGCGCACGTTCTCCCGGCGCTTCGTCGAGGAGACCGGCTACACGCCGATGCAGTGGGTGATGCGCGCCCGCATCGACGTGGCCCGTGAACTGCTGGAGCGGTCGCAGCGCAGCGTCGAACAGATCGCCGCCGATGTCGGTCTCGGCACCGGCGCGAACCTGCGGCTGCACTTCCAGCGCATCCTCGGCACCACCCCGAGCGAGTACCGGCGCACCTTCACCCGGGGCGAATAACCCACCCGGCACCGCGTGGCGGGATCCTTTTGAACCATGGCGATCCCGCCACTGTCGGCGGCGCCGGCCGCGGGCGAGCCTGATGGCGAAGGAAGGAACACCACTCATGACTACTCGCATCGCCATCAACGGATTCGGCCGCATCGGACGCAATGTGCTGCGCGCACTGCTGGAGCGCGACAGCGACCTCGAGATCGTCGCCGTCAACGACCTGACGGAGCCCGCCACGCTCGCCCGGCTGCTCGCCTACGACAGCACGGCCGGCCGGCTCGGGCGTCCGGTGACCGTCGACGGGAACACCCTCGTCGTCGACGGCCGTCGGATCACGGTGCTGGCCGAGCGCGAACCGGCGCAGCTGCCGTGGGCCGAACTCGGCGTCGACATCGTCCTGGAAGCCACCGGCCGCTTCACCTCGGCCAAGGCAGCCCGCGCCCACCTCGACGCGGGCGCGAAGAAGGTGCTCGTCAGCGCGCCGTCGGACGGCGCCGACGTCACGCTCGCGTTCGGGGTCAACACCGCCGCCTACGATCCGGCCGTGCACACGATCGTCTCGAACGCCTCCTGCACCACCAACGCGCTCGCGCCGCTGGCCGCGGTCCTCGACGAACTCGCCGGCATCGAGCACGGGTTCATGACGACGGTGCACGCCTACACGCAGGAGCAGAACCTGCAGGACGGTCCGCACCGCGACGCCCGTCGCGCCCGGGCCGCCGGCGTCAACATCGTGCCGACCACGACCGGTGCCGCCAAGGCGATCGGCCTGGTGCTGCCGAACCTCGACGGCAAGCTGTCGGGCGACTCGATCCGCGTACCGGTGCCGGTGGGCTCGATCGTCGAACTCAACACGACCGTCGCCCGCGACGTGACGCGCGACGACGTGCTGGCGGCGTACCGCGCCGCGGCGGAGGGGCCGCTCGCCGGCATCCTCGAGTACTCGGACGACCCGCTCGTGTCGTCCGACATCACGGGCAATCCGGCCTCGTCGATCTTCGACTCGGCCCTCACCCGCGTCGACGGCCGCCACGTCAAGGTGGTCGCCTGGTACGACAACGAGTGGGGCTTCTCGAACCGAGTGATCGACACGCTCGAACTCCTCGCCACCCGCTGACCGGACGCCGGGGCGGCACCCCGCCTCCGGCGACCGCGCCGGCCCGCACTTCCCTTGAGCGCTCTGGTTGACCAGTCGGGCAGCCAGAGCGCTCAAGCGGATGTGAGTAGTTGCGGTACAGAAAGTGCCGCTGAGATTGATCTTGCTCAGCCGGCACACCGGGCGTGGGTGCGGTTGGGCTTTGCGGAAAGATCGCCGGGCGAGTGTCGGTGCTCGCTACGGTCCGGCCGTGCCGGTGGAGTTTCTGACTGATGAGCAGGCCGAGGCGTGCGGGACGTTCACCGAGGTGCCCATGCGCCCGGAGCTGGAGCGGTTCTTCTTCCTCGATGATGACGACCGCGATCTGATCGCGCTGCGCCGTACGGACATGCACCGGTTGGGCATGGCCGTGCAGATCTGCACGGTCCGCTACCATCGGCCGCTTCCTTGGCGAGGACCCGCTCGCGGTGCCGTGGGAGGTCGTGGAGTACCTGGCCGGGCAGCTCGGCATCGCCGACGCTTCATGCGTGAAGCGGTACCCGGAGCGCCGCAGGATGCCGTACGAGCACGCTGATGAGATCCAGCAGCGGTTCAAGTACCGGGACTTCACCGACCGGCGGTCGGGCCGGGAGTTCCGCGGCTTCCTGTACGGGCGGGCGTGGACGCACGCCGAGGGGCCGATGGCGCTGTTCAACCACGCGGTGACGTGGCTGCGCAAGAACCGGGTGCTGCTGCCGGGCGTCTCGGTGCTGGCCCGGCAGGTGTCGGAGGCCCGCACGGCAGCCGAGCGGCGCCTGTACGAGGCGGTGACGCGGGCCGCGCACCGAGCCGATCCCGCGCTCGCGCCGGCGCTGGCTGAGCTGCTGGTGGTGCCGGAGGGCAAGCGGGTCTCGGAGCTGGAGCGGCTGCGCACGCCGCCGACGAAGTCGACGGGCACGGCGATGGTGCGGGCGATGGAGCGGGTGGTGTTCTCCAACACCAAGCTGCCCCAGGGCGTGGTCGACCGGGACGCGTACGTGGTGTGCGTGCTGGAGCAGCTGCACCGTGCGCTGAACCGGCGCGACGTGTTCGCCGCCCCCTCGAACCGGTGGGCCGACCCGCGGGCGAGGCTGCTGGACGGTCCACGGTGGGAGGCGATGCGCGCGGACGTGCTGGCAGGCCTGTCCCTGACCGAGGACGCCGTCGAACACCTGGCCCAGCTCACTCGCCGGCTGGACGCGGCGTGGCGGCAGATGGCCGACCGCCTGGAGGAGGCCGGCGACGACGCGAAGGTGGAGATCGTCGTTCCCGAAGGCGGCGGACGCGCACGCCTGTCGGTGGACAAGCTCGGCGCAGTGGGTGAGCCGGAGTCGTTGACCTGGCTGAAGACCACCACCGAGGCCATGCTCCCCAGGATCGACCTGCCGGACCTGCTGTTCGAGGTCCGCTCCTGGACAGGCTTCCTCCGACAGAGCTCGGAATGATTGCTGCCGACGTTCAACAAACCTTCGCCGTTCTTGCTCTGGTTCCTTCACCAGCTCACGATCATCCTGTTCCTGCTGGGACCAGCACGCTCGTCAGCTCAGCTGGGCGGCATGACCGGGGACCGCGGGCCGAGCTGGACCTGTCCCCCGCCTCCGTCGACGGCTCCCACCTGCGGGCCCTGAAGGGCGGAGACGCCACCGGGCCCTCGCCACACCGGTGTTTCACGGCGCGTCGAGTCGGCTGGTCGCGCAGTCGCTGGAGGGCGACGCCTATGTACTGGGCCGTTCACTGAACAACATCGCTGCCTCCGGTGCGCAATTGTTCGGTCTGGCACTGGGAGGTGCGGTCGTCGCGGTACTCGGCCCGCACCGGGCGCTCGCGGTAAGCGCCGCCCTCTACCTCGGCTGCGCGCTCGCCATCCACATCCGGCTGCCCCGGCTGCAGCCGGGAGAGTTCGGCGGCACACCCGGCAGCGCTCGAGGCGATGGCGGGGCCGTCCGGGCAAGCCTGCACGGTGCCGGCCTGCTGCTGCGCGGACACACGGTGCGACGACTGATGCTGGCCCAGTGGCTCCCGCCGGCGTTCGTAGCGGGCGCGGAAGGCCTGATCGTCGCCTACGCCGGAGGACGCCACTTCGCGCCCGGCTGGTACGCGGTGCTGATGGGCTGTCTGCCGGTCGGCATGCTTGTCGGTGACCTGCTGGTGGGTCGACTGCTACGGCCACCCGCCCGGGAGCGACTGGTAGTCCCGTTGATTGCGCTGATGGGACTGCCGCTGGTCGGCTTCGCTGCCGAGCCCGGAGTGGGCGTCTCGTCCTGTCTGCTGCTGCTCTGCGGCTTCGGATTCGCCTACGGTCTCGGCCTGCAACGGCCGTTCCTGGACGCCCTGCCGCAGGATGGCCAGGGCCAGGCCTTCGGTCTGCTCGGCTCCGGCAGCATGACGCTGCAGGGCGTCGGGCCGGTTTGCTTGGGCTCGGTGGCCGCAGGCATTGGAACAGGCGGCGCAATCGCCCTGGCAGGCGGTGCGGCGGCGCTTACCGCCGGCTGGATTCTCACCTGGCACCCGCCCACCTCCCCGGTCCCCGTCCCGAACTGCTCAACGGGATCAGAGAACGGCACCGAACAGCATGCGTGTAGTTTTCCTGCGCAGTAACCGTCGCCGGTCGAGTCGGCCGCGAGCCGTCACGCACCCCACCCCCACCCCACGTCTCTCTGACAGACAGTCATTCCCGGTAGCTCATTGCGTAAGGAGTCCTAAGCCTCGGCTCTGCCAGTCGTTGCGGACCACGTACGGGATCTTGAGACCACGAACAGCCCATGGAAGGTTCATGCCGCATGATCGATAAATTCGCGAAGGAAAACCTGCACGGGAGACTGCGGCGGGACCGCGAGGCGCTGCTCTGGAAACTCGACGGCTTGTCCGAATACGACGCCCGCCGGCCTTTGACAGCGACCGGGACCAACCTCCTCGGCCTGGTCAAGCACGTGGCCACCGTCGAGGCCAGGTACTTCGGCGAGGTCTTCGACCGCCCTTCCCCGGAACCGCTGCCCCGATGGCAGGACTCCGATGGCAGCGATCAGTGGGCGACCGAGGACGAGACCCGCGATCAGATCATCGGGTTCTACCGGCGCACGTGGGAACACTCGGACACGACGATCAACGAGCTTCCCCTCGACGCCCCCGGCCACGTGCCGTGGTGGCCGGAGCCCCATTCCAACACGAACCTGTTCGCCGTCATGGTCCACGTCCTCGGCGAGTCCATCCGGCATGCCGGGCACGCCGATATCCTGCGCGAGGGCCTCGACGGCCGGACCGGGCTGCGCGCCGAACACGAGAAGCCGATCGACGAGGAAGCCCGTGCCGCCTACCGCGCGAAGATCGAGCAGGCCGCCAGATCGGCCGCATCAATCAAGGCTTAGTCGGTCATACCGGGCAGCCTGACATCGCTTCCCCCACCGGTGCTTGCGATTTCCGAGCATCCGGCCACCTGATATGCCCGCGTCACCCGATATGGGCGTTCAATCCGCGCCTTCGTCGTCCTCGTCCAGCTCGAGCGCGTCAGCGTCGCTCAGCGGGCGCAGGGCGCCGGCGGCCGGGATCGAGGCGGTGAAGCTGTAGCGGCCGAGCAGGTTCAGGTTGCGGCGCTTGAGAGGGGAGAGCCGGGTGATGTCCTCCTCGCGGATCGCGTGGCCCTCGGCCTGGTAGCTGGGCGACGGCGGCGTCGACGTAACGGGTCGTCCAGAGCGCGATGGTGCTGAGGGCCAGGCTGAGCGAGCCGAGCTGGTCCTCCATGCCGTCCCGGCATGCCTGGTGGATGGTGCCGCGCTTGCCGTGGCACACGTCCCGGGCCAGCTTGTGGCGGGAGGCCGCTAGCCGAGCAAGATCAATCTCAGCGGCGCTTTCTATACCGCAACTACTCGCATCCGTCAAGGCGTAGAACTCGTGGGTGTGACTGTCTCGCCCATCAGTAGGGAGTCACATACGCGATCTTCCGAACTGCGACGGCCGGGTCGGCAAGGTCTCCTGGAAAACCACCACCGCCACGAATCACAAGCCCCGGGGGGTACCCCGACCACCGTCGGAGGCGATGCTCGAGAAGGGCTTTACGATCACTGGGCAGGAGTTCCACAGCTCCACCCCGGCCGTGAGTAGTTCCAGCACCGCGCGTTGCTCGTCGGGAGTCCACGCGGCGCACTCGTCCCCGAACAGCTTTTCGTAGGTGCTGTTATGCACCGCGCTCTGTTGGGGCAGCCGGTGGACCTCACCGAGTCCTCGGGCCAGATCCTCGAAGAAGTTCCACGCGTCCAGCACCGCACCCGGGGGGACGCGCCGGCGTGACGGGTCCTTCAGCCAATGCTGGACACGGACGAGCTCCAGCGTGTCGGTCTCAGAAGTGGCCAGCCTCCGCCCCTTCCGGCTCACATACACCCGCGCCTGCCGAACAGTCATGAACACCGGCACCCGGCAGTGATCAGCTCCTGGCAACGCCAGCACCTGATCAGGGTCGTCGCCCCTGCCGCCGATCCACAGAACTACCCCGCTGCGGCCGAGCCCTCGCACCCGGTACGCATAGAGACTGTCACCCCCACCGCGCTGTCCGGCCGCAAACACATCTGCCATCTCGATCTTTGCCACGCTCTCACCCTGGCACGACCCGCGAGAACCGTCGCGGAATTTCTTCGCAGCGGGTCAACCGGGGGTGCGGGCAGTTCCGCGCCTGAGCGGTCGCCTTCCCGTAGAGCCGCCTGTCCGTGGCCGTCACCGCCTGCTCGATGCCCTCAGGAGGGTGGAGCGCGCGCAGGATGGGTGGCCGGGATGCTCAGCCGTGTGAGGTCTCGGCCACGTCGACCGCTTCGAAGCCTTCGCGACGCATCCGCTCACTCCCCCAGGCGCCGAGCGGCCCGAGCGCTTGATTGAGCGTGCGCCCGTGCTCGGTCAGGGAGTACTCCACCCGCGGCGGCACCTCGGCATAGACCTCCCGGTGCACGAGACCGTCCGCCTCCATTTCGCGCAGGTGCTGCGTCAGCATCTTCTCGCTCACTCCCGGCAGGCCGCGACGGAGCTCGGCGAAGCGGCGTACGCGATGGGCGTGAAGTTCCCAGAGGATCAGTCCCTTCCACTTGCCGCTCACCACGTCGAGCGCAGCGTCGATGCCGCAGACGTAAGGACCGCGTCTCGGCGCCTTGGCCATCTCTGGTCCCCTTACTAAAAGGTAGGTACCGCAGAAAACAGTGGGTACTTCCGAGAGTAGTGGCGTTCTTCGAGGATGGAGGAGTGAACGAACAACGGAACCTCACCACCAGGCAGAACAGCGCTGTCACCGTGATCGGACTCGGCCCGATGGGCCAGGCGATGACACGCACCCTCCTCACTGCCGGCCACCCGGTCACCGTCTGGAACCGCACCGCCAGTCGGGCCGACGGCGTCGTCACCGACGGAGCGACGCTCGCGGCGACACCCAGCGAGGCGGTCGAAGCGAGTGACCTCGTGATCCTGAGCCTCACCGACTACCAGGCGATGTACGACGTCCTCGACAGCGCCACCGGATCGCTCGCCGGCCGGACGCTGGTCAACCTGAGCTCCGACACTCCCGACGCCACACGCGAGGCGGCAACCTGGGCAGCGGGCCACGACACCACCTTCCTCACCGGAGGTGTCATGGTCCCCGCGCCGATGGTCGGCACGGAGGCAGCCCATGTCTACTACAGCGGCCCCGACGACGCGATGCAGCGCCACCTGGCGACGTTGGCCCTGCTGGGAACACCCAAGTATCTGGGCGAGGACCCGGGCCTCGCCCAGATGATGTATCAAGCCCAACTCACGGTGTTCCTCACCACCTTGTCCGGACTGATGCACGCCACCGCGATGCTGGGCACCGCAGGAACCAAGGCCGGGGAAGCGCTGCCGGAGTTGCTCTCCTTCGCGGACTCGACAGGCGACATCCTGAGGGCCGGTGAAGAGAACCCCGGCGTCGCGCTTGACGCCGGAGAGCACCCCGGCGACCTCAGCACGGTCACCATGATGGGCGCGACGTCCGACCACATTGTCGAGACCAGCACGTCACTCGGCCTCGACCTCGCGCTTCCCCGGGCCGTGCAGGCCCACTATCGACGCGCGATCGAGGACGGACACGGCGGCGACAACTGGACCCGCATCATCGACGGCATCCGAGAACCGCGCTGACCGAACGCGGGACCGATGACCACAGACCCAGCCGCGACGCACGTGGTCGATCCCGGGACGTCGATCCACGCGGTCGGCTTCGGGCGCCGTGTCCGGCAAGGGCAGGTGTTCCCACGTCGGTCGCCGGAACCGGGACCATCCCCGCGGGTACGTGGAACGAGGTCAGTGACGGCCAACTCCAACGCGACTGCCTCGCCCGTGCACTGGTCCTGTGCCCCCGCCGACTGATCTGCGACGAGATGACCGCCATGCTCGACGCCTCGACAACGGCCGCCCTGGTCAAGGCCGTCGAGGACTACCGCACCGCAACGGGCGCGATCCTGCTGACCGTGGGCCACGGCCGCACCCTCCTGGACCGCCGGTGCGACCGCACGGTTCATTGGGACACAGTGGCGAGGCCCGGCGCGCCGACGGCCAAGGCGAGTCAGCGGACCTCCCTTCACTCAAGGGACGGCTGGAGCCGCTGGACACTGAGGCCCGTCCTGCTGCGGGCATTCGCCTCGGCCAGCCGAACGCGAAGCAACTCCTCCGAAGTGAGGGGCCGGACTCGGCTCGGGTCGGCGTCCCACTCCCGCCCACCGGGCAGCGGGCGGAGCTGAAGATACGGCCCTTCATGCCCTATGACGACACCGACACGATCGCGCTCGGTGTCCAGGACGGCGGTGCCGGCTGGGGGAGGAGCGGGTCCGGGCGCGGAGGCGTCGGAACTCGGCCCGCTCACTGGTCGGCGCCCCTCGCGATGACGGCGGCGAGGGCCAGGGCGACGGGCGCCGAGCAGACACCGAGGTGCACGAGCGCGTACCGGGCACTGGCGGGAACACGGTGGCCTTCGACCGCACCCGCCGTCCGCTCCTCAGCCTCCTCGGGCAACACGTCTCCCCAGGGAGTACGGACGTCCATCGCGGGGAGCTGGATGCCGGCCCGCGTGAGAGCGGCGGCAAGGGCGTCACGGGCGTCGGTGGCTTCCTGGAGCTTGGGGGCAGGGTGGTGTGTCGGCATGGGGGTCCTTCCGTTCGGAACGGGTGAGGAGCGGGTGTGGCCGTGCAGATTCGCGATTCGGCCACATTGCCCAGCACCACGTATTACGTTGCGTAGTCAGTGCGTTACGAGAATGCAGTCGGGGTGAGGCGCGACGCGCCGTAGGCACGGTCGGGTTCCCCTCTCGAAAGCGCATGTGCCACACGTTCCACGGAGGTGAGTCACCTTGCCGCAGCGCCGCATCGTCACAGGCCGCAGTCAGGAACCGCGCCAGCGATTCGCTGAAGAATTAAGGCAGTTGAGGACGTCAAGGGGTGACAGTCTGCGACAACTCGGGGAGCGGATGGGCTGGGACTGGTCGCTGTTCGGAAAGATGGAGAAGGGCGACACTCTGGGCGGTCCTGAGGTAGTCCAGGCGCTGGACCAGTACTACGGGACGCCGGGGCTCCTGCTCGCCCTCTGGGAGCTGGCCGCTGGGGACCATACCCAGTTCCGTGAGCGGTATCGCCGGTACATGGCGCTGGAAGCCGAGGCGGTGAGCCTGTGGCACTTCGCGGTGAGTGTGCTGCCGGGGCTGCTGCAGACACCGGGATACGCCAGGGAGGTGCTGGCAGCGGGCGGGAGCCGAGGAGCAGAGCTGGAGCAACAGATCAAGGCCCGGATCGGGCGGCAGGAACTGCTGGACGGTGAAGCATCACCCCCGTTTCGCACGATTCTCGCCGAGGCGGTCCTGCGTACGCCGTTGCAGGACGAGGGGGAGTGGCGGGCTCAACTCGCCTGCCTGGCTGAGGTGGCCGAGCGGGAGAACGTGACAGTTCAGGTGCTGCCCCAGAGGGCAGGGGTGCATGGGTTGGTTGCCACGGACGTGTGGTTCCTGCGGCTCACGGACGGTCGCCCCGTGGCCTACACGGAGAACGCGCACGAGGGTGAACTCATCGAGGAAAACACTCGGATCGAGCGTCTGCAGCGTGCCTACGATGTGGTGCGCGACAAGGCCATGTCCCCTGCCGAGTCGCGGAAATTCATCCTGCGCATGTTGGAGGAGTCGCCGTGCGATCCATAGACCCGGGTGCCGTGACGTGGCGCAAGAGCAGCTACAGCAATCCAGACGGCGGCGCCTGCCTTGAAGTCTCTGATGACTGGCTCCCCGTCGTTCCCGTGCGCGACAGCAAGACGCCGGACAGCCCAGTACTCGTTCTGGCTGCGAAAACCTGGACCTCCTTCGTCACCGCCGTAGTACGTGATGAGTTGGGCGCCTGAGCCACACAACGAAGGTCGATGACGACCCCGTGCCCACCGATCATCAAGTGCGGGGCCGTCCGCCAGCCGGTGAGGTCGTGTGAAAACCCATGGCGTCGGCGAGCAGACTGCAGGGGTGACGGCTCAACTACTGTCGGAACTCTCTATGAGTGCAGGGAGTAGTTCACCTTCACCGTGCCCCGTCCGGTCAGATGGAACTATCCCCGCGGGTGCGGGGAGCAGTGGGTCACCTCGGTCGCACTCATGGTGCTGCTCCCCGCACCCGCAGGGATGGTCTCACCTACGCCATCTGCCGCGAACGCGGCGAAAAGGCAGGCGTGTTGTCACCAGGACCACCGAACGGGGTGCACTGGACTGATCCCGGTTCTTCCACTTCGTGATCGTGTCACCGGTCTGTGACAGCGATGTCCTGGAACGAAGACGCCGGGATCTCCTCGGCTCGTAGCCCCCTCATAGTGGACAAGCAAGCACCGAGAAGCCGAAACCGCTTCGGCCTCAATCACTGATCACCAGGGGGATTTCATGTTCGGCAACCGTCGCAAGGCCTTACTCGTCTCCGTGGCCCTCGTCGGAGGCGCCATGCTGATGACGGCGTGCCAGGACTCGGACGCGGCCACGGACACCGGCGCTGCGCCGGGTTCTTCGTCCGCCACTCCGGCCGGCGATGCGGTCACCCCGTCCGGCTCGTCGACCGCGGGCGGTGACCAGGGCACCGGCAAGGGCTCCGACGCCCCGGGCAAGGGAACTGCGGACGGGGCCGGCTCCGGCGCCGACACCGGCAACGGCAAGCGGGAGCCGGTCGAGCAGAGCTGCGGCGCCAACGACATCTCCTGGAGCACCAGGTCCGAGACCCAGGCCGGCGGATACATCCTGATCATCGCCAAGGCGAAGCCGGGGATCACCTGCTACCTGCCCGCCGCGCTTCCGACCGTGGCGTTCGGATCCGACGGCACCCAGGCGGGTCCCGCGGAGCAGGCCGTCGGCGAGCAGATCAAGCTGAGCGGGAGCACCACCGCCTACGCCGGGGTGAACCCGAAGACCACCAACGGAAACGGCGGCAAGGAACTGGACAGCATCATCGTCGCCATCGGTGACGACGACCCCAACCCGGTTTCCCTGCCGGTCGGCACCATCACTGTCGATCGCCCGATCGTCACCAACTGGCACACCGCCCCGGAGGACGCCGTTCCCTTCAGCTGAACGGACGTGCAGCGTGCCGACCTGGTGACATCCGCCGTGCCTTGCCTGATCGAAGCCGCAGGTCGACGGAGGCCGATGGTGACAACCAGCGTGCTTCGGCTCAGGTGAGTCGGGTACGGCGGATGGTGCGGTACCCGAGCTCCGTAATCGCTGAGGTCGCAGGTCACAAATGCTGCCGATGGCTCCGGTGGGAGGATGACGCCGGGCGGGGGAGGGGCATGTGAGCGACGGGGTGAAGCGGTCGCCGGGGCTGCGTGTGGAGGAGTCGGGGAGCCCGCGCGGCTTGCGGGGGCCGCAGCCGATCTCCGTTTCGATGGTGGCGGTGCTGATGATGGCTCCGACGGCCGTGGAGATCGTGGGCTTCGTGGAGATGGCAGGGGAGTCTCCGATGCGCAGCGATGGTCCCGGCACCGGGTTGCTGATGCTTCCTTTCCTCTTCTGCTTCGGTCTTCCCGTGGCGTTCCTGGGCACGTTGTTCGGGGTGTTGCCGACGCTGTCGGTCGCCGTGTGGGCGGGGCGGCGGTGTGCCGGTCGGCACGTGGAGTGGTGGATTCTGGCGGTGGCCGGTTGTTGGGCGGCCGCCGTGGCGCTGTGGCCGGCGGCGACGGGGGACGGCCTGGAGACCTGGCTGTGGGTGTGGCCGTCCGGCACGGCGGCGCTGTCGACGGTGACGCTGCTGACGCGGTGGGCCCTCACCCGTGGACGCCCGTACGGGACGATCGTCGGGGTCGGCCTGCTGTCGGCGGCCGCCGTGGTCGCCGTGGGGTCCTTGGCCTACGGGACCGGGCTGGTGGACGAGTACGCACCGCCCCGGGTCCACGCCTCGGACCTGGTCGGCACGTGGAACGACGGCCGTGGCGGCACGCTGCGGCTGGACGGAGAAGGGCGTGCGGTGGCCACCGGCACCTGGAGCCAAGGCGGAGTGGACTCGCCGGACGGGCGATGTGAGGGCTCGGGCACGTGGAGGTTCGAACCGGACGACAATCCCTGGCTCCAGAGCGTCACCATCGATGTCGGCGATTGCTGGTCGGGGCAGTGGACACTGAGCGGCACGGCCGGCCGTCCCAAGCTGAACTACCAGCTCGGAGACACGGATTCGCCCGAGTGGTACGTGCTCAGCCGGTGAGATAAGCAGGCGCACCGGCTGGTGCGCAGTACCCGCATTGAGCTGAGCGGCGTAGTCGGCCGGGCTGGCAGGATGCGCGGTGGTGACCGGGCTTGCCTGACGGCTGCGACCGTTGACGGAGTCGTGCCGGCTGTTCGCGGCGACAGGGGCCGTCACGCAGCCGGGGCCGGAGCCTCCGGCGGGGCGGGGAGTGTCCGTCCCAGGCGGGCGAGTGGAGACAGGGCCATCAGTGCCGGTGACAGCAGCATGCCTGCGGCTGTCACCAGGAGGCTGGTGCGCGTCCCCCACCCTTCCGCGAGGAAGCCGCCGAGCAGCGAACCGAGCGGGGTCATCCCCATGCCGACGAAGTTGATCGTCGCGGCCGCGCGGCCCTGCATCCCGTCCGGAGTGAGGGTCTGCCGGACGGCCATGAGCGTGACGTTCACCAGCTGACCGAAGGCCCCGAACACGAAGCTGATCGCAAGGAGCGCGGGAATCGTCACCGCGGAGGAACCGCGCAGTGCGGGCACAAGCAGGAACACGCCGTCGCCGAGTGCCGCCGCGGACACGAGCACGGCGCCATGTCCGAACCGGCTCGGCAGGCGGGCGGCCAGCAGCGAGCCCAGGAGCGCTCCAGGTCCCGTCGCCGACAGTGCCAGCCCGACGGCGGTGCCCGACAGGTGCAGGTCCCGTGGCAGGAACAGCAGATAGACGGTCATCACAGCAGCGAAGAAGAACTGGAAGGCGGCTGATGCGAGGCACACGGCCCGCAGCGAGGTGTCGCCGGCGACAAAGCGGAGGCCCTCGTGGATCCGCCGCCAGACCCGAGGAGGACGTTCCGAGCGCTCCGGGATCGACTCGTGGCGACCGATCCGTCGGATCGACAGGAACGACAGCGTGAAGAACAGCGCGCTGGAGGCGGCGGCGATCGGCGCCGACAGCACGGACACCAGCGCACCACCGAGGGCGGGACCGCCGATCTGCGCCGCGGACCGACTGCCCTCGAGCGCGCTGTTGGCCCGCACCAACTGATCGCGTTTCACCAGCCTTACCAAGGACGCCTGGTACGCCACGTCGAAGAACACGGACAGGGCCCCGACGGTGAAGGCGACCACGAGCAGCGCCGGCAGGCCGAGCCAGCCGAGGAGGCCGGCCACGGCGGCGGCGCCCAGCGCCAGGGCCCGGCCGACGTCCGTCAGCACCATCACCGTGCGGGTCCGCCACCTGTCCACCCACGCGCCGACGAAGAGCGAGAGCAGCAGAATCGGCGCCTGCCCCACCGCGCGCAGGGCGCCCAACTGGCCGGCACCGGCGTTGAGCGCCAGGACGGCGAAGAGCGGCAGAACCACCAGACTTGCGTGTTCGCCCAGTTGGGAGGCCGTCTGGCCCACCCAGAGCCTGCGGAAGTCGCCGTCCCGCCACAGGCTGGACGGAGCAGGACGAACGGAATCGGATCGGGCGGAGGAAGAGGACGGCACAGGGACCCCTCGGATGACCGAAGACGAGAGCCGCCGACCGGCGCACGCCAGGCGTACCGACGGTTTCAGGCAGCGTGAAGCGAAGGCTCGCTGTGCCGCGCTGTGAGGGCAGCACGCGATGACAGGCCGCTCGCGGCCTCAGACGTCAACGCGTGCTCGGACGACCGACCATGTCTTCGCTCCTTGTGAGTCACTCGCTCACTCGCTGCGCGAACACTAGCTCCCGCTCGGCAGGGCACGAAAGGCAATTAAGGGCCGGGCGGGCGGCTCAGCCGGTCATTCGGGAGTGCTGCCGTGCGCCTGAGCTGTGCGCGAAGGCAGAGCGCAACTCGGTGGCGTCCGGAGTGGAAGTCGGGAAGGCTTGCGCGCATGGTTTCGGTAGTGCAGAACGTGGCGATCGACTGTGCGGATGCCTATGAGCTGGCCCGGTTCTGGAGCGGGGTGACCGGCCGTCCGCTGCATCCGGAGGACAGACCGGGTGACCCGGAGATTCAGGTGCTGCTGGCGGAGGGCCCGGTGCTGCACTTCAACCAGGTGCCCGAGGCCAAGACGGTCAAGAACCGGATCCATCTGTGTCTGCGCCCTGAGACCTCGCGCGAGCAGGAGGTGGAACGGCTGCTGGGCCTCGGTGCCACCTTCGTCACCGATCACCGGAATCCCGATGGATCTGGTTGGGCGGTCCTTGCTGACCCCGAAGGCAACGAATTCTGCGTTCTGCGCAGCGATTCCGACCGAGCCGCCATGAATTCCTGAAGCTCACGCGCCACCCTGGCCGGTTTCGCATGACTGCTGGTCACAGCCACTCGTGGATGGTCGAGATGCGAACGGTCGCCTCGATCCGGCTCTGGCTCCGCTAGTGCTCCGCGGCTGGCCGGCCGTCCGAGCCGGTGGCCGACGGCGGCACCTCGAGGACGAAGAACAGGAAGGTGGGTCTGGTTGAGAGGTCGTGGAAGTCGTCGGGGAACAGTTCACGGGCGGCCGGGTCGGGCTGCGGCTCGCTGATGCCGGCAAGGCGGAAGCCGGCGGTGGTGAAGGCGTCGGTCATCGCGTGCAGTGGCTTGCGCCAGAACCTCATGGGGACGGACTGCCCGTTGAACGTCCAGTCGAAGGTACAGCTGGTGGTCGCGAAGTAGTCGGGCCGAGGATCCTGGATCGTGTAGGCCACGAAGGGGTGGTCCACCGACGCGATCAGTCGGCCGCCGGGCCTGAGCACTCGCCGCAACTCGGCCAGCGTCGGCCCCCAGTCCTCCAGGTAGTGCAGCACCAGCGACGCGACCACGTCGTCGAACGCACCGTCGGCGAACGGCAGGCGGTCGCTCAGGTCGACCAGGTGCAGGGCCACGTCGTCACCGAGCCGTCGCCTGGCCAGCGCCAGCATCCCGGCGCTGGCGTCGATGCCGGTGACGATGGCACCGCGGTCGCGCAGTGCGGCGGACAGGGGGCCCGAGCCGCAGCCGGCGTCCAGGATCCGACGGCCGGTCACGTCTCCGGCCAAGGCCAACATTGCGGGCCGCTCGTAGTACGCGTTCACGAGGTTGTTCTCGGTTTCCGCCGAGTACGCCTCGGCGAAACCGTCGTAGTCGTTCACCCGGATCGGATCGGCGGACTGGGCGAAGCTCTCGGGCATGTCGGTCAAGCGTTCCATCGTCGCAGCCTAGTTCTCACATGATCCGCCGGGCAGGCCCTTGGATGAATGAGTTCGGTGGGCGACGGTCCGCAGGCCACGCTCCGAGACGGCGGCGACGGCGCTGTGCCTGCTCATGCGCATGACGGACGGCCACCACCCGGAGAGCACCCGCACGGAACTGTCGACGTGCCTGGTGGAACGCGCGAGCACCGCACGGCCACGCGGCCGGTGAAGCGGCCGTCCTGCACGAGTCACGGGCCGTCGCCCGCCCCATAGCGCATTGGATCACGACAAGGGCCGCGTCGTGCCGTCTTCAACCATCTTTCCGGAAAGTCCTGTTGTGTTACTCCGTGCGCCCCTATGCTGCCCCCGTGAACAATGATGTGACCAACGCCACACAGGGGGTGTCGGTGCAGGCGGACGGATCGAACGACTCCGCTCCGCCGCCTCCCGGGTGGCTCAGGCGTGCGGCCGAGCGGGTGCGCACCGCCCTCGTGGACACGCGGGGGCTCGTCCTGATGCTCGTGGCCGATCTCGTGACCGTCCTCGGGGCGGGTGCCGTCTGGCTGGCACTCGGCGGGGATCCCGCGGTGGTCGGTGTGGCGGCCGGGGCCCTGCTGGCCTTCGGCGCCGCCATGCTGCCCCTCATCGGGCGCCGGAACGCGGACGGGGAGCCGCCGCTGTGGCCGCCGTTCGTCCTCGTGGTGATTCCGCTGGCCGTCCTGGCCGTGGGACTGCCGGCCTGGGGCACGTGGGCGTTCCTGGAAAGCCGCCACGTGGACGTGACGCACCGCGTCGAGTTCGCCCTCGACCCTCCCTTGGTGGACGGCGAGACCGCCGTCGCCTCCGTGCACACCGACGATCCCCGACCGCGGCTGAGCATCACCTTCGCCCTGGTCCAGCACGACCCCGCCGCTCCGATGTGCGCGCCCGGCAGCGAGTTGACCGTGACCCTCAAGTCGAGTGCCGGAAAGAACCAGGCCCGGACCGGGGCCGCCGGCACGGAGTTCGCCTTCGCCCTGGGACCGGGGGCGACCGACATCGAACTGTCCGTCCGGCTCCATGCGGAGCAGGGCTGCGAACTGGACCTGTCCGTCGCCTCGGCGCAACTGGATGATTAGGAAAGGCCCGTGACCGTCATGACGCACGCTCCGCGCCGCCCGCGCTCCCGCCGCCCCTCACCCCACCGGTACGCACGGATCGCGGCGGCCGCCCTGCTGTCGCTCACCGCTGCGGCCTGCGGGGGTGGCGAGAAGTCCCCCACCGGCACCGTCTACATCGGCGGCAAGAACGACCAGCCGGGCTTCAACCTCCACAGCCAGCACACCGATCGCGGCTTCGAGGTCGACCTGGCCGCCTACCTCGGAGAGCGGCTCGGCTTCACACCGAGGTTCCACGACGTGGTGTCCGCCGAGCGGGAGCAGGAACTCGACGGCGAGTCGCCGGCGTCGGAGCTGGTCATCGCCACCTACTCCATCACCCCGCAGCGGGACGAGCAGGTCGACTTCGTGGGCCCCTACTTCGTCACCAAGCAGGGTTTCCTGGTCCGCGAGGACTACCGGGACATCAGGAGCGAGAAGGACGTGGAGGGCAAGGTGGTCTGCACGGTCGCGGGTTCGACGTCGGCCATCGCGCAACTGCCCGCCGACACGACACCGCACATCGAGATCGACTACTCGACCTGTGTGCGAAAGCTCCAGCAGGGCGACGTCGACGCGGTGTTCACCGACGAGGCACTGCTCTACGGATACGTGGAGCAGCAGAAGAGCAGCAAGGTGCCCCTCAAGGTGGTCCCCGACGTCTCGTTCGGGACCATCAACCGGTACGGCGTCGGGCTGCGGGAGGGCCGGCCGGAGTTCTGCGCCGAACTCCGGGAAGCCCTGCGCAAGTACCTCACCAAGGAGTGGGCCAGCGACGTCAAGGTCCAACTGCCCGCGCTGGTCGCCGCCTACCCCGGTGACTGGGAGAACCGCTTCCGTCCCGACCCGCAGGACCTGGACGTCTACTCCTCCTGCAAGGGGTGATCACCGGTGGCATCGACGTCGAAGCCGCTGAGGTGCGCAGGGCGGTGACGCCGACCGGGAGGGAGTCGTGCCGGTAGCCGGTGGTGCGGGTGCGGATGAGGAGCGCGGGGGCCGACATGCGCCCGAGCCCGTGCAGACCGGCCCGCCCTCCCCTCAGCCGCCCGCGTCCACGTCGTTGCGGGGCGCCCCGTCCCCGGCCGGCGGCAGATCGCCGCGCTCGACGGGCTCGGACGGCGCCGCGCCGTCGGCGGGCGCGGACGGCAGCAGCTCGGCAACCTCCTCACCGGACGGCCGACGGGCGTCCCGCGCCGCCTCACGCAGGACGTCGCGGGAGACGCCCGCATCGCCCTCGAGCCGTACGACGTGGTCCTCCTTCACCACGGCGTACTCGTGCGTCCCCCGACCGGAGCGGTACCAGACTCCCTCCCCGTCCGACTCGCACGTCTGCTGCCCCGTGGCGCAGTCGGAGGCGGACATCGTGCCCCGGTCGACGTACAGCCGCAGCTGCCCGCCCTCCTGCCGCGAGACGTACGTGGCGGAGAAACCGTCCCCGCCGTACACCCCGACGGACTGCCGGGCGAGCGCGAACCCGGGTGCCTCGATGACGTAGACGAGCTCCGGGGCGATGCCCAACGCCCTGGCGCGGGTGACGAGTTCGGCGGCGGGGGCGTCGGTGTCCCGCGGCTGCCCCGGCTCACTGCCGCAGGCGGTGAGCAGCAGAGGAGCGAGGAGCAGAGGAGCGAGCAGCAGCGGCAGCAGTGGGCGCACGGTACGGACCATGCGCCCATCCAACCGGACGCCGGTCGCCGGCGTCCGTGCCATCGGGATGGTCGTCTCCGCCATGGCCGCTTCTGTCGCCTTCTACCGCCGGCTCGGGGTCGCGTTCCCCGAGAGCGCCGACACGCCGGGGTGGGCCTGCGGTACCGGCCCGCCCCGGCGCGTGGGTCTCACCCGCCGAGTGCGGTGACCATGTTCATGATGGTCTCGACCTGGGCGCCGCCCTGGATGGGGTAGTTGGTGGCGCCGAGGTAGCCCCACCAGTCCCAGCATCCGTTGGGGTTCACGTAGGACGACGTGGCCTGCGGATACAGGACGATCATCTTGTTGTTGTCGGCGTACTGGTTGAGGTTGGCGCGGTCGACGAAGGTCGTACCGATCGTGTCGTACCCCTGCTTGCAGCCGTGCAGGGAAACCATCAAGCGGCAGCTCTGCCCCGACTCACAGGACTTGGGGACGTAGGCGAATCCGGAGCTGCCCATGCTCAGGGTGCTCGCCATTCCGTTGACGGCGTGGGTGCTCTGCCCGAACTTGATGAGCTTGCCCGTCAGCGGCCCGGTGTTGGGGGAGGAGACCGAGCCGAAGAGCTTCTGCAGCAGTGCTCTCTGGGGGTCGGTGCCGCAGTCGTTCATGTACGGCGCGCTGTTCGCGGTGCAGCTGTTCGGCCCGTACGGGGTGACCCAGGAATGCCCCGCCGTGGAGGTGTTGTCGTAGGTCACGTTCGCGCCGAAGTGCTGGTAGAAGGCCTTCCCGGCGTCGCCGACCGAGGGCTTCACCGTGGTGTCGTTCTTGCCCTGGTAGAGGTACACGGGGCTGCCGGACAGGTTGCCGACCGGGTCGATCCACCCGTAGGAGGACCAGGTGGAGGCCCTCGAGGTCAGAGTGCTCGTATAGGTGGGGTAGAGGTTGTCCCCGCAGCCGTACAGGGCCTGGTAGACGTTGTTCTGGGCGCAGTAGTACGGTCCCGCCCCGAAGATCGCCGCGCCCTTGATCTTCTTCGAGTGGGCGACGTGCAGCTGACCGGCCATGTAGCCCCCGGAGGAGATTCCGGAGACGTACACGCCGGATACGTTGTGGCGGGTGAGACTGCCCGACACCGGGGGAACCGTGTGGGGAGTGGCGGCCCGGGCGGTACCTGCCGACGTCAGCAGGGCCACCAGGACGGAGAGGATCAAGGCGGGGGACCACCGGAGGACACGTTGACGGGCTCGCATCATGTGCACCTGCTCCCTGGGGCTTGCGGTCCGGTCAAGGCGCCGGTCCGTGCGGTAGCGGAACAGTAGAGGTGACACGAGAACACTGGCGATGTGTGCGGCACACATCCATCAGCGGATCGAAGTGGCTCAAAGACACTGGTCCTGACGGCCGGTGCGCCGGGCCCGAGCCGAGCGGGCGGAAGCAGCGCCCGGGGAGACCGTTGCCGACGCCCGGGAAGACCACGACCCCTGCCCGGTGCTTGCGGCTACCGGTGGTGGGGCGGGTGGGGTGGCGGTGGCGGGAGCGTGGCGACGTCGGGGGCGGTTTCGGGCCAGACGAGGAGGACGGGGCAGGGGGCGTGGTCGACGATGAAGCGGCTGGCGGGGCCGAGACTACGAGGTCCGAGATGGGTGCGGTCGCCGTCGCGGGCGAGGACGAGCAGGTCGGCGCCTTCGGCGGCGGCCACGACTTCCCGCTCGACGCGGCCGGTGCGCTCGACACGGTCACAGGGACGCGCCAGGCGCTGCGCGGCTTCGGCGAGGAGCCGCTCGGCGGAGGCGGTGGCCAGGTGCTCGACCGCCGTGCCGGGGTCACGTTCGGGACGGCCACGGCCGAGCAGCCCGGCGAAGGCGCCGTGTGCGGCGCCGGGGGCTTCGGGGCCGGTGACGTGCAGCAGCACGATGTCGGCGGCCTCGGGGGCGTGGCTGCGGGCGGCGTCGACGCAGGAGGGCCAGGTGCCCTCGGTGATCCAGGCGATGACTCTCATGGTGATCAGCCTCCGATGACGGTGAGTGAGGCCCACAGTGCCACCACCGCGAGCAGCAGGGCGGCGGGCACGGTGCACAGGCCGAGCCGGGTGAACTCGCCGAGTTCGACGTCGCTGTCGTGTTCGTGCACGATGCGCCGCCACAGCAGGGTGGCCAGGGAACCGGCGTAGGTGAGGTTGGGGCCGATGTTCACCCCGAGCAGCACCGCGAGGACGGCACCGGGCCCGGACGGTGCGGTCAGTGGCAGCAGCACCAGCACGGCGGGCAGGTTGTTGATGAGGTTCGCCAGCACCGCGGCCAGCGCCGCGACGGCGAGCAGGGCCGCGAAGCCGTTTCCGCCCGGAACGAGATGGCCCAGGCCGGCGGCGAGGCCGTTGTCGACGACCGCGCGGACCACGATGCCCAGGGCCAGGACGAAGACGAGGAACGGGACCGCGGCGGCGCGCACGAGGGCGGTGGGCCTGGTGCGGCGCCGCGCCAGAGCACGCACGGCCAGCACGACGGCGCCGGCGAAGGCCGCCCAGGCGGGGTTGACTCCGAGGGCTGAGGTCAGGACGAACCCGGCCAGGGTGCAGGCCACGGTGACCAGGGCGAAGACCGGCAGCTCACGGGGTTCGGCGGTGGGGGGAGTCCGGGCTCCGGCGTCCAGGTCGGTGGCGAAGAACCGGCGGAAGACCACGTACTCGACGGTGATGGCGACCAGCCAGGGCAGGGCCATCAGGGCGGCGAAGCGGGTGAAACTCAGTCCGCTGGCGGCGAACGCGAGCAGGTTCGTGAGGTTGGAGACCGGCAGCAGCAGCGAGGCGGTGTTCGACAGGTGGGTGCAGGCGTAGACGTGCGGCTTGGGCCGGGCGCCGAGCCGGGCGGCGGTGGCGAAGACCACCGGGGTGAGGAGCACGACGGTGGCGTCCAGGCTGAGCACCGCGGTGATCACTGACGCGGCTGCGAACACCTGGACCAGCAGGCGGCGCGGGCGACCTGCCGCGGTACGGGCCATCCACGCTCCGCACGCGTGGAAGAGGCCCTCGTCGTCGCAGAGCTGGGCCAGGACCAGGACGGCGGCGAGAAAGCCGATCACCGGTCCGAGCCGCGCGGCCTCGTCGCGGGCGTGGTCCAGCGAGATCGCTCCGGTGGCGATGACCACGCCCGCGGCCGGGACGGCGACGACCGCCTCCGGCCAGCCGAACGGGCGGACGACGGCGCACGCCAGCACCGCCAGGAGCAGAACGACGGAGACGGCCTCCGCCAGCGGGGAGCTCACGATCAGATCTTCTCCCAGCCGTGCGGTACGGCTGGCCGGGGCATCCGCCGGACGGTGGATCACCGCGGGCTGCCCTGCCCGCGGGGAACCCGGCGGACCCCCGGCCGGCCTCGCCGCCGAACGGAGCGCCGGGTGAGGGACGCGGTGGTGGCCCGCGGGGGGCGGCCGCCCCCCGTCCGGTGGCCGCTCCCGCGGGCGTTTGCGGCGCTTTCGGGTGTTCAGGAGAATGAAGAGGCCGGCTCTTCTGGAGGTGCGTCATGCCCACACGCGGCCCGACCCTCACCGAGCAGGACGCAGCACTGCTGGGACAAGGACCCGGCCCGGTCAGGGTCGGTCTGTCGGTCAACGGCACCGAGCGCACCCTGGACATCGAGCCACGCGTCAGCCTGCTCGACGCGCTGCGTGAACACCTGCACCTGACGGGCGCCAAGAAGGGGTGCGACCAGGGAACCTGCGGGGCGTGCACCGTGTGGGTCGACGGGCGGCGCGCGCTGGCCTGCCTCACCCTCGCGATGACCTGTGAAGGCCACGAGATCACCACCGTGGAAGGGCTGTCCGAGGACGGCGAACTGCACGAGATGCAACGGGCCTTCATCGCCGAGGACGCCTTCCAGTGCGGTTATTGCACCCCCGGCCAGATCATGTCCGCCGTGGCGTTGGTCCATGAGGGGCACGCCGGGGACGACGACGAGATCAAGGAGTGGATGAGCGGCAACATCTGCCGGTGCGCCGCCTATCCCCACATACGGGCCGCGATACGCGCCGCCCGCGAGCGCATGTAGGGAGGCACCCGGTGCGGCCCCTCACCTACTTCCGCGCGACCGACACGGCGAGCGCCGTCACCGCCGTGAGCACCGACCCCACCAGCGACTTCCTCGCCGGTGGCACCACCGAGGTCGATCTGCTGCGCCAGAACGTGCTGAACCCCCGCCGCCTCGTCGACATCAACGACCTCCCGCTGACCGATGTCGAGGGCACCCCGGCAGGAGGGGTGCGGATCGGTGCGCTGGCCCGGATGAGCGACGTCGCCGCCGACCCCGTCGTCCGTGAGCGCTTTCCGCTGATCGCCCGGGCACTGGAGCTGGGGGCGTCCGCACAGCTGCGCAACATGGCGTCCATGGGAGGCAATCTGCTGCAGCGGGTGCGCTGTTCGTACTTCCGCGACGCGGAGTCCCCCTGCAACAAGCGCGAGCCCGGCACCGGTTGCTCGGCCATCGAGGGCTTCAGCCGAGGTCACGCGGTGCTCGGCACCAGCGAGCACTGCATCGCCACGCACCCCTCGGACGTGGCCGTGGCTCTCGTCGCGCTGGACGCCCAGGTGCGCACGACGGGCCCGCACGGCGAACGCACCTACGCCATCGACGACTTCTTCCTCCTCCCCGGCGACTCCCCGCACCGGGAGCACCCCCTGGAGCACGGCGAACTGATCACCGGGATCGAGGTGCCCGCCACGCCCGTCGCCCGGCACTCCCACTACCTGAAGGTCCGGGACCGCACGTCGTACGAGTTCGCGCTCGTCTCGGTCGCGGCCGCGCTCTCCGTCGTGGACGGTGTGATCGCCGACGTACGGATGGCTCTGGGCGGAGTGGCCACCAAGCCCTGGCGGGCCAGGCGGGCCGAGGACTTCCTGATCGGCGCACGCGTCCAGCGGGACAACTTCGCCATGGCCGCCCGCGTCGAGATGGCCGATGCCCGGCCGACCCCCATGAACGCCTTCAAGGTCGAACTCGCGCAGCGCGCCGTCGTCCGCACCCTCGACCTGCTGAGCGACGGAACGGGATCCGGGTCCGAGCGCGGACCCGGGGCCGGGACCGGGAGCCCGTCATGAGCACCACGACGACACCGTCCGCCATCGGACAGCCCCTCGACCGCGTCGACGGCCGCCCCAAGGTCACCGGGGGCGCGCACTACTCCGCCGAGATCCCCCTCCCGGACATGGCGTACGCCTACGTGGTCGGCTCCCGCATCGCCGCCGGACGGGTCACCGGGATCGACACGAGTGCCGCGACGGCCGAGGAGGGCGTACTGGCGGTGCTCACCCACGAGAACCTGCCGAGGATCGCGGAGCAGCCGCCGCTGGTGCCCTCGCTCGCCGGCACGGCGGCACCCGGACAGACGTTCTTCCCGATGCAGGACGACATCGTCCACTACGCCGGCCAGCAGATCGCGCTCGTCGTCGCCGACACCTGGGAACGCGCCCAGCACGCGGCGCACCTGCTGCGTGTCTCGTACGAGGAGACCGCTCCGATCACCACCCTCGACCAGGGCCGGGACCGGGCCTACGTGCCCGAGAGGATCTTCGGAGGGTGGATACCGGGGCACATCGAGCGCGGAGACGTGGAGGCCGGACTGCGGGACGCGGACGTGCGGGTGGAGGGGACGTACACCTACGCGGCGAACAACCACAACCCGATCGAGCCGTCCAGCACCACGGCTCACTGGGACGGCGACACCCTGCTGCTGTACGACTCCACCCAGGGAGTCAACGCCACACAGATGACCGTGTCACGGCTGCTCGGCGTCCCGATGTCGCGGATCCGGGTCATCGGCCACTACGTCGGCGGCAGTTTCGGCTGCAAGGCGATGGTCCACGCCCACCCGGCGCTCGCCGCGATGGCGGCGAGCGCCGTCGGCCGGCCCGTCAAGCTCGCCCTCACCCGCGAGCAGATGTTCACCTCCGTCGGCCATCGGGAGGAGCAGGAGCAGCACCTGACGCTCGGCGCGACACGCGACGGCCGGCTGACCGCCGTCCGGCACCACAAACTCTCCCCGACCTCCCACTTCGACGACTGGGCCGAACCCTCCGTCGGCGTCTCGTCGCAGATCTACGCGTGCCCCGCCTACCAGGGCGTCTACCGGTTGTTCCGGGCCAACACCATGACCCCGACGTTCATGCGGGCGCCGGGTGAGGCGACCGGCATGCACGCGCTCGAGTGCGCGATGGACGAACTCGCCCACGAACTCGGCCTGGACCCCCTCGAACTGCGGCTGCGCAACCACACCGACGTCGACGCCATGTCGGGCTTCCCCTGGTCCAGCAGCGGGCTGCGGGAGTGCTATGAGCGCGGAGCCCGGCGGTTCGGCTGGTCCGGCCGCGATCCCCGGCCGGCCGTGCGCCGTGAGGGCGACTGGCTGATCGGTACCGGCATGGCCACCGCGGCGTATCCCGTCGCCCCGCTCGCCAACCCGCAGCGCGCTCGCGCGCGTCTCTACGCCGACGGAACGGCGGTCGTCCAGGCCGCCACCCCCGATTTCGGCACCGGCGTCGCCACGGTCATGACCCAGGTCGCCGCCGACGGACTCGGCATGGGCGTGGAACGCTGCCGCTTCGAGAACGGGGACACCGACCTGCCCACCATCGCGGCCGCGGTGGGTTCGGCGGGCGCCGGCATGATCAGCGCGGCCGTGCACAGCGCCGCCACCGCCCTGCGCGGTCGGCTCATCAACAAGGCGGTGGCAGACCCCGGTTCACCTCTGCACGGCGCGGACCCGGTCGACGTCGTGGTACGGGACGGCGTCATGACCGCCGGGACCGCGTCCGAGGCGTACACCGATCTGCTGCGACGCACGTTCCAGCCGGACGTCGAGGCCTCGGGCCAGTGGAACCCGCCCGCCCACGACATCCCCTACGGGACGATGACCTTCGGCGCCCAGTTCGCCGAGGTCGCGGTGGACGCGGAACTGAGCCTGGTCCGGGTGCGGCGCATGACCGGTGCCTTCGCCCCGGGCCGGGTGCTCAACGCCAAGACGGCCCGCAGCCAGCTGATGGGGGGCATGCTGTGGGGGCTGGGGCAGGCGCTGCTGGAGGCCAACCACACGGCGCCGGACACCGGCCGCTGGGTCGACTCGAGCCTCGGCGAGTACCTCGTCGCCGTCAATGCGGACGCTCCGGACGTGGACGTCGAGCTCATCGAGGTCGAGGACGCCGTCGTCAACCCGTTGGGCGTGAAGGGTGTCGGCGAGATCGGCCAGGTCGGGGTGGCGGCGGCGATCGCCAACGCCGTGCATCACGCCACCGGGCGCCGGGTGCGCAAGCTGCCGATCACGATCGAGGACCTCCTGTGAGGACGGCGGACGTCCTCCGAGGGACAGCGGGCGTCCTCCGAGCGCATGCGGACCGCCCCGCCGGGCGCCCCGGCCGGGCGACGGCGTCCGCAGCCTCGCGGACGCGCCCCTGCGCCGGGTCTTCCCGCAGATCCCGCACCCTGGGGACCCGGTCCCCGCGCGAAGGCGCCTGCTGCCGTGGACCGACGAGTTCGTCCGCTTCCCCAAGGTGAGCGTCCGCCAGGACGGCAGCACCCTCACCCGCCGCACCCTGCCGTGGCCCGCACCGCCGACCACCTCGACGACGTCTCACCTACCGGCGGCCCGGTTTGCATCACCGTGGGGTGGCCCACGCCGCCCCGCTCGTCTGAGGCCGGTGCTGACACGGGTGCCCGAAGTGTTCACGATTCCGCGAGCGCCTCCTGACCGACACCGCTGATACCGCCGTCACCGCCGGCATCGCCGTCATCAGTCGTCCTCGGGTCCCGCCCCGCCCCCGAGACAGAGGCACCGGAACCGGCGGCGGACAGACGGTGCGGGAGTCGCAACGGTCACAGGGTCGCGTCGGACCACTGGTCGAGGATGTCGTCGCCGGTCAGGGCGGCGCCGGGTTCGCCCGCCCTGCCGTCCAGTTGCTGCTCGGCCCAGATCACCTTGCCGGTGGGCGTGTACCGGGTGCCCCAGCGTTCGGCGTAGCGGGCGACGAGGAACAGGCCGCGTCCGCCCTCGTCCGTGGCCGCCGCCTGGCGCAGGTGGGGCGAGGTGCTGCTGCCGTCGGAGACCTCGCAGATCAGGCGGCGGTCCCGCAGCAGGCGGACGTGGATGGGGACGGTGCCGTGGCGGATGGCGTTGGTGACCAGTTCGCTGAGGATGAGCTCGGTGGTGAAGCCCGCGTCCGTCAGGTCCCACGCCGCCAGCTGCCGGGTGACGTCGGCGCGGACGCCGGACACGGCGGCGGCTTCGGGGGGCACGTCCCAGTCGGCGACCCGCTCGGGGTCGAGCACCCGGGTACGGGCGACCAGCAGGGCGACGTCGTCGTTCCCCAGGTTCGGCAGGAGGGCCTCGAGCACCGCGTCGCAGGTCTGCTCGGGAGTCCGGCCGGGATGGGACAGCGCGCCGCGCAGGATCTCCAGACCGGTGTCGATGTCCCGGTCGCGGCTCTCGATGAGCCCGTCGGTGTAGAGGACGAGCTGGCTTCCCTCGGGCACCTCGAACTCCGTGCTCTCGAAGGGCAGGTCGCCCAGGCCCAGCAGCGGACCGGCGGGCACCTCGAGGAAGGTCACGGTGCCGTCCGGGCGGACGAGGGCGGGCGGCGGGTGGCCGGCCCGGGCCGCGCTGCACGTGCCGGAGGCCGGATCGTAGACGACGTACAGGCAGGTGGCCCCGATGATTCCCTCGTCGTCACCCTGGTCCGCCCGCTCCCGGTCGAGCCGGGCCACCAGGTCGTCCACCCGGGCCAGCAGCTCGTCCGGCGGGAGGTCGAGGGTGGCGAAGTTGTGCACCGCGGTACGCAGCCGTCCCATGGTGGCCGCCGCGTGCAGACCGTGCCCCACCACGTCCCCGACCACCAGTGCCACCCGGGCGCCGGACAGCTCGATGACGTCGAACCAGTCCCCGCCCACCCCGGCCTGGGCCGGCAGATAGCGGTGGGCCGCCTCCAGCGCGCTCAGGTCCGGCAGGTCACGGGGGAGCAGACTGCGTTGCAGGGTGACCGCCATCGCGTGCTCGCGGGTGTACCGGCGGGCGTTGTCGAGCGCCACGGCGGCCCAGGCGGACAGCTCCTCGGCGAACAGCACATCGCTCTCGTCGTACGGCTCCGCCCGCTCCGAGCGCCAGAAGTCCACCGAGCCCAGCACCGTGCCGCGGGCCCGCAGGGGTACCGCGATCAGGGAGTGGAAACCGTGTCCCAGGAGCTCCTCCGCGCGGTCGGGGGCCAGCGTCCGCCATCCCTCGGCGGTGCTCAGATCCGCCTCCAGCACCGCGCGGCCGCTCTTCACGCACCGTGCCTGCGGTGTGGCGTCGGGGAAGCGAACCGTTTCGCCCACCGCCATCAGCGGCAGGTCGTCGTGGATGGTGCTCAGCCCGGCCCGTCGCATGACGGTGTGCCGCCTGGTCGGCTCCTCGCCGTGCAGCACCTCCTCGGCCAGGTCGACGGTGACCAGGTCGGCGAAACGCGGAACCGCCACCCCGGCCAGTTCGTGCGCGGTGCGCTCCACGTTCAAGGAGGAGCCGATGCGTGCCCCCGCGTCGTAGAGCAGGCTCAGGCGCTCCCGGGAGGCCTCGGCGCGACCGGACAGGGCCCGCAACTCCGTGGTGTCCCTGAGCGTCACCACGCTCCCGGCGCTCCCGTTGCCGGGCCCCGCGCTCCGCTTGTTGACCGCCAGCAACCGGTCGGCTGTGGGAAGCACCTCGTCGGTGGCCGTCCGCTCGGAGAGCAGCAGTTCGACGACGCCCGGGCTCAGCGCGAGGTCGGTCACCTGCCGCCCCTCCGCGTCCGGCGGCAGGTCCAGCAGCCGCCGCGCCTCGTCGTTGGCCAGCACCAGCCGCCCGTCACCCCCTACGATCAGCACCCCCTCCCGCACCGCGTGCAGCACCGCGTCGTGGTGGTCGTACATCCGGGTCATCTCCACCGGACCGAGACCGTGGGTCTGACGCAGCAGCCGCCGGCTCACCAGAGCGGTGCCGCCCGCGCAGATGGCCAGGGCCACGCCCGCGGCCCCCAGGAGCACCGGGAACTGCTGGGCCGCCATGCCCGCCACCTTCTGGATCGTGATCCCGACCCCCACCGAGCCGACCGGTGTCCCGTCGGGCTCGGTGACCGGGGCGTACCCGACCACCGAGCGTCCCTTGACGGTCTCGATGGTCTGCGTCCGAGGGGAGGTCAGCGGCTTGATCGGGCCGGTGACGGCCTTCCCGATCAGCGAGGGGTCGGGGTGCGTGTAGCGGACCCCGTCCTTCGAGTACACGACGACGAGGTCCACGTCGGTCGCCCGCTCGACCCGCTCGGAGAGCGGCTGCAGGACCTTGCTGGGGTGGGGGCCGGTCATCGCCGCCAGCGTCTGGGGGGAGTTCGCGAACGTCGTGGCGATGGCCAGGGACCGGGTCTGGGCCTCGTGGAGGCTGTCACGCCGGGCCTGGAACACGAGGGCGACCAGCGCGGCGGTGATGATCAGGATCACGACCAGGACCTGAAGCACGAACACCTGGCCGGCCACGCTGCGGACCCGGAGCAGGGACCGCAGCCGTCCGGGGGGCCGCGCCTGCCGGGATCCCTCGCCGCGCCGGTCCCGCTGCCGGGCCGACTCGGCGCGTGCGGCCCGGCCCCCGAACAGGCGGGATGACATGGGGAAAGGGCGACGGGGATGTGTGGTCACTGCATCGTTCGCCTCCTCGGCAGCGGTGCCCCGGCCGTCCATGACCACCCGTCCGCCGGTCGGCCGCCCGTCGGGGAGGACCGGCGGTGCGCGGCCTCCGCGGTGTCGCGTCCGGCGAGCGGGCACCGGGACCATCGACCCGGATGTTCTTCGCATTCCTCGCGAACGAGTCAACGGTACCCGCTCGTCCCCGGTGCGGTTGCGGAACAGCTGCGCGCGGAGGGCGCCACGCGCCACAATGCGGCTCAGGAGCGACACCACCGCGGGGGGAAAGCCATGGCCGGCCAACGAAAGTTCCAGACAGCGGTCAGAGTCGAGAAGGCGCGGATCTGGTTCGCCTGGGCGTCCGGCGGTTCCGTCATGCTGGCCGCCGCCCTCGCCACCCAGGACATCCGCGTCGTCGGCGTCGTCACCCAGGTCCTGCTCGTCGGCGTCGGCATCGCGTTCACCGTCACCGCCGTACGGATGACCGACCGGCTCAACCGCACGGCCGAAGCGGCCCGCCGGAACGCCCTCGGGGGCCTCCGGCACAGGGGGCCCTGACGCACCTGACGCAAAGGAGGAAACGGGCCGGCCCGTGGCCGAGGGCTCAGCCGGCGACCTGTCCGGTGAGGCTCCGGCCGATACCCCGGGCCGCCACCTGCAGGGCGCTGACCAGCCGTGCCCGGTCGCGTCTGAGACTGGGGGCGACGATGCCGAGCGCCGCCACCACCGCGCCGTCCGACCGGATCGGCACGGCCACCGTGCACGCGCCCAGGCTCATCTCCTCCACCGTCGTGGCGTAGTCGTCCTCGCGCACCTTCTTGAGCTGGCCGCGCAGCAGTCCCGGCCGGCTCACCGTGTAGGGGGTGATCCGGGGGAGGTCGGCGAGCACCTCGTCCTGGACCTCGGCCGGAGCGTGCGCGAGCAGCACCTTGCCGACCCCCGTCGCGTGCAGCGGCAGGCGGGAGCCGATCGCGCTGACCACCGGCACCGAGGCGTGACCGGAGAGCCGGTCGACGTACAGCGCCTGCAGGCCGTCGCGCACCGCGAGGTGCACGGTGGCGAGGGTCGCGCCGTAGAGGTCGTGGAGGTACGGGGAAGCGATCTGCTGCAGCCCGGCGTGCACCGGCGCGAGCAGGCCGATGTCCCACAGCCGGCGCCCGACGACGTACTCCCCCGACGCGGTGCGGCTCAACGCACCCCACGCGACGAGCTCGCCGACCAGCCGGTGCGCGGTCGGGACCGGGAGGCCGGCGCGGGCGGCGAGCTCGGTGAGGCTGAGCTGCCGGTGCCGCCCGTCGAAGGCCCCCAGGATCGCCAGCGCACGACTGGTCACGGAACGCCCGGGCCTCGCGGAATTGCCTGCCATGCCCGGCATCCTTCCGCTGAGCGGAAACGAAGACAACCCCGGCACCGTCTCCACGGCCCCCGGCAGCGGCCCCGGGGCGGCAGGAAAGGTGGGCTGCTCGTCATTGCGGCCATCCCGGCTCCCCGCCGAGGATGAACGCCATGACGAGGAGATCGGTGCTGGTGGTCGTCTTCGACGACGTGCAGAGTCTCGATGTGACCGGCCCCCTGGAGGTGTTCACGGGGGCGGGGCGCCACAGCGGGGACCCGTACGAGATCCGTACCGCCTCGCTCGACGGGGCTCCGGTCCGTACCTCGAGCGGTCTCACCGTCGTCCCGGACCGCGCACTGGGCGAGGTCGAGGTGCCGCACACCCTGCTCGTCCCGGGCGGCAACGGCACCCGTCACCCGGCTCCCCGGCTGATCGACTGGCTTCGAGAGCGCGCCCGGGACGCCGAGCGCATCGTCTCCGTGTGCAGCGGCGCGCTGCTGCTGGCCGAGGCCGGCCTGCTCGACGGCCGTCGGGCGACGACCCACTGGTCGGTCTGCGACCACATGGCCAGGACCTACCCGGCCGTGGACGTCGACCCCGACCCGATCTTCGTACGTGACGGCCGGATCGCCACCTCGGCCGGAGTCACCGCGGGCATCGACCTCGCGCTCGCCCTGGTCGAGGAGGACCACGGCAGGGACACCGCGCTCGCCGTCGCCCGACATCTCGTCGTCTTCCTCCGGCGTCCGGGCGACCAGGCGCAGTTCAGCGCCCAACTCGCCGTCCAGACCGCGCGGCGCGAACCACTGCGGAAGGTCCAGCAGTGGATCACCGAGCACCCGGACGGGGACCTCTCCGTCGAGAGCCTGGCGGAGCGCGCCAACCTCTCCCCCCGGCACTTCGCCCGCACCTTCCACTCGGAGACCGGTACGACACCCGGCCGGTACGTCGAGCGCGTCCGCCTGGAGCACGCCCGGCGTCTCCTCGAGGACACGGCCGACGGCGTCGGGCAGGTCTCCCGCGCCAGCGGCTACGGCACACCCGAGGCGATGCGCCGCGCCTTCGTGAAAGCCCTGGGCACCGCTCCGGCCGAGTACCGCCGGCGCTTCCGCCCGTCCACATCATCCGAATCCGCCTGAATCCGCCCGCTGAAAGGCAGACGATGCAGATCGCGATTGTCCTCTTCGACCGCTTCACCGCGCTGGACGCGGTCGGCCCGTACGAGATGCTCTGCCGCATACCCGGTGCCGAGACGGTCTTCGTCGCGCAGCGACCGGGCCCCGTGCGCAACGACCGCGACGACCTCGCCCTCGTCGCGGACCACGGCCTCGACGACATGCCGGCCCCCGACATCGTCGTGGTGCCCGGCGGCCCGGGGCAGACCGCCCAGATGGAGAACGAGACGCTCCTCGACTGGCTGCGCACCGCCAGCGCCGCCAGCACCTGGACGACCTCGGTGTGCACGGGCTCGCTCCTGCTCGCGGCGGCGGGGCTGCTCGAAGGCCGCCGTGCCACCACGCACTGGCTGGCGCTCGACAGCCTCACCGCGTTCGGTGCCGAACCGACCGGCGAACGCGTCGTCACGGACGGCAAGTTCGTCACCGCGGCCGGAGTCTCCTCCGGAATCGACATGGCCCTCACCCTGGTCGGCAGGGTCGCCGGTGACGCACACGCGCAGGCCGTCCAGCTCGGGACCGAGTACGACCCCCAGCCGCCCTACGACGCGGGTTCACCCCGAAAGGCCCCCGCAGCACTCGTCGACAAGCTCCGCGCCGGGAGCCGCTTCATCCTCCGTTAGGGCCTGTCCGGCGGGCGGCCCCACGCGCGCCCCTCAGCCGCGGACGCAGTCCTCGATCACCGAGGCGACCTGCTCGGTCGCGGCCGAGACGCGGTGCGTGCGCCGGGCCAGCACCAGCTCGACGGACTCGGAGCCGGTGAGCGGTACGTAGGTCACGCCCTCGAGGCTCAGGCTCTGCACCGACTGCGGTACGAGGGCCACGCCGTGCCCCGCCGCGACGAGGACGACCAGGGTGGCCGTCTCGCCGATCTCGATGAGCGGGTCGGGCCGGAAACCGGCCCGCCGGCAGGCGGACAGGACCCGGTCGTACATCGAGGACCGGGACTGCGAGGGATGGATGACGAACGGCTCGTCGGCCAGGGCCTTCAGCGGGATGCTCGGCCGGCCGGCCAGCCGGTGGTGGGCCGGCAGCACGGCCACCAGCGGCTCGGACCGCAACGGCGTGGTGCGGATGTTCTCCTCCGACACCGAGCCCCGCAGGACGGCGAGGTCGAACGTGCCGGAGAGCAGGCCCTCGACGAGCCGCGGGGTGAGGACCTCACCCCGCAGGTCCAGGGTGATGCCCGGCAGCTTCGCCCGTACGGTGCGGGCGACCCTCGGCAGGACGTCGTAGGTGGCCGTGCCGATGAAGCCGACCGAGACCCGGCCCGCGTGGCCGGTGGCGAGCTCCCGCAGGTGGATCCGCGCGCGCTCCTCCTCCGCGACGAGGGTGCGCGCGTAGTCGGTGAGGTGACGGCCGGCCTCGGTCAGTTCGACGCGCCGGGTGGACCGGTTGAACAGCGAGACGCCCAGCTCCCGTTCCAACTGCTTGACCTGCTGGGACAGGGCCGGCTGTGCCACGCGCAGGCGGGCGGCCGCGCGCCCGAAGTGGCACTCCTCGGCCAGGGCGAGGAAGGAGCGGAGCTGACGGAGTTCCATCCCCCCATTCTATAAGCGCTGCTTATGAATCAATGCAGACTAGGTCTTGGACATGATGAAAGTGGCCCTCGTACTGTGGGGGCGTGAGCGACAGTTACCTTTACGCAGCAGCAAGAACGCCTTTCGGTAAATTCTCAGGCGCCCTCGCCGAGGTCCGGCCCGACGACCTTGCCGCGGTGGCTGTCACCGGGGCCCTGGCCAAGACCCCCGCACTCGACCCGGCCGAGATCGGCGACGTCGTCTGGGGCAACGCCAACGGCGCCGGCGAGGACAACCGCAACGTCGGCAGGATGGCCGTCCTGCTCGCGGGACTGCCCACCTCGGTCCCCGCCACGACCGTCAACCGGCTGTGCGGCTCCTCCCTGGACGCCGCCATCATCGCCTCCCGCGCCATCGAGACCGGCGACGTGGACATCGTGCTCACCGGCGGGGTCGAGTCGATGACCAGGGCGCCCTGGGTCCTGCCCAAGCCCTCGCGCGCGTTCCCCGCAGGGGACGTGACCGCCGTGTCCACCACGCTCGGCTGGCGGCTGGTCAACCAGCGCATGCCGAAGGAGTGGACCGTCTCCCTGGGCGAGGCGAACGAGCAGCTGGGCGACCGCTTCACCATCGCCCGGGAGCGGCAGGACGAGTTCGCCGCCCGCTCGCACAACCTCGCCGACGACGCCTGGAACGCCGGTTTCTACGACGACCTGGTGGTGCCCGTCGTCACGGACCGCAAGGGCACGACCGTCACCCGGGACGAGGGGATCCGCCCCGGCTCGACCGCCGAGAAGCTGGCCGGGCTCAAGCCCGTCTTCCGCACCGACGGCGTCATCACCGCGGGCAACGCCTCCCCGCTGAGCGACGGCGCCTCCGCGGTCCTGCTCGGCTCGGGTGAGGCCGCCGCCCGCATCGGCACCGACCCCCTCGCCCGCATCGCCGGCCGGGGCGTGTCCGCGCTGGACCCGCAGCTGTTCGGATACGCCCCCGTGGAGGCGGCGAACCGGGCGTTGAAGGGCGCGGGGATCACCTGGTCCGACGTCGCCGCCGTCGAACTCAACGAAGCCTTCGCCGTCCAGTCGCTGGCCTGCGTGGACGCCTGGGGCGTCGACCCGGAGATCGTCAACGCCAAGGGCGGCGCGATCGCGCTCGGCCACCCCCTGGGCGCCTCCGGAGGCAGGCTCCTGGGCACCCTGGCCCACCGGTTGAAGGAGTCGGGGCAGCGCTGGGGCGTCGCCGCCATCTGCATCGGGGTCGGCCAGGCGCTCGCCGTGGTCCTGGAGAACGTCTCGGGAGGCAACCGATGAACACACAGCTGTGCGACCACGCGGACGAGGCGGTGGCCGGAATCGAGGACGGCTCGACCGTGCTCGTCGGAGGGTTCGGCATGGCCGGCATGCCGGTCGACCTGATCGACGCCCTCATACGCCAGGGCGCCAAGGACCTCACCGTCGTGTCCAACAACGCCGGCAACGGCGACACCGGACTGGCCGCGCTGCTGGCCAAGGGGCGGGTCCGCAAGGTGATCTGCTCCTTCCCGCGCCAGGCGGACTCCTGGGTGTTCGACGAGCTCTACCGGGCGGGCCGGATCGAGCTGGAGGTGGTCCCCCAGGGCAACCTCGCGGAACGGATGAGGGCGGCCGGAGCTGGCATCGGCGCCTTCTTCTGCCCCACCGGAGTCGGCACGCTCCTCACGGAGGGCAAGGAGACCCGCGAGATCGACGGCCGCACCTACGTGCTGGAGTACCCGATCAGGGGCGACGTCGCGCTGATCGGCGCCCACCGCGCCGACCGCATGGGCAACCTCGTCTACCGCAAGACCGCCCGCAACTTCGGTCCGGTCATGGCCACCGCCGCGACCACGGTGATCGCGCAGGTCCGCGAGATCGTCGAGACCGGCGAGATCGATCCCGAAACCGTCGTGACCCCCGGCATCTACGTCGACCGTGTGGTCAAGGAGGCAGCCACCGCATGAACGCGACCAGCCGAGCGATGAGCGACCAGGGCCCGCTGAACGGCCGGGGTCCGCTGAGCAAGAACGACATGGCCGCCCTCGTGGCGCGCGACATCCCCCAGGGCGCCTTCGTCAACCTGGGCATCGGGCAGCCGACCCTCGTCGCCGACCACCTGCCCGCCGACTCCGGTGTGGTCCTCCACACCGAGAACGGCATGCTCAACATGGGGCCCGCGGCGAAGGAGGGCGAGCTCGATCCCGACCTGACGAACGCGGGCAAGATCCCGGTGACCGAACTGCCGGGAGCCGCCTACTTCCACCACGCCGACTCGTTCGCGATGATGCGCGGCGGCCACCTGGACATCTGCGTCATGGGCGCGTTCCAGGTCTCGGCCACCGGTGACCTGGCCAACTGGCACACGGGAGCACCCGACGCCATCCCCGCCGTCGGCGGGGCCATGGACCTGGCGATCGGCGCCAAGAAGGTGTACGTGATGATGACGCTCTTCACGAAGGCCGGCGCCCCCAAGCTGGTGCCCGAGTGCACCTACCCGCTCACCGGACTGCGCTGCGTCGACCGCGTCTACACGGACCTCGCGGTCTTCGACGTCACCCCCCAGGGCCTCAGGGTCACTCAGACCTTCGGCACCACCCTGGACGAACTCGCCGACCGCCTCGACGTACCCCTGCTCCCCGCCGAGGCGTGAGCCCCGGACCGCCGGCCCGCCCGACCACGACACCGACGGCCTGCCCGCACACCGCGGGCAGGCCGTCGCACGCTCTGACGCGCGCTCCGAGAAGAACGTCAGCGGCCGACTCACCCGCGCCGGTCCTGGCGAGACGGGGGCGCGAGCCGTGCGCGGCCTGCGGGATCAGGTCGGTGACCTCGCCCGGGTCGGTCTCCAGTACGGCGTGCGGGGCGTCGACCTCGACGGTGGCCGAACCCGCCCGCTCGGCCGTGAAGCGCAGGTTCTCGGTACCGATGGTGTGGTCGGCGGTGGCGACGGGGGCCAGGAGGGGATCGCCTTCCAGGCGACCGCCGCGGTCGGTTCGCTGCCGGTGGCGAGGGCCGCCGACCGCTGCGAGGCGGCGAGTACGCCGGCCCGGCTCGCCGTCACCGCAGACATGGACCAGCCCGTCGAGGCCGCCGTCGAGGCCTCGGCCTGAGAGGCCCCCGAACCACCCGGATGTCCGCCTACTGAGACATGTATCTCAAACAGGTACGTTTGTGGGACACCCCGGCGTTTTTCCGGGGGCCGTAAGGAATGCGAGAAGAGGAAACACGTATGTCCCACCCCCTGCTGGTGGACCCGGCCTGGCTGCACGAGCGCCTCGGGGACCCCGCGATCCGGATCATCGACGCGACCACCTTCCTCACCCAGCCCGAGGGCGACGGCTACTACGACGTCGAGTCGGGCCGCCAGGCGTACGAGAAGGCCCACATACCCGGCGCCGTCTTCGCCGACCTGCTGAACGACCTCGCCGACCCCGACGCGGCCACCACGTTCACCGCGCTCGACAGCGAGACGTTCGCCGCCCGGCTCGGCGCTCTCGGCGTCGGTCCCGGCACTCACGTGGTCGTCTACGACCAGGGCCCGAACATCTGGGCCACCCGGCTGTGGTGGAACCTGCGCTACGAGGGCTTCGACGACGTCTCGGTGCTGAACGGCGGTCTCCCCGCCTGGACCCGGGCGGGCCACGAGGTCAAGAGCGGTGCGGAGTCCAACGAACCCGCCGTGTTCACCGCGAACCGCCGTCCCGAGCTGTACGCCGACAAGGACGCCGTCCTCGCCGCGATCGAGGACCCCGGCACCCGGCTGGTGAACTCCCTCGACCGGCCGACCTTCGCGGGCACCCGCCAGACCTACGCACGCCCGGGTCGTATCCCCTCCAGCACGAACGTGCCCTTCCCCGACCTCGCCAACTCCGACGGTCTCTTCCGCGGCCCGGACGAAGTCCGCGGGCTCTTCGACGACGCCGGCGCCCTGGACGAGTCCAAGAAGGTCATCACGTACTGCGGCAGCGGCATCGCCGCCACCGGCCTGGCCTTCCAGCTGGCCCTCCTCGGCCGCTCCGACGTCGCCGTCTACGACGGTTCCCTCACCGAGTGGGCCGCCGACCCGGCCCTGCCCCTCGAAGTCGACTGACGGCCCCGGTTCACCCGGACACCCCCCGGACCCGCGCTGTCCGGGGGGTCCCGCCGGGCGGCGGGGCACGGGCGAGGCTGGAGATCCCGCTCGCTCCACGCAGCCGCAGCGCCCGCCGACCACACCTCGATCAAGGCGGGTTCGAGCGTGCTGATCGCTCACTCGGGAAGGGACGCCCCTCGCGCGTTCTCCCGGGCCCGGGCCTCCGGACCAGCGGACGGCCCGCCGAACAGCCTGGTCGGCACCTGGGTCCTCCTTGTCCGGTGCCGGTGTCAAGGAGCAGCCCCCGGGTCGGGCTGGAGCGGGCCTGCTCGGTCAGGGCCTCGTCCTCGGTGTTCCGTTCCGTCCGTGACCTCCTTCACCCGGTAGTAGCGAGCGACACAGGAGGCGGGCCACGGCCGCTCGCCACCGCTGCTGAACGGTTCCAGCATCCCGCTGACGACGAGCCGCCTGTAGGGCAGCACCGTGGCCCCCGCCGCGGCCCGGTCCCGGAGCAGGCGGTCCTGGCTGTCCCAGGCCCCGGCCCGCACCCGCATGTCCGACTCCAGGTCGCGCAGGGACACGGCCAGTACGGCGGTGACGCACACGCACAGGAGCACGGCGCCCGCGGCCACCGGTGCCGTCCCGCGCCGGTACCGCCGCACCGCCAGGTTCCCGAGGAGACCGCCCGCGCCGACGAGCAGGAGGAGCAGCGGGAAGAGGTAGTCGTTCCACAGCCTGTTGGCGGTCGCGACGGAGGGGCCGAACGCCGGATAGGCGATGACCGTGCACACGTATCCGGAGAACAGCAGAGCCGCCGCCCCGGACCACAGAAGCAGGGGCGCCCTCCGGTCGGGCCGGGGAACGCCTCCGTCCGCGCGGCGGGCGAGTGCGCCGATCAGCATGCCCACGGCGATCGCGCCGACGTACTGCCAGGTCGTGACCAGGGTGTGGAGGACCTGCGCATATCCCCGCAGCGAAGCGAAGAGCGATTCGGGCGCGAGCATGGAGTCCGTGGAGTGACGTGAGCGCCGGTTCATCGAGCCGGGGGAGGTGAGGAGCACGGCGGTGCCGATGAGGATGCCCGCGCCGGCCGCGGCGCACCAGGCCCGGACGAAGGCGAGCCGTCCGGCCGGGAAGAGCCGGCGGCCCAGCAGCAGGGCCGGGGCGAGGACGGTCAGGGCGACCACGGAGGTCTCCTCCGACAGCGTGCCCAGAACGCCCCCGACGACGAACGCGACCGCAGCGGCGATGGCCTTCCCGCGCCGCGAGGTCGCCAGCAGGGCCGGGATCGTGGCGGCGGCCGCCAGGACGGGCGGGAAGGTGTGGGAAACCGACGAGGCCGGCCAGAAGAAGGTCTTGTAGGTGTTCGTGGAGGCGAAGCAGAAGAGGCCCAGGACCATGGCCGCGGAGAACAGCGGCACGCCCCGGGGCAGCCGCCACCCGGCGCGCCGCAGCAGTGCCGCCGCCCACGCCCACAGCAGGACCAGCATCAGGGCCGCACTGATCCCGGCATACCACTGCTGGCCTGCCACGCCGAACGTGGCGTAGGAGGCGACGAGCAGGCCGTTGGCGATCCGTCCGTTGGAGGTGGAGTAGAACTGGTCCACCAGGGCCATGAAGCCTTCGTCACGCACGAGGGGCAGGAAGCACCACTCGTCGGCACTCGGGCGCACCCAGCGTGCGAACCATGACGCTCCGCCCAAAAGCGCCAGTGGAACAAGGGGCAGCAGGGCCGCACCCGCCGTGACGAGGGGCGGGGGAGCGATGGCTGGGCTCGGCGCGCTCCGACGTACGCCCGTTTCCGTATCGGTCTCCTCCACGGGCCGCGCGGACGCCAGGCCCTTCCCGCCGCCGTCCGCGCTAGCCGGGGGTGGGGTCGTCCTGTCTCGTCCGGGCCGGGCCGCTCGACACCATGCCCCCGGCGTCTGACGGCCGACGGCCGGAGTTGATGGCCCACCGGGCGAGGAGGAAGGAGACCGGGGTGACGAGCACCCCGGCGACGAGTGCGGCGACATTCTTGTCCATTTCGAATCGGCTGACGGCCACGTAGAGAAGTGCGCCGGAGGCCACGAGGTTGAAGCCGCTGGAGAGCGGATACCGGAGGAACGCGTGCCAGGTCGGCCGGGTCCGGACGGTGAGGCAGGAATTGAGCAGGAAGGAGCCGACGACACTGACCGCGTAGCCCAGGACATGCGCCGCGAGATACGGGATCCAGGGGTGCAGGCCGGCGTAGACGGCCAGGTATACGGCGGTGTTGACGAAGCCGATCGCCACAAAGGTGGCGAACTGCCGTGTCGTTGCGCGACGGCCTCTCGCAGGAGCGAGCGATCCGCGCAGCGGGGAACTGGGGCTCGGGGCGGGGTGCTCGTCGGTTTCCCGGACCACGAAGGGCGGGCGGCGTTTCACCTCGTGGTAGATGCGGCCGACGTATTCCCCGATGATCCCCAGGGTGATCAGCTGGATTCCGCCCAGCCCCACCACCGCCATCAAAAGCGTCGCGTAGCCGGGGGCGACGGCCCCGTGGAGCGCCACGTCGAAGGCCACCCACACCGCGTAGCCGAGTGCGGCAAGAAAACACCAGACGCCCGCGTAGATGGCCAGTCGCAGGGGGCGGTTGTTGAAGGACAGCAGTCCGTCGATGCCGTAGTTGAGCAGATGGCGGCTTCCCCACTTCGAGTTGCCGGCGAGCCGCTGGACGTTCTGGTAGGTGAAGGTGATCGTCGTGAAACCGATCCAGGAGAAGATGCCCTTGGAGAACCGGTTGGCCTCCGGCAGCGCCAGCACCGCGTCCACCGCCTGGCGTGACAACAGCCTGAAATCCCCGGCGCCGTCGAGCACCTCCACATTCATGAGGCGGCGCACCAGAGCGTAGTAGCAGCGGCTCAGCACGGTGCGCGCCGCGCCCTCCCCCTCGCGGGTCCGCCGGGGAACGACCTGGTCGTAGCCCTGCCCGTGGAGTTCGAGCATCCGCGGAATGAGTTCCGGGGGGTGCTGCAGGTCCGCGTCCATGAGGATCACCGCCTGCCCCCGGGACATGCGCAGGCCGGCGAGCATCGCGGCCTCCTTGCCGAAGTTCCTGCTGAGCACCGTGTATCTGACACGCCGGTCCGCGGCACCGAGTCCGCGGATGATGTCCCGCGTGCGGTCGGTACTGCCGTCGTCCACGTAGCAGATCTCGTAGTCGAGCCCGGACCGGCCGAGAACACCCCCGACAGCCGAATGGAACCTCTCGATGACGGCAGCCTCGTTGAAGCACGGTACGACCACGGAAAGCTGAGGAGTCGTCAAACCAGTCTCCTGATCGAGGACGTAAGAGCGGTGCCGTCCACCGCACGGAGGTGGGGCAGCTGCCCCCGGCATGGTCAGGGGCCGAACTCCGGGGACATTCGAACCATATCCACCGTCCGAGGGAGGAATCACGCATCTACGCGCCTACCAGTGACTCATTTGGCTTCGTCGGGCGGCCTGAGGGACATGAGGTCCACCGGATCGTCACGGGTACGAAGAAGACCGCGAGACCGACCACCGCACCCGACGGGCCGGTGCCGACGCCCCGGACGTCGGCTGCCGCCAGTCCGGACCCCCGTCCGGGCCGCGCGCGACCGCCGCCGTACGCTGCCCGAACCGCATCACTTCAGCCGCCGACCGGGAGTTCCCGCGTGACCGAGTCAACCGCCCCGTCCGCCCTGTCCGCCCCGTCCGCTTCGGACAAGAAGCCCTTCCTGTACGTCGTCGTCTGCGCGAGCGGGATCGCCGGCGATGTCGACACGCTGATCACCGCCGCGCAGCAACGAGGCTGGGGCGTCGGGGTCGTGGCCACCCCGCAGGCACTGGGCTTCCTCGACGTGCAAGCGGTCGAGGCGCAGACCGGCTACCCGATCCGGTCCGCCTGGCGCAAGCCCGGCGAGGCCCGCCCCCTTCCTCCCGCGGACGCGATCGCCGTGGCCCCGGCCACGTTCAACACGGTCAACAAGTGGGCCGCCGGCATTTCCGACACCTTGGCCCTGGGCATCCTGTGCGAGGCGTACGGCATGGGTGTCCCCATCGCCGTCCTGCCGTACCTCAACGCGGCCCAGGCCGCCCACCCGGCCTACCGGCAGAGCCTGGAACGGCTGACCGGGATGGGCGTCCTGATCGGCTCGCACGAACCGCACCGGCCGAAGGCCGGGGGAGGCATCGACGGCTTCCGCTGGACGGAGGCGCTGGACCTCCTGGAACCCCGCAAACCTGCCCTGACCAGCTAGTGTCTTGAGTCTTTGATTCATTGCATAAGTATGCTGGGGTCATGGCGCGAATGGGACGGCCCACGGTCGAGGTGGTTCTCACCGACGACGAACGCGAGACGCTGCAGCGCTGGGCGAGGCGCCGCACCTCTTCCCAGGCTCTCGCGCTGCGCTGCCGCATCGTGCTGGCTTGCGGAGACGGGGCATCAAACACTCGGATCGGCAAGGATCTTGGGGTTCACCCGGTCACGGTGGCCAA
>NZ_QFRK01000058.1 GCF_003143855.1 Streptomyces sp. NWU339
GGTGCGGGGGTGCGGGGGTGCGGGGTGGCGAAGGTGCGGGAGCAGGCCAGCTGGACCAGGGCGCGGCTCGGGGTCTGCGGGCCCTCCGTCGACCTGCTCACCGCCCGTTTCGACCGGCACGAGTACGCACCGCACGCCCACGACGAGTTCACGGTCGGCGTGACCACCGGCGGCCTGGAGGCCATCGCGTACCGCGGCGGGCGCATCGTCTCCGGACCCGGCTCCATCGTCGTCCTCGAACCCGGCGAGATGCACACCGGCGGCCCCGCCGCCCCCGAGGGTTACGCCTACCGGGCCCTGTACGCCGTGCCCGCCCTGCTCACCGACGGGACCCACGGCGCCGGCCTCCCGCACTTCCGCGAGCCGGTCCTCCACGACCCCGAACTGGCCGGCGCCCTGCGCCGCGCGCACACCGAGGTCAGCGCCTGCCCCGAGCCCCTGGAGGCGGAGTCGAGGCTGCCCTGGCTGCTCACCGCGCTCGCCCACCGCCACTCCACCGCCCGTGCGGACACCGGCGCGGTCCCTGGTGCCGGACGCATCGCCCTGGCCGTCCGCGACCGCCTCGCCGAGGAACTGCTCGCCCCGCCCTCCCTCGCGGCCCTCGCCACCGACCTCGGCCTGTCCCGGTACCAACTGCTGCGCGCCTTCCGCACGACGATGGGGATACCGCCCTACGCCTGGCTCGCCCAGTACCGGGTCACCAGGGCCCGCGGCCTGCTGGAGGCCGGGCTGCGCCCCGCCGAAGTGGCCGGACTCGTGGGCTTCGCGGACCAGGCACACCTGACCCGGTGGTTCCGCCGCGTCCTCGGGGTGACCCCGGCGGCGTACCGCAACAGCGTTCAAGACCCGGGGCACTGACCCGGCCGAGACTCGCCGCATGACTGCACGCGGCTGGTTCCTGTTCTCCCTGATGGGAGTGGTCTGGGGCATCCCCTACCTGATGATCAAGGTGGCGGTGGAGGAGGTGTCCCCCTCCGGGGTCGTCTTCACCCGCTGCGCCCTCGGCGCCCTGCTCCTGCTGCCCTTCGCCCTGCGGCAGGGAGGCCTCACCGGGACCGTCCGCGCCCACTGGCGCCCCCTGCTGGCCTTCGCGGTCATCGAGATCATCGGCCCCTGGTACACCCTGACCGACGCGGAACGCCACCTCTCCAGCTCCACCGCCGGCCTGCTGATCGCGGGCGTCCCCATCGTGGGCGTGGCGCTCGCCAGGTTCTTCGGCGACACGGAGCGCCTGGGCGCACGCCGTCTCACCGGCCTGGGGCTCGGTCTGGTGGGCGTCGGCGTCCTCACCGTTCCGCACCTGACCGGCGGCGACGCCCGTTCGCTCGCCGAGGTGCTGGTGACGGTGCTGGGCTACGCCATCGCCCCGCTGATCGCCGCCCGCCATCTGAAGCAGGTCCCGTCCCTCCAGCTCACCGCGGTCTGCCTGACCCTGGCGGCGCTGGTCTACGCCCCGGCCGCCGTGCTCACACGGCCTGCCGAGATGCCCTCCGCCGGGGCCCTGGCCGCCCTCGCGGGCCTGGGCGCCGTCTGCACGGCGGTCGCCTTCGTCGCCTTCCTGGAGCTGATCAAGGAAGCGGGGCCGACCCGGGCGACCGTCATCACGTACGTCAACCCGGCGGTCGCCGTGACGGCCGGGGTGCTCCTCCTGGGCGAGTCCCTGACCGCGACGGTCCTGGCGGCCTTCGCCCTGATCCTCACCGGCTCGGTCCTGGCGACGGCCGCGGCACCGAGGCCCCGCTCGCGCCCGGTACCATGGTCGGCACGGCAGACGAGCCGGGCGGGCGGCCGCGTGGAGTCCTTTGCGGGGCTTCCCGAGGAACGTCCGGGCTCCACAGGGCAGGGTGGTGGCTAACGGCCACCCGGGGTGACCCGCGGGACAGTGCCACAGAAAGCAGACCGCCGAGGGCTTCGGCCCCCGGTAAGGGTGAAACGGTGGTGTAAGAGACCACCAGCGCCTGAGGTGACTCAGGCGGCTAGGTAAACCCCACCCGGAGCAAGGTCAAGAGGGGCGCCGTGAAAAGCGCTCTGCGCGGACGTTCGAGGGCTGCCCGCCCGAGTCCGCGGGTAGACCGCACGAGGCCGGCGGCAACGCCGGCCCTAGATGGATGGCCGTCACCGGCGGGCCCGCGAGGACCCGCCGGAACAGAACCCGGCGTACAGCCCGACTCGTCTGCCGCCGCTGTTCCCTTTGTTCCCTTTGTTTCCTTTGTGGCGCCTGTTCCTCTTGTTTCCCTCGCGGGTTCCTTTCGCCGGTTCCTTTCGCGGGTTGTGCCGCGTGTCCTGGTGCGGATGATCCGTTCTTCCGTGTGGATCCGTCGTGGCCCGCCTATCCTGCTGAGGGTTTGGTCCGGGCGAGGGACTGGAATGGGGCGGGCATCGTGTCTTACGTGATCGAGGTTCCGGTCGACGGCGGTGAATCCATCCGGGTCGAGGTGTCGGAGGAGTCCGACGGGATCGTCCGGGTGGCGCGGCCGGGGGAGGTGGCGGCGGTTGCCCAGGAGACCCTTCAGCAGTCCCTGGACAGGATTCGTCCCGTCGCCGTGGCGGTGTGGGAGAAGCTGCGGCACCTTCCGGAAACTCCGGACCGGGTGAGTGTCGAGTTCGGCATCAAGCTGTCCCTGGAGGCGGGGGTGATCGTCGCCCGGGGTTCGACGGAGGCCAACTTCGTGGTGTCTCTGGAGTGGAGCCGAGGAGGCGCCGGGGGCGAGTGACGCCCGGCAGGACGGCCCGCCGGTCTCTTCGGTTTCGCAGGCAAGGGTCCCCTTCCCCCGTTGTCTGTACACGGGCATCATGAGAGACGAGGTCCAGTCAAGGGCGCCAGACAGGGGGACGGGTCGGATGGAACGCGCGAAGCATGTCATAGCGACGGAACTGCTGAATGTGGCTGAACTTTCCCTGGACGAACTGCTGCTGTGTCCTTCGGGGGACCTCGATCGTTCCGCGCGGCGCATTCTTCTCCAGGTCGAACTGCCGGAGCCGTTCATTGCTTCGGCGCAGAGCGGCAGTTGCTGAGTGGCTCTGTTTTCCTTTTACCCGGCAGCGGGAGCGCGGCGGGGAATGGCTCCGTGGCGTCGACTGGAGGCCGTTAATTGAGGGACAGAAACCAGCCATTATCATCTTCCCCACTCTCTTTCGAGGAGGTGCGGGAAGGTTTCGGCAGCAGGCATCGCCTGCCCGTGGAATCCGTTGCCCAGCTGTCTGTGGGCGGCGGTGACGCAGAGGCTCTCGGGCAGCTCCGGTACGGGCAGAAGAGCAAGCGACTGCTCCTGATCCGTATGGTGTTCGAGGCCGTTGCGGCCGATCCCGCCACGATGGGGCCCCTGCCCCTGGTGCGTTCCGCCTGGGACCTGCTCGGCAGGGTGCAGTACGAGGACCCGGACGCTTTCGAAGAGATCCTGATGTACCCGTCCACCGGTGTCTGGGCCGCACACGTGCTGCGGCGTCTGCGGGGTGTCAGGTCCGGCAGTGTCCCGCTGTGGACGGAGGTCGGGTACTTCCACACCCTTGCGGCAGCCGCCGCGATCCGCGCGGGCCTCGAGTTCCACACCCGGGCGCCCGTGCCGGACGGCGGCACGCTCCACCTCCCCTCGCTGGGAACCGTCCTGCTTCCCCGCGCCGATGCCGACGACATACGACCCCAGACCCATGTCGCGACCGTGCGCTGGGCGGGCCGAGGGGGCGGCAGCGTGGCAGTGGTCTCGCCGAGGGGGGCGTGCGTGCTGCTGCCGGAACCACTGGAGTCGACGGTGCCCGGCTGGCGTCCGCTGCCGCAGGTCCGGGCCGAGGGACCACGGCACGGCCTGCGCCTCGCGCTGGACGACACCGACCCGTACGCCCCCTTCGTGGCAGGACAGCAGCCCGCCCTGCTGAACGAGCAGAGCAGGCAGCGGTGGCAGGCCCTGACCGAGCAGGCGTGGGAGGCTCTGGTCCGCAGCCAGCCCGACACCGCCGACGGCCTCGCGTACACCATGCGTTCCCTGGTTCCGCTGGCACCCGTCACGGAAGGGGAGCCCTACAGCGTCAGCTCGCCCGAGTCCTTCGGCGGCGTCATGCTGCAACTCCCCTTGAGTCCCACATCGTTGGCCGTCGGCCTGGTCCACGAGTTCCAGCACGTCAAGCTGGGTGCCCTGCTGGATCTCGTCACGCTGACGAGGCAAGGGGACGGCGGGCTCCACTACGCCCCGTGGCGTCTCGACCCTCGTCCGGTCTCGGGGCTCCTGCAGGGCGTGTACGCCTACCTGGGCATTGTCGCTTTCTGGCGCCGGTACCACCCGGTGGCGTCCGGACAGGAGGCCCTCCGCGCCCGCTTCGCCTACGCGCGATGGCGCCGCAGCACGCTCGCCGTCCTCGACGACCTGCTGACGTGCGGGGAGTTGACCGAGCTGGGGGTGTGGTTCGTGACGAACATGCAGGAGCTTCTGGCCGGCTGGTGCGAGGAGCCCCTGCCCGCGCACATCGAGACGGACGCCGCCCTGGCCGCCGCGGACAATCTCGGCATGTGGCGGCTGCGGAACGGCCGGCCGGCCGCGTCCGACATCGGGGCGTTGGCCGAGAGCTGGATCCGGACCCCGCGGGCTGCCTGCCCCGGGGCGAAGAGGTCCGCCCTGCAGACCGACGTCCTGCCCCGCGAACGGGCCGTGCGGGCCGAACTGGTGAAGATCCGGTGGGAGGACCCGCGAAGACTGGACTGGCTGCGCGAGCATCCGGACACACTGGGCGCGACCTTCTCCGACACAGCACTGCTGGACGGTGACTTCGACGCGGCGTTGCGCGGTTACCGGCAGCAGCTCATGGCCCGGCCCGAGGCGTCGAGTCCATGGATAGGCCTCGGTCTGGCGGCACGGGGCCGCGGGAACCGGGCCGCCGCCGCCGCACTGCTGGGCCGGCCGGAACTGGTGCGGGCCGTCCAGCTGCGTGTGGCCGAGGAGGCCGCCCCGGCCGACCCGTTGGCCCTGGCCGAGTGGATCGGCCGACGGCACCCGGAAGTGACGGAGACCGTGGAGGCGGCGGAGGGGACCGGGGGCATGGAACGGGCCGGGAGGGCCGAAGCGGTGGCCGTACCACCGCCCCACCCCACCTAGGGATGGGTCGGTGCGGAAGCCCTGTCCGCCCCCGCCCTCAGATCTGGTACACCTCGGCGTCGCAGTCGGCGCGGTCGCCCCTGGTGGCGGCCGTCGTCGCCGGATGCTGCTGGCCGAGGACCTGCCGGAACGAGCTCAGCGTCGCGGCGTACAGGCTCTCGGCCCGCTTCATCCTGCCCAGGACACGCAGGTCGGCCGAGAGGTTGAGCGCGCAGGCCAGGGTCGTCGGGTGGAGTTCGCCGAGTTCCTGAGTGGTGCGCCGCAGGGCCTCCTCGTCCAGTTCGGCCGCGGCCTGCGGGTCCCCCAGGGTGAGCAGGTCGCTGGCCAGGTTGATGGCCACGGACAAGGTGTAGGGGTGGTTGGGTCCCACGGTGGCGATCAGGCCGTCGTAGGCCTGCCTGTCCAGGGCGGCGGCCTGCTCGGCCTGTCCCTTGCGGCGCAACGAGATCGCCAGGTTCGTCATGACGCCGAAGGTGAAGGGGTGACTCTCCCCGAGGCTTCCCTTGAACTGCTCCAGGGTCTTCGTCCCCAACTCCACCGACTCGTCCAGGTGGTCGGCCTGGCGCTGGGCGATGGCGAGGCTCGACGCCGCGCACTGGGTGTTGAGGTGGTCGTCGCCGTAGCGGCGCCGGTTGCGTTCCCACGCCTCCAGGCAGGCCGCGAGGCCTCCTTCGTGGTCCCCCGCCTTGCGGCGTGCCTCGCCCAGATGGCGCAGTGCCATCAGGGTGATGGGGGTCTCGCTGCCCGCCAGGCGTTCGAAGCGGATCGAGTTGTTCTCCTGCATTTCGCAGGCGCCCACGTAGTCGCCGCACTCCCGGAGGTCGACCGCGAGCAGGCTGACGAGCATCATGGTCAGCAGGCTGTCCTCGCCGAGGACGTCCACCGCGAGCTGGAGACTGGTCGCGTCGAGGTCACGGGCGGTGAGGAAATCGCCGGTGTGGCGCAGCGCCGTTCCGTAGTCCACGGCCGCCGCGATGGCCATGGGGTCCCGCTCGCCGAAGGAGCGCACCGCCTGCTCGTAGGACTCCTTGTTGAGTTTGACGGACGAGGAGAAGTCCCCTGCGGCACGCATGTTGACGGCGACCGCGCGGGCGGCCAGCAGGGTGTCCTCGTGATTGTCCCCGGCGGTCCTGCGCCGCCGCTCCAGGCTGTCCTCGTCGAGTTGTGAGGCCTCGGAATAGCGGCCGAGTGCGCGCAGGACGTGGCCGCAGTAGCGGGCCACGGTCAGTGTCTGGGCGTCGTCCGGGCCGATATTGGCCCGCCAGGTCCGGAGCGCCTCCTGCGCCAGCTCCAGGCAGGCGTCGTGATCGCCCCAGGTGAAGAGGTAGGTGATGGTGTTGACGATGAGGTTCCGCACCCACTGGTTGTCGCACTCGACCGCTCGCGAGGCCCGGATGTGCGGGAGCAGTTCGGCGTAGCGGGGCCAGTTCGAGGTCACCCCGGGCTCCCCGGGATCGCCGCCGGCGAGCAGCAGATGGGCCGCCTCGCGCATCGACTCGCGTTCCCCGGGACTCATCTGGTCGATGAGCACGGCCTGGACGAGGCGGTGCAACTGGATGCTGTTGGTGCGGTGGTCGATGCGCGCGAGGGCGTACCTGTTGACCTCTCGCAGTGCCTGCCCGAGGCGGATCGGGTCGCTCAGCACCTGCCCGAGCAGTCCGGGCAGCGCGGCGTTGCGGCCTGCCATGAAGAGGCTGCGGGAGACCGGCTCGGGTGCGAAGTAGGAGCAGACCTGGAGGAGTTGGAGAGCTCCCGGGTTGGTGTCCCGCAAACGGTCGAGGGACACGTTCCAGGCGGCGGCCACGGGAAGTTGGTAGTCCATCGGCGGTGCGAGTTCCAGCAGTTCCGCACGACGGTTGACGAACTCTTCCCTTTTTCCTTCGAAGAGTTCGAGATATTCTTCGGCCGGCATACCGGTCTCGGTGAGCCAGACCGCAGCCTGTTCGATGGCGAGCGGAAGGTCGCCGAGTGCTTCGGACAGCCGGTCCGCTTTTTCGTCGGTGAGCTCGGGGCCCCGGCGTCGCAGAAGCTCGATACTCTCCGCGCGCGCGAAAACATCAACCTCGATGGTCCGTGCCATGTTGACCCATTGTCCGTTTCGGGAAGTGACGAGAATCCGGCCGGTGCCGCCCCGTGGGAAGAATGGTGTGACTGTTTCCGGGCTTTCAGCGTTGTCGAACACCAGGAGCCAGTTGCGATAGGGCTCGCCCCGTCGGAGGGCTTCCAGGACGGCTGGAACCGCGGTGTTGGCTTCGGAACTGGTGGGCAGTCGCAAGCGTTGCGCCAGGTCCACGAAGGCAGCACGGATCTGAGCTGGTTGTTCGGCGGGTATCCACCAAACGATGTCATAGTCAGAACTATGGCGATAGGAGTATTCAATGGCAATCTGAGACTTGCCGACACCGCCCATTCCGTGCAGTGCTTCAGGCAAAATCGCGGTGGTTCCCTGAGTCAGACGTGCATGCAGGTCCTGGAGTGCGAGCACCCGTCCGGTGAAGTTCACATTCCTGGGCGGAACATTCCCCCAAACGGGTGGTGGGCTGCCCGCCTTACGCCGTTCGGCGATAGCGCGCTCCACGGGGCCCGGTGTCCGTACATATGCATCGTTCATCGAACTGTGGTCTCCTCTGTCCGCCGCAGCCTGTCCTTCGGCCGCCGGTGCTGCACGTTCGGTATCGGCCTGCAACTGTTCTCTTGTGACCGATTTTGAACAAGGTTCGGACGCAGGTTTTTCGGGCATGATTGGCCCCCCGAATTCTAGGGGATCAGCGCCGGTGTCCTGTGCCGAAAAACGCTTGACGCGCGCGCTCAGCCGGTTGGCCCAGGGCAGATACGGACCGGACAGAGCACGCAGCGTACGAATGAAGGGAATGAAGTCGCCGCTCGACTTCTCGGGTATGGCGATGGGCCGGTCGGACCACGGAGCCGCGAGGACGTGGGCGAGGTCCCGCAGTTCGGGCAGCGACTCCGCGAGACGGCTGATGACGTGCAGCATCACCTCCACCGTGGCGGCACGCCCGCTGGTGGCAAGGAGTTCCTCGGCCACCCCGGGCAGGAAGGCGTACCGGTGCGCGGCCGGCCCGAAGGGGTCGGTTGACGTGCCGTCCTCCGTGACGAGCAGCCCTGAGGTGAGGACCTCGGCCATGTGGGCGGGGCGCGAACCGGGTTGGGTGAGGTGCTGGACCGTCTCCATCACGGCGAGGTCGAGGGGCGCGACCGCGAGATGCTGCGCGAGCCGGAAGGCGGTGGGGGACGCGGCGGCACGGAACTCGAGGACACGTTCGGCCGGTGTCGGCGGACGTGCGGAGACGAGGTCCTCGTCCGCCCGGGCATGCCCGTCCCGCACGCCGGCTTCGGAGGAGACCGCTTCCGCGGACAGCACCCGGGCGCCGGGCCAGTCGCCGCGTTCTCCCGTCATCAGGTGCGCCCACCGCCCCAGCCACCGCGCGGTGAGCTCGACGACGGGCACGGCCGATTCGACGGCGGTCCGCGCGTCGGGACCGCCTGCGGATCCGGCCGTCGGCACCACTGCCGTGCACCTCGAGCCGCAGGGCAGCGGACCGGTTGCACGGATCCGGGCGGGACGGGTGGCGACCCAGGTGCGGTGCCAGGAACGACGGGGCAGCAGATGGGCGACGACGGCCGGGACACGTTCACCCCAGCGTGCGACGAGTCGTTGCGCGGCCCCGGACCGCCATGCGGGCCCGGTCCCGTCGGTGAGCACCATGACGGCCCGGCGCCGGGACGGCCGTACCGGGTCCGTGAGGTCGAAGGCGGGGGCGGACGGGCCGGGTCCGCGCAGCCGGAGCCCGTCGTCGGCCTCCTGGTCCGTGCCGAGCAGCCGGACGCTGACGGTACGGAAGGCGCCAAGGCCGTACAGCAGCCGGGAGAACTCGGCCACGCTGTGGCGCCACGCGGCCATCGACACCCCGGCGTCCACGATCAGCACCAGGTCCAGCCAGCGTTCCCGGGTGGGGCGGTACCGGAGCAGCCGGGGCTCGGCCTCCGCGAGGGCCTCGGCGGTCAGCTCCTCATCGAGTTCCCGCTCGTGCCGCGACGCGACGGTCCGGCGTAACGGGCGGAGCGCCTGTTCCAGCAGCCGCTTGTTTTCCAGCCCGGGGACAGCGCTCCACGCGCCGGCCACCGCTTCGGCGCCCGGGAAGCGGGGGAGAGGAACCGCGGCGTCGACGACGTGGAGGGCCGGGACGGCAGGCGAGGCCGGTGACCCGGGCCCCGGCGCAGGTACCGGAACGGGCCTGGGTGAGGGCTTCCCCCGCGCCCTGCCGCCCTGCTCCCTTTCTTGATCGGCCTCGGCCTCGGCCTCGGCCTCCCGCTCCGCTTTCGGCGCAGGTGCCGGGGCGGGACGCGGTGGCTCGGCAGGGGGCGGTGGTTCCCGCCGCTTCCGCACCGCGGCGAAGGGTGCTCGGTCCGGAGGGCGGGTGCGCCCGGCCAGGCACATGGCGAGCCACAGGCCGTCGGCGAGTTCGTACGGCGTCAAGTCCGTGCCGCTCCGAGGGCCGGACGGAGGCGTCGGAGCACTATGGCCGGCGGACATCACGGCCCCGCCGCGTCGAGGCTGCGCCACAGCGAGCCGACCAGCCTGTCCCAGTGCTCGTCACCGCCGAACCGGTCGGACGTCGCCAGATAGACGCTGTTGAGCAACTGGTCCGCGGACATGCCCCCCTCGCGCGCGCTGCGGGCGACAAAGAGCCTCACGAGCTCCTGACTCCGGCCGGCCGCCCGTTGCCCGAAACGGGCCGCGACCATCGCGGCCAGCTGGTCCACGTCGGGCGGCGACAGCTCGAGGCGCAGGCAGCGGCGCAGCAGAGCGGGCGGAAACTCCTTCTCCCCGTTGGAAGTGATGATCACGAGGGGGAAAGCACGGCAGCGCACCCGGCCGTGGGAGATCCGGGCCGTCGCACCGGGGTCGGCGGTGAGCACCTCGGCTTCCGGCTCACGTGGGGCGGAGCGGACCAGCTCAGGGATGTCGTACTCGCCCTCCTCGATGATGTTGAGAAGATCGTTCGGCAGGTCCACGTCGCTCTTGTCCAGCTCGTCGATGAGCAGGACGCGGGGCAGGCGGTACGGCAGCAGGGCCGTGCCCAGGGGGCCGAGCCGTATGTAGTCGCCGATACCGGTCCGTTCGGCGGCGAGTCCGTCGGCAGGCCCTCCTTCCGCCTCCGCCACGGCACGGTGGGCGGCGGCGTCCTGTGCCCTGCCGATGGCGTCGTACTCGTACAGTCCGGAGCGCAGCGTGGTGCGGGTGGTGATGGGCCAGCGCAGGACGCGGCCCAGTCGCAACTCGCGGGCCACACGGTAGGCGAGGCTCGACTTTCCGGTGCCCGGACGGCCGGTGATCAGCAGCGGGCGGCGCAGATACAGGGCTGCGTTGACCATGTCCACCTCGTCGACATCGACGGGGCGCCGCGGATCCCCGTCGCGCGCAGGTGGGCCGATACGGCGTGTCACCTCCCTCTCGTCCTCGGCCGGGCGAGGCTGCAGGGGGCCGCCGTCGAAGGTGCGCCAGGGCGGTGGGCCCATGAGTACGTCGTCGAGATCGGGGGCCTCCAGAGTGCGACCGTCACCGTGATAGACCCACCACGGCGCGGTGTCCTGAAGGCCGCGGGCCGGCCGGGCGTCCGGAGGGGAACCGTCGTCGGCGGGCTGGCCGTCACTCATGACCGCGTCCTTCCCTGTGCCGTGGCGATTCGTAGCGCCGTAAGGGCACGTAGACGTTTTCGGGATCATCGATGAGCAGGAGTACTCCGTCGAAGGCCTGTGCGCCCCGGACCTCGTGGATCTTCGCGGCCAGGGTGTTCAGCTGGTTCGTCGCGAACAGTTGCTTCGCCAGGTCGTCCAGGGTCTGGACCGCGTCGGTCGAGCGGCTCCACAGCATCGCAGGGACGCCCTCGCGCAGCGCCACATCGTACGGATGGACGATGCCGGGCTCGGGTCTTCGGGGAGCGTCGAGCAGAGCGACCGCGACCACACGTCCGGCCATGTCCCGGCCCAGGACTTCCTGAAGACCGGAAGGGCTCAGACCGCTCAACCCCCCGCACGCGTGCCAGGCGCACTCGTGAGGGGATTCGCGCATGCTGCGCCAGCGGCGCCGCCACACCCGCTGGATGGCGGGGTCGTGCTGCCGTTCGAGGCTGCGGATCACCGTCTGGTAGTGGCGCACCAGGGAGCGCGGCAGACCGGAGGAGCGATGGGTGGAGAACTCCTCGACGGGAAGGTCGACCAGATCCCGGCCGAGCAGGAACTCCAGTTGTACGGGGGTGTCGAGGCCGGCCAGGAGGGACTCCCCGCTGGAGATGGCGCGTTCGACGGTCATCTCCAGATCCTCCTCGGAACAGGGAAAGTCGAGGAAGTCCGGACGGGCCGGGGAGGAGGTGTCCTCCTTCGTCCACGAGGACACCAGGTACTCGCCATCGCCGCCGTGGCCGCTGTCGTGGCCGCCGCCGTAGCCACCGCCACTGTCGTAGCCGTTGTCGCGGTCACCGTCGGCGTCGTCCGTCCGCTCGATCCGGATCGCGAGGTAGGCCATGCCTTCGGCGTGCTCCGGCCGTACGGGGGAGAGTTCGGCGGCCAGTGCCTCCAGGGTGTCGAGCACACCGAGGCCGTCGGCCACCGAGGCGTTCCACCGGCTCATCTGCCGGCGCAGGCGGACGGGCGTGAGGGCGGCGACATACTCGACGTACAGCAGGAAGGGGAAGAGGCCGTCCGCCCGTGCATTCGCCTGCACCAGGTGGTCAAAGGCCAGAACTATGTCGTCCTGCCCCGCGGGGAGCTGTTCGTAGGTGCCGCGTGCCGCGCGATGTATCCGCACGACGGGCACAGCGGGAGCTTGGCGCAACAGGCCGTGTATCTCCTGTAACTGGGCCTTTGTCAGAGGAGGCTGCACGAACATTGAGTGCACCAGGTGATGGAACGCCTCGGTGGACCTGGCGCCGGGGGCGAAGAAACGTAACGTGTCGGCGAGCACCATGAGGCCGCCGGGAATGTCGCCCAGAAGCCTCACGATGTCGTAGAACTGACTTCGCGCGGACATGCCTTCCGCCACGAGTCCCGTCAGCTCGATGTTCAGCCGGCTTCCCGCCACCTCCAGACACTGGCGCCGTGAATCCGGATCCCGCATGGGCCTGGTGCGTTCCAGGGCCTCCACCAGTCTGCTGGTGCGTACCCATTCCGACGAGTCGTCAATTGTGTCCGCCATCCCCGTTTTCCCGTGAGCCATCATGGCGTGGACAGGTTCGGCCACGCACAGTGTCGAATGCCCGTTCACCGGAGCTCCTCCTCCGTGGAACGCCGAAGCTCGGCGGCGATCGATCGGACGGCACGGGAGTCTCCTACCAACGCGCGTACTGCGCCGATGAGTTCTTCCAGACCTCCTTCGTAGTCGGAGCTGGTGCGCACCACGTGGTACAGGTGCGCGTGTGGTTCAGGACGCTCGGCCACCACCGCTCCGATCTCCGGGCGCAGCAACGAGACGAGATCCTGACGGCCGCCGAGCGTGCCGAACGCAGGGATCGCGGCGATCATCCGGGCCAGTTCAGCACATTGACGTGCCGTCAGTTCTGTCGGAGCTGCGGCGGCCGGAGCAATCATGGAGGCGAGCGGCGTCCATTCGCGGCCCACGGCGGCCAGCGGAAACATCCAGGCGACCCGTTCGACGGACGAGGCGTACGCGGCGACAACGAGGCCGATGACACCGCCGGCGCGGTGGTCCCACACACCGGCCCCGCTGAAGCCCCGCTGGATCGCCACCCCGTTCACCCTCCCGTCCAACTGCCGCCATGCCGGGTTGGGGCCGCCGGGCCCGGTCGCGGTCGCCTCGACCCACAGGCCGTCGCCGAGGCCGCGGCGCGGATGGCCGTAGACGCCCACCTCGGTCCGCTCCGTCCCCTCTCCCGGATACAGCGCCGTCGGCCGCGCCCCGGCGGGCTGCTCGCCTTCATCGAGCTCCAGGACCGCGATGTCTCCGGACGAGGGCCGCACGGGGAACCAGCCGCCCTCGACCGTCCGCGCACGCCGTGGCCGCACGTCCCCGGACGGGGCGAAGTCGACCAGGATCGTGGTGCCGCTGGGGATCATGTGCTCGGCGGGGAGTCCGAGCGCTTCGGCCACGACATGGGCGCAGGTCAGTATCAGGCCGTCACCGATGAGAACGCCCGCGCCGTACAGGCCTTCCCCACCAGGGCCTCGTACCCGAACGCGCCACTTGCCCACGCCCCAGCACCCCCTCAAAGCTCGCGGGTGGAACCTCCCCAGGCGGAGGACTGATCAGTCGTGCCGAGTCCAAGGAAGAGGCTACGCACCGCGCGGGCTGCCGCCCAGAGAGCAGAGTAGTGCTCTCCAGGAGCATGGAGGACTGGCGGCACTCCCACGGAAACCAGGAGGAGCCGTTGGTGCAGGTACCGTTCGCGAGCCGAGGCCGGCCCTCCTTCACCGACGAAGCTGTCCATGGACCCGGTACGCCATTTCGTCGGGGTGCCGGGTGATCCGGGCCAGTCTCCAGGCCGCTTCGTCGCGATCTGCTGGACCGCCCGGATGTGCGAGCACTTCAAGGCTCCGAAGCCCGCGATGTCGCCGACCGGGCCGACCTTCCGGCCCGGCAGCGGGAGACGGGCTCGGACGTCTTCGAGCACATCGAGCGGGCTGTCTGAAGCCCGGTGACGGGGTGATCTCCGTCGGTACCGTGGGGGCCCGGGTCCGGGTTGCGCACATCCTGTTGCGCTCGCCCTGCCGTCATACGCGTATTACGATGCCTTCATGGCGAGGACACGGATCAGTATCAGCCTGGAGCAGGACCAGGCCGAACGCATCAGGCAGCACGCGGAACGGGCGGGCATGGACGTCTCGGCCTACCTGGTGCATGCCGCGATCCGCCAGATGACCGAGAGTGATGCCATAGAGGAACAGTTCGCCGAGGTGGACGCGCTCATCGCCCGGGCGGAGCGGGCAGCGGACGGGCTGCCCGCCGAACCCGCCCCGGAACCGGCCGCGGAGCTGACGGAGCAGGAACGCCGCGAGGTCGAGGAGGCCCTGGGCCTCGTCCACGGCCGGGACCGGCACGACCGCCGTCCGGGACACGCCGCGTGAACGCACGGGTGCCGGTGTACGACACGGGCATGCTCATCGCGCTCGCCGACCGCAAGGCGAAGGCGGTGGCTCTCCACGAGGGACTGCGCACGGTCCCGCACCGGGCGCTGGTGCTCGGCCCGGTCCTCGCCCAGGTGTGGCGCCCCCAGCCGGCGCTGGTGCACGCCCTGTCCGGGGTGCTGAAGGATTGCACCGTCCCGCAGGCCCGTACGTCCGAGCCGCCCGTGCGCGAGACGAAGGCGGGTCGTCCGGAGTGTCTGGCCTGTGCGACGGGCCCCGACCTCGCGGACTGGCGGCGCATCGGCACCGCTCTGGGGCGGGCGGCCCTGCCGGCGAAGAAGCGGCCGGACGCGGTGGACGCCTGGGTGGCCCTGGCAGCGGCCCGGCACGGCAGTGCGGTCGTCTTCACCACCGATCCGGGGGACATCGAGGCCTACCTGACGGTCCTCACGCCGACGGACGTGCACGTGGTCGCCGTGTGATGACCGAGAGCTCCGCCCCGTCCAGGCGGCTGCGTATTGTGCGGCCCGAGATCGGTCGGGCGGCTCCGGTCCTGCCCCGCGGCCGCTTCACCCCGTGGGCGGTGCCAACGGCTCGCGTGGTGCTTCCCGCTCGGCTTTCATGGCGTGTCGGGTCGGGACTCGTAGTGCAGGGTGTGGAAACGGCCGGCTTCCTCGCGCCCCGCGGGGTCGCCGCCCAGCGCCCGTACCGCCGCGATCGCGTACCGCCGTTCCTGCTCGTCGGTGAAGAGGCGCTGCGGATAGGTGCGGGAGGCATCGACGGTGGTGCTCAGACCGTGTGCGGCCAAGGCCCGGACGATCGGCTGGTACGACACCGTCCGCAGCACGAACGCGCTGACCCACACCGGTCTCCGGGCACCGTCCAGCAGCGCCGTGAACGTTCGGGCGGTGACGTAGCTGCCGCCGCCGGTCAGCGTGACGAGGCCGACCTCGGTGAGCGCGCGGTTCAGCCCGGGGCCGGGCGAGCCCTGTTCGAGGTCGTCGGTGAAGGCGGCGTCCAGGAGCCCCACCTCGAGCGCGTAGCGCACGGCGGGTGCCGAGACGTCCAGGCCGAAGACCGGCACGGCGTCCGGTCGGCGCCGCTCGGCGTAGAACTCCTTGTCCCGTGCCGCCAGTTCCGCCGTCGACATCGTCCGGCAAGCGGGGGAGGTGTACCGCTGGTACATCTCCGCCAGCGTCACGTCGTGGTTGAGCAGCGCTGCGTTGATCCCGTACGAGCAGCACACGTCCAGCACCGCCGGCCTGTGCGGCCGGCCGTCGTCGAGTGCGGCCCGTTCGGCGGCGACCTGCCGGAAGACCGGCTGGGCGTGGTGCGGGATCTCGTACTCCAGCGGGGCCAGCCGCCTGAAGTACGCGCGCGGATCCGGCCGGTCGTAGATGTCGTCGAACCGCGACTTGCCGTCCCTCGTGCCCTCGGTGCCGCCAGAGTCTGACCCGGCCATGCCGTACTCCTCCTCACGGAACACATCTGTACTCCACTTCCATCATGTCCCGCTTCCGACGGCCCGGGAGGTCTGCCGCACCCGGGGCTCGCGAGGGCACCCGATCGCTCCGGACACGGAAGCCGGGCGTCCTCACGGCGGTCCGGAGGGCGGCGGGGGCGCCGACGAAAGCCGAGAGTGCCGGCGGAACCGGTCGATGTCGTGCGCGGTGATGATTCCGCTCAGCCGGCCGCCGTCCATCACGAGGATCGGCAGGAGGAGCCCGGTGGTGCCGAGGCGCTCCAGGACGGAGTTCAGCAGCTCGTCCGGTGCGGCGAGCGTGCATCGGGACAGCGGGGTCGCGAGGTCGCGCACCCGCAGCGACGCCCGCTTCTCGAACGGCAGGCCGGCCAGTCGGCGCAGTTGTACGACGCCACTGGGGTGACCCTCGAAGTCGAGCAGCGGCAGCACCGAGTGCCCCGCCTGCGCGGTCACCTCGGAGAGGAAGCGGTCCACGGTCAGCCAGTCGGGGCCGGTGACCACCGGAGTGGTCATCGCCTGCCCGACCCGTACGCCCCGCAGGGCTGTGACCAGCTCGGCCCACCGGCGTTCGGCCGCCGCGGCGCCCGCCACGAAGAGGCCGACGAAGATCAGCCACAATCCCGCCGTCAGTCCCCGGGCGAACGCCAGCCAGCCCAGGATGGCGAGCGCCATGCCGACGACCTGGCCACCGCGTCCTGCCGCCCGCTGAGCCCGCTCGCGGTCCCCCGTACGCCACCACAGCAGGGCCTGCGTCAGCCGGCCTCCGTCCAGGGGCGCGGCGGGCAGCAGGTTGAAGACGCCCAGCAACAGGTTCGTGCCACCGAGCCAGCCCAGTACGGCGACCGGGATCCGCCAGCCCAGCGTCGCCGCGACCGCGGCAGCCGCGCCGATACCGACGGCGCCGAGCAGCAGACTGGCGAGCGGCCCGCTGGCGGCGACCAGGAAGGCCGTTCGCGGTGTCGTCGGCTGGTCCATCCGAGTGACCCCGCCCAGCGCCCACAATGTCATGTCCTGCACGGGGATCCCCGCCCTGCGAGCCGTCAGCGCGTGCGCGGCCTCGTGCACCACCAGACTCGCCAGCAGCAGCAAGGCTCCGGCCACTCCGGCGACCGCGTACACCACCGGCGCCAGGCCCGGCACGTACCCGGGCAGTGTCCGGGCCGCCAGGCCGTACGCGAGGAGCAGCATGAGCAACGGCACGCTCCAGTGCGCCCGCAGCGCCAGGCCCCGGACACTTCCGAGCCGGATCGAACCCTTCATCGCCCTCACCGCCGACGACTCCCGCCCCCGACTGCACTGCCTTCTCCCTCTCCATGGTCGGTCGTCGGCCCCCATAACAGGAAACGATTCATGCGATCAGGCCCGCGAGCCGGGATCGGCGGCGCCGGCGTCCCAGGCAGGCGGAGAGCGTGCCGCGGGCCTACGGTGGTCGGAGAGAGCTCGGTGAGCCGACCGGCGTTGCGGAGGAGGCTGCGATGGAAGAGCACTTCGTCTGGGTGACGACGCGGCGCATTCGGCCGGGCACCCTGGAGGACTTCGAGAAGGAGTGGCGGCCGGAACCCGCCCCGCAGGGGCTCCGCCGCGCCTACGCCTACTGGTCCGAGGACGGACAGGAGATCACCGGGGTGTCGTTCTGGGACTCCCGGGAGACCTGCGACGCGTGGCGGTCCTCCGAGGCGGAGGCGCAACGGCGTGCCGCCATGGCCCCGTACGTCGCCGAGGAACGGGAGGGCTTCTACCGCGGCCGCGAACTCGGCATCCCTCAGCGGTAGCACTGCGTCGAGCCGCTCCGGCGGCATGACGCAGCCGGCCTTCGTGACCCCGACGCGTAGTGCCGTGAGGACCCGTACCTCTCTGTCGTCTGCGGCAGGCCTCATGGCGCGGCAGTGGATCAGGCGGGCCGTCCGCGAGAGACGACGGCGGGCGCGGCCGGTGTCGTCCCTCGTGCCGCCACCCCGGCCGGAGCGAGCATGGAAAAGAGGGGACATGGCACGGATCCTGGTGCAGGGCGACGACCTCGTGGTGCGCCTGCCGTGGTGGGAAAAGGCCGCCGCGCGCCGCGGAGGCGTGCGCGTGCCACTGACGGCCGTACGCCGGGTGACGGTGGAGCCCAGCTGGTGGCGGGCCCTGCGCGGAGTGGTCCTGCACGGCGTCTGGATTCCCGGCGTGCTGTGCGTCGGCACGCGGAGCCACCCCGGTGGGCAGGACTTCGTGGCGGTACGGCCCGGCAGGCCCGTGGTGTGCGTCGAACTGCGGCCCACGGCTCCCTTCAGCCTCCTGGCCGTCTCGGTGCGGGACGACGCAGAGGTCGTGGCGGAACGGCTGCGGCGTCGCACGCCGGACAACGACACCTCCACCCCTTGTCGGCAGCCCCTTCCGGCAGCCGAGGAGACGGAGAACTCCTGGAGGGCACTGGCCAGGGAGCCACGCCGACGACGGAGGTCGTCAGTTCATGGTCGAAGTTCCCTTCCCGCTGAGTCTTGCCGTTCGATTTCGGCCCGCCGGGCCATTGCGCTGAGACAGACCTCCAGGGCAGGAGAAACTCATCGTTCGGCAGCCCGAACCAGCCGGCGAGCACCGGTGAATCGCGCACAGCGGCCCATTCCTCATCGAGTGGGGCTCCAGGAGACGACGCCCGCGGGCCGACAATCGAAGAGGGGGTGCGGACGGCTTACTCGGTAAGTGGTGAAGGAATCAGGATGAAGAATGCCCGGGAACAGGTTCATCTTCATCTGTCGCGGCACAGACTCGATCCGCTTACCGACCGTCCGTTGATTCGTACGCCGGATGGGCGTTTCCCGGCGCCAGTGCCTCAGCTGATTAATCGCAAGCTCTCGTCCGCAGGCGGCTCCTGGCTCCGGCGGATTTCCATCGGGGTGGGAGTGTTTCCGGGAGCAGACCCCGTGGGGTGGCGAGCCCCGCGCGCTGCAGCGGACGGACCACCGCGAATGAGCTCGTCAGGTGCCTTGGCAAGCCTGCAAACCGCCGTCGGGCGAGCAGTGTCGAGAAACTGCCGGAAATTGGATTACCGGGTTTATTCCGCGGACCGTCTGAGATATCATTTCCAGCATGGCGAATGCTAGCCGAGGCAGAGTCGTTCCTGTCGGCGTCGGGCGTTCTCGGGCAGCGACGTCGCCATGATCGGGGAAATACTGGTCCTGGGTTTCGTGCTCAGTCTCGACAATTTCCGGGTATCGATCGCGCTCGGCACCGTCCCATTCGGTCTGAAGCGCGCGGTGCAGGTCGCGCTGACCTTCGGGCTGTGGGACGCGATCATGCCCCTGGTCGGGCTGTTGGTCGGTCGCCGGATCGGGGAGGCCGTCGGGGGCGTCGCCGATCTGGTGGGCGCGGCCGCGCTCGGCGGGTACGGTCTCTACCTCGTCATCTCGGCCCTTCGGAACCCTGAGCCGGAGGAGCTGGACCAACCGTGGGCGCTGTTCGGCATCCCGTTGACACTGAGCCTGGACAACCTGTTCGCCGGGGCGAGCCTGGGGCTCCTCGGGCTCTCGCCGTGGTTCTCGGCCTCCGTCTTCGGCGCCATCACGGCGGTGATGTCGCTGGTCGGGCTGCGGCTCGGGAGGGCCGCGGCGCGCCTCATCCGGATCCGCTCGGACCTGCTGAGCGGGATCACCCTGATCATCGCCGCTGTGGTGCTGCCGTTGATGTTCGGCGGTTAGCCCGGTGTATGCGGGGGATCAGCGGAAGGTCGTCGGCCCGCGAGTCGGCGTTGGCGGCCTCGACCGCCCGGGTGACCAGGCCGTGGTCGGGCGACAGGTGGCAGACCGGGTCGGTGCGGGCGGCGTCACCCGTGAGCAGGAACGCCTGACAGCGGCACCCGCCGAAGTCCAGCTCCCGCCGGGGGCAGCTCCGGCAGGGCTCCGGCATCCAGTCCGTCCCCCGGAACGCGTTCATCACCGGGGACTCGGCCCAGATCCGCTCCAGCGAGTCCTCCCGCACGCTGGCCCGCGGCAACGGCAGGGTGTGGGCGGCGGGGCAGGGCAGGACGTCGCCGTTCGGCGTCACGGTCAGCTGCCGGGAGGCCCAGCCGCCCATGCAGGGCTTCGGGTAGCGGCTGTAGTAGTCGGGAATGACGTAGATGATGTCCATGCGGTCCCGCAACCGCTCGCGGGCGGCCCGCACGGCGACCTCGGCCGCCTCGAGCTGGGCCCGGCTCGGCAGCAGCGCGTCACGGTTCCGCCAGGCCCAGCCGTAGTACTGGGTGTTGGCCAGCTCCACCCGGTCGGCGCCGACCTCCTCGGCCAGCTCGAGCACGTCGGCGACGCGGTCGATGTTGAGCCGGTGCAGCACCACGTTCACGGTGAGCGGCCAGCCCAGCTCCTTGACCACGCCCATCGCCTCGATCTTGCGTCGGAAGGACGGGGTCCCGGCGATCCGGTCGGACACGGCCGGCTCGTCGGACTGGATGCTGATCTGCACGTGGTCGAGGCCGGCGGCCCGCAGCTGCTCGGCCCTCGGACGCGAGAGCCCGAGGGCGCTGGTGATGAGATTGGTGTAGAGACCCAGGTCGTGGGCGTCCGCCACGATCTCCACCAGGTCGCGCCGCAGCAGCGGTTCCCCGCCGGACAGGTGGCACTGCAGAACCCCCAGGTCACCGGCCTCGGCCAGCACCCGCCGCCACTCGTCGGTGGCCAGCTCGTCCTGGTAGCCGGCCATGTTCAGCGGGTTGGAGCAGTACGGGCAGGCCAGCGGGCAGCGGTAGGTGAGCTCGGCGAGCAATCCGAACGGGCTATCCATCGGCGATCTCCACGTAGCGCCGGGCGACGAGCCGGGTCAGGAACTGCCGCACCTCGTCGTCGGGGACGGTCTGGTAGCGCGCGCCCAGCTCGGCCACGATCTCGGCCACGGTGTGCCGCCCGTCGCACAGCTCGAGGATGTCCGCGCCGCTGCCGTTCAGAACCACCACCGTCTCGGGGAGCTGCAGGGTCTGACGCCGCCTGGTCCGGCAGAAGGTCAGTCGGACATGGCGCGCCAACCGGGGCCGGTCCGATCCGGACACCCCGACGCCGTGCCGGGTGCCGGCTTCGGTCCGGGGCGTTCCGCTCTGGGTCGGGTCCATGACGGTCACTCCGGATAGGCTTGGTCGATGGCGTCCATGAGGCTCCACAGGACGTCGCACTTGAACGACAGCGCGTCGACGGCGCGCGCCTGGGACTCGGCGGAGAGGCAGTGCGCGGTGACCACCTCGAGGGCGTGCTCGCAGTCGCGGGGGGCCTGCTCCAGGCGGGCGCGGAAGTAGGCGAGGCCCTCGGGGGCGATCCACGGGTACCACCGCTCGAACGCGGCCAGCCGCGCCGCCATCAGGTCGGGCGCGAACAGCTCGGTGAGCGAGGACGCCACCGCCTCCACCCACGGGCGGGTCCGGGCGAAGTTCACGTAGGCGTCGACGGCGAACCGCACCCCGGGTACCAGGTGCCGGTGGTCCCGGATCTCCTCGCGGGTCAGCCCGGCGGCCTCGCCGAGGCGCAGCCACGCCTCGATGCCGCCCTCGCCGGCGGCGGTGCCGTCGTGCTCGACGATCCGTCGGATCCAGCGGCGGCGGACCTCGAGGTCGGGGCAGTCGGAGAGGATCGCGGCGTCCTTGCGGGGGATGTTCTCCTGGTAGTAGAAGCGGTTGGCCACCCAGCCCTGGATCTGCAGGCGGCTCAGTAGGCCGGCGTTCATCCGGACGTGGAACGGGTGCTGGTCGTGGTACCGCCGCGAGTGGGCCCGCAACGTCTCGACGAAGGCGTCGGCACCGGTTCCCGTGGTTGTCGTCGTCACGGCTCTACACCTGGACCTCGAGGCCGTCCATGGCCACTTCCATGCCGCTCTCCTCCAAAATACGCCGCTCGGGCGCGTCCTCCAGGAGGACCGGGTTGGTGTTGTTCATGTGCACGAAGATCGTCCGCCCCACGCCCAGCGACGGGAGCTGCGCCAGGCTGCCGTCCGGGCCGTCGATGGGCAGGTGGCCCATCTCCCGGGACGTCTTGCCGGCCAGGCCGAGCCGTACGAGTTCGTCGTCGCGCCAGCAGGTCCCGTCGAGCAGCAGGCATGCGCAGCCCTTGATCTCCACGCGCAGCGCCGGCGTCAGCGATTGCACCCCCGGCAGGTACACCAGCGTCCCCCCGCTGCGCTCGTCGGTCAGCCGGTAGCCCACGACGCGGCCGTGGTCCACCCCGGCTCCGAACCGGTCGCGCTTGGTGGTGGGCACGTCGAACACCCGGCAGGACAGCCCGTCCGCCAGGGCGAGGTCGGTGCCCGGGATCACTGTCCGCCACTCGACCGGACAGTAGCGCTCGAGCGTGCGCAGAAGCCCCGAGCCGACACACAGGGTCTCGCGCACCGCCGGCGTGGCGTACAGCCGCAGGGCGCGGGCCTCGCGCAGCAGGAGCAGGCCCAGCGTGTGGTCCAGCTCGGCGTCGGTGAGCAGCACCGCCTCCAGCGGCGTCGTCCGGTCGTCCTGCGGGTGCAGGCCGGGGAAGGCCTCGATCTGGGTGCGGACGTCGGGCGAGGCGTTGACGAGGAACCACCGGCGGCGGTCGGCGCTGACCGCGACCGACGACTGGGTGCGCGCGGGGCCGGCCCCGGAGCGGACCGCGGCGCACACCGGGCAGCCGCAGTTCCACTGCGGGGAGCCACCCCCCGCCGCCGATCCCAGTACCCGCAGCAACACGTCGGTACTCCGTTCGTCGAAGATCCGGGTCCGTCGTCGGCCCGGCCGTCCGTGGCCGTCCCGGGCCCTCGGGCGGCGCCGGACCAGGTCCGGCGCCGCCCCGTGTCACTCGTCCTCCAACCGAGCGACGTACATGGTCACCTCGGCCGCGACTCCGATCTCGTCGAACTCGGGGGTTTCCCACACAGCGAGCTGGGACTCCATGGATTCACCTCCTCACTGCCCGAATTGCGGCAGGCGCCGGTCACGCGCTACGACGATTCCGGAAGGGCGAAGGCGAGCAGGGCGCTTCCGTGCCCCGCGCCGAGCATGCCGGGGAGGAACCCCTCGGCCCATCCGCCCCAACCGACCGGCACGACGACGTACTGCCTGCCGTCGACCATGTAGGTGGTCGGGTTGCTGTGGTGGCCGCTCCCGCACTGGAACTGCCACAGCAGCTCCCCGGTGCGGGCGTCGAGCGCGTTGAACTCCCCGGAGGGTTCACCGGCGAACACCAGGTCACCGCCGGTGGCCAGCACCGAGGCGCACATCGGGAGGTCGTTGCGCCAGCGCCACTTCTCCTCGCCGCCCGCGTCGAACGCGCTGATGGACCCCGCCATGTCCTCGATGTCCACCTGAACGCCCGCGCCCCAGTACGGAATGCTCTCCTTGAACTCCCGGCGTCGCCGGGTGGCCGTGGCGCCGGTGTCCTGGACCGGGACGTAGAAGAGACCGGTCTTCGGGCTGTAGGCCGCATGGGTCCATTCCTTGGCGCCGGCCGGACCCGGGTAGAAGTGGACCGGGTCTCCCTCCTTGTCCGGGTACACCTTGGCCGTCACCTGGCCCTCCCTCGTGATCGCCCCCCAGGTGATGCGGTCCACGAAGGGGGTGATCTGGACCCTCTCGCCGTTCGTGCGATCAAGGACGAAGAAGTAGCCGTTCTTGTCGAAGTGCCCGAGCAGTTTGCGCCCGTCCTGCTCGAACAGGATGCACTCGGCGATGCTGTCGTAGTCCCACACGTCGTGCGGGGTGCACTGGTAGTGCCAGCGGATCTGACCGCTGTCCACGTCGACGGCGATGACGCTGTCCGTGAAGAGGTTGTCGCCCTCGCGGACAGCTCCGTCGAAGTCGGGCGCCGGGTTGCCGGTGCCGACGTACAGCAGGTTCGTCTCCGGGTCGAAGGTGCCGGTGACCCAGCAGTTCGCCCCACCCCGCGCCCAGGCCTCGCCGTCGGCGGGCCAGGTCTCCGAGCCGGGCTCCCCGGGCTTCGGCACCGTGTAGCAGCGCCACTGGTGCTCGCCGGTCTCGAGGTCGAACGCGTCGAGGTGGCCGCGTACGCCGAACTCGCCGCCGGAACTCCCGACGATGACCATGTTCTTCACGACCAGCGGGGCGACCGTGGCGCTCTCCGCGGCCCGGACGTCTCCGTAGGTCTTTTCCCAGACCCGTTTGCCGGTGGTGGCGTCGAGCGCGAGCACACGGGCATTCGCCGTGACGAAGAAGACCTTCCCCTGAGCCACAGCGACCCCACGGTTCACGTTCCCGCAGCACAGGGACACGTCGAAGGGGACCGCGTGCTTGTACCGCCAGATCTCCACCCCCGTCTTCGCGTCGAGGGCCCAGAGCCAGCCGTCCCAGCCGGAGACGAACATGATCCCGTCGACGACGACCGGGGCGGCCTCGAACGAGTAGGTCGACGCGCCCGCGATCAGGCCGGTCGTGCCGGCCTGGAAGACCCATGCGGGGGCGAGGCGCTTGACGTTCTCCGTGTTGATCTGGTCCAGCGGGCTGTACCGCTGCCCGTTGTAGGCGCCGTAGTAGGTGAGCCAGTTCTGGGGTTCCTCGCGGGCATTGAGGATGCGCTCGTAGGTGACGTCGGCCACCACCGGCGGCGCGACGTCTGCCCCCGGGGTCTTGTAGTTCAGGGTTCCCTGGTCGACAGCCTCACCCGCGTCCACGTATGCGACAGTCATTGCCTCCTCCTTTCTACGGCCGCGGCTGTTCGGGGCGGTCGAGGCGAGCCTCCGGCGGAGCGTCCCCCAGGACGACGATGGCCCCGGTCAGCCCCCGGCCCTCGTCATTGCCCGTGGGCGAACTGAACCAGTAGTAGCCCGGCCCGTCGAGGTTGAGGGTGGCCCGTCCTCGCGAATGGTTCACCAACCAGATGAACTTCCGGTCGCCGTTGCTCGGCAGGAGCGCGCAGTGCGTGTTCAGGTCGTCATTGACGAGCTCGAGTTCGATATCGCCTCCATGGGGCATGACCAGAATAGAAGGATCCCAGATCAGCTCATCCGGGTTGATACGAATGGTGGCCTGCATGCGGCCGTCCGATCCCTCAGTGGCCTGCCCGATGTTTCCGGTTGCCAGCACTTGACCCAGCGCTGCTTTGTTCTGTGCGGCCAACCCGATCTTGTCCAGCAGGTCGGCTCGCTCCTGCGCGGTCGTCATCGGGGCTTCACTCTCCTCGTCCCGAATCTCTATGTCCACTTCGCATGGGCCGCGCTGACGGCGGTACGCCGCGGCCGATTGCACACCTCCGTTCGGAAAAAGGGTCTCCGAATCGACTTCGAAAATTCCTTTTTGTGTCGCCCGAGGCCCGGCTGTAATCGGCGGTCAAGAGGCGCGCTGCCCCAGGTGAATCACGCCGAAAAGGGTGAAAAATTATTATTCAATAAGTACGTTACGCCGGACGAATCACACCGACAAGGGTGAGCACCATCTCGGGCCGGCTCATGCCGTTCGTCCGCGAACAGCTACCGCTCGTACCGGATGTGCCACCGTTGGGAGGAGCCGGGCTGCACCGCGTCGCGCCGGGGCCGGTGGCAGCCCCGGTCAACCGTCGCCGATCAACACCGGCTGACCGGTCCCGACGCCTCTTCCGGTGTCCGGGCCCCGATGGAGGATCAAGCGAGGTCGTACCGATCGAGGTTCATGACCTTGTGCCACGCGGCGACGAAGTCCTGCACGAACTTCTCCCGTGCGTCGTCGCTCGCGTAGACCTCCGCGACGGCACGCAGTTCGGAGTTCGAGCCGAAGACGAGGTCGACGCGGCTACCGGTCCACTTGACCTCGCCGGTGGCGCGGTCGCGTCCCTCGAAGGTTTCCGCGGTCGCGGACGTCGGCTTCCACTCCGTGCCCGTGTCGAGCAGATTCACGAAGAAGTCGTTGGTGAGCGACCCGGGCGCCGAGGTGAAGACGCCCAGCGGCGACTGCTGGTGGTTGGCGCCCAGCACCCGCAGGCCACCCACGAGGACGGTCATCTCGGGCGCGCTCAGGTTCAGCAGGTTCGCGCGGTCGACCAGCAGGTGCTCCGACGGCAGCCGGTTGCCCTTGCCGCGGTAGTTGCGGAACCCGTCCGCGGTCGGCTCGAGCGGGGCGAAGGACTCCGCATCGGTCCACTCCTGCGTGGCGTCCGTGCGTCCCGGAGTGAAGGGGACCTGGACGTCGTGGCCGGCGATCTCGGCGGCCCGCTCGACGGCGGCGGCTCCGCCGAGCACGATGAGATCGGCCAGTGAGATCCTCTTGTCCCCGGCCTGGGAGGTCGGGGAACTGTTGAAGGACTTCTGTATCCCCTCCAGGGTGCGCAGCACCTGTGCCAGCGTGTCGGGGGCGTTGACCTCCCAGCCCCGCTGCGGCTCGAGGCGGATGCGTGCGCCGTTCGCCCCGCCCCGCTTGTCGCTGACGCGGAACGTCGAGGCCGACGCCCACGCGGTCGAGACGAGCTGGGAGACCGACAGCCCGGAGGCGAGGATCCGGCTCTTGAGCACGGCGATGTCCGCCGGCCCGACGAGTTCGTGGTCCACGGCGGGGAGCGGGTCCTGCCAGCGCAGCGTCTCCCGGGGGACCAGCGGTCCGAGGTAGCGCTGGATCGGGCCCATGTCGAGGTGCGTCAGCTTGAACCAGACCCGGGCGAACGCATCCGCGAGCTGGTCCGGGTTCTCCAGGAAGCGCCGCGCGATCGGCTCGTAGACCGGGTCCGACCGCAGCGCGAGGTCCGTCGTCAGGATCGTCGGGGCGTGTGTCGTCGACGGGTCGTGGGCGTCCGGCACGGTGCCCGCCCCGCCGCCGTCCCTCGGGATCCACTGCCACAGGCCGGCGGGGCTCAGTTCCAGGTCCCACTCGTAGCCGAACAGGGTCTCGAGGAAGCCGTTGTCCCATTTCGTCGGGGTGGGTGTCCACGTACCCTCGAGCCCGCTGGAGATGGTGTCCGCGCCCTTTCCGGTGCCGTAGTTGCTCTTCCAGCCCAGGCCCTGCTCCTCGAGGGGAGCGCCCTCGGGTTCGGGGCCGAGGTGGGCGTCCGGGTCGGCCGCGCCGTGGGTCTTGCCGAACGTGTGGCCCCCCGCGATCAGCGCGACGGTCTCCTCGTCGTTCATCCCCATGCGCCGGAACGTCTCGCGGATGTCCCGGGCCGCGGTGAGCGGGTCCGGGACGGTTTTCGGTCCCTCCGGGTTGACGTAGATGAGGCCCATCTGGGCGGCGGCCAGAGGGTTCTCCAGATTCCGGACGCCGCCGTGGCGTTCGTCGCCGAGCCAGGCGTGCTCGGGACCCCAGTAGACGTCCTCGTCGGGCTCCCAGACGTCCGCCCGGCCGCCGGCGAAGCCGAAGGTCGTGAAGCCCATCGTCTCCAGGGCCCGGTTGCCCGCGAAGATCATCAGGTCGGCCCAGGAAATCTTGCGGCCGTACTTCTTCTTCACCGGCCAGAGCAGCCGGCGCGCCTTCTCGAGGTTGCGATTGTCCGGCCAGCTGTTCAGCGGCGCGAAACGCTGCATGCCGGCGCCCGCGCCACCGCGGCCGTCGTCGATGCGGTACGTCCCGGCGGAATGCCACACCATCCGGATCACGAGCGGCCCGTAGTGGCCGAAGTCGGCCGGCCACCACTCCTGCGACGTCGTCAGCACCTCGTCGACGTCCCGTGCCAGGGCGTCGAGGTCGAGCGTCCGGAACTCCGCGGCGTAGTCGAAGTCCTCGCCCATGGGGTCGGCCATGGCGGGGTGTTTCCGGAGGATCCTCAGGTCGAGCTGGTTCGGCCACCAGTCGCGGTTGCTCGCGCCCCCGATCGGGTGGCCGGGGTGCCCGGCCGAGGCAGAGAGGCCGAGGCCGCCCGCGCTCCCCACGTTCCTCTCGCCGCCAACGGCGTCCGGGCTGTCAGACACGGGGTTTTCCTTCCGGGACAGCGGTTGTGCCGGGAAACTCAGAGGTCCAGCGCGCGACGCACGGTCGGCGCGTTTCGCCGGGAAACCGGCACCATCTCGTTCGTCCGGTCATCCATGACCAGAGACAGCTCGCCCTTGGGGCCGCGCTCGATCTCCCGGATGCGGCTGAGGTTGACCACATACCGGCGGTGCACCCGCAGGAAGCCGACGTCCGCCAGCTCACCGTCGAGCTTGTCCAGGCTCAGAGAAGCGGCCCGCAATCGCCCCTGATCGGTGGAGAGCCACACGTCGTTTCCCTGCGCTTCGGCGAAGGAGACTTCCGGCAGCCGCAGCAGCACCATCCGGTTGTCGCGCGTCGCGACCAGTCGGCGCGGCTGCATCCGAGGGTGCGCGGACTCCTCCTCCTGGGGGAACTGTGCCCCGTCGGAGGCACCGAACGAGACCAGGTTCCCGATCAGGTGTCCGGACGAGAAGACGGGTCGGAGGCTGATCGTTGTCGGCTCGTCGGCGAAGTGGGCGAAGATCTGCGTCGAGCCGACCCAGTCGGGATTGTGGGCTGCCTGCCTGGTGGCGTACCGGGCGGCTGCTATCAATTCCGGCAGCCCGGCGTTCCATCTCAGCGTGGGGTCGACCGCCGGGGTCGATGCCGGGACGCCCAGGAGCATGCTTGCCATGTCGTCGGCTATCACCACCTGGCCCGCGGTGTCCACCGCGGCGAGCGCCGCACTGGAGCGTGTCCTGGCCCGGGTGTAGGCCGCGACCAACTCGGCGCCGCTGTTCCGGGCGCGCCTCTTCAGCGGGTACCGGGTCATGGTGACCGCGTTCGCCAGCCAGCTTTCCGCGGACGCGGGAAGCCGGCTGCGCCAGCAGCAGATGTTCAGGACCGCGATCGGTTCCCTGGTCACCACGTCACGCACCGCGATGCCCGCGCAGGCCCAGTTGTGGAACGCCTGGCACCAGTGCTCCGCTCCCCTGATCGGCACCGGGCCGTGCGCCTCGAGCGCCGTGCCCATGCCGTTCGTGCCGACCGCGCACTCGGACCAGCAGAACCAGGGCGTCAGATTGGAGTCGCCGGCTCTGGCGAGCGTGGCTTGGTCGCCCCACTCGGCCAGGATCCGGCCAGTGGCATCGGTGACGGTGACGACGCCACCGAGGTTGCCCACTTCATGTGCCACGGAGGCGGCACGAAAACCCAGCTCGGCGAATACGACATCGTGCTCGGGCGTGTGGTCGGGCGTCGTGACAGCCACCGGAGCCTCTGTGAGGTGGGGATCGACCCGGTACTGCTCTCGGCAGCGATGCCAGGAGATCGCCACCAGGGGCCGGACACCCGGGACCTGGTCCTCGCCCTGCACGAACCGTTCCCACGCCGCGAGCACGGTGCCGCTGCCCAGGTCCGCCGAGATGGGCTCGAGCCGATGTACATCCCTCATGGTTCAGAACCGCCCTTGGTCCGTCCCCAACGCCCGACGGCGTGCGCGCGGTCCGCGCCGGTCGCCGCTCGTCGCGGCGGGCCTGCAGCGGACCGGGCACTGCGTCGCGCGTCTTCCTGCTTCGTCACTCGTTCCGGGCTGTGTCACATACCTGCACTCCCGCACTCCCCACCCTAGGTACCGTTGTCGGGCTGCGCACGTCCCGCTCCGGGCCGCGTGCGCGAGATGCCGCTTCCTGGTCGGGTCACGTCCACGCACGGGTGGTGCAGTGGTCAGGTCGGCCGGGGGCGGCCGAAGAGCAGGTCGTAGCCCGGCGGCAGCTGGAGCAGGATGCGGTTGACCAGGTCGTCGCCCGCGACGTCGGCCACCACACTGAGGGCGGCGCTGACGTCCCACGTCGCGGTCTTCTCGGTGGCGCCTTCGATCCAGGCCGCAGCCGCCCGGATGAACCGCTCCGGCGAAAGCGGTTCGTGCGCCTGGAGGGGATTGAGCAGAACCAGCGCCAGCGTTTCCGGCAGCCGGGCGGCCAGCTCGGCGCGCACTTCGCCCACCAGATGAGCACCCAGCAGGCCGAGAACGACGCGGGAGGATCGTTCCGCCTCTTCCTGGGTGGGGTATTCGCCGCGTTCTTGGACCGCGGAGATGAACGCGTCCCAGTGCATGCGCATGACGTCCTCCGAAGGGGACCGACCGATGTCTGGCGGGGGTATGCGGGCGGGAGTCCCTGGCCCGGGTTCCCGCCCGCCTCGTACTGCGGGTTCAGCCGCTGATCTGCTTGCGCGAGTCGCCGCCGCTGATGGTGATCTTGCGGGGCTCGGCCTGCTCGGCGACAGGGATGCGCAGCCGCAGCACACCGGCCTCGTAGGAGGCGTCGATGTGTTCGGTGTCCAGGGTTTCGCCGAGGAAGAGCTGGCGGCTGAAGGACCCGGTGGGTCGCTCCGCGATCACGACCTCGCTGTCCTGGCCGATGCTCGGACGGCGTTCTGCCTTGACCGTCAGCACGTTGCGCTCGATGTCCAGGTCGATCGACTCGGGGGCCACGCCCGGCAGATCCAGTTCGACGACGAAGGTGTCGCCGTCGCGGAAGGCGTCCATCGGCATGGCCGTCGGCCTCTCAGCGGTGCCGAAGACCTGCTGGGTGAGCCGGTCCAGCTCGCGGAAGGGATCGGTTCGCATGAGCATCATCGGTCACTCCTCTCCGGGACGGGATGCACATGGCGACAACACCTATATATCTCACCTCAGTAAACTTGACAAGCATCGGCTCAATGCTCTTGGGATCGAATGAAGCAGTGCAGTGGTCGAGGGCGGCGACGCTGCGACAGGCGCTGTTGCCGGCCGGGACGGGAAGTGCGCCGTGAGGCGAGCCGGCCGGTGCGTCGGCGGCTCGGTAAGGCCCGAACCCGAACGCCGCACTGGCCGAGCGCCCGCGAGTCGAACGTGGGATTTTCTCATTCAGGGGATGAACCCACCTCTCCCGACACCGGCGGGGCGCCTCAGAGGAGGCGGGGTGGTGGGTGCGTGGGGCAATGGAGGTCATCGTGCCTGAAGGGTTGCGTCAACGGCTGATCGGCGCGTGGAAACTGGTGTCGTACCGGGAAACCCCGGTGGACGGGTCCGAGCCGTTCGAACCGCTGGGCCACGCGCCGCAAGGCATCATCATGTACACCCCCGACGGATACATGTCCGCGCAGCTGTCCAGACCCGACCGCCCCGTGTTCGCCTCCGGGGACTGGTTCGACGGCACGACCGACGACTACACGGCGGAAGCGACCACTTACATCGCCTACTCGGGTCCCTTCCACGTGGATGAGGAGAAGCAGACCCTCACCCACACCATGTTCGTGTCCCTGTTCCCCAACTGGACCGGTCAGACCCAGCCACGGGTGGTGAGGCTCGAGGGACAGACGTTGCACCTGAGCACCGCGTCGCCCATCTCGTCGAGCGGCAAGACCGTCAATTCGGCGCTCACCTGGCGCAGAGCCGAACCCAACTGACCGTACCGGCCGGGACACAGCCCGCCCCCCCGGCACCGGACAGTGCGGCGCGGCCGACAAGGAGGAGGGCCCGCATGGACACACCTCGAAACGTCGTCGTGACGGCGGCGGCGAGCGGAATCGGGCTCGCGATGGCCAAGGCCTTCGCGGCCGACGGTGACCGCGTGCACATCTGCGACATCGACGAGTCGGCGCTGGAACGCGTCACTCGGGCCGATCCCCGGGTCACCGGGACGGTCTGCGACGTGTCGGACCGGCGCGCTGTCGAGACCTTCGTCGAGACCGCGGTGCGCACCCTCGGGGGCATCGACGTCCTGGTCAACAACGCGGGGATCTCCGGTCCCACCGCGTCAGTGGAGGAGACGGACCCGGACCAGTGGGAGAAGGTACTGGCCGTCAACCTCACCGGCACCTTCAACGTCACCAGGCTTTCCCTCCCTCACCTGAAGAAGTCCGCGGCCGGCGTCGTCGTCATCATGTCCTCGGTCGGCGGTCGCTACGGCTACCCGAACCGCGCTCCCTACGCGACCACCAAGCGAGGACTGCTCGGTCTGACCGAGACGCTCGCCCTCGAACTCGGGGCCGACGGGATCCGCGTCAACGCCGTCGCCCCCGGTGCCGTCGCCGGTGAACGCATCCAGCGGGTCCTGCGGGGCCGAGCCGATGCCGACGGACGCAGCCTGGCGGACGTCACCGCCGACGCGCTGAGCATCCAGTCCCTCAAGTACTTCACGGACCCCGACGACATCGCCGCACTGGTGCTCTTCCTCGCCTCCGACAGCGCCAAGTCGATCACAGGGCAGACCCTCGCCGTCGACGGCGGCTCAAAAGCCGCGCAATGACACGCCATTGAGCGTGCGACCCTTCCGGGTGAAGACTCCGGAGCCCGTTGTCCAGACGCAGAACATCGACCGCCCGCCGGACTTTTTCCGTGTTGCGGGTTGCGTTCCGGCGCGTGGTCGACGTGGTCCGTGCAGGCGCTGAGAACAGCCACCACGCTGTGCATCGGGGAGAGAGGAAACCGATGCGCCGGCTGTCACGGCAGGATCGCGATGGCGCTGGACCAGTTCAGGCCGAGCCGTTCCTGGGACGCCATGTGCAGGAATTGGAAGGCTTCCAGCTCGCGTGCCCGGCGCAGCGGTCCCACGTCCAGGGGGCGCAGCCCCGCGGAGGAGACCAGGCCGGAGACGGCCTGCTTCGCTGCCTCGTCGTCTCCGGCGATGAAGACGTCCAGTGGCCGGCCTGCCACCTCCCCCGTGGTGAGCGTCCCGGCGAAGGTGGTGTTGAAGGCCTTGACGACCCGGCTTTCCTGCACGGCGGCGGCGATCTGCTCGGCGGCGGAGGTGCCGGGGGGCACGACGAGTGAGTCGAAGGTGGTGAAATCCACCGGGTTGGAGATGTCGACGACGACCTTCCCTGCCAGGGGGCCGGCCCACGCGGCGGCGACGTCGCGTCCGGCCGGATAGGGCAGGGCGAGCACCACGAGGTCGGAGTCAGCCACGGCGTCGGCGTCGACCGCCGTGACGTCCGCTCCGGGGGTGGCCTGGCTCAAGGCGGTGGCCAGCTCCTCCGCCTTGGCCTTCCCGCGGTCGTGCAGACGGACGGAGTGCCCGCCCGCCAACGCCCGGGTACCGATGCCGCGGGCCATGTTCCCGGCACCGACGATGGTGACGATCATGCGTTGCTCCTCGATGGACGTCACATGCCTTCCACCCTCGCACTCCCGGACGGCCGCTGCCACCGATCGAGGTTCTTCCGGCTGGTGCCGTACGCCGCGCCGGTACCGAACGCCCCCGGCGGGAACCTCCCCACCCGCTCACCTGCCACCCGGGACGACCTCACACCCCATCGGCGCCACCATCACCCGTTCGCGAAACGGAACTTCGTGGCGGTCACTCCTGTTCAAGCACCCTCCGAACCCTGGTTAGCGTTTGCTCGCAAAGTCATTTACGGTTCAACTATCCGCACGACGCAGGAGCGAAAGGATGGTTTGTGCCATGAACGTCACCGCCGCTGTCGCCCGGGGCGAGTCGAAGCCACTGACGATCGAGGAGCTCGAACTGGACGACCTTCGGCCGGGCGAGGTCCGGGTCCGCATGGTCGCCACCGGTGTGTGCCACACGGACGCGATCGTGAGGGACCAGGTGTACCCGACCCCGCTGCCCGCCGTCCTCGGTCACGAGGGATCCGGTGTCGTGGAGGCGGTCGGCAGTGCGGTCACCACTGTGGTGCCCGGGGATCACGTGGTCCTGTCGGCCGCGTCCTGCGGAGTCTGCGCGCAGTGCATGAGCGGGAACCCGACCTACTGCGAGAACGCCTACGAGCAGTGCTTCGGCGGCCGGCGCTCCGACGGCACCACCTCCCTGTCCTCGAACGGGGAGCAGGTGTCCTCCCACTTCTTCGGCCAGTCCTCCTTCGCGACCCACGCCAACGTCGTGGAGCGCAGCGTGGTCAAGGTTCCGGCCGACGTACCGCTGGAGAAGCTCGGCCCGCTGGGCTGCGGCCTGCAGACCGGCGCCGGAGCGGTGCTCAACGAACTGCAGCCCGCCGCGGGCACGTCCCTGGTGGTCTTCGGGGCCGGAGCGGTCGGCTCGGCGGCCGTCATGGCGGCCAAGGTCGCCGGCTGCACCACGATCGTCGCCGTGGACCTGCACGACTCCCGGCTGGACCTGGCCCGACGGATCGGCGCCACCCACACCGTCAACTCCGGCAGTGCCGACGTCGTGTCCGAGCTGAAGAGGATCACCGGCGGCAAGGGCGTGGACTACGTCGTGGACACCACCGCCGTACCGGCCCTGCTGACCCAGGCGTTGGACGCCCTGGCGATCCGGGGCACCATCGTGCTCGTCGGAGCCGCGGCGGCCGGTACGACGGTCCCCTTCGAGATCGGCGAGTCCCTCCTGAAGGGCTGGACGTTCAAGACCGTCATCGAGGGCAGCGCGGTCCCGCAGGTCTTCATCCCCCGCCTCGTCGAGCTGTGGCAGCAGGGCCGCTTCCCCTTCGACGAGCTCGTGCAGACCTACGAACTCAAGGAGATCAACGAGGCGTTCGCCGACTCGGCCAGTGGGGCGGCGGTCAAGCCGGTCGTCGTCTTCTGACGCCGTCTGACGTCTCTGACGCGGCCGAGGGCCGTCGAGGCCGGGAGCCGGGGGGCGAGTCCCGCGGGCCCCGCAGTCCGAACCTGAGGGGCGCACGAGTCGTTGAGCTCGTGCGCCCCTCAACGGCTTCTGGAACACGGCTGCTTCGGGCTCTCGGTTGCCCGGTCGAGCCTTCCGTGTTCATCCGGTCACAGTCCGTAGACTGTGGTGCGCCGGTGTGGCCGGGGGAGGACCGGGACGAGAGTGTGGGGATACGAGAGCGCCGATGAAGCCGCTGGACACCAATGCGGACCCGCGTGTGGTGGGACCGTTCGAACTGCTCGCCCGGCTTGGCGCGGGTGGCATGGGCGTCGCCTATCTGGCGCGCGAAATCCCGCTGGAGGGCCTTTCCGACGAGATGGTCGCGGCCTACCGGCTGGTCGAGCCCGATCATGATCGTGGCCGTGACGAGGTGGCCGACCCGTCGCGGCTCGCCGTGGTCAAGATGATCCAGCCGTCCCTGCTGGGCCAGCCGCAGGCCCGCGAGCGGTTCGCGCGGGAGATCGACGCCGTCCGCGCGGTGGCCGGCGACCGGGTTCCGGCGCTGCGCGCGGCGGACCCGGAGGCCGGTGAGCTGTGGTTCGCCATGGACTACATCGCCGGACCGGCGCTGCACACCCTGGTGAAGGGGGCCGGACCCCTTCCCGCCGGGCCGTGCGCGGCGCTCGGTCTGGCCCTCGTGGACGCGTTGGCGGCCATTCACGGGAGGAAGCTGCTGCACCGCGACCTCAAGCCGAGCAACGTCGTGCTCGGTCCGAACGGGCCGGTGGTGCTGGACTTCGGCCTGGCGGTGCTCGCCGAGCGCCAGTCCAGCCAGGCGCTCACCCGGACCGGCGACCGCCTGGGCACGCGCCCCTACATGCCCGTCGAGCAACTGCGCGACAGCAAGCACGTCGAGGCGCCCGCCGATGTGTACGCCCTCGGCGCCACCCTCTTCTTCGCGCTGACGGGCCGGGCGCCGTATCCCTACATGCCGTTGATGGTGCCCCCGACGTGGGAAGGCGTCGATCCGGCCTTTCTGCCGCTGCTGGGCCGGGTGATCGTCGCCGAACCGCTCCGGCGTCCGGATCTCGACGGTGTGCGGGAGAGCCTGTCGACCCTGCTCACCGACGCCGGCCTGACCCTCGAACAGGCGGCGGAGCAGCTCCGGGAGCGGGTCACCGACGCCGACCTGACGCCGAAGCTGCCCCCCGAGGCGCTCAAGGGCCGTGCCGACCCCGTCGTACGGGAGCTGGCGCAGAAGGCGGTCGACGAGGGCGAGGCACCGGACGCCCCCTGGGCGGAGGACGACCCGGGCTTCTACGGCCTCGTGAACACGGAGGACATCGAGTGGGTGGTCGAGGGGGCGGACGGCCCCGGCGGCCACCCGCCCACGCTCCTGGACGACGGTCGGGAGCGGACGCCCACGGCGCCGACGGTCCCGCTGCCCGCGTCCGAGCGCCGGCCGGGCGATGAACCCGCTGCCGTCGGCCACCCCCTTCCGCCTCCCCGGCCGGGGGAGGCCCCGATGGCTCCGGCGGATCCGGCAGGGGCGGTGGGTGCCGCCCCGAAGGTCGCGAGCCGTCCGGGGGGAGACCGGGAGGGGGCCGGAAGCCGATCGGGCACCCCGCGCACGTGAGGACCCTGCCGGTTCCTTCGGGACGGCAGAGCCCTCACGGCCGTACGTGCCTCAGACGCTCCGCTCCGACAGGGCCGACCCAGGGCTTGGAACCCGCGCCGAACGCCTCCCGCCCCGCCCCGCCCCTGCGCCTCCGATGCCCCTGACGCAATCGACGCCCTCGATCTCGCCGGCGTCGAGGAGAGTGGCCGTGGGTTGCCTCCTTGTGGCGGGGCCGACCGCGCGCCGGGACCGGCATCCGCGCCCGGACGGATCGGGCAAGACGGTCCGGGCCGAGTGCGCACTCACGTGGAGCGGTGCCCTCTGAGGGTGTGGGGGTGACCGTGTGCGAGTTCAACCAGAACGCCTTGGAGGTCCTCGCCGCAGCCGGACGCGGCGAGCGGATCACCGTGACCAAGAACGGGCGGCCGATGTGTTCATGTACATCTGCTACATTCGTGACATGAGTGATCCGGTGGTTGAATCCATGGCCGAGGTGCGGAGCCACCTCGCCGACGTCATCGACCGCGCCCGGCGCGAGGAGATCCCGACGATCATCACGCGACGCGGCAAGCAGGAAGCCGTCGTGATCGACATCGAGGAGTACCGGCGGCTGCGCGGGATCGCCGAGGAGGCCGAGGAGGCCTGGCTCAACCGGCTGGCCGACGAGGCCGAGTCCGAGGGGGTGGAGGGAGCGGTCTCGATCGAGGAGATGGCCGCCATGCTCCGGGACGGGCAGGACTGACCGCATGGGGTACGTCACCCGCTTCACGCCGCACGCACAGCGGGACATGCTCAAGATCCCGCGTCCGGACGCGCTGCGGATCCTGTATCGCCTCACCGAATTGCAGAAGGCCATGGATTCGGGGGACACGGCGGCGTTCGACGTCAAAGCCCTGCAGGGCCACAGCGCCCGGTGGCGGCTCCGTGTCGGTGACTACCGCGTCGTCTACACCGTCGAGGACGGCCGACTGATCGTGTGGGTCATGGCCCTGGGCAATCGCCGCGACGTCTACCGGCAGGTTCCCTGACGGACGGCCGAGTACCGCACGGTCCGACTCACCACCCTCACGCCCCACTTGACCACCGATCAGGAGGCAGGCGCACACCTGGACCGCACCTTTGCGATGGGCTTCACTTCCACGCCGCGCGGAGCCCGTCTCGCCCGTCGCCTGACGGCCCTCCGGCGGGATGCCCGGGGCATCCCGTACGACACCGACGATCACCACGAAATCGTGCTGATCGTCGCGGAGTCGACCGCCGACGCGGTGGTGCACGGGCATGCCCCCGGCCGGGACTTCCACCTGCGGGTGCACGCCCCGGCCGACGGCCGTACCGTCCGCGTCGAGGTCTCCGACGCCCGCGCCGAACGGGCGCCCCGGAGCCCCGCCGTCGCCCCGGAGGCCACCGGGACGGGTCGAAGAGGCGGCCGGGGGTTACTGCTCGTCTCGCGTCTGGCGGCCCGCTGGGACCGGCACCCACGACCCGGCGCTCCGGGCAAGACGGTGTGGGCGCAGTACACGCTCTCCGACCGGGCCGCGCCGAGCGGGTCCGTGCCCCCGTGTGTGCGGTAGTACCGCGCACCACGAAGTCGGCCTGCCATCACGCGTCCATCATCCGTTGAGGCTTGAACCTGGCCACGGAGCGGTTCACGCCGACGGCGGCTTCCTGAGGGAGTCGACGGCGGCGAGGTCGTCGTTGCCGTGCCCGGCTGCGACGGTTGCCTCCAGGCGGTCGCGGACCGCTTGGAACAGAGGGCTGGGGGTGGCGGCCTCAGCGGCCAGGTCGACGTCCTTCAGGGCGAGTCGCACCGCGAAGCCGGGCGCGTACGACGTCTCCTCCATGGCGCCGACCTTCTGCAACTCGTACGGCATGGACAGCGGGCCCGCCTCCAGTACCCGGACCAATGTCGCATGGTCGACACCGAGCGCGTCGCACAGCGCGAGGACGTCGCTCGCGGCCACCGTCGCGGCCGTCATCCAGGCGTTGACCGCAAGTTTGACGGCGCTGCCTTCGACCCCCGTCCCCACGTGCTGTACGGACGAGCCGAGAGCGTCGAGCACGGGACGCGCCCGCGTGAGGACGTCCTCGGATCCGGCGACGATCCAGATCAGCTTGCCCTGCCGGGCGGGAGCGGTGCTTCCCGAGACCGGTGCGTCGAGGAAGGCGACACCGTGATCACGAGCCAGACCGGCCAGGGCGTCGGCGCTCCGTGGGCCCACCGTGCTCGCCTGCACCCAGACGGCGGCGTCGTCGAGCCGGGGGAGGGCATCGGACATGACCGTCGCGACCGCGTCGCCGTCACGGAGCACCGTGATGACGACGGACGCGCCGGAGACCGCATCGCCCAGAGCCTCCACCGCCGTGATCCCGGCGGCCTGCTCCGCCACCACGCGGGCCTTCTCCCGCGTACGGTTCCACAGCCGTACGTCGTGACCGGTTTCTCCGAGCCGCGTCGCCATCGCGGCGCCGAGTGCGCCGGCTCCGAGGACGGTGACGGTTGTGGTGCGCGACATGGAAGGCTCCCTCGCAGGATTCTCTTCCCCCTGTCGATTTTCCGCTGGGAACCCGAATCCTTCCTGGCGGAGGAAACGCGGCGCGGGTGCCCGTGCGCCCGTCGGTCCGCTGCTACCGGGCGGGCGCGGTCGCGGGGTGCGCGGACGGGCCGGGGCGGGTGAGTGCCTCCGGGGGAATGAGCGCACCGTGTCCCGCCGTGCAGACGACCACGGCTTCCACCGGCCGGCCGCACTCGCGGTGAGCGACTTCCAGCGGGGGTCCTTCGGGGTCCGCCGTGTAGCGGTCGCCCCACTGCTTGAGGGCGATCATCGCGGGCCACAGGTCCCAGCCCTTGCGGGTGAGCCGGTACTCGTGGCGGGTGCGGCTGCCGGGCTCGCTGTAGGGGACGGTGCGCAGGATCCCGGCCGCGACCAGCTTCCGCAGCCGGTCGGTCAGCACGCTCTCGGACAGCCCGACGTGCCGGCGGAAGTCGTCGAAGCGCCGTACGCCGTTCATGGCGTCTCTGACAAGCAGCAGCGACCACTTCTCTCCGACCAGGTCGAGAGTCCGCTGGACCGTGCAGTTCTCGGTGCTCGTCTCAAGCCACGTCATACGGGAATGGTAGGCAGGCTTCGGTATTGACACCCAGAGCTCGTGCCATCTAACTTCGAAAAAAGTAGCCAGGTGGGGAAAGGTGTTTCCGTGGAAAGATCACGCACGTTCGGCTGGGAGGACCCGGGCATCCTGGACGCGGCCATGGGGCAGGACAGCGGTCTCACCGTGATGTGCGACTGGCTGGCCGGCCGTCTTCCCGACCCGCCGGTCGCTGCGGCTCTCGGGATGACTCTCGAGGAGGTCGAGCAGGGCCGTGTGGTGTTCGCACTCGTCCCCGGCGAGGAGCACTACAACCCGCTCGGCAGCGTGCACGGCGGTGTCTATGCCACCCTGCTCGACTCGGCGGCGGGCTGTGCGGTGCTGTCGATCCTGCCGAAGGGCACGCGGTACACCTCGCTCGACCTGAACGTGAAGTTCCTGCGCCCGGTCACCGTCGACACGGGCAAGGTCCGGGCCGTCGGCACGGTCCTCAAGAGTGGGCGGCGTACGGCGTTCGCCCAGGTCGAACTCGTCGATTCGGCGGACCGGTTGCTCGCCCACGCCACCAGCAGCTGCATGCTCTTCCCTGCCTGACCGTCCCTGCGCCCGCCGGGTCGCCGCGCGCAACGTGACTCAGGTGGAGCCGGCCGTCCCCGGTGCCGGGTCCGGGACTTCCCAGTGGACCCGGCCCTTCGAGGAGTCCGAAACTTTCGCTCTTACTTCACGTCATTTCTGATCTAGATTCTGAGTGATTCCTTGTGTGGGTGCTCGCCTTGCTGTGAACCTGTGTCTGAGCTGGCGATTTCTCTGTTCTCGTGGTTCTGAATGGGCGTCGAAGATTTCGAAATAATTACCGAAACTGTTGACGTCTGACGCGTGCAGGCCAACACTGGCGCCGTCGTGGAACCTCCAGGAGAGGAAACCCCCCATGAACGTGCTCGCCCGACCGAGGTGCCGCAGAAGCGGCCCCGTCACGCTGTTCATCAGAAGTGCGTGGGCCATCGCGCTGGCCGCGCTGGCCGCGATGCTGCTGCCGGGTACCGCCCACGCCGACACGGTCGTCACGACGAACCAGACCGGCACCGACAACGGCTACTACTACTCGTTCTGGACCGACAGCCAGGGCACCGTCTCCATGAACATGGGTTCCGGCGGCCAGTACAGCACCTCGTGGCGCGACACCGGCAACTTCGTCGCCGGCAAGGGCTGGAGCACCGGCGGGCGCCGGAGTGTGACCTACTCGGGCACCTTCAACCCGTCGGGCAACGCGTACCTGACCCTCTACGGATGGTCGACCAACCCGCTCGTGGAGTACTACATCGTCGACAACTGGGGCACCTACCGGCCCACGGGGACGTTCAAGGGCACCGTCACCAGCGACGGCGGCACGTACGACATCTACGAGACGACCCGCTACAACGCCCCCTCCGTCGAGGGCACCAGGACCTTCCAGCAGTACTGGAGCGTCCGGCAGTCCAAGCGGACGGGCGGCACCATCACCACCGGCAACCACTTCGACGCGTGGGCCCGGAACGGCATGAACCTGGGCACCTTCAACTACATGATCATGGCGACCGAGGGTTACCAGAGCAGCGGCAGCTCCAACATCACGGTCGGCGGCACGGGATCCGGCGGTGGTGGCGGTGGTGGCGGTGGTGGTTGTGCCGCGACGTTGTCGGCCGGTCAGCAGTGGGGTGACCGGTACAACCTCAACGTCTCCGTCACCGGGTCCAGCGACTGGACGGTGACGATGAACGTGCCGTCGCCGGCGAAGGTGCTGTCCACCTGGAACGTCAGCGCGAGTTATCCCAGCGCGCAGGTGCTGACCGCCCGGCCCAACGGCAACGGCAACAACTGGGGCGTGACCATCCAGCCCAACGGCAACTGGACCTGGCCGACGGTCTCCTGCAGCGCGGGCTGAACCGGACACGAGGAGTGAGGAGGACCCACTCGTATGCGCACCAGACTCCGTTCGTCCTTGCGTTCCCTGGTCACCGGGATGGCCGTCGCCGCGCTGGCMGCGAGACCGTCGGCC
>NZ_QFRK01000055.1 GCF_003143855.1 Streptomyces sp. NWU339
GGTGACATCCAGCTCTGGCTCGCCGACAGCGGATACCCCCCCCCCGCCGCCTTCGAAGCCCTCACCGCCCTTCCGCTGCTGGTCTCGGTCACCAGCGAAGCCCACCRGGCAGGCCTYCCCGCGAAGCGCCGACACGCCCGCGCCGGCCAGCACGCGATGRCCGCCCGCCTCGCCACCCCAACCGGTCGGGCCCAGTACCGGCAACGCAGTGCCCTGGTCGAGCCGGGATTCGCCCAGCTCTTCCAGCGATTCGGGCGCCACCTCAACTACCGCGGCCGCCCGGCCGTGGACGCCGAGATCAAGCTCCTCGGCACGGTCCACAACCTCAACAAACTGCTCAGCCACACGGCCAGAACTCGCTCTTGACCTTCACCGGGCAGGAGTTGTGCGACAGCCTCGAAGTGATGAAGAGGCGAGCGAGAAACCGGAGAAGTGCCCCATGGATACCGTCACCGAGAGCGCGCTGACCTTCCGTGATGCCGTTGACGCCGATGTGGACGCTCTCGTCGCGCTGATCGAGTCGGCGTACCGGGGTGACTCCAGCCGGACCGGGTGGACCACCGAGGCGGACATCCTCGAGGGGCAGCGGACCGACCCCGAGGGGGTGCGGGAGGTCGTAGAGTCGCCGGACAGCAGGCTGCTGACGGTGGAGCACGAGGGCCGGGTCGTCGCCTGCTGCCAGCTCGAACACCGTGGCGACCACGCCTACTTCGGCATGTTCGCGGTCAGCCCCGAGCTCCAGGGCGCCGGGCTCGGCAAGGCGATCATCGCGTACGCGGAGCGGCTGGTGCGCGAGACCTGGGGCGCGAACGAGATGCACATGACCGTGATCTCGGTGCGCGAGGACCTGATCGCCTGGTACGAGCGGCGCGGCTACCGCCGTACGGGAAGGACCACGCCCTTCCCGTACGGCGACGAGCGGTTCGGCATTCCGCTCCGTGCCGACCTGCGGTTCGAACTGCTGGTCAAGGAACTTGCCTGACGGCCCTCACGCGGTGAACCGGCCGGTGCGCTTGATCTCCGGGTAGTCGGTGGTCGCGCCGTCGAGCCCGAGGGCCCGGACCAGTCTGAGGTGGTCCTGCGTGTTCACCACCCAGCCGATGATCCTCAGGTCCGCCTTGCGGGCCCGCTCGACGATCTCCAGGGTGAGGCGGCGGATGTTCAGGCAGACGGTCGCCGCGCCGGCGCCGACCGCCCGCTCCACGACGTCCGTGCCGTAACGGCTGGCGACGAGCGCGGTGCGCACCCCGGGCACCAGGCGTGCGACCTCGGCGATCGCGTCGTCGTGGAACGAGGACACCTCGATCCGGTCCGCCAGGCCCCGCCGGTTCATCACCTCGGCCAGCGCCCTGGCCGCCTGTACGTCCTTGATCTCGGCCTGCAGCGGTGCGTGGACGGCGTCCAGCACCTCCTCGAAGACGGGGACGTGCTCGCCGCGACCGGCGTCCAGGGCGCGCAGTTCGGCGACGGTCCGGTCGGCGATCGGACCCGTGCCGTCCGTCGTGCGGTCCAGTTCCGCGTCGTGCATGACGACGAGCTCGCCGTCCTTGCTCAGATGCAGATCGAGTTCGATGACGTCCAGGCCGGCCTCCTGGGCGGCGACGAAGGACCGGATGGTGTTCTCGGGCTCGACACCCATGACTCCGCGGTGACCGATGGTGAGGAAGTTCAAGATCCGACTCGCTTCCGTCGACGGCGGCGCAGGGCCGCGTCCCTACGGCCCTCCTGGACCGTATCGCCTGTGCCCGTTCCGTCCAGACGCTGAACATCGTTTCTGAGGAGTGTCGTCCACCCGTGTGATGGGCAGGAAAAAATGCGGTGATGTCCGGGGTGGCGCAGGATAATTTGCGGAGACTCCCCTTGCTGGGAGAAACCCCATACGTATACGGTCGTCGTACGCAGTTTCTTTGGCGGAGGATGGGACATGACGGAAATTCTTGTGCAGGTGGGTGCGGAGAGGAACGTTCCTCCGGTGTCAAGGGTGGTCGAGCACCCGGCATGGCCCGTGCTCAAGGATGCCGTGCAGCGGATCCGGCCCTGGCAGGCGAAGGACGGCTCGATCGACTTCGACGCCGAGGACGCCCCGGCCCGCACCGAGGCCGAGGCCGAGGTGCGCCGGGTGACCGACGCGCTCGACGAGCTGTCCCCGCTGCTCCCGCACGACCGCGCCTACCATGAGGCCCTGGTGAAGGATCTGCGCCGCTGGGCCGAGGGCGGCTTCCAGGTGCCCGACTTCCTCGACTCGCTGCTGGCCTTCCAGCCCGCCGCGGGCCGCGAGGACGGCCTCCAGCACCTGGTCGTCTTCCCGATGTACACGCAGAACGGCAACCCCGACCGCAACCTCGAGGCGGTCGTGCTGCGCATGGTCTGGCCCGACTGGCTGGCCGAACTGGAGCGCACCCGCTACGACAACCCGTTGTTCTGCGGCATCACCTTCGAGGACTTCACCGCGGGCTACGACACCAACTCCGCGGTGCTCTTCCCCGAGACCATCGCCGTGCGCGAGGCCCCCGAGCGGTTCACCTGGGGCGGCATCTTCTGCGACCGCGAGGCCGCCCGCTTCCGCCGCGTCACCGCCGCCGCCGTCGACATCCTGGGCCTGGAGCTGCCCGCGGACGTCGCCGCGATGGTGCACGACCAGAAGCGGTGTGAAGAGGCTTTCGTGCTCTGGGACATGGTGCACGACCGCACTCACAGCCATGGCGACCTGCCCTTCGACCCGTTCATGATCAAGCAGCGCCAGCCGTTCTGGATGTACGGCCTGGAGGAGCTGCGCTGCGACCTCACCGCCTTCAAGGAGGCCGTCAAGCTGGCCGGCGACGGCGTCCCGCAGGCACGTGACGTGCAGGTCGCGGTGCTGTTCGACCGGATGTTCCGCTTCCCGGTCACCGGCGAGCGGGTCCGCAACTACGACGGCCTCGGCGGTCAACTGCTCTTCGCCTACCTGCACAAGCACGATGTCGTCCGCTGGACCGACAACAAGCTCAGCATCGACTGGAACCGTGCCCCCCAGGTCACCAACCAGCTGTGCGCCGAGATCGAGACGCTGTACCGCGACGGCATCGACCGCCCGAAACTCGTCCACTGGTTCGCCGGCTACGAACTGGTCTCCACCTACCTCTCCCCGCACCCGGGATCCAAGTGGGCCAAGGGCCCCGAGGCACTGGACCTGACGCAGCCGCCGCGGAAACTCGTCGATGACGTGCTTCCGGACGAGTTTCCGCTGAGCATGTTCTATGAGGCACTGTCCAAGAAGCTGAAGAACGTGATTGCTTCAACCCGGGGCATCACGGCGGACAGCGCCGAGCGGGTCGCCGCGTGAGCGATCTCATTCACACCACTGCTCAGGAGGCGATGACCATGGGGAACGGGGCGCTCGACGGTGCGGTGATCGCGGTGGCCGGCGCAGGAGGACCCGCGGGGCGCGCGGCACTGCTCAGGCTGGCCGAGGCGGGGGCGACGGTGGTCGGCTCCGACAACGACCCGGAGCGACTGGCGGCGGCCGTGGACGCGGCGCGCTACGCGCACGGCGGCGCCACCGTCACCGGTGACACGGTCGACCTGCTCGACCTGGACTCCACCCGCGAGTGGGCCGCCCGCACCGAAAAGGAGTTCGGCCGGGTCGACGGGTTGGTCCATCTGGTCGGCGGCTGGCGCGGCAGCGAAACCTTCACCAAGACCAAACTGGACGACTGGGACCTGCTGGAGCTGCTGCTGGTACGCACCGTGCTGCACACCTCCCTCGCCTTCCACGAGGCGCTCCAGCGCAGCGACCGCGGCCGGTACGTCCTGATCAGCGCGGCCGGCGCCAGCAAGCCCACCGCGGGCAACGCCGCCTACGCCGCCGCCAAGGCCGCCGCCGAGGCGTGGACGCTGGCCATGGCCGACTACTTCCGCAAGGCGGGGGGCGAGCAGGGGCCCACGTCGGCGGCTGCGATCCTGGTGGTGAAGGCGTTGGTGCACGACGCGATGCGTGCCGACCGCCCCAACGCGAAGTTCGCGGGCTTCACGGACGTCAAGGACCTCGCCGAGGCCATCGCCGGCGTCTGGGACAAGCCCGCCGCGGAAGTGAACGGAACCCGTCTGTGGCTCACCGAGAAGCCGTGAACCCACCCAGGACCGACGCACGTCGTCATCACGACCCGGACGTCCGCGGTTTCGCCAGCGACAACTACGCCGGGGCCCACCCGGAGGTGCTCGCCGCCCTGGCCCTGGCCAACGGCGGACACCAGGTCGCGTACGGCGAGGACGCGTACACGGAGAACCTCCAGCAGGTGATCCGCAGCCACTTCGGCCCCACCGCCGAGGCCTTCCCGGTCTTCAACGGCACCGGAGCCAACGTCGTCGCGCTCCAGGCGGTCACCGACCGCTGGGGCGCGGTGATCTGCGCCGAGAGCGCCCACATCAACGTGGACGAGGGCGGGGCACCGGAGCGGGTCGGCGGCATCAAGCTGCTCACCGTGCCCACCCCGGACGGCAAGCTCACCCCTGAGCTGATCGACCGGCAGGCGTACGGCTGGGAGGACGAGCACCGTGCCATGCCGCAGGTGGTGTCCATAGCCCAGGCCACCGAACTGGGCACGGTGTACACACCGGACGAGATCCGTGCCCTCTGCGAGCACGCGCACGCCCGTGGCATGAAGGTGCACGTCGACGGTTCCCGGCTGGCCAACGCCGCCGCCACCCTGGACGTGCCGATGCGCACCTTCACCAACGCGGCCGGCGTCGACCTGCTCTCGTTGGGCGGAACCAAGAACGGCGCCCTGTTCGGCGAGGCCGTCGTCGTACTGAACCCGGACGGCATCCGGCACATGAAGCACCTGCGCAAGCTGTCCATGCAGCTCGCCTCGAAGATGCGCTTCGTCTCGGTGCAGTTGGAGGCCCTGCTGGCCCGGGACCTGTGGCTGCGCAACGCCCGGCACGCCAACGAGATGGCCCAGCGCCTCGCCGAGGGCGTACGCGCCGTGCACGGCGTGGAGATCCTCCACCCGGTACAGGCCAACGCGGTCTTCGCCCGCCTGCCGCACGACGTGAGCGAGCGGCTGCAGAAGCGCTTCCGCTTCTACTTCTGGGACGAGGCCGCCGGCGACGTCCGCTGGATGTGCGCCTTCGACACGACCGAGGACGACGTGGACACGTTCGTGGCGGCGCTCAAGGAGGAGATGGCGCGCGCGTAGGCACTGCGTGGGTGTGCGGCCGATCGAGAACGCGTTGACTCTCGATCGGCCGCGCTCTTGCGGGTGAACCCCCCGTTCTCGCCCTTCTCGAAGGGGGTTCGTCCGGGCTCAGCGTGCCTCGGCCGCGCGGACCTGTTCCGGCGTCGGGGCCGTTCCGCCGAGGTGCGCCGGCATCCACCAGGTGTCGTCCTGGCCCCTGGGGCGCACCGGGTAGGCGCGCTGCGCGGCCTCCAGCAGCTCCTGGACGCGCTCCCGCACCTGCCGGGTGATCGCGCCCGCGTACTTGTCCCTGGACGCCTCGAGCGCCTCACCGACACGGATGGTGATCGGGGTGTGGCTGCGCTTGAAGTTGCGGGGGTGGCCCTTGGTCCACAGCCGCTGGGTGCCCCACACCGCCATCGGGATCAGCGGTACGCCGGCCTCCTGCGCCAGGCGCGCGGCACCCGACTTGAAGCTCTTCAGCGTGAACGACTGCGAGATGGTCGCCTCCGGGAAGACCCCCACGATCTCGCCGGACCGCAGCGAGTCGAGCGCGTGCGCGTACGCCGTCTCGCCCTGCTTGCGGTCCACGGGAATGTGCTTCATCCCGCGCATCAGCGGACCGGAGACCCGGTGCCGGAACACGGACTCCTTCGCCATGAAGCGCACGAGGCGCTTCTGCGGAAGGGCGGCGAGACCGTTGAAGACGAAGTCCAGGTAGCTGATGTGGTTGCTCACCAGCACGGCGCCGCCCGATCGCGGGATGTTCTCCGAACCCCGGCAGTCGATCTTGAGGTCCCACACCTTGAACAGAGTCTGGGCGAAACCGATCACGGGGCGGTAGACGAGTTCTGCCATGGGTGCGGTGGAACCCTTCCTGTCTCTGCCTGGGTAGGGGGACTCCCAGCCGAAGTTACGCAGCCGTAGGTTTACGGCTCGTCGCTGATGGTGCCCCAAGAACGACCGGCGGACCAGCCCTGACGGCCGCCTGCGGCGAGATTCTTGTCACGTCCACCCCCTTGATCCACCTCGGGCTTTTGCGTCGCCGTTACCCCGCGCGCACTGTCATCCGCCGCAGAAGCAGGTACATCTCGCGGTCCTCCCGCGTCGATGTCCATGGATCACGTGTCCCGTACGGAAAACCCGTACGGGGCGCCGGGGAATCTTTGCGGTCTCGTGAACGCTACGAAGAGTCGATGACCGGACTGACCGGACTGATGGTGTGTGCTGGTGCTCGCGGCGGCGAGTGCCCACGGAGTGCCGCGGCGGCGGCGGAGCGGGAGAGTACGGGTGCGCGGGCGGGACGACGGCAAGCGGCTCCGAGCGCCGGAGCTCGGCGCGGAACTGGGTGAACGCGCCACGCTGGTGCAGTTCTCCAGCGCCTTCTGCGCTCCCTGCCGGGCGACCCGGCGGGTGCTCGGCGAGGTGGCCGGCCTGGTCCCGGGCGTGGCCCATGTGGAGATCGACGCCGAGGCCCACCTGGACCTCGTGCGCCGACTCGAGATCCTCAAGACGCCGACGGTGCTGGTCCTCGACGCCGACGGCCGTGTCGTGCGGCGGGCCACCGGGCAGCCGCGCAAGGCCGATGTGATCGCCGCGCTGGGGGAGGCGGTGTGACGGGGACGCCCCACCGTGGGTCATCTCCCACATCCCGGGACCGACTTGACGGTACGTGGCGCCTGTCGTCAGCCTGACACCATGTTCTCGGAGTACTCGGAACTCCTTCACCCCCGGTGGGTGCCCGCCTCGCCGGAGCTGCTGCGCTCCGTCTTCCGGCAGCACGCGGCGGGCGTGGCGGTGATCACCGCGCGCGGGGAGTCCGGCCCGGTCGGCTTCACCGCCACCTCCCTCGCCTCGGTCTCGGCCGAGCCCCCCTTGCTCTCCTTCGGTGTCGGTACCGGAGGCGCCAGTTGGCCCGCCATCGCCGCGAGCGAGCACGTCGGGGTCCATGTGCTGGGCGAGCACCAGCGGGAGCTGGCGGCCACCTTCGCCAGCCCCGGCGCCGACCGCTTCGGCGCGGCCACCGCCTGGCACGAGGGCCCCGAGGGCGTCCCCGTGCTGGACGACGTCCTCGCCCGGGCGGTGTGCGCGGTGGTGACCCGCGTGCCCGCCGGCGACCACCGGATCGTGCTGGCCGAGGTCCTGCTCGGCGACCACACCGGCTCCGGTCGGCCCCTTGTCCACCATCAGGGCCGTTTCCGCGCACTGCGTGACTGACCTAGTCGGGCTCCCTGCTGCGGGCCCGTCGGGTTCCGGTTACGCTGCGTTGCGAAGGTCACAGTTCAAAGCGCTTGCTCAGCGGGAAAGAACTGGGTGTACTGGCGAGTAATATTTAGTTGGGAAGAGTGCTTCGCCCCGATCGGGAACGGCCGTTTGAGGCGCTTATGCTGCCTGAAGGCAGGCAGCCAGAAATGACGATGCAGTAGGAGAGCCGGCGTGAGCTTGAGGATCGTTGTCACCGTGAAGTATGTGCCCGACGCCACGGGCGACCGGCGCTTCGCCGAGGACCTGACCGTCGACCGCGACGACGTGGACGGYCTGCTCTCCGAGCTGGACGAGTACGCCRTCGAGCAGGCGCTGCAGATTGCGGAGAACTCCGACGACGACGTGGAGATCACCGTGCTGACGGTGGGCCCGGAGGACGCCARGGACGCGCTGCGCAAGGCGCTGTCCATGGGCGCCGACCAGGCGATCCACGTCGAGGACGACGACCTGCACGGCACCGACGCCATCGGCACCTCCCTGGTGCTGGCCAAGGCGATCGAGAAGGCCGGCTACGACCTGGTCATCTCCGGCATGGCCTCCACCGACGGCGTCATGGGCGTGGTCCCGGCGCTGCTCGCCGAGCGCCTGGGCGTGCCGCAGGTCACCCTGCTCTCCGAGGTSKCCCTCGAGGACGGCACCGTCACCGGCCGCCGGGACGGCGACGCCGCCACCGAGCAGCTGCAGGCGTCCCTGCCGGCCGTCGTGTCGGTCACCGACCAGTCGGGCGAGGCCCGCTACCCGTCGTTCAAGGGCATCATGGCGGCCAAGAAGAAGCCGGTGACCGCCTGGGACCTGTCCGACCTCGACCTGGAGGCCGACGAGGTCGGCCTGGCCGGCGCCTACACGGCGGTCGAGTCGGCGGCCGAGCGCCCGGCCCGCAGCGCGGGCACGATCGTCAAGGACGAGGGCGAGGGCGGCMRGCAGCTCGCCGAGTTCCTCGCGAGCCAGAAGTTCGTCTAGAGCCACCAGGCTCGAGCTCGCTTCCCGCCCCCCCGAAATCTTCGCAAGCAGGAGAGAAGAAGTCCCATGGCTGAAGTTCTCGTCTACGTCGACCACGCCGGCGGCGCGGTCCGCAAGCCGACCCTGGAGCTGCTGACGCTGGCCCGCCGGATCGGCGAGCCGGTCGCCGTCGCCCTCGGGGCGGGTGCCGCCGCCACCGCCGGCGTGCTGGCCGAGCACGGCGCGGTGAAGGTGCTGACCCACGAGGCCGCCGAGTACGCCGACTACCTGGTGGTGCCGMAGGTGGACGCCCTGCAGGCCGCGGCCGCGGCCGTCTCCCCGGCCGCGGTGCTGGTCTCCTCGTCCGCCGAGGGCAAGGAGATCGCGGCCCGCCTGGCGCTGCGCCTGGGCTCGGGCGTGATCACCGACGCCGTCGACCTGGAGGCGTCCGAGGCGGGCCYGGTCGCGGTGCAGTCGGTGTTCGCCGCCGCCTTCACCACCCGCTCCCGGGTCTCCAAGGGCACCCCGGTCATCACGGTCAAGCCGAACAGCGCGGCGGCGGAGCCGGCCCCGGCCGCCGGTGCGGTGGAGGCGCTGTCGGTGACCTTCTCCGCGCAGGCCACCGGCACCAGGGTCGTGGCGCGGACGCCGCGGGAGTCGACGGGCCGTCCGGAGCTGACCGAGGCCGCGATCGTGGTCTCCGGTGGCCGCGGGGTGGGCGGCGCGGAGMACTTCGCGGTSATCGAGGCGCTGGCCGACTCGCTGGGCGCGGCSGTGGGGGCCTCGCGKGCSGCGGTGGACGCGGGCTGGTACCCGCACACCAGCCAGGTCGGCCAGACCGGCAAGAGTGTCTCGCCGCAGCTGTATGTGGCCGCCGGCATCTCCGGGGCGATCCAGCACCGGGCGGGCATGCAGACCTCGAAGACGATCGTGGCCATCAACAAGGACGCCGAGGCGCCGATCTTCGACCTGGTCGACTACGGCGTGGTCGGCGACCTGTTCGACGTCGTCCCGCGGCTCACCGAGGAGATCAAGGCCCGCAAGGGCTGACCCCCCCGTACCGTACGAGGCCCCCGCGACCGCACCTCGAGTTCCCGTGGTCGTGGGGGCCTCGGCCTGTCCCGGCACCTCCTGTTCCGGTACGGCGCCGTCTACCCCAAGGTGAGCGACGCCTGCACCGGCAGATGGTCGCTCGGGAACCGGCCGTCCAGGGCGAAGGTGTTGACCGAGGCGCGGTGCACCGTGGCGCCGGGTGTGGTCAGGATCCAGTCGATGCGGGCACCGCCCGGGACCAGCGGCCCGTACCCGTGGAACGTCCCGTAGGGCTCGCCCCGGTCGGCCGCCGCGTCCCAGGTGTCGACGAGGCCGACGCCCAGCAGCGTGTCGTACACCGGGTTCCCGTGGGCGGCGACGTTGAAGTCCCCCGTCACGACCACCGGCAGGGAGCGCGCGAGCCCGGCGACGCGCTCGGCGATCAGGGCGGCGGCCCGCTCGCGTGCGTACTGGCTGGCGTTGTCCAGGTGGGTGTTGAGGACGTAGAACTCCCGGTCACCGGCGCGCAGATCGCGGAAGCGGACCCAGGTGACCATGCGGAGGTGGGCGCTGCCCCAGGTGTTCGAGGCGATCGTGTACGGCGTGTCGGACAGCCAGAAGTGGTCGTACTCCAGCGGGGCGAGCCGGTGGGTGTCGTAGAGGACCGCCATGAACTCGTCGCGGCTGCCGCCCGCCCGGCCGGTGCCGATCCAGCCGTAGGACGGCCCCAGGTCGGCCTCGATGTCGCGCAGTTGCTGGTGGAGGCCCTCCTGGGTGCCGATGACGTGCGGCTGCTCGCGGCGCAGCAGCAGGCGTGTCACGGGTCTGCGGGCGGCCCAGCTGTGGGGCTCCGCCGTACTCGCGAAGCGCAGGTTGAACGACATGACCTCCAGCGGCCGGCCCGGACGTCCCCGGGCCGAGGCGGGCTCGGGAGGCAGCGCTGTACTGGAGAGCGGGAGCGCGACGGAGGCGGCGAGCGCGGTTCTCAGTCCCAGGCGTCGCGTGACTCGGCTGTGGTTCGGCACAGAGGCTCCTTCGCTGGTGCCGTGCGGCGGTTTTCCGGGCGAGTCGGACGGAGGAAGCGCATACAGACAGTGCCAGATGCACGGGGGGCATGCCGAGACGGTGGAGTGGATCGGGGCGCGAGCGGGGCGTAAGACGGTGTTGACCGGTCCGGAGACCGCCCGATAGCTTCGTTCAACGGATTGTTGATTCCGTGCCGCGGAAGATGGGGCGGGTGTGGGATGACCCAGGACCGGCAGGAGCAGGTCGCGACGAGCCTCACGGACGCCGTCGGCGCGGAGATCGGCGCCTTCCTGGCGCCCGTCGACGCCGAACTGGAGCGGCGCTACCCCGGAGACCCCGGCACCCGTCAGCCCGTCCACACCGTCTACGTCCCCGGTGACGCCTTCACCGCCGGGACCCTCCGCTCCTGGGGCGACCAGGCCCTGGCCGCGCTCGACGAACACGCCCCGGACGCAGCCTCGTTCGCCGACGCCATCGGGCTGGACCCCGCACTCGCCGAGGACGTGTACGGTCGCGTCCGCTCGAAGCTGGAGCGCGAGCCCGTCGAGGATCTGCGCGTCGACTTCGAGGACGGCTACGGCAGCCGCCCCGACGCCGAGGAGGACGAGACCGCCGCCCGTGCGGCCCGGCTGATCGCCGAGGCGTACCGGGACGGCACGGCCGCCCCCTGCATGGGCATCCGGATGAAGTGCCTCGAGACCGCCGTGCGCGACCGGGGCATCCGTACCCTCGACATCTTCCTCACCGGCCTGGCCGAGGCCGGCCCGCTGCCCGCCGGGCTGGTGCTGACACTGCCCAAGGTCACTTGTCCCGAGCAGGTCACCGCCATGGTGCGGCTCCTCGAGGCATTCGAGAAGGCGCGCGGTCTCGAGCCCGGCCGGCTCGGCTTCGAGATCCAGATCGAGACCAGCCAGGCCATCCTTGCCGCCGACGGCACCGCCACCGTCGCCCGGATGATCCAGGCCGCCGGGGGCCGCGCCACCGGACTGCACTACGGCACCTTCGACTACAGCGCCTGCCTCGGTGTCTCCGCGGCCCACCAGGCCAGTGACCATCCGGCCGCCGACCACGCCAAGGCCGTCATGCAGGTCGCCGCCGCGGGCACCGGCGTACGGGTCTCGGACGGCTCCACCAACGTCCTGCCCGTCGGCCCGACCGCACAGGTCCACGCGGCCTGGCGGCTGCACCACCGCCTCACCCGCCGCGCCCTCGCCCGTGCCTACTACCAGGGCTGGGACATGCACCCCGGTCACCTGCCCACCCGTTACGCGGCCGTCTTCGCCTTCTACCGCGAGGGCTTCGAGCAGGCCGCCGCCCGGCTCGCCCGGTACGTCGCCCGGACCGCCGGTGACGTCATGGACGAGCCCGCCACCGCGAAGGCCCTCGCCGGGCACCTGCTGCGCGGCCTGGACTGCGGCGCCCTGGACATCGCCGAGGTCACGCGGGCGACCGGCCTCACCCGCGCCGACCTGGAGGGCTTCGCGCCCCCGCGCCGCGGCAACCTGGAGGCATCCGCCCGGTAGCCCCGTCGTCGGCGTCGGCTACATGCGGGGCGGCGACAACGACGCACCGGTGCCCGGGCTCCCGGTCCGCTGAGACCGTACGTACCGCTCCAGACCCGACGCCGTCACCAGGTGCTCCTCGGCGAACACCCGCGTGCCCCGTGCGCACAGCAGCCGGTCGGCACGGGCCCGCGCACTGAACTGTTCGGCGGAGACGCCGAACAGTTCCCGCAACATCCTTGATCCCATGAGGAGTTCGGTGAGCAGGGGGCGCTGCCCGCAGTGGGTGCGCGGGGCTCCGGTGCCGTCGTGGAGGACGCCGTGCCGGTTGACGTAGGCGTGGGCGCCGTGGAGCGGGGTGCCGTCGGGGAGTTCCACGCGGACGTCGGGTGCGGGCAGCCAGGCGCGGTCGTAGTTGCCGTCCGGCAGCGGCACGCCCTCGCTCGCGTCGATCACCGAGAGCTGCTCGGCGTCGAGCCAGATCACGAACAACTCCCGTTCGACACCAGGGGCCCTGACCGGAGAAGCGGACACATAGCCCATCCGGCTCACATGCGCCGAGACACCCACGTCGACACCGGACGCCCGGGCCCGCACCATGGGAACGGGTGAGGCAATTCCGAACAGGGCCAGCTTGTACCGCAATTGGCCGGGGCTGGCGTTGGAACCGAGGGCGAGGACGGGCGCCCGGTCCTCGTGGACCAGGCGGTCCAGCGGCAGCAGCCGGTCCCCGTCGAGCAGCGCCGACTCCCGTGGCCACGGCCCCGGATACAGCAACGGATGCTCACGCGGTGCCTCGGCCAGGCCCAGCGCCCGCAGGGTGCGCCCTGCGGGGCCCGGGTCGCCGGTGCGGTCCTCGGTGGACACCGCGGGCTCAGTCCGCCGGGGGCAGCTCGCCGGAGCCGCGTGTGATCAGCCGGGTCGGCAGCTCGATGCGCTCGGGGGCGAGCAGGGTGCCGTCCAGCTGGCGGAAGAGGCGCTCGGCCGCGGTCCGGCCGAGGGCCGCCGCGTCCTGGGCGACGACCGTGACGCCCGGCTGGAGCAGATCGGCGAGTTCGATGTCGTCGAAGCCGACGAGCGCGACCTGGCGGGACTGCTCGGTCAGGACCCGGATCACGGTGACGGTCACCCGGTTGTTGCCCGCGAAGACCGCGGTGACCGGGTCCGGGTGGGAGAGCATCTCCTCGGTGGCCCGGCGCACCCGCTCGGGGTCGGTGACGCCGAGGGAGATCCAGGCGTCCTCCACCTGTATGCCCGCGTCCTCCATGGCGGCGCGGTAGCCGCGCAGCCGCTCGGACGCGGTGTGGATGCCGGGCATGTCACCGATGAAACCGATCCTCCGGTGCCCGTGGGCGATCAGATGCGCCACGCCGTCACGGGCACCGCCGAAGTTGTCCGAGAGGACGACGTCGGCGTCGATGCGGCCGGCCGGCCGGTCCACGAAGACCGTGGCGACGCCCGCCTTGAGTTCCGGTTCGAGGTACCGGTGGTCGTCACCGGCCGGAATCACCACCAGCCCGTCCACCCGGCGGGCGCACAGCGCCAGCACCAGCTCCTGTTCGCGGTCGGCGTCCTCCGCGCTGGAGCCGTTGATCAGCAGCGCGCCGTGCGCGCGGGCGACCTCCTCGACCGCCCGGCTCAGCGGACCGTAGAACGGGTCCGCGAGATCCTCCAGGACCAGGCCGACACTGGCGGTGCTGCCCTTGCGGAGCACCCGGGCACTGTCGTTGCGGCGGAAGCCGAGGGCGTCGATGGACTCCTGCACCCGGCGCTCCGTCTCCGGCGTGACCCCGGGCTCGCCGTTGACCACTCGCGAGACCGTCTTCAGGCCGACCCCGGCGCGGGCCGCCACGTCCTTCATGGTCGGCCGGTTGCCGTAACGGGACCCTGAGAGGCGGTTGGTGCGACGGGGCGTCTCCGGCACGGTGCGGTGTCCTGTCCTGTCGATCATGGGATGCGTGGATCCATGGGCTTGTATGAGGATGTGGCGTCGAGCATAGGGCCTGGACAACGTTGTCAGGCTCGGGGGACACTGTCCACCGCGCACTCCGGCCCGCAGATCACCGCGAGATCGAGGTGTGGCTCGCCCTGTGTGTCGGTTCCTGGCCGGGCATGGGTCATTTCGGCGCGTTTCTGATGGTTGACGGGGAGATCCGACACTCATGCACACCGACCTCGTGGCTGCGCTCGACATCGGCGGTACCAAGATCGCCGGCGCGCTGGTGGACGGCCGTGGCCGGATCCTGGTCCGTGCCCAGCGGCCGACGCCCGCCGAGGAGGACGGCGACACCGTGATGCGGGAGGTCAAGGCGGTGCTGGCGGAGCTCACCGCGTCCCCGCTGTGGGAGAACGCGGGCGCGGTCGGCATCGGCAGCGCGGGCCCCGTGGACGCCTCGGCGGGCACCGTGAGCCCGGTGAACGTGCCCGGCTGGCGCGACTACCCGCTGGTCGCCGGGGTCCGGGCGGCGACCGGCGGGCTGCCCGTGGAACTGATCGGCGACGGTGTGGCGATCACCGCGGCCGAACACTGGCAGGGCGCCGCCCGCGGCCATGACAACGCGCTGTGCATGGTCGTCTCGACCGGGGTCGGCGGCGGGCTGGTGCTGGGCGGCCGGCTGCACCCCGGGCCGACCGGCAACGCGGGGCACATCGGCCACATCAGCGTGGATCTCGACGGCGACCCGTGCCCGTGCGGCTCACGCGGCTGCGTGGAACGCATCGCGAGCGGACCCAACATCGCCCGACGGGCCCTGGAGAACGGCTGGCGCCCCGGACCGGACGGCGACACCTCCGCCGCCGCGGTGGCCGCCGCCGCCCGGGCCGGGGACCCGGTGGCCGTGGCGTCGTTCGCCCGGGCCGCGCGGGCTCTGGCCGCCGGGATCGCGGCCACCGCGACCCTCGTCGAGATCGACATCGCCGTGGTCGGCGGGGGAGTGGGCAAGGCGGGCGAGGTCCTCTTCGCGCCGCTGCGGCAGGCCCTGGCCGAGTACGCGACCCTGTCCTTCGTCCAGCGGCTCGTGGTGACACCGGCGCAGATGGGCACCGACGCCGGCCTGGTGGGCGCGGCGGCCGCGGCGCTGGCGAAGCGGAAGGCCCCGGCCGCCGCGGGCGTCTGAGGGCGGGCGGCCCCACGCACCACGCCGTATTCCCCGCGCCGCGTGACCCCGAGGCGGTTTCGGCAGTTGAGCCCGGCATGAAGAAGCGCAGCATGCTCGCCATCGCCTCCCTCGCCACCGGCTTCGTCGTCGCGGCCATCACCCCGTCGCACGCGCTCGGTGAGAGCCTCGACGGCCTTCCCGTCGGCGACACCCTCGGCACCCTCGACCAGACCGTCGCCGACGAGAGCCCGGTCCTCGCCGACGACGACCGGGAGGCCAGGGGCTGACGGGCCCACCACGAAATCCACGGCGCCGACGCCTCGGAAGGGGGCGTCGGCGCCGTCGGTGTGCGTTCTCAACTGGGGCTGGTTTCCGTGGCAGGGTGGAGCGGGCAAGCCACAGGGGGCCAACAGAAGAGGGGGAACCGTGATCGTCTGGATCAACGGTGCGTTCGGTGCGGGCAAGACGACGACCGCACGGGAACTGATCGAACTGATCCCGAACAGCACGCTCTTCGACCCCGAGGTCATCGGCGGGGCGCTGGGCCATCTGCTTCCGCCCAAACACCTCGCCGAGGTCGGCGACTACCAGGACCTTCCCATATGGCGTCGGCTGGTGATCGACACGGCGGCGGCGATGCTCGCCGAACTCGGCGGGACCCTCGTCGTTCCGATGACCCTGCTGAGACAGGAGTACCGGGACGAGATCTTCGGCGGCCTCGCGGCCCGCCGCATTCCGGTCCGGCATGTTCTCCTCACTCCGGCGGAAACGATCCTGCGCGAGCGGATAGCGGGCCGGGAGGTCCCACCGGACCTCCCGGACGGCGAGATGCGGGTACGGCAGTGGGCCTACGACCACATCGAGCCGTACCGGGCGGCCCTGGCCTCCTGGCTCACCGCCGACGCCTACCCGGTCGACACCGGCCCGCTGACTCCGTACGCCACCGCCGTCCGCATCGCCGAGGCGGTCGGCAACGGAGAGGTGCCCGCCTGCGACATCGTGCAGACACCCGAGCCGACCGCCGAGACCGTGGCCGCCGGTGTCCTCCTCTTCGACGAGCGGGACAGAGTGCTCCTCGTCGACCCGACCTACAAGCCGGGCTGGGAGTTCCCGGGCGGGGTCGTCGAACCCGGTGAGGCACCCGCGCGGGCGGGCATGCGCGAGGTCGCCGAGGAGACCGGGATCCGCCTCGACGACGTGCCGGCACTGCTCGTCGTCGACTGGGAACCACCCGCGCCGCCCGCCTACGGCGGTCTGCGGCTGCTCTTCGACGGCGGTCGCCTCGCCGCCGCCGACGCCGCGCGGCTGCTGCTGCCCGGCCCCGAACTGCGCGACTGGCGCTTCGTCTCCGAGACGGAGGCCGCCGACATGCTGCCCCCGGTGCGCTACGAGCGCCTCCGCCGCGCCCTGCGGGCACGGGAACGCGGGAAGGCCATGTACCTGGAAGCAGGGATACCGGTCGGCTGAGGAGAGGACGCGGGACGACGGCGGGCCGCTCGGCCCTCGTGGGCTCGGCGGGCCGCCCCGGCCGCGTCCGCTGCCCGCGCGGAGCGTTGCCGCCGCGCGTGTGTCCGGATACGCGCACGGCGGCAACGCGGCGGAACGCCGGACGGGCCCGGCGGGATCAGCTCACGGCGGCCGCGTAGTTGCGCAGGAACAGCGCCTCCGTGACCGACAGCCGCTCCAGTTCGTCGGGGGAGACGCTCTCGTTCACCGCGTGGATCTGGGCCTCCGGCTCGCTCAGCCCGATGAGGAGGATCTCCGCCCGCGGGTAGAGCGCCGCGAGGGTGCTGCACAGCGGGATGGAGCCGCCCTGACCGGCGTAGCTCATCTCCTGGCCCGGGTACGCGACCGCCATCGCGTCGGCCATGGCCCGGTAGGCCGGGCTGGTGGTGTCGGCGCGGAACGCCTGGCCCTGACCGATCTGCTCGGTGCTCACCCGCGCACCCCACGGCGTGTGCGCCTCCAGGTGGGCCTGGAGCAGCTTGGTCGCCTCGACCGCGTCCACACCCGGCGGCACGCGCAGACTGATCAGCGCGCGGGCGCTCGCCTGCACGGACGGGGTGGCGCCGACGACCGGCGGGCAGTCGATGCCGAGAACGGTGACGGCCGGGCGGGCCCAGATACGGTCGGCGACCGTGCCGGAGCCGATCAGGTCCACGCCGTCGAGCACCTTGGCGTCCTTGCGGAACTGCTCGTCGTCGTACTGCAGCCCGTCCCACGTGCTGTCGCCGGCCAGCCCGTCGACGGTCGTGCTGCCGTCCTCGGCGCGCAGCGAGTCCAGGACACGGACCAGGGCGGCCAGGGCGTCGGGGGCGGCGCCGCCGAACTGGCCCGAGTGCAGGTTGCCTTCGAGGGTGTCGACCCGCAGCCGCACGAGTGTCATGCCGCGCAGGGTGGCGGTCACCGTCGGCAGACCGGCGCGGAAGTTGCCGCTGTCACCGATGACGACGGTGTCGGCCACCAGGAGCTCGGGGTGCTGCTCGGCGTACCGCTCCAGGCCGCCGGTGCCCTGTTCCTCCGACCCCTCGGCGATCACCTTGACGTTGACGGGCACACCACCGTTGGCCTTGAGAGCGCGCAGGGCCAGCAGATGCATGAGCACGCCGCCCTTGCAGTCGGCGGCCCCGCGCCCGTACCAGCGGCCGTCCCGCTCGGTCAGTTCGAACGGCGGGGTGTCCCAGCCCGCCTCGTCCAGCGGCGGCTGCACGTCGTAGTGGGCGTACAGGAGCACTGTCTTCGCCCCCTCGGGGCCGGGGAGGTAGCCGTACACCGACTGGGTCCCGTCCGGGGTGTCGAGGAGGGCCACGTCCTGGAACCCCTCGGCGGTGAGCGCGTCCGCGATCCAGCGCGCGGCGCCCTCGCTCTCACTGCGCGGGAACTGGTCGAAGTCCGCCACCGACCTGAAGGCCACCAGTTCGGCGAGCTCCTCCTTCGCCCGGGGCATCAGTGAGGCGACGGTCACGGCGACCGGATTCGACGACATGGGCACGCTCCTTGTGGGTGCGACGTTGTACGGATGCGTACTTTCGTGTGCGGGACGATCATTCGGCACGGGCGAGGCCCTTGTACGGGGCATCCATGCCGTCCGATCCTCCCACAGCGGCCTCGGGTGATCGTCGCCGTAGTATGCGGGAGACAGATGGGGTACCCCCTGCTCGAGCGAAGCCGAGAGCTTGGGGGAGGCAGGCGGCTGGATCGGGAGCAGTAGACCATCGTGAGCAGCGAGAACTCTTCGGCGGACGACGCGCGGCAGGTATGGGACGTCGTCGTGGTGGGCGCGGGACCCGCGGGGGCCTCGGCCGCCTACGCGGCGGCGGTCGCGGGGCGGCGCGTGCTGCTGCTGGAGAAGGCGGACCTGCCGCGCTACAAGACCTGCGGCGGCGGCATCATCGGCCCCTCGCGCGACTCGCTGCCCCCCGGCTTCGAACTTCCGCTGAAGGACCGCGTGCACGCGGTGACGTTTTCCCACAACGGCCGCTTCACCCGCACCCGCCGGTCGAGGCAGATGCTGTTCGGACTGATCAACCGGCCCGAGTTCGACCACCGGCTGGTGGAGCACGCGCAGAAGGCGGGCGCCGAACTGCGGACCGGCGCCGCCGTGCAGCGGGTCGAGCAGCACGGCTCGGCCGTGCCGGACCGCCGCACGGTCGCCCTCGTCCTGCAGGGCGGTGAGACCGTGCTCGCGCGGGCCGTGGTCGGCGCGGACGGAAGCGCCGGCCGGATAGGGGCGCACGTCGGGGTCAAGGTCGACCAGGTCGACCTGGGGCTGGAGGCGGAGATCCCGGTGCCGGAGACCGTCGCCGAGGACTGGGAAGGGCGGGTGCTCATCGACTGGGGTCCGATGCCCGGCAGTTACGGGTGGGTCTTCCCCAAGGGGGACACGCTGACCGTCGGTGTGATCTCGCGACGGGGTGAAGGCGCCGCGACCAAGCGGTACTTGGAGGACTTCATCGGACGCCTCGGCCTCGCCGGCTTCGAACCGAGCATCTCCTCCGGTCACTTGACCCGTTGTCGCACCGAGGACTCGCCGCTCTCACGCGGCCGGGTGCTCGTGTGCGGGGACGCCGCCGGACTGCTGGAACCCTGGACCCGCGAGGGCATCTCCTTCGCGCTGCGCTCGGGCCGGCTGGCGGGGGAGTGGGCGGTGCGTATCGCCGAGGCGCACGACGCCGTGGACACGCGCCGGCAGGCGCTGAACTACGCCTTCGCGGTCAAGGCGGGACTCGGGGTCGAGATGAGCGTCGGCAAACGGATGCTGGCCGCGTTCGAACGGCGTCCCGGAGTGTTCCACGCCGTCCTCACCGGCTTCCGCCCCGCCTGGAGGGCGTTCCGGGACATCACGCGCGGGGCGACGACACTGGGCGAGCTGGTCCGCACCCACCCGATGGCCCACCGCGCCATGACCGCGCTGGACCGGCGCCCCGCGGGCGGCGGGTCCGACTCCGAGGGCGCGTCCGTCAGTTCGTGACCGTGATCCGGAAGACCGGGTGGTCGGGGGCGGACGCGACGATCTCCTCGTCGGAGGACTCGGCGGTGACCCCCTGGAAGTACTGGTTCACCTCCCAGCCCCACTTCTTCAGGTAGGTCCGCAGGACCGGGAGCTTCTCCTCGTCGGGAAGCTCCACCGCGGTGAAGGAGCGGACCTTGCGTCCGACGCGCAGTTCCCCGCCCCCGGCGACGCGCATGTTGCGTACCCACTGGGAGTGACCGCGCGCCGAGACCAGGTACTGCGCGCCGTCCCAGGTGTGCGGGTTGACCGGGATGCGTTGCATCCGTCCACTCGTGCGGCCGCGGACGGACATCTCGGCGGCGCCGGCGAGGCTGACCCCGTGTCGGGCCAGCCGGCCGATGACGCTGTTGAGCCGGACGGCCATGGGACTGCCCTTGCGGTAGTAGGGCGTTGACGACGACATCGGGGACCTCCGGTCGGAATGCCATGGAGAGTGCTGCTCTCTTTTGTGAGCGCTGCTCTCGCCGTGTCCTCAGTCTGCACGATGCCGACGCGACAAGGCAAGAGCACTGCTCTTGTTTGTGTGCGCTGCTCTGAGTTCGTGGGACACTGATCTGCATGAGCAGTACTGCACACGGCGCCCGTGCCCGAGCGAGGCTCGAAGTCACCGCGGCCATCAAGGAAGCAGCCCGCAGGCAGCTCGCGGCGGAAGGCGCCGCCAAGCTCTCACTGCGGGCCGTGGCCCGAGAACTCGGCATGGCCTCCTCCGCGATGTACCGGTACTTCCCGAGCCGCGACGACCTGCTGACCGCGCTCATCATCGACGCCTACGACTCCCTCGGCGACGCCGCCGAAGCAGCCCATGGTGCGGTCGCCGGCGCCGCGCCGGCCCGGCGCTGGACCGCGGTCTGCGAGGGCGTGCGCGACTGGGCGCTCGGGCACCCGCACGAGTACGCGCTGATCTACGGGTCGCCGGTGCCCGGATACAGCGCGCCGGAGACCACCGTCCCGGCCGCCGCTCGTGTGGGTTTCCTGCTCAGGGACGTCCTGCGGGACGCGCAGCGCGACTCCGAACTGGCGAAACCCCCGCTTCCGGCCGGGCTGCGGCCGGAGGCCGAGCGGATGGCCGCCGACCTCGCGCCGGACCTCCCGCCGGAGGTGGTGGCGGCGATGGTGGCGGCCTGGGCCGAGCTGTACGGACTGATCGGGTTCGAACTGTTCGGGCAGTTCCACCGGGTCGTGGAGGACCGCGCGACGTTCTTCCGGCACGCGGTGGGCCGACTCGCCCACTCCGTGGGCCTGCCGGCACTGACGTAGCGGCGTCCCCGGGCACCCTTGACGGCTTACTTCGCCGGGAGTACACGTGATCACGACGCCGGGGTGGTGCCGCTCTCCACACCCGTCGTCCAGCGTGACGGGCATGGACGAGCAGCACGGGCGCCGAGGCGGGCCGCCGGGGACGTGGCGGCCCCGGCCCGCCCGGGCGGCGGCGGTACGGCGTTCCACCGCGCTTCTCACGGCCTTCGTGCCGATCGGCTCCCACTTCGCCGAACACGCCCAGGCGGGCGAGCAGATGGCGCTGGACCCCCTCGCGCGACTGCTGCTGTCGTGTCCGGATACGGCACTTGGGATCGCGGCACGCGCGCGTGCGCGTCGAACAGGACGCGGGGCGACTGCGGCCGCGTATCGACGACGGACCCGCCACCGGAGCCCTGTCCGAACTCACCGAACGGGAGCGGGAGGTGAGGGCCCTGGTCGGCATCGGCCTGTCCAACGAGGAGATCGCCCGCCGCCTGGTCGTCAGCCCGCTCACCGCCAAGACCCACGTCAGCCGACCCATGGTCGAACTGGGCGCCCGTGACCGGGCGCAACTGGTCGTCCTGGCCTACGAGTCGGGCCTGGTACGGCCGGGCTGGCTGGGCTGAGAAACCATCCGGAACCGCAGCAGCACACTGGCCACACGCACGAGGAAGAGAACCGGCGCGAGCACCAGCCCGGCATGGAGCAGGAGACCTCCGACGGTGCCCGGGAGGCTGAAGAGGAGCGCGGGACCTGCCACCGCCCCGAAGAGGACCGCCGCGGCGAACGCCGCGCTGCACAGGGCGTAGCCGATCTCGATGGTGATCGCGTCCCGCTCGGCCTGAGTCCGCCGCACCTGTGCCCCCGGAACAAGTCCCTGCTTGGCTTTCCCGAAGTCAAGCAGCCCGGCGCCGGGCGGGCAAGCAGCTCACCCGACCGCACTGCACGGACCCGGCCTGCGCGACGGCGACCGGGGCCGCACGGCGCCGTGAGCACCCGCTGGTACGCCGTCGGGGTGAAGCCGTAACCCGTGTGAACGCCTCGAATGGTGGGAGCGACTCTTATGACTGACGGTTAATCACGTCGGGGCCCGGTCAACCGTGCTGGCCAGGTGTCAGCAGCCGGGTGCGCCGACGGAAGGACAGTCAGATGCGCTCTGCCCGCATGCTGCTCGCCACCGCGACGGCCACCGCGGCCCTCGTGGTCGGGGCGCCCGCAGCCTTTGCCGCCCATATGGGCGACTCGGACCACGACAAGTCTTCCTACAGCAAGGAGCACGAGGAGGACAGCCGCCACGACGAGGACAGCAGGCACGACAAGCCGCATGGCGGAATGCACGCCGGCGGCGGCGCCCTCACCGCTGTGGCCGGGGACGACGGCGAGTACAACGACGAGGACGAGGACGAGTACAAGGACGAGAGGTGCGAGGAGCGCGAGGAGGAGAGGTGCGACGAGGGTAAGGACGAGAGGGGCGACGAGCGCAAGGGCGAGAAGGGCGAGGGCGGCCACAAGGAGAAGCCGCGCGGCGGAGTGCACACCGGCGGCGGTGCCCTCACCGCTGTGGCCGGGGGCGACGGCGAGTACAACGACGAGGACGAGGACGAGTACAAGGACGAGAGGTGCGAGGAGCGCGAGGAGGAGAGGTGCGACGAGGGTAAGGACGAGAGGGGCGACGAGCGCAAGGGCGAGAAGGGCGAGAAGGGCGAGGGCGGCCACAAGGAGAAGCCGCGCGGCGGAGTGCACACCGGCGGTGGGGCCCTCGCGGCCGTGAACGAGGGCGATTGGAGCGGCAAGCACGACGACGGCGAGCACAAGGGCAAGAAGGACGAGGGTGGCTACAAGGACGAGGGCGGTTACAAGGACGAGGGTGGCTACAACGACGAGGGCGGCTACAACGACGAGGGCGGCTACAAGGAGAAGCCGCACGGCGGAGTGCACGCCGGCGGTGGCGGCCTCGCGGACCCGGCTGTCTCCGGCGGCGGCCTGGCTGCCCTGGCGGTCCTCGGCGCCGGTGCCTACGCGCTGAAGCGCAAGAAAGCTTTCGGAAGCGTGGCCTGAGCCATGCCTGACGTCATAGGAGCCGGGGCCGCCGTACGCGCGACGCGTGTACGGCGGCCCCGGCTCGTCCTTTTCGTATGCCGTGTTCGCTGCCGTGTCCGAATGAGGTGGTCCCCCGATGGCAGCCCGCCCCCTTTCCCCCGACCACAACGATCCGACTCCGGCGAGGCGGAGACTGCGCGCCCTCATGACGGCGATCTTCTGGGGTACGGCGGCCCTGGTGCTTGCGGTGAGCCTGCTCGGCGGCGGGGAGGAGCTCTCCGCCGACGCCCGCGGCCCGCACTCTCCCCCCGCGGCCTCCGCCGTGATGTCCCCATCGGCGTCCCCTTCGGCCTCCGGTCCCGCCATGACCGCGTCGACGAGCAAGCAACTGCCGCGGTCCGCCCCGACCCGGATCCGCATCCCTGACATCGGCGTCGACGCGCCCTTCACCGATCTCGCCATCGGAGCATCGGGCCAACTCGACGCACCGCCGCCGGACGACACCAACCTGGTCGGCTGGTTCGCCGACGGGGCGTCCCCGGGTGAGCACGGAACGTCGATCATCGCCGGACACGTGGACACGAAGACCTCGCCGGCCGTGTTCGCCCGGCTCTCCGAACTCGAGAAGGGCGACTGGTTCACGGTGGAGCGGGCCGACGGGCGGAACGCGACGTTCGTGATCGACCACGCGGAGTCGTTCGCCAAGAACGACTTCCCCAACGAGCGGGTCTACGCCGACACGGACGACGCCCAGGTCCGGCTCATCACCTGCTCCGGAGCCTACGACCGCGCGGCCAAGGACTACACCGAGAACCTGGTGGTCTTCGCCCACCTGGTCTGACCCGGACGGACCGCCCGCCACGGACGGACGTCGGCATGGGTTCGCTGCCCGGAAGGGGGGAGGAAGGCACCCTTCCGGGCAGCGCGTTCGTCAGGCCGCGGAGCAGGCGGACCCGTTGAGGGTGAACGCCGAGGGACTCGGATTGCGGTCCGTCGTGGTGGCCGTGAAGCCGAGGGTGACGGAGCCGGCCGCGGGGATCGCCGCGGTGTAGGGGGCCGAGGCGACACTGACCTCGGAACCGGTCTGGGCCGGGGTGCCGCCCCACATGTGGGTGATGCGCTGGGCGCCTGGGAAGACCCAGCTCAGCGTCCAGCCGTCGACCGCCGAGCCGCCGGTGTTGCGGATTGTGACCTCGCCCTGGAAGCCGCCGGGCCATTCGTTCGTCACCCGGTAGCCGATCTCGCAGGTGCCCTGGCTCCCGCCGGAGGACGTGGTGACCGTCACCGTGGCGGAACGCTGTGAGCGGTTGCCGGCCGCGTCGCGGGCGTACACGGCGAAGGTGTAGGAGGTCGCGGGGGAGAGGCCGGTGAGAGTCGCGGGGGTGCCGGTGGTGGTGACGACCGTCTCGTCACCGTCGTCGATCCGGACGACGTCGTAGCCCGTCACTCCGTTCGTGTCGGTGGCCGCCGTCCAGGAGAGAGTGGCGGACGACGAGGTCACCGAGGAGACGGCCGGCGTGCCGGGGGTGGTCGGGGCCGTGGTGTCACCGCCCGGGCCGGAGGAGTAGATCGCGGCCTCCTCGGAGGTGGCCGCGATTCCGTTGGTGCCGTTGAAGAGGCACTCACCCCAGCTGGTCAGCCGGTTCGGGTCGAAGTTCACGACCATGTCCAGGTATTCGACCCCGCCGCCGTTGCCACTCCAGGACCAGCCGAGGTAGCCGAGCCCGAGCTGCCGGGTGACGGCCAGAACGGTGTCCTCGTCGGGGTCGCCGTCGGACGACGTCACGCTCAGCCGGCGGGTGCGGGACACCGCCGTCGCCGCCCTGCTGACGGCGAAGGCATCCCTCGCCGCCGAACGCAGGGTGGCCCTGCGCATCTCCGACGACAGCGCCCTCGACCGGCTGGCCCCCGAGGACGCCGCCGACGTGGCGACGGTCGTGGGCGACCTCGTGGACAACGCCGTGGACGCGGCGGCCACCGTGGGCGATCCGGGTGCCGATCCGGGGGCCGGGGGCCCTGGCGGAGAGGGAGGGCACGACGCCTGGGTCGAGGTCGAACTGCGCCCCGACGCCGCCAGTGTGGAGATCGTCGTCCGTGACTCCGGCCCCGGAGTCACCCCCGAACTGGCCCGCGAGGTCTTCTCACACGGCTTCACCACCAAGGCCGCCCAGGAGGGCGAGCGCGGTATCGGACTGGCGCTCACCCGTCTCGTCTGCGAACGTCACGGCGGTGAGATCTCGGTGACCAACACCCCGGACGGAGCGATGTTCACCGCCCGCATGACCGTGAGCCACCTCGCCGACGCGGTGGCGGAAGGAGCCGGCCGATGACCAGTACGCACGGTGAGCACGCCGGGCCCGCGCGCGCCGACACGATCGACGTGCTCGTGGTCGACGACGACTTCATGGTGGCCCGCGTGCACCGCGCCTTCGTCGACCGCGTCGAGGCGTGCCGGGTCGTCGGCGTCGCCAGCACCGGTGAGCAGGCCGTCGCCGCGGTGGATGAACTCCGTCCCGATCTGGTCCTGCTCGACCTGTATCTGCCGGACCTGTTCGGCCTCGACGTGATCCCCCGGCTGCGCAGCGCGGGGCACGACTGCGACGTGATGGCCATCAGCGCCGCGCGGGAGGCGGAGACGGTGCGCGGGGCGGTCCGGCACGGGGTCGTCGACTATCTGCTCAAGCCGTTCGAGTTCGAGGACCTGCGGGCCAGGCTGGAGCGGTACGCCGTCCAGCGCGGTCGGCTGCTGGGCACGGTCGTGCGTGGCCAGGCCGACGTGGACCGGGTGCTGGCCGGAGCGGCGGCGCCGGTCGTGACGTACGCGGCTCCGATGCTGCCCAAGGGCATGAGTGTGGAGACCGCCGAACTGGTCGAGCGCACCCTGCGCGAGGCCGACGGCACGCTGTCGGCCACCGAGTGCGCCGCCCTCACCGGCGTCTCCAGGGTCAGCGCCCGCCGCTACCTGGAGCACTTCCACACCGTGGGCACGGCCGAGGTCTCGCTGCGGTACGGGGCCGCGGGACGGCCGGAACGCCGCTACCGGTTCGTCGGACGACCCCTGCGGCAGGCCGACGGGCGGGCCGATGAGGTCCGCCCGCGGGGCGGGGCGCGGCTCTAGGCGTGCTGTCCCGGGACCGGCGGGCCGCGCGGTCCGGGGACGGTGTTCATCCTCCCCGGTCGGCGGTCACCGGGCCCGGGACGGGCGTGGCCTTCCGCTTCCGTACGAGGCGGGGAGGCGGGCTGACGCCAGGGCGAGGGCGGCGGCCGCGCTCGCGATGCCGAGAACCGCGCCGGCGGCGACGTCTCCCGGGTAGTGCACGCCCGTATGGATGCGTGAGTAGCCCACCGCGCCGGCCAGTGCGCCGAGCGGGCCGGAGGCCGCGGGCAGGACCGTACCTACGGCGGTGGCGAAGGCGACCGCCGACGCGGTGTGCCCGGAGGGGAAGGAAGCCGAGGTGGGCATCGGGACATGCCGGTCCACGGTCACCCGGGCGGCTTCCCGGTCCGGCCGGTCCCTGCGGACCAGACGCTTGCCGAGCAGATTGGCCGACGCCGACGCCACGGCTATGGCCCCCACGCCGACGAGCGCGGCCCGGCGCTGCCGCGACCCGCCCAGGGCGAGGGCACCGGCGATGGCGAACGAGATCTTCGAATGGTCGGCCGCGTGCGAGAGGCGGCGCAGGGCCCGGTCGAGGGTGGGGGTGGGAGTGGCCGCCACCGCCGCGTACAGGGCACCGTCCACGGCCCTGAGATCGCCGAGGACGGCGGACGCCATCCGACGGAGTCCGTCGGCGGGCCGGGCGGGCTCGGTGAGCGGACGGGTACCGCCCTGGTCGGTGGTGGTCGGCTCGTTCATTCGTCTCTCCCGCGGTGGCGTTGTGGAGGGGGTCCGTGTGTTCGGGGCTCGCCAGGGCCTGGCCGGCGGATCATGCCGCAGACGCGGGGCATGCACGCCCTCCCCTCAAGCTCTTCGAGCAGAGGGGACCCCCTGCGGCGTTGTCGTCGATCGCAATGGCTCCTTCCCCAAGCTCTCGGCTTCCCCCACTCTCGGCTTCGCTCGAGCGGGGGGACCCCATGAGCGGGGGAGACCTCGACCGACTCCCTCCTCCGCCTTGCAGCTGACCGCACCAGGCCCCGCTCACCGGCGCTGATGAGGCGCCGTCGAGTTCCCGCGGCCTGACCCGCCGGACAGGCCCTGGGCGCACCCGCACCGTGGACCGGGAATCACCAGGTGCCCACGGTACGCGTGATCCACCCGGTACGTCTCCGCGCCCCCGCCGCAGCCCGGCCGTCACACCCGTCCGGGTGGCCGCCGCCGGTCAGGCCGCCCGGAAGGTACGCAGGCGGAGGGAGTTGCCGACGACGAAGACCGAGGAGAAGGCCATCGCCGCCCCCGCGATCATCGGGTTGAGCAGGCCGGCCGCGGCGAGCGGCAGCGCGGCGACGTTGTAGGCGAAGGCCCAGAACAGGTTGGACCGGATCGTGCCGAGAGTGCGGCGGGCCAGCCGGATCGCGTCCGCCGCGGCCCGCAGGTCGCCCCGGACGAGGGTCAGGTCGCCGGCCTCGATGGCCGCGTCCGTGCCGGTTCCCATGGCCAGCCCGAGGTCGGCCTGGGCCAGCGCGGCCGCGTCGTTGACACCATCGCCGACCATCGCGACCGAGCGGCCTTCCGCCTGAAGGCGCTTGACGACATCCACCTTGTCCTGCGGCAGCACCTCGGCGATGACGTCCTCCGGCGCGATCCCGACCTCGCGGGCGACGGTCCGGGCCACCGCCTCGTTGTCGCCGGTCAGCAGGACGGGCCGGAGGCCGAGCGCGCGCAGCCGGCGCACCGCCTCGGGGCTGGTCTCCTTCACGGCGTCGGCGATCTCCAGCACCGCGCGCGCCTCGCCGTCCCAGGCCACCGTGACGGCGGTGCGCCCGGCGGCCTGGGCCGTCTCCAGGGCCCGCGCCAGCTCGGCCGGCAGCTTCAGTTCCCACTGCGCCAGCAGCTGTTCCCGGCCGACGAGCACCGCATGGCCCTCCACGACACCCTGGACGCCGAGTCCGGGCACGTTGCCGAAGTCCTCGGGAGAGGGGAGCGTGCCCAGCTTCTCCAGGGCGCCGGCGGCGACGGCACGGGCGATCGGGTGCTCGGAGGAGTGCTCCAGGGCGCCTGCCAGCCTCAGCACGTCGGCCTCGTCGGTCCCTTCGGCCGGGTGCACGGCGAGCAGGGCCATCCGGCCGGTGGTGACCGTGCCGGTCTTGTCGAGCACCACGGTGTCGACGCGGCGGGTGGACTCCAGGACCTCCGGGCCCTTGATGAGGATGCCGAGCTGCGCGCCGCGCCCGGTGCCGACCATCAGCGCGGTCGGTGTGGCGAGGCCGAGGGCGCACGGGCAGGCGATGATCAGTACGGCCACGGCGGCGGTGAACGCGGCGGTCAGCCCGGCGCCGTTGCCCAGCCAGAAGCCCAGCGTGCCCAGGGCCAGCGCGATCACGATCGGCACGAAGACCGCGGAGATCCGGTCCGCGAGCCGCTGCGCGGCGGCCTTCCCGTTCTGCGCGTCCTCCACCATCTTCGCCATCCGGGCGAGCTGGGTGTCGGAGCCGACCCGGGTGGCCTCCACGACGAGACGCCCGCCCGCGTTGAGCGTGGCCCCGGTGACCGCGTCCCCGGGGGCCACTTCCACCGGCACGGACTCTCCGGTGAGCATGGAGACGTCCACCGCCGAGGTGCCCTCGACGACTGCCCCGTCGGTCGCGATCTTCTCGCCGGGGCGTACCAGGAAACGGTCGCCGACCGCCAACTCCTCGACGGGCACCGTCTCCTCGCGCCCGTCGGGCCGGAGCACGGTGACGTCCTTCGCGCCCAGTTCCATCAGCGCCCGCAGCGCCGCGCCAGCCTTCCGCTTGGCGCGCGCCTCGAAGTACCGCCCGGCCAGGATGAACGCGGTGACGCCCGCGGCGGCCTCCAGATAGATGTTCCCGGCGCCGTCCGAACGGGCGATGGTCAGTTCGAAGGGGTGGGTCATGCCCGGGGTGCCGGCGGTGCCGAAGAAGAGCGCCCACAGCGACCACAGGAACGCCGCCGAGGTGCCGACCGAGACCAATGTGTCCATGGTGGCCGCACCGTGCCGCGCGTTGGTGAACGCCGCCCGGTGGAAGGGCCACGCCGCGTACGTCACGACCGGTGCCGCCAGCGTCAGGGACAGCCACTGCCAGTACTCGAACTGCAGGGCCGGGATCATCGCCATCGCGACGACGGGCACCGACAGCACCACGGCCGTGATCAACCTCTCCCGCAGAGACCGGAGCTCGTCGGGGGATCCGGTGGAGCCGGAGGAGGCGGGCTCGTTCCCGCGCGCGGGCGGTGCGGGCTCCCGCGCCGTGTACCCGGTGGCCTCGACGGTGGCGATCAGGTCCTGGACGGTGACCGCGCCGTCGTGCGACACCCGGGCCTTCTCGGTGGCGTAGTTGACCGTGGCGGTGACTCCGTCCATCCGGTTGAGCTTCTTCTCGACCCGCGCGGCGCAGGAGGCGCAGGTCATCCCGCCGATGACCAGCTCCACCTCTCCCCGGGCCCCGGCCTCGGTCTCGTTGCCGGCTGTACGGACGGTCATGGGCGCTCCTGGTGACGAGGGCAGGCCGGAACGTGCCGGCAGCCGATTGCAGTATACGGGTCGGGGGTATCTCTCCCGCTTCCCAGATATACCCCCCGGAGGTATCTGATTTCAAGGATCGCCCAGTCTTGATTGGATACCCCTCAGGGGTATTGTGAGGGTGTGGACACCGACCCGGCCCCGGGCCGGTCGCGCTGTTCCGGGGAGATGCCGAGGAGCTTCCGAGGAGAGATGAGCATGCATACCGGATTGAAGATCACCGCATTCGCCGCAGCCCTGGCCGCGACCTTCGGCACGGCCTACGGCGTCGGCCAGGGGCTGGACCCGGTCGTCGCGGACAGCGCGCCCGCACCGGCGCACGACGAGAAACACACCCCCGCGTCACCCGCGCCCGGCGAGGGCGCGGGCCGCGGCCACTGAGACTCAGCCCAGGGCGCGGTCCAGATTGAACGCGGCGCTGATCAGCGAGAGATGCGTGAACGCCTGCGGGAAGTTGCCCTGCTGCTCCCCGGTGTGGCTGATCTCCTCGGCGTACAGGCCCAGGTGGTTGGCGTACGTCAGCATCTTCTCGAAGGCGAGGGACGCCTCATCGAGCCGTCCGGCCCGGGTCAGCGCCTCGACGTACCAGAACGAGCAGATGGAGAACGTGCCCTCGTCGCCGCGCAGGCCGTCCGGGCTCGCTTCCGGGTCGTACCGGTAGACCAGCGAGTCCGACACCAGATCCCTGGTGAGGGAGTCGAGCGTGGACAGCCACTTCGGGTCGGTCGGCGCGATGAACTTCGTCAGCGGCATCATCAGCACCGCCGCGTCCAGCACGTCTCCGTCCTCGTGCTGCACGAAGGCCCGGCGTGCCTCGGACCAGCCGTGGCTCATGATCCGCCGGTAGATGGTGTCACGGCTCGCCCGCCAGCCGGGAAGGTCGGCGGGCAGACCGCGCCGGGTGGCCATGCGGACGGCCCGCTCGATCGCCACCCAGCACATCAGCTGCGAATAGAGGAACTTCCTGCGTCCGCCGCGCGTCTCCCAGATGCCCTCGTCGGGCTGGTCCCAGTGCGTGCACACCCAGTCCACCAGCGCGCACACGCGGTCCCACTGCTCGCTGGAGATCGGCTCGGCCCACTTGTCGTACAGGTAGACGGAGTCGATCAGCGCCCCGTAGATGTCGAGCTGCAGTTGGTCGGCCGCCGCGTTGCCGACCCGCACCGGTGCCGAACCCCGGTACCCCTCCAGATGGCCGAGTTCGCGCTCGGACAAGTCGGTGCGGCCGTCGATGCCGTACATGATCTGCAGCGGGCCGGAGGGGCACCCGGCGCCGGGACTGACGTGCCGGGACACGAACCCCATGAACGCCTTGGCCTCCTCGGAGAAGCCCAGCCGCAGCAGCGCGTACACGCAGAAGGCCGCGTCCCGCATCCACACGTACCGGTAGTCCCAGTTGCGCTCCCCGCCGAGCTCCTCCGGCAGGCTCGTCGTGGGCGCCGCCACGATCGCCCCGGTCGGCGCGTAGGTGAGCAGCTTCAGGGTGAGGGCGGAGCGGTGCACCATCTCCCGCCACCGGCCGCGGTAACGGGAGGAGGACAGCCAGTGCCGCCAGTACCGCACCGTGGTGCCGAACTGCTCCTCCGCCTCCCGGTGCGCGCAGTGGCGGGGGGCCACCTCGCCGCCGACCTGGTCCAGGGCGAACACCGCGGTCTCGCCCTCCGCCAGTTTGAAGTCGGCCCGCACGTCCGGACCGTCGGCCTCCAGCGGGACGGTCGAGGTGAGCGCGAGGGACAGCGCCTCGGACTCGAACACCGCGAGCTCGCCGGCCAGCCGCAGGGCGTGCGGCCGGGTGCCGTACTCGAACCGCGGAGCCGCCCGCATCCGGAACGGGAGGGCGCCGCGCACGCACAGCACCCGCCGGATCAGCCGGTGCCGGCCCTCCTCGGTCGGCTCCGGCTCCCCGGTGACCGGCATGAAGTCCTGCACCTCACCCACGCCGTCCTCGGTGAAGAACCTGGTGATCAGGACATTGGTGTCGGGGAAGTAGAACTGCTTGGTGCGCGCCGGCACGGCCGCCGTCAGCTCGAAGGAGCCCCCGCGCTCGGCGTCCAGGATCGAGGCGAAGACACTGGGCGCGTCGAAGTCCGGGCAGCAGTACCAGTCGATGGTGCCGTCGGTCGCCACCAGCGCCACGCTGCGCAGATCGCCGATCAGGCCGTGATCGGCTATCGGCGCGTACCGCTGCCCGCCGGACGTTCCCCGCTCCCTCGCCGTTCCGTCCATCGCAGCCTCCCTGGCCCGCGGTACGTGCCGCTCTGTCTGCCAGCTTAGGCAGGCCCGGCCGGCCGGCCCGCGGTGCGCGGTTCACGCCACGACGACGCGCAGTCCCGCCTCCTCGAACCTGCGCACCGTCTCCGGGGCCGCCGCCGCGTCCGTGACCAGGGTGTCCACCGACTCGGCCGAACAGATCCGGGCGAACGCCCGCCGGCCCAGCTTGCTGGAATCGGCCGCCACGATCACCCGCTCGGCCCGCTCGCACAGCAGCCGGTTGATCGCCGCCTCCGCCTCGTCGTGCGCCGCCGCGCCGTGCACGACGTCGAAGGCGACGACGCCGAGCACCGCCACGTCGAGCGTGATCTGCCCCAGCACCCCGTCCGCGAGCGGCCCGACCAGCTCGTACGACTGGGCCCGCGCCACACCGCCCGTCACCACGATCTTGAACTGTGGGCGCACGGCGAGTTCATTGGCGATGTTGAGCGCGTTGGTCACCACCGTCAGCGCGGGCGATCCGGCCGCGAGATCGCCGCGTACCACCAGCGCACGCGCCACCTCCGTGGTGGTGGTGCCGCCGGTCAGCCCGACCGCCTCGCCCGGTGTGAGGAGGCCCGCCACCGCCTCGGCGATCCGCTGCTTCTCGGAAGCGCGGCGAGCGGTCTTGTAGCGCAGCGGCAGCTCGTACGACACCCCGTGCGCCACCGCTCCGCCCCGGGTGCGCACCAGCATCTGCTGCCCGGCGAGGGTGTCGAAGTCCCGGCGGATCGTCGCGGCCGACACCTCCAGTTCGGCGGCGGCCTCGTCCACGTCCAGCCGGCCCCGCTCGACGAGCAGTTCCAGCAGCGCCTGCCAGCGGGCGTCCCGCGACATCCGCCCTCCCGTCCTGCGGTCACCTGCCGTCTCCCGGCCTCCGGCGACCTTAGCGCCTGTCCGCCGGACAGACGCCGACGCACCCGACGATCTCTGCTCGGATGCTTGATCGTGCTTGAAACTCCGCTCTATCTTGCAACAACAATCACCGAGAAGGGTGGGGCGGACATGACGCATGCCGAGGACGAACTGACGAGTCAGCCCGAGTGCTGGACGCGGGCCGCGACGCAGGCGGCCGAACACACCCGGGTCCTCCCGGCACCGGGGGAGCGGGTCGCGGTCGTCGGCTGCGGCACCTCGTACTTCATGGCGCAGGCGGTGGCGGCCCTGCGCGAGGGAGCGGGCCAGGGCGAGACGGACGCCTTCGCCGCCTCGGAGTTCCCGCACGGACGTGCCTACGATCACGTCGTCGCCCTCACCCGCTCCGGCACCACCACCGAAGTCCTGGACCTGCTCGACCGGTTGAAGGGCGGCACCCGCACCACCGCGCTCACCGCCGACCCGGACACCGCCGTGACGACATCGGCGGACGAGACCGTCGTACTCGACTACGCGGACGAACGCTCCGTCGTCCAGACGCGGTTCGCGACCACGGCCCTCACCCTGCTCCGCGCCCACCTCGGCCTGCACACCGAAACGGTCGTCGAGGACGCGCGAACCGCCCTCGCGCGGCCGCTGCCCGAAGGGCTCGTGCACTGCACCCAGTTCACCTTCCTCGGTCGAGGCTGGACCGTGGGCCTCGCCCACGAGGCGGGTCTGAAGATGCGGGAGGCCGCCCTGGCGTGGACGGAGGCCTACCCGGCCATGGAATACCGGCACGGCCCCATCAGCGTCACCACGCGTGGTACGGCTACCTGGATGCTGGGCGACGCGCCGGACGGTCTGGCCGCGCAGGTACGGGACACCGGTGGATCGTGGATCCAGGGCACCCTCGACCCGCTGGCCGAACTCGTCCGCGCCCAGCGCCTCGCCGTCGCCGTCGCCGAGGCCCGCGGACTCGACCCCGACCGCCCCCGCCACCTCACCCGCTCAGTCGTTCTCGAGCCCTGACCCCGCCGGAAGGACCGGAAAAGACCGGAAAAGGCCGAAAAGGAGCGCACGTGCCCCTCACCACCACCGGCGAACTCGTCGACCGCGCCGCCGCGGCAGGCTCCGCCGTCGCCTCGTTCAACGTCATCACGCTGGAACACGTCGAAGCCGTCATCGCCGGGGCCGAGTCGGTGAACGCCCCCGTGGTCCTCCAGGTCAGCGAGAACGCGGTCAAGTTCCGCTACGGCCGTCTGCTGCCGCTCGCCCGCGCCGCCGTCGCCGCCGCCGAACGCGCCGCCGTTCCCGTCGCGTTGCACCTCGACCACGTCCGGAGCGACGCCCTGCTGCGCCAGGCCGCGGACGCCGGCTTCGGCTCCGTGATGTACGACGCGGCCCGGCTGCCCTACGCCGAGAACCTCGCCGCGACCCGGGCGGCCGTCGACTGGGCGCACGCCCGGGGCCTGTGGATCGAGGCGGAACTGGGGGAGATCGGCGGCAAGGGCGAAACGCCGCCGCTGGACGCCCACGCGCCCGGCGCCCGCACCGACCCCGACCAGGCCCGCGCCTTCGTCGCCGACTCCGGCGTGGACGCCCTGGCCGTCGCCGTCGGCACCACCCACGCCATGACCACCCGCACCGCCACCCTCGACCACGTTCTCCTCGAACGCCTCTCCGCGACCCTGGACGTCCCCCTCGTCCTGCACGGGTCCTCGGGCCTGCCGGACACCGAACTCACCGCGGCCGTCGGATCGGGCATCGCCAAGGTGAACATCGGCACCGCCCTGAACGTCGCCATGACCGGCGCCATCAGGAACTTCCTCGCCGCCCACCCCGAAGCGGTCGACTCCCGCGGCTACCTGACCGTGGGCCGGGAAGCGATGACCCGCGCGGTGGCGGACATCATCGTGACGCTCACCCCCCACTGAAGCGGGCCGTCAAGGGCACTGCGTCGCTAACGTTTCACGGACTTCAGAACGACGAACTTCGGGTCGCTCGCCACCACTTCACTGTTCCCGAACAGCCGCCGCAACTTCACGTGGTAACCCAGATGGCGGTTGCCGACCACCCACAGCTCACCACCGGGGCGCAGGGTGCGCCTCGCGCCGGTGAACATGCGCCAGGCCGTCGCCTCGCTGGTCGCCTGGTGGGAGTGGAACGGCGGGTTGTTGAGTACCAGGTCGACGCTGCCGTCCGGCACGCCCGCCAGGCCGTCACCGACCCGGAACTCGGCATGCCCGGGTACGCCGTTGGCCCGGTACGTGGCCTCCGCGGACGCCACCGCCTGGAACGACTCGTCGACGAACAGCACCTCGGCCCGCGGGTCGGCCAGCGCCACCGCCGTACCGACGACGCCGTTGCCGCACCCGAGGTCCACCACCCGCAGGCCCGTCCGCCCGGTCGGCAGATGCTTCAGGAGGAACCGGGTGCCGATGTCGAGCCGGTCGGCGCAGAAGACCCCCGCGTGGTTGACGACGGTCCGGCCCGAGACCGCGCCGACGCCGTCGGGCAGCGCGTAGCTGTACGGCCAGGGACTGGGGGGCCGGGCCAGGGCAGGGTCCGGGGTGCAGAAGATGAGCCGCGCCTTCTTCTCGGCGAGGGAGGTCCGGGTGGGGCCGATGATCCGCTCGAAGAGGTTCAGCGTCGAGGTGTGGATCTCCTTCACCATGCCGGTTCCGACGACGACCGTGCCCTCGTGCACCGCGGGCGCCAGCCGCAGCAACTGGTCCTCCAGCAGCGCCAGACTCTTCGGCACCCGCACCAGCAGCACATCGATCCGGCCCGGCGGCGGATCCTGTGTGGTGAGCAGTCGGACCGTGCCCGGCTCGACACCGGCGCGGGCCAGGTTCGCGCGGGTCGCCTCCTGCCCCAGCCAGGAGTCGGTGATCTGCGTCGGCCGGTGCGCGGCGAGCGCCGTGACCAGCGCCCCCCAGCGGTCTCCGACGACCACGACCGTGCCGTCCAGCGGGATCGGCTCCCGGTCGAGATGCCCGAGGAGGTACTCGTCGGAGGCGTCCCAGGCGCGCAGCCTGTCGCGGGGGTCCTCGGGGAAGCGGGCCAGCACCGGCGCGCCCCACGGAGTCGTCATACGGTCGTTCATCGTGCGACCAGGCTAGCGGAGCCCGGAGTTCCAGCTCGGGCGGTGTCGGACGGGAGGGAGACCTCGGGCACCGGGCTGTTCCCCCCGGGCCCGGGGGGAACAGCCCGACCTCGGTGACGCCCGTGTCCTCCGTTTCGACGGGCCGTCACGGCTCGCCCACCACGGGGGCCCACGCGTGCACACGGGTACGGCACCACCGGAGTGGGGACCTGCCGGGCGGCCGAGCATCCCGCTCCGGGCGGGCGGCCGACAGCCCGCCGGCGTTTCGGATCATGGGAGACTCACCCTCATGAGCGGGAAGGCGGACCCCCGGCCGGCGGGGGAAGGAACCACCTCGAGGACGCGGCTGGACCGGGGACGCGGAGCGCTCGGGCCCGCGTTGGAGCTCGTGCACACCGGACGTGCCCCGACCCGTGCGGTGCTCACCGCGGAACTGGGCGTGACGCGGGCGACCGCCGGCGCCGTCGCCGCCGAACTGGAGGCACTCGGCCTGATCAGGGTGGACGCCCGGCCCGGCGCGGCCGCCGGTTCGCAGGGCAGGCCCTCGCACCGGCTCTCGATCGCCGAGGACGGACCGGTGGCACTGGCCGCGCAGGTGCACTCCGACGGGTTCCGGGCCGCCCTCGTCGGCCTCGGCGGCCGGATCGTCGCCACCGCGCCCGGCAGCGAGGTCCTCGACGCCGACCCGGCGAAGGTGCTCGGCTCCGTCGTCGCGGCCGGCGCCGAACTGCTCCGTGAGACCGGACGCCGGTGTGTCGGAGCGGGGCTCTCCGTGCCGTCCGCGGTGGCCGAACCGGAGGGGCTGGTGTTCAGCCCGCTGCGCCTGGCCTGGCCCACGGGTGCCCCGGTGCGGGAGATCTTCGCCGAGCAGGTGCGCGCCGCCGGTCTCGACGGCCCCGCCTTCGCGGCGAACGACGTCAACCTCGTCGCCCTCGCCGAGCACCGGCACGGCGCGGGGCGCGGCTCGCGCGACCTGCTGTGCGTGGCCACCGGCCACCGGGGCGTCGGCGGCGCGCTGGTGCTCGACGGCCGTCTGCACACCGGCAGTTCCGGTCTCGCCCTGGAGGTCGGCCACCTCGCCGTCAACCCCGGGGGCCGCCCCTGCTACTGCGGCAGCCGGGGCTGCCTGGACGTGGAGGCCGACCCGCTCGCCTTCCTCACCGCGGCCGGACGCGAACCCGGCCCCGAGATGTCCCTTCTCAAACAGGCCGACACACTGATCCACGAGCACTACGACGACCCGGCCGTCCGCGCCGCCGTCGCCACCCTCGTCGACCGCCTGGGGCTGGGTCTCGCCGGCCTGGTGAACATCCTCAATCCGGACCGGATCATCCTCGGCGGCCTGCACGGCACCCTCCTGGACGCCGCCCCGGACCGGCTGCGCGCCGTTGTTGCCGACCGCAGCCTGTGGGGCCGCAGCGGCGGCGTTCCGATCCTGGCCTGCACCCTGGACCACAACAGCCTGGTCGGCGCCGCCGAACTGGCCTGGCAGCCGGTCCTCGACGATCCGCTGGGGGCCCTGGCATGACGGTCCGGCCGGTGGGCAGGCGGATGCCCGAGTCGACAGGCGGAACCACGGCCGGGGACCGCACAATGATCCACGAAAAGTGATCGGCGAAGCACTGACGGACAGTGCGCGCGCCGACCGAGCCCGGGACACTCGCCCCGGACCCGGGACCGGAGCACGCGGCACTGCCCACCGCACACGGAGCGACCGCCCCGACCCGCAGAAAGCCGAGGCCATGACCGACCAGCTCACCGTGACCGTCCTGGGCACCGGCATCATGGGTGCCGCGATGGCCCGCAACCTCGCCCGGGCCGGCCACGCCGTCCGTGTCTGGAACCGCACCCGCGCCAAGGCCGACCCGCTCGCCGCCGACGGCGCACACGTCGCCGGCACCCCCGCCGAGGCGGTCGAGTCCGCCGACGTCGTCCTGACCATGCTCTACGACGGTCCCGCCACGCTGGAGACGATGCGGCTGGCCGCCCCCGCCCTGCGGCGCGACACCGTCTGGGCGCAGTCCACCACCGCCGGTCTCGAGGGTGTCGCCGAGCTGGCCGGCTTCGCGCGCGAGCACGGCCTGATCTTCTACGACGCCCCGGTGCTGGGCACCCGGCAGCCGGCCGAGGCCGGACAGCTGACCGTGATCGCCGCCGGACCGGCCGAAGGCAGGACCACGGTGACCCCGGTGTTCGACGCCGTCGGCGCCCGCACCGTGTGGACCGGCGAGGACGGGGCGGCCGGCAGCGCGACCCGGCTCAAACTCGTGGTCAACAGCTGGATCCTCGCGGTCACCTCCGCCGTGGGGGAGACCCTCGCCCTGGCCGAGGCGCTGGACGTCGACCCCGGCGGCTTCTTCGACCTCATCGCGGGCGGCCCGCTCGACATGGGCTACCTGCGCGCCAAGGCGGGGCTGATCCTGGACGGGCCGCTGACCCCGGCCCAGTTCGCCGTGACCACCGCCGCCAAGGACGCCGGTCTGATCGTCCGGGCCGGCGAACAGCACGGTGTACGCCTGGACGTGGCCGCAGCCGGCGCCGAACGCCTGGAACGCGCCGCGGCCCAAGGCCACGGTGATGAGGACATGGCCGCCGCCTATTACGCCAGTTTCGCCCGTCACGACGAGTCCACCACCTGAGCACCCGGTACGAAGCGTCCGGGGAACCGTCCGACGACCCACCGAGGAGTCCGTAGTGTCCAAGCCCCCGCTGCCTTCCGAGGCCGACGACCTGCTGCGCCGCCCCAACCCCTGCGTCATGGCCACCCTCCGCTCCGACGGCACACCCGTCTCCACGCCCACCTGGTACGTGTGGGAGGACGGCCGCGCGCTGATCAGCCTGGACGAGGGCAGGGTCCGACTGAAGCACCTGCGCCGCGACCCGCGCGTCACCCTCACCGTGCTGGACGAGGACAACTGGTACACCCATGTCACCCTCATCGGCCGCGTCGTCGAGCTGAAGGACGACGAGGGCCTGGCCGACATCGACCGCCTCTCCCGGCACTACACCGGCAACCCGTATCCGAACCGGGCCCGGGCCCGGGTCAGCGCCTGGATCGAGGTCGACCGCTGGCACGGCTGGGGCGCGATGAAGGACAGCGACCAGTCGTCCACCTGAACCCGACGGGGGGAGGGGAGCAGGTGCCGTCGTCCCGGGCACTTCCCGTGGGGTACACGCGGTACCGCCGGCCGTACGACGACCCGGTACCCCTGGGGGACGACTCTCGGAAGTGTCGCGTCACCACGACGCGACAGCGCATCCGAGGAGTTGAACGATCATGCAGACCCTGGCGCACTTCGGTGCCGGAGGGCCCGGCCCGTGGATCCTGCTCTTCCCCCCTGATCCGGGCTCTGGTCATCGGCGGCGGCATCGCACTGCTGCGCCGCACGGTACGGCGGGGATGCCGTGGCCCGGCCCCGGCCGGCCCGCCGTGGCGGACGACTCGCCGGTCAAGGTGTCCGGCCACCGCTTCGCCTCCGGCGAGATCGGCGAGGACGAGTACGGGCGGCGGCTCTCCGTCCTGGACGAGGAGTTCGGCCGGCGCGGCAAGGGCGGTGCGGCATGACCACCGGAGTCACCGCCCGGTCAGCCGGCAACGGCGGACCGGGCGGGTTCCGGTTCGTGCCGGTGTCCCTCGACGGCGTGCTCGACGAGTGCGACCTCCACGAACCGGTGTGCGGAGTGCTCGACGGCGTCGATCCTCGGACACCGCTCCCAGTCCGCGACGGGAGCCGCGGACGGCGTCGGCAGCGTGAACCACACGACCTTGCCCGACTCGCCGTCCGGCAGCGCGCCCCAGCTCTCGCTCATCGCGGCCACCATGGCCAACCCCCGCCCGCAGGTGGCGAGCGGACCGGCGTCCGCCACGACCGGCAGCCGCGGGTCGTGGTCGCGCACCGAGACCTTGAGCCGGTCGAGCAGTACTTCCAGCTCGACCGTGCAGATCTTGTCGGGCTGGGCGTGCCGGTGGACGTTGGACAACAGCTCCGTCACACCGAGCGAGGCCCGGTCTATCAAAATCTCCATATGCCAGTAGCGCAATTGCGCAGATACGATTCTGCGGACCTGGCCGATCCTCGAAGGCAGAGCCTGGAGCTCCACCGTGCAGTGTCTGCTTGGGTGAGTGATCACAGCTGCGACTCCCCGGTGTCAGGCCCGGACGGACGTCCGGAAGAACACGGAGTACGGATCCAGCAGGGTGCCCGCGTGACATGGCCGCCTGCTGTCGTGGCCGGCGGGCTGGTTCGCAGCGTTATCGCCGGTAAACCCAGAGTGACGTGAAAACAGCGTGACGCAGGGCCCGAAGTGACGCAACTCACGGGCATCTCAGGCGCCGCGGCCCGAAGCCCGGCGTACGGCTTCGATGAAGCGGCGGGCCGCGGGCGGTCCCGGCTCGCCCGGCGCCGGGTCGTGGTCGCCCAGCGTCAGCAGGTACCGATGGCCGTTGAGGTCGGCCAGGGCACGGTCCTCGGGTGCGAACCAGGGCCGGGAGGCGCGTACGGCCTGCACCGGCGCGCTGTCGATCTCGGTTCCGTGGCTGGTGAGCAACTCGAGCCTGCCGTCGCTGATCCGGACCTGCCCGGCCCGGGTGAGCGACCGCAGCCGCCTGCCGATCCGCACGCCCCTGGCCGTGAACTCCGGCTCGGCCATGCCACCCGCCCCCTTGTGCGCGTCGGTGTACCGGACCGTGCTCCGCGGGCCGGCTCATGTCCAGATCCAGTGTGCCCCCGTCCGGGACCCTGCTCCGCCGGTGCAGTCTGCCCGCCCCCGCCGCCGAGCACCAGTGCACGCACCTCCGTTCCCCGCGGTGCCCGAAGCACTCGCGCGAATGCGCCCCCACAGCCGCGCCCCGGGCGCCCCCGGCAGGGGGGCCAAGATTGGGGTACCAGGGTTGCCTTTGGGCCGCTCAAAGAGGTGTTTATGCAGGTGAGGGGCGATTCCGGGGTGCATATGATCGGGGGTGTCGGCCGCGCGGGACGCCGTCGGCGCTCAGCGTAAGGAGCCTGCAGTGAGTACCCCCCAACAGCCCCCGAGCGGCGTCACCCTCGATGTCGACCACAGCGACCCCGGCTACCGCGACTGGCTGAAAGAGGCCGTGCGCAGGGTGCAGGCCGACGCCAACCGGTCGGCCGACACCCATCTGCTGCGCTTCCCGCTGCCCGAGCGGTGGAACGTCCACCTTTACCTCAAGGACGAGTCGACGCATCCGACCGGCAGCCTGAAGCACCGGCTCGCCCGCTCCCTCTTCCTCTACGGGCTGTGCAATGGCTGGATCCGTCCGGGCCGCCCGGTGATCGAGGCGTCCAGCGGTTCGACCGCCGTGTCGGAGGCCTACTTCGCGAAGCTGATCGGCGTGCCCTTCATCGCCGTCATGCCGCGCACGACGAGCGCCGAGAAGTGCCGCCTCATCGAGTTCCACGGCGGCCGGTGCCACTTCGTGGACGACCCCCGCACGATGTACGAGGCCTCGTCCGTCCTCGCGGCGGAGACCGGCGGCCACTACATGGACCAGTTCACCTACGCCGAACGGGCCACGGACTGGCGGGGGAACAACAACATCGCCGAATCCATTTTCCGCCAACTGGAGTCGGAGCCGTTCCCGGTGCCCGAGTGGATCGTCGCCACGGCCGGCACCGGCGGGACCTCGGCGACCCTCGCGCGCTATGTCCACTACATGCAGTACGACACCCGCGTCTGTGTCGCCGATCCGGAGAACTCCTGCTTCTTCGAGGGCTGGACCACCGGCGATCCGGACGTCACCTGCGACAGCGGTTCCCGCATCGAGGGCATCGGCCGGCCCCGGATGGAACCGAGCTTCGTGCCCGGTGCCATCGACCGGATGATGAAGGTGCCCGACGCGGCCGCCGTCGCCGCCGTACGGGCCCTGGAGCAGGCCATCGGCCGCAAGGCGGGCGGCTCCACCGGTACCGGGCTGTGGAGCGCGCTGAGGATCGTCGCGGAGATGGTGGCCGAAGGACGGCAGGGGAGCGTGGTGACGCTGCTCTGCGACCCGGGGGACCGCTACCTCGACAAGTACTACTCGGACGCGTGGCTGGCCGACCAGGGTCTGGAGATCGCCCCGCACACGGCGTCGATCGAGACGCTGCTGCGCACCGGGGCCTGGCCGGACTGACGGCTTTCGGGCGGTCCGAACGGCGGGGTCAGCCGTCCGCGGGATCCGCAGGGTCGTCGGGTTCCCCCGCCACGACCAGGTGCCGCAGATGCTCGGAGACCTCGAGGCGGGCCTCGGCCGGCAGCCCGGAGTCCGTCACCAGCGTGTCCACCTGGTCCAGAGACGCGAACGAACTCAGACCCACCGTGCCCCACTTGGTGTGGTCGGCGACCACGACCACCTGCCGTGCCGACTGCACCAGACGCCGGTTGGTCTCGGCCTCCGCGAGGTTCGGCGTCGACAGCCCGGCCTCGACCGATATGCCGTGCACCCCCAGGAACAGCAGATCGAAGTGGAGCATCGCGATCGCCTGGTCGGCCACCGGCCCCACCAGTGAGTCCGACGGCGTGCGTACACCGCCGGTCAGCACGACGGTGGCCGTGCCCTGCCGGGGGCCCGAGGTGCGCTGCGCCGCGTGGAAGACGTCCGCCACCCGCACCGAATTGGTGACCACCGTGAGGTCGGGCACCTCGAGCAGCCGGCCGGCCAGCGCGTACGTCGTCGTGCCGCCCGAGAGGGCGATCGCCGCACCCGGGGCGACCAGTTCGGCCGCCGCCCGCGCGATGTCGTCCTTCGCGCTCAGCTCCAGACCCGACTTGGCCTCGAAACCGGGTTCGTGCGTGCTGGCCTCGACCAGCGGGACCGCGCCGCCGTGCACCTTCTCCAGGACGCCCTGCCGGGCCAGCGCGTCGAGGTCGCGGCGGACCGTCATGTCCGACACGCCGAGCTTGCGGGTCAGTTCGTTGACCCGGACTCCGCCGCGGCGCCGGACCTCGTCGAGGATCAGGGCGCGCCGCTGCTCCGCGAGGAGGTTCTGATTCTCGCTCACGTACGCTCCGGTCCTTTCGCCGCCAAGCCGTCCGACACGCCGCACACGCCCGGTCCGACTGGCACGTTCTTCTGGTCACCGGTGCGTCGGCGTCCCATCCTCGCATGCCGGTACAAGGGCAGCGCACTCGGCTGTTCGTCGCGGACATGCCACCGTGGTCCCGTGGATTCGTTCCGCGGGCCGCCCGAACCTCACCCGGATCGGGGAGATTCCGTGAGAACAGGTGTGGGCCGCTCCGGCAGGGGAGATCCTGTGCCCGCACGGACGGATCCGACGGCGTGTCACGGGGGAAGTGCGAAGCAGTGGAGCGTGCGCGGGAACACGGACCGGCCGGGGGCGCGGGCGACCCGGCCGAGCGGGCCGGGGAAGCCGGAGCGGCCCTGGAACTCCTGGTCCACGGGGTGGGCGGTACCACCCCGCAGGAGATGCTGAACGATCCGCGCACGGTGCGGATCACGGGTGACGACATCGCCGCCGTGTTCCGGCGTGCCGACGACGCCGACGCCGACGCGGAGCGCCGGCCCGCCGACCGCCAGGACGGCCCGGTCCCCGAGGCGTACGTCTGGTGCAACCTCACCTCCGGCAACGGCACCCGCGCCCTGTGGCTGTTGCTGCTGCCCTTCATGGTGGTCAACCTCGCCCACTGGATGCGCCCGACGGCCCGGGGCCGCAGACGCCTCGTGAGGCTGTACGGACTGCTGGTGCGGCTGGCCGGACTGAGCCTGACGGTGCTGCTCGTCGCGGCCGCCTGCGAGGTCGCCCTGGACCTCGCGGCCTGGCAGTGCGCGGGCACGCACGCGTGCGCCGCGCGGCACTCCTGGCTCGGCTTCCTGTCGCCCGAGGCCTCGGACGGCGGCTGGTGGAGCCTGCCGGGCCGCCGGCTCGCCCTCGCCGCCCTGGTGCCCACAGCCCTGACCGGGCTGCTGTGGTACCTGTCCCTGCGCACCTGGAGCGCGTACGAGTCCCAGCAGCCGATGACCCACGAGATCGAGCCCGAGGGGCCCGAGGAGGAAGCCGGCCCCACCGCCCTGGGCCGGCCCGGCTTCTGGTACGGCCGTCGCCTGGTCGCCCGGCTGCGCGCCGCGCACACCGCCGCCGGACTGCTCACCGTCGCCGCCGCGGTCGGCAGCGCGGCCGCCCGCCACGACCGTGCTCCAGGCGGCCCCGTGGTGCTGGGTGTCCTCGGCCCGCTCCTCGAGGCGGCGCTGTTCGCCGGCGCGGCCGTCGTGGTGTGGGTGGTCTGCCGCCGCGGCCGCACCGACCGCCGACTGGACGGCGAACTCGACACCCGCGTGGTGCGCCTGCTGCCCCTTGCTGCACTCGCCCTGCTCGTCCTGACCCTGGTGTACGCCGGATGGCAGCGCCCCGGCTGGGAGTCGGCGGGCCGGCTGTCCGGCGATGCGACCTTCGGAACCATCACCCTCGCACAGGGCCTCCTCGTGATCGTGCTCGCCGGAGTCGCCCACGCCCTGCACCGAAGCGCCCCCGACCGGCGTGCCGCCATGCGGGGACTGGCCGGACCCGCGGTCGCGATGCTGGCCTGCGCACTGGGCGGCGTGATGTCCGGCGGCGTGGCCCAGCGGGTCTCCGACTGGCTGGACGGCACCGGGGCGTCGATTCCCGGGCCACCGGTGGTGCTCACCTGGCAGGCGTCCGTGATCCCGCCCCTGCTCGTCCTGCTGCTGGGGCTCTGCGGCTGGCTGGCCCGGCGGGCCTGGCACATCGCCCGCGACGAGCGCGCCGCCGTGGCACACGAGTTCCCGGGTGAGACCGGCGACCCCGCCCGTACCCGGCGGATCGCCTACGCCCGCGCCATGGCCACCCTCACCGACCGGGCGCCCCGCATCGTCGCCGTCACCTCCGCCGCGACCCTGCTGCTGGGCGCGGGCGCCCTCGTCGGCGCCCTGACCACCGACCGGACGCCCGGCCAGGCCGCACAAGGCACCTACGCCGTGGTGCACGGCGCCGCCGAGACGGCGCAGGCACTGGGCTCCTGGCTGATCGGACTCGGCTTCATCCTGTTCGTCACCTGGGGCCGGCGCGCCTACAAGGACGCCTCCGCGCGGCGCACGATCGGCATCCTGTGGGATGTCGGCACCTTCTGGCCGCGCGCCGCCCACCCCTTCGCACCACCCTGCTACGCCGAACGGGCGGTGCCGGACCTGACCTGGCGGATCGAGACCTGGACGCGGTCCACCGGCGGACGGCTGGTGCTCTCCGGACACTCCCAGGGAAGCGTCCTCGCCGCCGCCGCGGCCTGGCAGCTCACCCCCGCCACCCGCAACCGCGTCGCACTGCTCACCTACGGGTCCCCGCTGGAGCGGCTCTACGGCCGCTGGTTCCCGGCCCACTTCGGACCCGCCGCTCTCGGCGCCCTGCATCAGGAGGTCGACTGCTGGCGCAACCTCCACCGGCTCACCGACCCCATCGGCGGCCCGGTGCGGCTGCCCGGCGACTGCGGTCCCGAGGTGGACCGCCCTCCGCTGGGAGACCCCCTGGCGTACGGCCGCACCGAGGCCCATCCGCTGCCCGCGCCGATCCTCGGCCACTCCGACTACCAGGCGGACCCGGCCTTCGCCGAGGAACGCCGACGGCTGCTGGCCCGGCTGCGGCCGGAGGTTCCGGCACCGCGGCACCCGGGAGAACCCGACGGCGGCGTCCACAGCGGCTCCGGCGCGCCCACCGCGTGAGGCCCGCGCCGCGTGACGCGCGGCGGCGGGATCAGGGCAGCTCGGGCAGGTCGTCGGCGTAGAGCAGGGTCAGGTCGTCCGTACTCGGCTCCGGCAGCTGGGCGACCCGGCTCGCGTGCCGCTCCACCATCGCCTCGAACGTCTGCCGCGCGGTGCGGCCGTTGCCGAACGCGGGACCCTTGGGGATCTCCGTGAAGTACTTCAGCAGCCCTTCCGAGGCACCCGCCGCCAGCCGGTACTCGTGCTCCTCGGCCTGCTGTTCCACGATGCGCAGCAGTTCCTCGGACCCGTAGTCACCGAAGGTGATGGTCCGGGAGAAACGGGACGCCACCCCCGGGTTGACGGACAGGAACCGCTCCATCTCCGCCGTGTATCCCGCGACGATCACCACGACCGCGTCCCGGTGGTCCTCCATCAGCTTCACCAGCGTGTCGATGGCCTCCTTGCCGAAGTCCCGCCCGGAGTCCTCGGGGGAGAGCGCGTACGCCTCGTCGATGAACAGCACACCGCCGCGCGCCTTCTCGAACGCCTCCTGGGTGCGGATCGCCGTGGAACCGATGTGCTCGCCGACCAGATCGACCCGGGAGACCTCGACCAGATGGCCCTTCTCCAACACGCCGAGGGAGGCGAGGATCTCGCCGTACAGGCGGGCGACCGTGGTCTTGCCGGTGCCGGGGGAGCCCGTGAACACCAGATGGCGCTTGACGGAGGCCGCCTTCAGTCCGGCCTGCTGCCGGCGCCGGCCCACCTCGATCATGTCGGTGAGGGCCCGCACCTCCCGTTTGACGCTCTCCAGGCCCACCAGCGCGTCGAGTTCACCGAGCACGGTCTTCGACGGCCGCAGCTCCTTCTCCGGTTCGGCGGCGGGGGCGGGCGGCGCCTGCTCGGCACGGGGCCCGGGAACGGCGCCCAGCAGACCGGGGGAGTGGGCCACGGTCTGCACGGCCGGTTCCGGTGCCGTCGGCGACGCGAGATGGCCGCTCTCGTCACTGGTGCAGTCCTCCACCACGGGACCGCCCGCCCCGGTCGCCCCGCCGCTCTCGGCGAACTCGTAACCACCGCGCGCGCAGCGCTCCGTGCGGCACTTCCGCAGCGTGGTCCGGCTGCCGTCTATCACATGGAAGCCGTACCCGCCGCTGCCCGTGACCCGGCAGCCCAGGAAGCTGCCGCGGCCACCGGCCGAGACGTAGACACCGGCCTCGGCCGGGGAATCGATGGTGCAGCGCTCGACGGTCGGATCGGCTCCCTTGGTGACGATCACACCTGTCTGCATGCCGTCCAGGGTGCAGTTGCTGAGGGTGCCGCCGCTTCCGTGGTCCCGGAACCAGGCTCCCGTGGCCGCCTCCCGGATCCGGCAGTCGTCGAGCTGCGCGGTGGCGCCGTCGCTCACCGACACCGCGGTGTTGCGTACCTGCGACAGGTCGCTGTCGACCACGTCCGCGCGTGAACCGCGGTCGAGGACGAACAGGGCGTCCGGCACGTCGTGCACCCGGCAGGAGTCCAGTACGACGGTCGCGCCGTCACTCACCCACACCGCCGGATAGTCGCCGGTGCTGTCGGAGATCTCGCACTGGTTGGCGTCCGCGCGGGTGCCCGGGTCCCACAACGACAGGCCGTTGCGGCCGAACTGCCGAACGACGGTGCGGGTCATGGTGAGGACGGAGCGGGAACGCAGATCGACCGCGTTCTCCGGGATGTCGTGGATACGGCAGTCGGCCAGTGTCAGTACCGCGTCGGTGTCGAGGGTGACACCGTCGCCGGTGGTGCGGTGCACCTCGCAGTCGGTGAGGTGCGCGGTCGCCCGGCCGGTCACCTGGACACCGCTGCCCCGCACCTCGTAGACCTCGCAACCCACCGCCTCCAGCGCCGAGTCCTCCCCGGTGGCGGTGAGTCCCGAGCCGGCCGTGTGGTGCACGCGGCAGCGCTCGAGCCGGGGGTGCGCGCCCCCGCGCACCGCGACGCCCGCCTGCCCGGCGGCGACGACCTCGCACTCCTCGAACACCCCGCCCCCGCCGTCGAGTACGGCGATGCCGACCCCCGCCGGGTTGTCGACCGTGCAGTGGCGGACCGTCGGCCGGGCGCTGCCGCGCACCTCTATGCCGACAGCCGACCGGGTGACCACCCGTACGTCCCGCAGTTCCGGGGCGCCCTCCTCTATCAGCAGGGCCGGCGCCGCGGAGTCCTGCCCCTCCACATGCAGGTCCTGGACCATCGCGGACGCGCGTACGGTCAGCGGGACCCCGTCCACCGGGGCGATGCGCACCGAGCCGGGCGAGCCCTCGGGTCCGCGCAGGGTCACCGCCCGCTCCACGACGAGGTTCTCCCGGTAGGTCCCGGGAGCGACGGTGAGGATGTCGCCCTCGGCCGCGGCCTCCAGGGCGGCGGCGAGCGACGCGTATTCACCTGTGCGGCGCCGCCATCGCGATGTGCCGGTGTGCGTCACCTGGACCGTGCCCTGTGCCATGGCGTAGCTGTGCCCCCACCTTGTCGTACGCGGGTTTGCCGTCGAATGCTCCGGCCGGACCACCGTAGCGTGCGTACGGCTGTCGCATTGACCAGAGGCACCAGGCCGTCAGCTTCCGGTGCCGGTCCTGCCCCAGTCGGGGCCCGCCCGCTCCCAGGCCCGGTCCAGGCGGACGTACCGGTGGTGGACCATGTGCCGGACGATCAGCCGTCTGACGCCCTCGATCAGAACAGCCGTCAGCAGGGTCACGCCGAAGCCGGCGAGCACGGCGTGCGTCGTCGCCGTCACCGTGTCCATCGGCCGTGCTGTGATGCGGCCCTCGGCGTCGGTCCACAGGGGAAAGCGGTCGTCCGGCCGAGGGTCCTTCAGGCGCGTCGACACCGGGCCGCTGTGCCCGGTGCCGTCGGAGGCGGTCCAGCGGGCGAGGACCCGGGTGCGCAGCTCCCCGCCGACGGAGCCCTCCGGGTCGACGCTCAGCGGGGAGGGGTCCAACTCGCGTATCACCGTGGCCCGTACCTGGTGCCGGTTCTCGTGCTGTTCGCGCACGGAACGCTGCAGGACGTCCTCGGTGGCGCCCCCGGCGAGGACCCCGGCGGCCGGGGCGGCGAGGACGACGAGCAACAGCGCCACGAGCCCCACCCAGCCCTCGGCCAGATCGGTCGGGCGGCACAGCGGGTTGTGCCGCCAGCGCCACAGTCCGCTGATCGCCCGCACCGGCCGCACCGCCTTCCCGCTTCCGTGATTCCCACCTCCGTGATAGCTCCCGGCGGAGCGGTTCGTCCGAGGTTCCGTGGAAGAGAGAGGGACATCACCCTTCGCCGGCGGACGCGGCCCACGCACGGGACCGACCGGGCGGGGAGGTCAGGCGAGGACCGTGACCCGATCGCCGACCCGGATCGTGCCGGGGGAGAGGGGGACCAGATTCTGACCGAACACCAGCTTGTCGTCGAGCCGGCGGTGTCGGCCGAGCGAATGCAGGGGCTCGCGGCCGCGCTCGGCGGTGCGCTGGTCGGTGGTCGTCACCACGCACCGTCCGCTGGGCTTGGCGACACGGAAGACGACCTCGCCGACGGTGATGCGCGACCAGGTGTCCTCGGCCCAGGCGGTGGTCCCCCCGACCACGATGTTCGGCCGGAAGCGGCTCATGGGCAGGGGCCCCTCACCCGCGTGGTCGCCCTCGGCGACGAGGACGTTGAGGGCGTCCAGGGACGCGGTGGTGGTGAGCAGCAGGGGGTAGCCGTCGGCGAGGCTGACGGTCTCGCCCGGCAGCGCGAACTCGGGGTCGACCGGCCGTCGTGTGGCCGGGTCGTCCAGGTGCACCAGGCGTACGCCGATGCCGAGAAAGGCGCTGCACCAGGCGTGCACGGCGTCGTCGGCGGCCGGGACCACCTCGATGTCGTCGCGGAAGATCCGCACCCGCTCGGTGCGGCCCGAAGGAGGGACGGGCACCGTGACGGGATCCGTTCCGGGCGCGGACAGCCGGAGACCGCCGCCGGGCAGGAGGTCGGCGGCGGCCAGGGCGAGGCGTGGATGCCCGCGTTGGGTGACGACCCTCCCCCCGTCGTCGATCAGCATCCAGCGCCGGTCCCCGGCCGGTCCCCAGGGCTCCACGGAGACCTCCCGGAGGGACAGGCTCCGGAAAGCCTTGACCGGATGTACGTGAATCGAGTGCAGCAGTGCGGTCCCCATGGAGTCGTCGTGCCGGCCGGCGGCGACGGCTCCATGGGGCAGGGCGGCCCGCGGAACGGCTCCGTGTCCGGGGATCAGTAGCCTCGGTACTGCTGGTTGTTGTACGGGTCCTGGTACGGGGCGGGCGCCGGCCGCGGGGCCGCGGGGCGCATCGCCTCGTAGCCCGAGCCGGGAGCGGCCGGACGCGGCGGCTGCGACTGGGGCTGGGGATAGCCGCGCGGTGCGGTCGCCTGCTGCGGGATGTACGCGGTGGCCTGCTGCGGGACGTACGGCGCGTGCGCCTGCTGGAGCGGGGCCGGCTGCTGCGCCTGCGGGTAACCGTAGGCGGGCTGGGAGGGTGCCGCCGGGAGGGCGGGCAACGCCGAGGGAAGTGCAGGGAGATGGCTGCCCGGCACGTCGTAGGCGGAGGGGACCCGGATCGGGGCGATCTGCGGGGTGCCCCGCTCGGCCACGAGCGAGTCGTAGATCGGGGTGTCCGGGAAGGAGGCGGAGTAGTAGCCGCCGCCATAAGTGGAGCGGGGGGAGGTCATGGCCATAAGTTAAGCCCACGATGTGCTGGTTGGGGAGACCGATAAGAGGGTTGTTTTCCGTGTCCTCAGCGACCAGGGATCACTAAAACGGGCGAACTTGGAGGAAGTGGCTGTTACTTCGGATGGCCTTCTGGTAAAAGCCGAGTTCCGGACGGGTTACCGGCTGGTCGTCACTTCTCCGCGCATGCCCCGTGGGACTTCCCGCACGCGGGCACTAGTGTCTTGAGTCTTTGATTCGCTGAAGATATCCGGCGAGGCGTTCGAGGATCTCGTCCGCGGTCTTCACCCAGGCGAACGGCCGCGGATCTTCGTTCCACAGTTTGATCCAGGCGCGGATGTCGCGTTCCAGAGCCTGGACGTTCTTGTGGACGCCGCGGCGTATCTGCCGCTCGGTCAGCAGTCCGAACCACCGCTCGACCTGGTTGAGCCAGGAGGAGTAGGTGGGGGTGAAGTGCATGTGGAAGCGCGGGTGCTCCGCGAGCCAACGCTGTATCGCCGGTGTCTTGTGCGTAGCGTAGTTATCGCAGATCAGGTGTACCTCCAGCCCCTCGGGCACCTCCTTGTCGATGCGGGCGAGGAACTTCTTGAACTCCGTGGCCCGGTGGCGGCGGTGCAGCTGGCCGATCACCTCCCCGGTGGCCACGTTCAACGCGGCGAAGAGTGTGGTGGTGCCGTTGCGAAGGTAGTCGTGGGTGCGGCGCTCGGGCATGCCCGGCATCAYGGGCAGCACCGGTGCCGAGCGGTCCAGCGCCTGGATCTGGGACTTCTCGTCCACGCACARCACCAGGGCGTGCTCGGGCGGGGCGAGGTAGAGGCCCACGATGTCGCGGACCTTGTCGATGAACTGCGGGTCGGTGGACAGCTTGAAGGTGTCGACCATGTGAGGTTTGAGGCCGAATGTGCGCCAGATGCGCGAGACGGTCGACTGCGACA
>NZ_QFRK01000089.1 GCF_003143855.1 Streptomyces sp. NWU339
ACCTCGGGCTTGCAGCCGTTGCCGACGACCACCACCCGCACGTCGACGCAGCTCTGGGCARGGAGTGTCGCCTGCGCGGCTGCTTCCTCGGCAGGGCGGTCGTTCATGGTCAGAACGACGACGTCGACGCGTGGGCGGGACRTGGGTKCCTCCAGGCGGTCGGGGCCGGTCAGGGCGTGGGGACGGGGGTGCCGGTGAGGTGCTCGGCCTGGCGGGCGACGAGCGGGGCGAGGTGAGGGTGGATGCCCCGGGAGCACGCCTGGAGAAGTTGCCCGAGGGCGATGAGCTCTCCGGTCCGGCCGGCGTCCGTGTCCAGGACGTGGCCGAACTCACGCCGGATCCGGGCGGCGGTCGCCGGCGCGGCCAGCGAGTACGCATGAAGCAGACCCAGGTCGTAGCCCACGGGCAGCCGGCCCCAGTTCTCCCAGTCCAACAGGACCAGGGGCGCTCGTGTCAGATTCGCCCAGTGCAGATCGGCGTGCCCGGTCGTTGTCTCACGGATCCGGACGGGGTCGATGCYGAGGAAGCGGCGGAAGTTCCGGTCGACCCAGTTCTGCCGTACCGATTCCCGGTCGGTGGGCACCGTCGCGAGCGTCCCGAGCGCGGACTTCAGCTCCGACCACCACGAGTCGGGCAGAGCGATGTCCTGGTCGAGCGCGGGAGTGCCACTGGTGACCGGCTGGACGGACACGTATTCGGTGAGTTCCGCCCGGTAGGCGACGTCCGGTGAGGTCCAGTCGAGAACGCCGCGAAGCCGCGGCCGCGGTACCGACCGCGGCACACGCGTGTCAGCGGTCGCCGTCCCCTCCCACAGCCGTCCGCCCGCCTTGTCCACCTCGGCGGAGACGACCCGCAGCCAGCAGTCCCCAGCTCGGCGCCCCAGGGTGCGGCCCTGCCACCCCCACACCTCCGGCCCCGAGGCAGCCACTTGGAACTGCCGGGCGGCGGCCGCGTGCGCGCGCCGCATCCGGTCCTCTTCGTCGCGCTCCGCCGGAGCAACGAACACCGCCTCCCGCACGGCCCGTTCCACCGTCACACCCCCTCCGCCACGACGTCGGACACAGGACGCTCAACGGGCCCGGGCAGCACCACGTCACGCCCCGGCCACCGGAACACCAGGCGGCAGTGCAGCTTGTCCAGGACGTCGCCGGCGGGCAGCGCACCGTCGGGTGTACCGGCCGGGTGGACCGTCAGGACGGGATCGGCGTGCTCATCGTTGGCGTCAGCGCGGATGTAGCTGTCCCAGGCCCGGACCGTGGCCACCAGCCGCTCAGCGAACTCGGGCCCCTGCTCGCCGAAGGCGCGCACGACCCACTCCCACTCCTTGCCCTGCGGGCTGTCGCCGTCCTTGGTCTGGACGTGAATCAGGTAGGCCAACGACGCCTCGCCGATGATCGCGGGGGCGTCACGGTCCTTCGCGATGCCGGTCACCCCCTCCTCCGGGTCCTGGTGGGCAACCAGGCGGCAGAAGCCCGACAGGCTGGTAGCCGCGTACAGCTGCAGCGAGCCGAAGTACGAGTTCGCCCCCATCGTCACGCCGGTCGCGACCTCGTGCCGCCGCCCGCGCAACGCCTCCTCCAGGCCCTCCGTGTCGGCGACGGGTCCGTCGTCGAAACACAGTGCCAGCGCTCCGTCGAGCAGGGGAACGACCGCGGCCGGGCGGGCCTGCTGCCCCTGGTCGCGGACGAAACCGCAGTAGGTGAAGCGGCGGGCGTGCAGCACCTCGCCGCGCCGCTCGAACGTGACCGCCCGGGTGTAGCCACCCATCTCCAGCGGCAGGACCAGGCGCCCGCCCTCGGCCAGCTGCTCGCGCCAGGCCGGGGAGATGTCCCAGCAGTTGTAGGTGATCATGCTGCCGTCGAAGCCGCCGCGGGGTACGAGGTGGGCGGGCGCGCCGAGTGGGGCGTCGGCTTCGACCGCGGTGACGCGTCCGCTGCCGGCCTCCGTGAGGAAGGCGCGGGTGCGGCGTACGACCCACGGGTCGATGTCGACGCTCACCACACGACCTTCCGGCCCGGCGACGTGGGCGATCAGCTCGGCGTTGTAGCCGCCGGACCCCGCCTCGAACACGATCGCACCCGGCTGAAGACGCAGGCTCTCGAGCATGTCGGCCTGGAGCCACGCCGCGGACACCGAGCTGATGGCCGTCCCGGTCTCGTCGCGCCGGGTGATGACGGCCCGGTCACCGCCGTCGTACGCGGCCGCCAGGTTCACTCCCGGGGCGAAACGATGGCGGGGAACGGTCCGCAGCGCGTCGCGGACGGGCTCGGACGGGGCCCAGTCACCGTCGATCACCGTCTGGGCCATCGCCTGGCGCAGCCGGACGGCCTCACCCGGCTCACCCGGCACGGGCGGCCGATCGACGGCGAGCGGGTAGGAGACCACAGGCGGCAGGTCCGGGATGACGCCGGGCCACACGCTGTCGATCGCGAGTGCGGCCGGGACGAAGACGTCCCCGACACAGGCGAGAGCGTACAGGTCGACGAACTCCCAGCGGTCGAACTTGTCCGCCTCCGCGTTGGTCAGGGTCCCCGTCCACGCGGTGATGCGGACGACGGCCGTGAGCCGCGGGATGCCGTGGCTGTCGTCCACCAGCATCGTCACCACGTACGCATCCGCCGGGTCGGCGACCAGGCCCGTCTCCTCGGCGAGCTCGCGGACCGCCGCGGCGGCGAAGTCCTCCGGGCCGGAGGTCTTGCCGCCGGGCAGTTCGAGCATGCCGCGGCGGGATTGGCCGAGCAGGACCCGGCCGGCGTCGTCGGTGACGACCGCGAGGGCGCCGGTCAGGGCATGGGCGGTGGTCGGCCGCTTCTCGACGGCCCTCGTGTCGGCGTGGCAGGGGCCGCGCAGCACCAGGACGGCCAGGCCGTCCGCGTCCAGCCGTTCCACCGTCTCCCAGCCGGCGTCGAGCACGGCGATCTCATCCTCGTCCAAGGCGATCCCGCGCCGCTCCTCGGGCATGGTCGCCGCCACCGGGGTGATGACGACGAGAACGCCGCCGTCCCGCAGCCGCTCACCCAGCCCGTGAAGGACGCGCCCCCTGTCCTGCACGAACGGGAACACCAGGCGGAGCGTGATCAGGTCGTACCCCTCTTCATGCAGCGGGGCAGGGTCGTCGCGCTCGATGTCCAGGTGCAGCCAGCGCACGCCCTCGACGTCGGCGTGCTCCTCGCGGGCCCGGGCGAGCGCGCTGTCGGCGAAGTCGCACGCGTCCACGGTGTAGCCGAGCGACGCGAGGTAGGCAGCCAGCTCGCCGGTGCCGCAGCCCACGTCGAGCGCGCGGTCGTCGCCGTCCGGGGCGGAGGTGTGCTCGGCGAGGAGCTCCCGCTCCCGCTCACCGACCTGCCGGAAGTTCTTGCCGTCGCTGAAGTGCTGCTCCCACTCGTCGCGGGCGGTGTACGTCAACGTGCTGCTCCTCGTACGTAGGCGTGTGGTGTTCAGGGGCGTTGTGCGGCGCGGAGCCGGGCCAGCGTGCGCCGGCCGCGCTCGACGAGCTCGGGATCGTCGTGGGCGGCGCCGTAGGAGATGCCGGAGACGGAATCCAGGACGGACAGGACCGTGAGGTGAGCTTCTTCGTCCGGGGTGAAGCGGCGGCCGTAGCCGTCCATCACGGCCTGGAAGAGGTCGGGCCGGCCGTGCCAGGCGTCGGAGAGTCGTACGAAGTCCCGTACGGCCGGGCCGTCTTCCGACCGCTCGAAGTCGATGACGTAGAGAGCGTCGGCGGTCTCGTCCCAGCGCAGGTTGCGGAGCTGGAAGTCACCGTGCGTGTGCACCGTCATCAAGGGGGTCAGGCCGGCGGCCCTCTCGGTGGTGGCGCAAATGAACTTTTCGTCGCCGGGGCCGAGGTGGGGCAGGGCGCCCGCGAGGTGGCGCTCCAGCTTCCCCAGCGGCAGGCCGTCGGCGGCCGGCCGGGGCGGGGCGCTGTGGTGGATGGCCGCCGCGAGTTGCCCGATGCGGTGGAAGATGAGGCGCTGCTGCTCGGGCGGGTGGAGGGCGCCGTGCAGGGTGCGGCCGCCCACCGCGGTGAGCACGACGGCCCGCAGCGTGGGTTCGGCGGCCACCAGCCGGGGTGCGGCCGCCCCGAGGCCGGAGACCCAGCTGCGAAGGGCGTCCACTTCACGATGGTGGAACCGGTCGTTCTGGTGGATCTTGACGTACCACTCGCCGCCCTCGGCGCCAGTGGCTCGCCACACGCGGCTCTCCTCCCGCGCCCAGGACACGTCCGTCCACTCGGTGATCCGGCCGACCGCCTGCTCGGTGAACGCGCGCACCGCCTCGTCCGGGACCGCGCCGTGCGCGGCGGGTTCAGGAAGCAGGACCAGCCGGTCGACGGACCGGTCGTAGGCGATCGGGTCGCCGGGCTCCTGGAAGTGCACGGCCATCCGCGCGCCGGCCCGGTAGGCATCCAACCCGGCCCGGCAGTACGCCACCATCGGCTCCGGCAGGGCGCCGAAGGAGAACCACCCCATGGCGTCGCACACATGGTGCTCTATGACCTCCGGGGTGCCCTCCCACCGATCCACCACGAAGAACACCCCGATCCTGGCGCCGCCGGCAGGGGCTCGGTGGTGCACGGTGACGGCCGCCCGGACATCGGCCCGGTCGATGACGACACCGGCCTCCTCCCGGGCCTCACGCACCAGGGCGGCGACCATGTCCTCCCACGGGCCGTCCAGATGCCCGGACACGAGATGCCAGCAGCCAGCCGCATACACGTCACCGGCCCGCCTAGACAGCAGCACCTCAAGCCCCGACGCGCCCTCGCGCACGGCAATCAGGTGGACGTCGAGCGGCTCGGTGTGCCGCTGGGTGCCGCTCACGCAGCGCCGCCGGGGCGGCGCGCGAGTAGAACGGTGAACACCGCGTCCTCCTTCAGGACGCCGCCGCCGGCATGGTCCTGGAGCAGGCGGAGAGCGGCGGCCTCGAACTCGGGGTGGCGGCCGGCGAACAGGGCAGGGCGGGCGAAGCTGGTGGTGCGCAGGTAGCCGAGGACGTCCCCGGGCGCCCAGAGGCGGGAGACGGGGAAGCTGTGCTCGGTCACTGCGGTGAACGCCGAGTCGGCCAGGTCGTCCTCGTAGGAGCGGCCCGGCCCGGCATAGGTGCCACGGGTGCCCGCGCGCCGCTCTTCGCCGAGGTAGCTCTGGATCAGTGCCCGAAGTGCGGCCGTCCAGTCGGCCTCATGGGTCCAGAGGCTGCCGTCGCCCATGATCGCCACGACGGCGTGCGGCGCGGCCACCCGGCCGGCCATGGACAGAACCTCCGGGCGGGCCATCCAGTGGAAGGACCGGCAGCAGGTGATCAGGGTGGGCGCCCGGCCGGGCGCGGCGGGCGCGAAGGTGTGGGCGACGCCGGTGAAGACGTCGACCGTGCACGCTCCGCAGACCGGTTCGAGTGCGGCGCGGGCCGACTTCAGCATCGAGGCGTTCACGTCGACCAGGTCGATGTGCGCCAGGCGGTGCAGGACGGGCAGCAGCGCGCGGGGCACCTGACCGGTTCCGGTCCCCAGGTCCAGGAGGACGGGGGCGGGCACACCGTGCTGGGTGGCGGCCAGGAGGTGAATTGCGGCGTCCGGGAGGCCGGGACGGTAGCGGGCGTAGTCGGCGGCCGCGGGCCCGAACAGGGCATCGTCCGAAACCGCCGCAGAGGCCGGCTGGTCGGGGCGGATCATCGTGCATCTCCAGTCTCGCCAGGGGAAAGCTGCCAGGTCAGAACGCCGTTCGGGCTGGTGGCCCGCTGGCTGCCGTCGGCGTCGAAGTGGAGCCGGAAGACGTCCGGTTCACCGGCCGCCCGCCACCGGCCGGCGACATCCTGGATCTGCGCCCAGATGTCCCGCGGCCCCGAAGTCGTCACGTCCCACCGGCGGTGGCCGACAGCCCGCACGCGCATCCACGACCGGCACTCGGGCGCGCCGATCGTCAGGTCCTCGGCGCCGAAGTCGCGCACCAGGCCCGGATACAGGTGGTCCAGGGCCAGCCACATGCCGCGCGCCGTGTCCTTTGGCGGCGCGAGCAGGCTGCGCTGCGTCCACCCGTCGGCCGTGGTGATCTCCGCGCGGAACGCGGCGGACAGGAACAGCCGGTCGAAGCCGGCACCGGCCCGGTGACCGAACTCGACCGCCCGCAGCTGGGCCTCCACCCTCCCGTCCCGTTGTCTTTCGATCACGGCCAAGCCCGGCCACGACGGCGACGATGTCCCGAGCGTCATCAGCGCGCGCCCGCCCGGCGCCAGCTGCTCCACCAGGGCGTGCGGCACGTAGCGGACGGCGAAGGAGACGAAGATCCGGTCGTACGGCCCGGCGGCGGCCCACCCGGTGGTGCCGTCCCCGGTCACCGTGGCTGGCCGGTAGCCGAGGGCGGACAGCCGCTCGCGGGCGGCCGCGGTGACGTGCGGGTCGATGTCGAGGGTGACGACGCCCTCGTCGCCGCACACGAAGCAGGCCGCCGACGCGGTCACCCCGGCGCCGGTCCCCACATCCAGCACCCGCTGGCCGGGCCGCAGGTCCAGCTGCTGCAGCAGGTCCGCGGTCAGGCTCATCGTGCTCGACATGGCGGTCATCACGCCCCCGCGGCGCGGCCCGGGAACGCGGCCGAGGATCGGCTCGCCGTCGTGCTGGATCGCGACGCTGTCCCCGCTGTGCAGGCGCTCCAGCAGCTCCTCCCAGTCGGCCGGACGGGAGAAGTCGAGCAGATCCCAGCACGGCGGCGTCTCGTCGGGGGCGCTGCGCCGCACGTACGCCTGGGGCATCAGGATCTGGCGCGGCAGCGCGAGCAGCGCTTCGCGCACCGGTCCGGGGCCGAGCGCTCCGCTTTCCTCGAGCCGGGCGACCATCGCCGCCCGGGCTGCCACAGCCCCGGAGGTGTCGCCGGCGGGCTGCGCCGGAAGGAGGGGCGCGGCGGGCGCAGTGGGGTCGCTCAGCACGGTGCACTCCAGGGGATCGGGTGGGGGAGCAGCGGTCATCGCCGCCGAGTTCGGCACTTTGTTCACGAGGCATCGCCTCCGAGTGCGCGCTCGTGCCGCGTGTCGTCCGTGCGCGCTGGAGTGGGCACGGCGGGAGGGGACGTTCGGGCTGCGGGCGGGTCCGGCATCTGCCGTAGGGCGCGGATCGGGGAGCGGGCGAGGACGACGAGCGGGATCAGGAGCAGGAGGGTTCCGGCGGTCAGGGCGGGCCGGACACCGATCCACGTGCCCAAGGCGCCGGCGAGGAGCGCGGCCACGGGCCGGGCGCCGGACGTCAGCCAGGTGCTCACCGCCTGCATCCGCGCCTGCATCCCGGTCGTGGTGACGATCTGGCGGATGGATCGCTGGGTGGTGCCCGCGGCACCGGCGCAGGCGAGCTGCAGGAAGAGCGCCGCACCGATCGTGATCTGCCAGGCAAGGCCGGGGGAGGCGAGCAGCAGCGGGAGCTGGGTGAGCGGGGTGATCGCGAGCGCGGCCAGCATCATCGGCCCCGGCCCGTACCGGCGGGCCAACGGCGGTGCGGTGAGCGCTCCGGCGGCCGCGCCCAGCGCGCCGAGGCCCAGCACCACGCCGAACGCGGTCGCGCTCATCGCCAGGGACCTCAATAGGTAGAGGGCCCAGAGGGTGTTGAGTAGCCCAAGGGCGAACGAGGTCGTGGCGTTGACCAGGGTCAGGGTCCACAGCCGGTCATCGCCGCGCACGTACCGCAGGCCCTCGCCAATCTCACCGCGCAGCCGGCGGGTCTCCGGGCGTGCGCGGGCGGGTTCGGCGGTCTGGATGCGGGCGGTGCACACGGCGCTGATCAGGTAGGAGGCGACGTCGCCGAGCAGGGCCCGTGCGGGCCCGAGCAGCGCGGTCAGCGCGGCGCCGCAGTGGCTTCCGGCGGTCGCGGCGACCGCGAACAGCGCGCCGACCCGGCTGTTGCTCCGCTGGATCAAGGACCGGTCGACGAGGCCGGGCAGCAGGCTGATGGCCGCCGCGTCGTGGAGCACGCTCGCCGCCCCCTGCACCACGGAGACGATCATGAGCTGCGTGAGGGTGAGGGTGCCCAGCGCGGCCGAGACCGGCACGGTGGCGAGCACCGTCGCGCTCACCAGGTCCCCGGCGATCATCTGCCGGCGCTTGGAGTGCCGGTCGGCGAGCGCGCCGGCGTGCAGGGCGAGCAGCGCGGGAGGGAGCTGTCCGAGGAACGCCAGCCAGGCGACCTGGGCGGTGGTCGCGTCCAGGTGGAGCACGGCCAGCACCGGCAGCGCCATCTGCGTGATCGAGCTGCCGGCCACGCTCGCGGCCTGCCCGGTCAGGTACCGGCGGAAGTCCCGGTGCCGCCACAGCGAAGTGCCGGCGGCGGAGAGGGGCTCAGTGCAGCGCGGCACGGGGCACCTCCCTCGGCTCCGCCAGGAGCCCCCGCAGCACGTACCTGGACTCGGCCTGGGCCCGCCAGCCGGGGCCGCTACCGGCGGGTGTGCTCACCCTGCTCACCAGCCCAGCTGAGAGTAGGGGCGGCCTTCGGCGATCGCGGTGATGGCCGTGCGGGTGTAGGAGACGATCGGGTCCGGCAGCTCGTCCCGCGGCCACCACTGCCAGGTCAGGCACTTGTCGGACTCGCGCACCTCGGGGGTGCCCTTCCACCGGCGAGCTCGGAACACGAGCTGCATCAGGGGCAGGCCGCCCGGGGTGTCGACGACGTGGACGACGTGGACGAGCTCCACGTCGGCGGGTTCGATGACCAGTCCTGCTTCCTCCCGCGCCTCGCGGACCAGGCAGGAGAGCGCGGACTCCTGCTCGCACCGCCCGGCGAGGTAGTGCCAGGTGTCGCCCGCGTATTTCGAGTCGGGGTGTCGCAGGCCGAGAAGTACCCGGCCTTCGGCGTCTTCGAGGTGGAGGTGGACTCCGACGCCGTTCAGTACGGTCCGGCTGCCCCCGTCCCACACGGGGGGAGCTGCGGCCGGCTGGTTGTCCGGGGGGTTCTCGGCCGCATGTCGGCGAATCAGGTCCCGGGCGGCGGGGCTCAGGCGCAGCCGGTCCAGTTCGTCGGGCGCGAACCAGCGCAGCAGCACACCCTCGTGCAGCGCGAGACGATCCGGGTTGCCGCGCCACCGGCCAGCGAAGACCTGAACCGGGACGCTGAGGCCGTCGATGCTGGTCGCGGCCTCCACGGCGTAGGGAATCAAGTCCTCGAGGCGTAGGTCAGGCACCTCCTCGGACAGCTCCCGCAGCAGGGTGCCCTCAAGGCTCTGGTCGTCGTGCGTGCGACCGCCGCCGAGAAGGGCGAACGCCCCCGACTCCCAGATGACGCCGGGCTTGTGGTCGCGCAGATGAAGCAGGTACCGGCCGGCCCCGTCGTGGATCAGCGCGGAAGCGTTCACCGGCTCCGGCCTGCCGTCCAGGCCCGCCGCGAGGAGTTTCGCGCGCAGTGTCGGCGAGGTGACCTCCGGCTGCGGGAGCCACTGGGCGCCGGACACCTCCTCATCCTGTAGCGCGACCCCAGGCGGCTCCTCGCCGGCGAGGTAGAAGACGTAGCGGACGTCGTAGTGGCGGTGGGCCGGTTCCCCTTTGGAAGGGCTGGCGTCGATGTCGTGGACGTCGATGTCGATCGGAGAACCGAGCAGCTGCCGGGTCAGGCACAGGGTGCCCGGCGGGATCCCGGCTTCCTCGTCCACCTCGCGCAGCGCCGCGGCGAGCAGTGTGCGGTCCCCGGGCTCGATGTGGCCGCCGGGGGCGAGCATGAGGCCGCCGGTGGCCCGGTGCCGGACGTGCAGGACCCGGCCCTGCCGGTCGATGACGACGGCGCTGCACGTGACGTGCCCGGGCAGCGTCGTCCGGGCGGTCGCGTCGCCGGGCCGGTCCAGCGCGGCAAGGAGGTCGGCCAGGGCGTCACGCTCGCCGGGGTGCCGGCCGAGGTACGCCTCGACGGTCCTGCGGATCGCGGTGGAGCTGGGTGGCATGGGCGTCGTCTCGCCTTCGATGTCAGGGGGCGGGCAGGCGGGGGAAGGAAGCTCCAGCGGTTCAGCTCGCCGTTCCGGGGCCGGACGGCTTGGCGCTTCGGGGCCGGGTACGCCGCCGACCGGCGGCGCGATTCCGTACTGGGGGGCGTCGGCGGTGAGCACGCCCCGGGACAGGCCGCGCTTACGGGAGATCAGGTCCTCGTGGGTCTTGTCGCCGCCTGGTTCGACTGGCGTCTATGCGTTCCCCTCTCGTGGACGTGGCGGTGGCGTCGCCGTGCTCAACGACGCCGCACGTTTTCGAGCACCTGTTCCTTTCGGACGCGTTGTGTGCCCTGTGATTCAGCGGTTCTCCGAGGGTGCGCAGTGCATCGACCCTTGCCGCGCAAGGGCCTGCGGCTCGGGGAGGTTGGCCGAAACGCCGACGTTCGGTCGCTGCGGCGGTCGCCTGTCAGTCAGCCCCCGTCGCCGGGGCTTCGCCCTGTTCGCCCGGGGTGGACGGCAGGCCCAGGCGCAGCGTCATGACCGCGTGGTCGGTCAGCCCCGCTTCGCGGGCTTCCTGGTGGTAGTCGCAGGCCAGGACGCGCTTGGCGTGGGGTGTGGAGACGAAGAGGTGGTCGAAGCGGAAGCCGTTGCCGCTGCGCCCGAACCAGGAGTGGGCGACCCGGTCGGGGTGGAGGTGGCGGAAGGCGTCGGTGAGGCCGGCGGCCTGGAACGAGTCGTAGAAGTCGTACTCCCAGTTGCCGAACACCTTGTGCGGGGGCTGGTGGCCGCGCTCGATGACGTTGAGGTCCCCGGCCACGATGACGGGCATGTCCGGGAAGGCGGCGAGCAGCCGCGGCAGGCTCTCGGTGACCGACTCCTGGAAGGCGCGCTTGGCGACATTGCGCTGGTCCTTCGGGCCGCGGGAGGGCACGTACAGGCCCAGCACTCCGATGTCGTAGCCGCCGACGCTGACGCGGGCCGCCGGGGCGCGATGGGGTGTGACGGCGACCGGGCTGGGGACGGTCCGGACGGCACTGGTGCGGCAGGCGATGACCGTGCGGTAGTCGGGCGCGGACGGCTGGGGGGCGATCACGGTGGCGTACCCGCGCTCGGTGAGCGCGGTGACGAGGGCGTCGCCGCCCGGGGTGGAGGACACCTCGGTGAGGATCGCGATATCGGCGCCCTCCTGGCTGGCGATCCATTCGGCCTGGCGGCGCGAGCGTTCAGCAGAGGCGTGCTGGGCGTTGAACAGCAGCAGCCGCACGGCGTCGGTGGCCGACTGGTGGGCGGGCCCGTCGGTGGCGAGCAGGGACAGCTGCTCAGAGGCGGGGTTCATCGGCCGGCTTCCTTCTCGTCGAGGAAGACCTCGCTGTTCGCATCCAGGTTCTGCTGGAGGCGGCCGAGGGCGTCGCGGACGAAGGCAAGCTCGTCGTCGGTCAGCGGGGTGCCGACGGCGGTCAGGTTCGCTTCGACCTGCTCGGGGCGGGTGAAGCCGACGAGGACGGCGGCGTTCTCGGCTCGCTGCAGGCACACCTGGAGGGCGACGCGGGTCAGAGCGGCCGGGCTGTCGCCGAAGCGCTCCCGAAGCGGCCTCAGACCGTCGGAGATGATTCGCAGCGCCTCGGGGGTGAACCACGCCTTGCGCAGCCGGTGGTCGCCGGGGGCGAAGACGGGCGGGTGGTCGGGGTCGTACTTGCCGGTGAGCAGGCCCTGGGCCAGGGGCTTGTTGATCAGCACGCTGGCGCCGAGGGAGGCGGCGAGGGCGAAAATGTCCGGCCGGCCGGCGGCGGGCGGCGGGGTCAGGGCGTTGAAGCGGGCCGCGAGGTAGTCCGGGCGGATCCGCTCGGCGAGGTAGGCGAACCGGGCGTACTTGTCGCCGCGCTGGTCCTTGGCGACGGTGACCCGCTCGGTGGCGTGGCGGTGCGGGCCGCGCATCCCGACCGCGGTGACCAGGCGCTGGCGCTGGAAGTCGCGCATCTGGTCGACGGCCTCCTCCAGGTAGCAGTCGTCGGGCCCGAAGTCGGCGTTGTGGAAGAAGTAGATGTCCAGACGGTCGGTGCGCAGGTTCTCCAAGCTCGTCTCGAGCTGGCGGCGCATGGCCGCGGGCAGGTAGGCGTGCCGGGCGGTGCCACGGTGGTAGCCGACCTTGGAGGACAGCACCACGGTGTCGCGGGGGACGGTGGCGGTGAAGTCGCCGATGATCCGCTCGGAGTGTCCGTGTCCGTACACGTCGGCGGTGTCGATGAGGTTCGCGCCGAGTTCGTAGGCGGTCTCCAGGCCGTGGCGGGAGGCGGCGTCGTCGGCGGTGGACCAGCCCATCGGCAGACCCAGGTTGTGGTCGGAGCCGCCCAGGGCCCAGGCGCCGATCCCGATCGGGTGAACGGTCAGCCCGCCCGCCAGGGTGCGGCGTGCGGGGGAAGTCGGAGCACTCACAGGAAGTACCTCTTACCTCTCAATTAGTGGCAAACACTGATGAATCGCGTGCGGGAGTGAGTATGGTGCGTCGCGTGACGACACAACCTCCCTTCACCGAACTTGACTTGAACGCAATCACCGGACGTCGGTGGGTCGACCGCGACGACTTCACCGAGGCCGAGTTCGCGCGCGCCCGAGCGTTCTACGAGCAGATGCGCGCCGATGACGAACGGCTGGAGCGTGTGCGCGCCGACGCGGCCGCGATGATCATGGAGTGGACCGGGCACAAGCCGCGCGACGTCGGCTCCTTCGGCACCCGGCTGAACCTGGAGAGCTCCGACCTGGACCTGGGCATCGGCTACCCGGTCGAGGACCGCGACCGCCTGCGGGAGGTCCTCAAGCCCCACACGACGTTCCTGGGCGAGCGCAAGACCCGCTTCTCCACCTCGCGGCTGGTGTTCTCCTTCACCCTGGACGGCATCGAGATCGATCTGAGCGCGCTGACGGTCGAGGACTACGCCGTCGCCTGCCGGATGCTCGACCAGATCGATACGACCATGACGCTGGACGAGCGCATCGCGCACACCTGGGTCAAGCACCTGCTGCGCAGCTCGGGCCGCATTGACGAGTACGCGACGTGGAAGCTGGTCACCTACGCCCGCTTCTGCCCGGAGTTCAACTGGGTGCCGATCCCGGAGAAGACCGGCGCCTGAGCACGGGGTGCCGGGCGCCCCGACCGCAACGCGGTGACGGGGCACCCGGGCCCTGGCCGGGTGCTCACGCACAGGACTCGCCCGCGTTGATCAGCTCCCAGCTCGTGGCTGTCGTCCACCGGCCGTGCTCCCGGGCGAGGGTGGCCGCGTGCTCACCGGACAGATGGCGGCCGACCTCCGCTGCGGTGGTGGCCATCCGGTCGCGCAGCATCCCGGCCCGCGCCTCAAGCGCCGTCTCGATGCGCGCGGACAGGGCCGTCCCGTGCTCGGGCCGCTCGAGGTCGTACTGCTCGATGGCGTCGATCACGTCGCCGAGGACCTCGTAGGCGGCGTCCTTCAGTACCACACGCGCCTGCCGGACGGCGTGCCTGGGCTGACCGTCGAGGACCTTCTCCAGGCTCTTGAAGGTGTAGTCGAGGGCGAAGTGGCGGTCCACCCACCGCTGCGCCCACCCGCTGGCGACGCCGATGCGCCAGTCCCGGTAGCGGCAGGCGACGCGGCCCATGAGCGGCTCCGGCTGCCCGGTGAGCCCTTCGGCGGTCGCCTGCCGGGTGTAGGCGGCGCCGATCAGGCACTCCATGCTGACGAGCATGTAGCTGATCCCGGTGTGCAGCGGCCGGCCGGTGGTGTGCGCGGCCACCCACTCCTCGTCGCGTACGCCGCGGACGATCTCGCGCGGGACCAGGCCGGGCTGGGGGCGCAGCAGCAGATCGGTGCGCCCCTGGAAGGCGTGGGTGGCCTTCAGCTCGCCCAGGCTCATGAGCGGGTCGAAGGTGATGTACGTGTACCGGGTGGGGACGTCGAGCGCGGACAGGGTCCGGATCGCCAGGGCGTTCTGCTCGGCGGTCGTCTCCTTGTTGAAGCGGGTCAGGATCGAGTCGACGCCCGACTCCACGCCGAACAGCATCCGCCGAAGGCCCAGGTCGACCAGGGTGCGCCACATGCGGGCCCGCTCGACGTGCCACGCCTCGTCCCGGTCGGTGCGCACCGTCTGGTCGATGCGGCAGCTGGACTCCCAGGCGAACCCGGCCTTGTGCAGGGTGCGCGCGAGCTCCAGGACCCGGCTGACGGCGTCGTCGCCCGCGCCGATGATCTCCTCGTCGACCAGGTAGAGGGTGCGGGAGATGTCAGGGTGGCGGTCGAAGACCTGGCCCAGTTCGTCGAGGGTCCACGGCAGCTGCCCGGGGGCGGCGCCGGCCCACAGGCCCTTGTGGCCGCGCGGGCAGAAGGAGCAGGTGTTGGTGCAGCCGCGGCTGGTCTCGAGCTGGGCCACACCGTGGTGGGCGAAGGTGGCCGGCAGCAGGTCGAGCTCGGGCAGGATGTCGCTGGCGGTGTCGCGGGCGACGGGCTTGGCGGTGCGGCGCCGGCCGATGGCCATGCCGCCGCCGCGGGCGGCACCGGTGTAGCCGATGCCGGGTATCTCCTCGCGCGGAATGTCGCCGTGCCAGTGGGCCAGGACACCCTCGATGGTGGCCTCGCCGCCGCCGCGGGCGACGAGCAGGCGGGGGTAGCGCTCCAGCAGCAGCCGTTCGTTGCGGGCGGTGAGGCTTCCGCCGGCCATCATCAGCGGCGGTGTGGGCAGGGCGAAGGCCGCATCCAGGAGTTGGAGCATCAGGTCGTGCTGGCCGAACGTCGCCGAGATGCCGACGATGTCCGGCGCCGCGGTGGTGAGCTGCTTGAGCAGGTCCTCCAGCGTGACGCCTAACTGCATGTCGGACAGGGTGACCGTGCCCATCAGCGTGGAGCGGGCCGCGCGGGCCACGTCGCTGATGCCCAGAGGGAAGCGCGGCAGCGGAAAGAACTCCGGGTGGTACAGGGCCATCAGGTGCACGTCCGGCCGGGTCAGCCGGTAAACGGCGGTCTCGGCCAGCTCGGCGTGCGACAGCCAGGAGTCCGGCGTGTCCAGCCGCACGTGCCCCTCGCTCCACCGCGGCCAGTGGCGGGAAGCGTGCTCGGCACCGGACAGGTCGGCCGCGACCCACCCGCCGTTCGGGCGTTCCAGAAGCAGCAGGCGCCGGTCCAGGGTGCCGCTCACCCTCACCCGCCCCGGCGCGCCCTCCAAGTGGGCCTCCAGGCGGGCCCGCAGGTCGTTGGGCGAGGTGAGCAGGGGGGCGAGGGCGGCTCCGTCGGCATCGGTCAGCGGGCGGCTGGCGGGGTGTGCGGTGGTGACGGCGCGGGCCAGCCGGTCCAGTGCCGCAGTGGTGGTGTCGGCCATGTGGAAGGTCCTTTCGGGTAAGGCCTACCGGCCCCCGGGGGTGTGCAGCGGTCCCCGGGGGAGGGCGGGCGGTGTTCGGGATGCGGTCAGGTGGTGCTGGACGGCTCCGGTGCGGTGGTGGGGCCGGCGGCCTGGGCCCGGCACCAGGCGGCCAGGTCGGCCGGGGTGCCCAGCAGCCGGTCCGGCTCGGCAGCGGTGAGGTCCTCACGGCTCGCGTAGCCGTAGGCGACGGCGATCGCGGTCAGACCGGCGGCGTGGGCATGCCGGACATCGCTGCCGGTGTCGCCGACGTACGCCGTCGCGCCCCACCGGGTGCGCAGGTCGCGGAGCTTGTCGGTCTTGCTGCCCGTCTCGTCGCGGGAGAGCAGGACCCGGGGCATCGCCTCCGGGGTGAGGGTGCGGGCGAGCAGGGTACGGACGGTGGTGTGATGGCTTCCGGTGACCACCGCGTACCCCGGCCCGGCGGCCAGGCCGGCCAGCGGGCCGGCCAACTCGGGGATGACGCCATACGGTTCACCGGCGGCGGCCCGGGCGGTCAGCTCGGCGTGCCGCTTCCAGAACCGCTCGGCGATCTCGAAGTCGACCCAGCGGGTCAGCGAAGCACTCAGCACGCCCTGGTAGACGACCGGCAGGTCGCCGGGCCCGGCCAGGTCAGGCAGCGCCCACAGCTCCATCTCCTCGCGGGCGTCCTGGTAGCAGCACCAGGCCCGGGCACGGGAGTCGTGCAGGACACCGTCGAAGTCGAACACCAGCATCAGCTCACCTCGCCCAGCGCCACGACCGGTACACCGCACCAGGCCAGCAGTCCGGGGCGGGGCAGCAGCCGGGCGAGGTCCTCCAGCGCGGCCCGGTCCCGGGACCACGCCGACGGCGCCCGGAGCGGGGCGAGCAGCAGCACGTCGCCTTCGCGTACCGGCTGGATGCGGCCCTCGGCCCAGCGGGCGACGGCCTTCAGCGCCATCTGCGTCTCCTCGCCCGTCGGGCCGGGGCCGATCGGGCGGGCGGCGGTGCCGCCGAACGGCAGCCGGGGCTGTACCAGAGCCCCGGGCGGCTCCTGCCACCGGTGCACGACGCCAGGCACGGCCGTCTCCGGGCCGCCGGCCAAGTCACTCAGGATCTGCTGCAGGGCCTCAGCCGCCTGGGACATACCGCGCTGAAGCCGGTACGCCTCCACGACGGCCTCGGCCGCCCGCTGCGGGTTGTAGGTGCGCGGCAGCTGCGCGCCCCGCGCCGTCCCGTAGCACAGCAGCGCGACGGCGAGCGGCGCGTACCAGGTCCTGCTGCCGGGCAGGCGGCGGGCGAGACGGTCGGCGACGGTGTCCAGGCTGCTACCGAACGCGACGGAGAGCGCGGCCAGATCGAGCAGCGGGGTGAGCAGTTCGTTGTCGCGACGGTACGGGTGGGCGAGGTGCCCGGTCTTGCGCAGGCCTCCGGCGTTGTCGAGGAACCACTTCTCCGCCTCGCACCGGTTGTCTGGCAGCGCCGGGGCCAGCGCGGACAGCAACTGCAGCATCCGCGCGGCGGCCGGCACCGCCACCGCGGTGTCTGTTCCGGTCAGGGCCCGGGCCACCGTCTGCAGGACCGCGGGCATGGGCCCGCCGGGCACCGCGGATTCCACCGGGAGTTGCCGGGCGCGGGTAAGGACGTAGTCCATCGCCTCCTCCAGCTTCCCGGGAGGCGGCTGGGGGCCGAGGGGTGCGGTGGGGGCGAGGTCCTCGCTGACCACCAGCGCGGGCGTAACGGCGAGCGTGGCCGGGATCACGGGGCTGCGCACCGAGGTGGCCGCGGCCCGGGCGGCGTCGCCGAAGATTCCGGGCGGCACCCATCCGGCGACCGCGTGCCGAAGGCCCGCGGCAGTGCGCAGCCGGACGGCGGCCCGGGCCGGGGAGCGACGCCGCACGCCCGGCCACGGGGTGAGGGCGGAGTTCTCCCGCCCGGGCACGAGACCGTCCACCGCCAGTGCCGGCCCCGCGTCCTGCCAGTCGGCGTGCGCGTCCAGGTAGGCGGACAGGGCGTCCGGTTGCAGGCGGCGGGTGGACTGCCACCGCTCGCGCGGCAGCACAGTGACCGCGATCCCCTCCTGGAGCAGTCCCTGCACGTCGGCGGTGTCGAAGACGGGCACCAGCACCTCTCCGTCGGCCGGCCCCGGCGCGTTTCGGGCAAGGCAGAGCAGGGTGCGGCCGGTCAGCGGCGGGTCGTCCACGAGCAGCACCCGCCGGTCCCGGACATCCAGGTCCTCGCCGGGCCGCACGCTCGTCACCCGCACATCCACGCCCGCGGCCTCCAGCCGGGCGGCTACCAGCGGCGCCAGATACGCCCCGCCGGTGCGCACCCCCGCGACGAGAACCGGCCCGGCGTCCCGCCGGGCCCCCAGCCACGCTTCGGCCAGGGCGAGGGCGTCCTGCCACTCCACGCCCTGAACGGCCAGGGACGCGGGCAGACGCACGAGGGAAGCGTCCCTGGTCAGCCGGTTGGGGATGCGGTCGAACTCGGGCGGGATGAGGGTGTCCTCGCCGGCCGCGAGCCGCCGGGCGGCACGGAACGTCATGTCCCCTAACACCCGGGCCCCCAGCGTGCCGGTGTCGCAGCAGCGGATCCACAGCGCGGCCAGCGACTCGTAGCAGCGCAGCGCTTGCATCGGCTGCCCCGCCCGGGCCTCAAGGGACCGGGCGAGGTGGGCGATGGTCAGCGGCCGGATGACCCCGCTGGTCATGCGGTGGCCTCGCGGCGGGCCACGGCGTGCACCAGGCGGCCCATCTCCCGGTACGGGCTGTGGCTGGAGGCGGCCCACTCGGTCTCGAGCGCCGCCTGGTACTCCTCCTCGGTGGGCGTCCAGTCGGTGCGGTGGTCGTGGAAGATCCGCACGCCCTGCCACGGTAGGGGGGTGAGTCCGTTCGCGCGGGCGAGGTCGTCCAGGTGGTCGGGGGTGTCGCCGCGGGTGGTGATGCCGAGGTTGCCGACGCTGACTGCCTGCCCGCTCTCGATCTGCGCCCGGGCCGACGCGTAGTCGCCGGACAGCGCCTCGCGCACGCCCACGGCGAGCCGGTTCTTCGTCAGGACGCTGAGGATGCCGCCGTTGGCGACGAGCCGGGCGAGGTGGGCGATGGGGGCGACGGAGTCGGCCAGGTACATCACGACGCCGTGGCAGACCACCGCGTCGAACGCGGCGTCGTCGAACGGCAGGGTGTAGATGTCGCCCTCGCTCAGGGTCACTCGCTCGGCGATCTCGGGAACGGCGGCGACCCGCTTGGCGGCAGCTTCGAGCATGCCGGGCGACTTCTCCACGCCGGACACGTGGTGTCCGGCGGCCGCGAGGCGCAGCACCATCTCCCCGTCGCCGCACCCGACGTCCAGGACGCGGGCGGGTCCCTCACCGATCTCGGCCAGGACGCGGCGTGCGGTGATGTCGTGTCGCAGACGGCCGCGGCCGCCGCCGGAGTACGCGGCGTAGCCGGAACCGACGGTTGCGAAGTCCGGGGAGGTGGAGGAGGAAGCAGAGGTCATGGGGTGAACTCCTTGTTGAGGCTGGGCCAGTGTTCGACGAGGAAGCGGAACGAGGGGTAACGGCCTCCGGTGGACAAGGCCTCGCCGGCCGCTCCGGAAGGGGTGAAGGTGCCGGTGCGGATGGCCTGGCGGATACGGACCAGGCSMKCCGCACCGGCACCTTCACCC
>NZ_QFRK01000147.1 GCF_003143855.1 Streptomyces sp. NWU339
CGTACGTCCCCTCCCACCCCACCTACCCGTGGCAGCCCGCTCCCCCGCCCCCGCCCCGACCGCGGCGGGCGGCGACCCGGGCACCGCTCGGGCACCACAGTGACCTGCGCGTCCTGCGCAGCGCCTACCGCTGGCAGCGACGCGTGGCGACACTCACCGCGCTCGGCTACTTCACCGTCTTCCTGATCCTGTCCGCGTACGCGCCGTCGTTCATGACCGGCACCGTCACCGACGGAGTGCCCACCGGCCTGCTGCTCGCCGTGCTCCAGGTGCCCGTGACCTGGCTGGCGATCGCGATGTACGAAGGCACCGCACGCCGCCGTGTCGACCCCCTCGCGGACCTCATCCGCAGGCAGGCCGCGCTGGACGCCGGGCGGGAGGAGGCGCGATGACCGCCATGAGCCCGGAGTTCACCGGGAACGCGCAGGCCATGGCGCTCGTCGGCTTCTGTGCCGTCGTCACGGTCACGCTGCTGCTGTGCGTGATGACCGGCCCCGACCGTGACGACCTCGACGAGTTCTACACCGGCTACGGCTCCCTGTCCTCCCTGCGCAACGGCCTGGCGATCGCCGGTGACTACATCTCCGCGGCGACCGTCCTCGGCACCGGCGGGGTCATCGCCCTGTTCGGGTACGACGGCATCGTGCTCGCGCTGAGCACCGCCCTGTCGCTGATGCTGCTGATGTTCCTGCTGGCCGAACCGCTGCGCAACGCGGGCCGGTTCACCATGGGCGACGCCCTGGCCCGGAGGATGCCGCAGGGACGCGCGATACGCGTCACCGCCTGCGCCGTCACCCTCGCCGCACTGCTGCCCATGATGCTGGTGCAACTCGCCGGCACCGGGCAGCTGATGGCGTTCCTCCTGGGCTTCTCCGGCGAGTCGCTGCAGACGGGCTGCATCATCGGAGTGGGTGCCCTGATGATCGGCTACGCGGCGATCGGCGGCATGAAGGGCACCGCCCTCATCCAGATCCTGAAGATCGTGATGCTGCTCGGCTCCGGCCTCGTCGTCGCCGCCCTCATCCTGCACCGGTTCGACTGGAACCCGGGCGCCCTGTTCGACGCGGCCGCCGACAACAGCGGTGTGGGCTCCGCCTTCCTCGCCTCCGGCCTCCAGTTCAGCGGCGGCGCCAGCCCCGGCCTGGACATGATCACCACTCATCTGACGGTCGTCCTCGGCGGCGCCTGCCTCCCCCACGTCACCATGCGCATGTACACCGCCTCCAGTGCCCGCCAGATACGCCGCTCCATGTCCTGGGCGGTGTCGAGCGTCGCCCTCTTCGTCCTCGTCATCACCGTCGTCGGCTTCGGCGCGACCGCGCTGATCGGACGGGAAGCGGTCGCGCAGGCCGACCCGCGGGGCAACACCGCCTATCTGCTCGGCTCCCAGGCCGCGTTCGGCGCCGAGGTGACCACGGCGGAGACCTTCCTGTTCACCACCGTCACCACGGCGATCTTCCTCACCGTCCTCGCCTCCGTCGCCGGCATGATCCTCGCCTGCGCCAACTCCCTCGCCCACGACGTCTTCGCGGCCCGGGTCCAGGAGATGTCACCGCGCCGCGAGATGACCCTCGCCCGTCTCTCCGCGCTCGCGGTGGGCGTCCCCACGATCCTGCTCGCCACCCTGGTACAGCACCACAGCCTGCAACCCCTGGTCACCCTGTCGCTCTGCCTCGGCGCGTCCGCCATCGCACCCGCCCTCGTCTACAGCCTCTTCTGGCGCCGCTACACCCGGACCGGCCTGCTCAGCACCCTCATCGGCGGCGCGCTCGCCGTGCTGCTGCTGATGCCGGGCACCAACCTCGTCTCCGGCTCCCCCGTGTCCGCGTTCCCCGACGCCGACTTCAACTGGTTCCCCTTCACCACGACCAGCCTGCTGTCCATCCCCATCGGCTTCGCCTGCGGCTGGCTCGGCACGATGACCTCCGGCCGGGCCGAGGCGGAGCAGCAGCGGCACCAGTACGAGGCGGTGGAGGGGCTGATCCTCGCCGGAGCGATACGCCGGAAGCGCTGAACCGCACCACCGGCCGTGGCTGTCGAAGGCGGTGGAAGGCAGCGGGAAGAGCCCGCCCGCCCCCACCACCGCACACAGCCGAGCCGGGCCCGGTCGTCACATCCGACCGGGCCCGGCTCCCCACCTGTTCGCCGCCCTCAGCGGCGAGGGGTCACAGCAGGCCGTCCCACATCTGCTCCAGCAGGACCGACCACCAGCTGTCCGGCGAACCGAGTGCAGCCGGGTCCAGCGCCGCCAGTTGCATCTGGAAGTCGACGGTCCAGCGGCCCGCCTGCTCCGGGTTCAGCCCGAACCGCAGCCGCCACATCCGCCCCAGCAACGCCAGGCAGCGCGCGAACTCCGGCAGACCCGTGTTCACGAACTGCGGCGGTACGGGCGCACCGCCCGGCCCCGCCTCCACCGGCACCGCGACGATGTTCGCCGTGCCGTACTGCACACAGATCGCCTTGCCGAAGTCGCTGCCCATCACCAGGTACGAACCCGCGTCCGAGGCCGGCTGCACGCCCCGCTCCACGGCCAGCTCCGCCAGCGTGGGCACCGGACGCCCCGGCTGGGCCTGTGCCCAGAAGAACGGGCCCATGTCCAGCGGCAGTCCGGCCACCACCAGCGTGTGCGCCACTATCGGCGGCACCCCCTGCCGGGACACCGCGATCTGCTCGAACCGGAACACACCCGGCCCGAACGCCCCTGCCAGTTCCTGCCCGATGACCTCCGGCGGAACCGGCGGCGCCGGCGGAACCGGCGTCAACGGCGCGCGCACCGGAGCCGGCCGGGCAGGACCGTCCGCCACCTGATGCAACTCGCCCTGATGCTCGAGCAGTTGCCGCATGCCCTGCTGCCGGCTCGCGTGATCCGTGCCGTACGGGGCGATGTTCGTGATCCGCGCCTGCGGCCACTGCTCCCGGATCATCCGGGCACAGTACGCACCCGGAAGCTCACACGACTCCAACTCCGTGTGCAGCTCCAGCACTTGGTTCGGCGGCACATTCATCGCACGCAGCTCGTGGAAGATCTGCCACTCCGGGTGCGGCGTGCCCGGCGCCGAACGCCGGATCAGCTGCTGCTCGGAACCGTCCTGCGCGCGGTAGCGCAGAACCGCCTGATAGCCGGGGCCGACCGTCGGCTGTCCGACGGGCTGCGGCGGATAGCCGTACGCCGGAGGCACCGCACCGGGCACACCGCCGGGAACGCCGGGGGGCACGGGAGGCGGCGTCCCGGGGACACCGGGCGGCGGCGGAGGTGCGCCGGGGCCGCCGACCGGAGGACCGGCCAGCATGGTCTCGGCGTGGTGCACGGGACCACGCCCTCCCGGGGCACCCGGGGCGCCCGGGGGCTGCGGCGCGCCGGGGACGCCGGGCGGGCCGGGAGGCTGCGGCGCGCCCCCGCCGGCCCCCGGGCGGCCGGGGTCGGCGAACACCGTCGCGGCGTGATGCACCCCGCCGGGCGGCGTACCACCGGACGCGGGCGGCACCCCGGGCGGAGGCGGAGTACCGGGCGGCGGCGTCGGGGTGCCGGCCGCCGGCCGGCCGCCCTGGGCGCTTCCCGGGCCCTCCGGACCCTCGAAACCGCTGAGTCCGTTGGACCCCAGCGACGACATCATCTGCGTCGGTACGTACCCGCCCGCCGGACCCCCCGGCGTGCCGGGACCCGGCGGGGGCACGGACGGCGGCGGAGGCGTGGCCCCCGCCCGCGTGCCCGGCGTGCCCGGGGCGCCCGGCGGAGGCGGCGTCGTCGAACCCGAGCCGCGGCGCGGCGGCGGCGCCTTGCTGGTCGCGGCGTCGGCGATGTCCCCGGCATCCGGCGCCGACGGATATGCCGGCGCACCCGGAGGCACCTGCGCGTACGGGACCTGGAGCGCCGGGCCCACCGCCGTCGGCGGCAGCCGGCTGCCGCCCGAGATCAGTGCCGTCTGCGCGTCCGGCGCCGCCGGCGGCGGCGTGTCGTCGTCGGACTGGCTCAGCGGCGGAGCGAACACGGTCTCCGGCAGCGGCACGGAAC
>NZ_QFRK01000136.1 GCF_003143855.1 Streptomyces sp. NWU339
TACCAGGACACCGACGACGYCGCGGGGGCCCGCGTTGGCGAGCACCCGCACGTCGTCGGTGTCCTGGTACTCCTCGACCAGACGGTCCAGCAGAACCTGGTTGTGGTCCACGACCAGCAGGGTCTCCAGGGCCGGCCGGGACTGCGCCCGCACCGAGGCGACCGCCGCGAGGACGTCCTCCCAGCGGTCCTCGGTGTAGGCGCAGATCACGACCGAGATGCCGGTGTCACCACAGCCGCCGGCGGCACCGGGGATGCCGGGGATGCCGGGGTCGCTCAAGAGACCTTCCCCCGGACCGTTCCGAGCAGCGGCGAGGGATGCGGACGGCGGCGCAGGGCCCGCCGGTTGGAGCGTTCCCCGAGGATCACCCCGAGGACGCGGAACCCGTCCCGCACGGCTCGCAGATTGCTCGTGCCGTGGATGCGCAGGTACTCGTGGCTGGGTATCTCCTGCACTCTCAGCCCGGCCTTGACGACCCGGATGTTCATCAGGGTCTCGACCTCGAAGCCGGTGCAGTCGAGGTCGATCTTGTCCAGGCAGTGCCGCCAGAACGCGTTGTAGCCGTAGCAGAGGTCGGTGTAGCGGGCGCCGAACTTGCGGTTGACGACACCGCACAGGACCCGGTTGCCGAGCTTGCGGATGAAGGTCATGTCGTCGGTGCCGCCGCCGTTGGCGAAGCGGGACCCCTTGGCGAAGTCGGCGCCCGAGACCAGGGCGGAGACGTACGACACGATCTCGTTGCCGTCGGCCGAGCCGTCCGCGTCGACCATCACGATGATGTCGCCGGTGCAGGCCTGGAACCCGGCGTTCAGGGCGTCCCCCTTGCCCTTGCCGCGCTGTTCGACGACCTTGACGTCCGGCCACAACTCGCGGGCCACTTCGACGGTGTTGTCGGTGGAGTTGCCGTCGACCAGGACCACTTCGTGGATCCAGTCGGGAAGCGTCTTGAAGACGTACGGCAGGTTCTCCGCCTCGTTCATGGCCGGGATCACCACGCTCACCGGCGGTGCGATGGCCAGGTGCGAGGAGACGGGCCGGTACTTTCCAGTGGCCGGCGGATTCTCGTCCGCGGTCGCCGGCTGCAGAACGGAACTCATGAGTCTGGTCCCTCTCGTCCGGTGGGCCGCCCGCCCCCGGGCGGCCCGGCTATTCGTCCGGTTCGAAAGGGGGGTTCTCACCCGCGGCACGACGGAACGGAGTTCCGCGTACGCCGGGTGAGCTGGCAAAACTGGCCGGCCGCAGCATGCGACGGCCGACCGCGCGGCACGGCTCGGTCACCGTTGCGGTCACCGAGCACGGCACCCCCCTACCGCGCCCCGCCTCGGTCCGTCGCGGTCCTGAGCCCTCCCCTGGAGCCGCGTACTGACGAACCGGTGCGAGTGAGATGTAGTGCAATGTGCGACGGTATTGATGATTGAACCAGTATGGCAAGACCTGGAGCCAGATCTCACGTTTTTGTTGATTTGGCTGTTACGTGCGCCTCCGGCCGGACGGTCCCGGCCCGCACGAAGAAAGCCTTCCGGTCGACCGGCCGGGAGATCCTGGGCCGGCGGATCCCGAAGAAGGCCTCGGTGAAGACGCGTTGATGCCGATGGTCTGCATGATCCGCATGGTCTGCATGGCCGACTTTGCCCCCCGAAGCGTCGGATGCCGGGCTTCAATGTGGCGCAGCCCGTTGTGGGCGTCAAGGTCCGAACGGCCCTAAGGCCTGAATTCGTCCGGGATTGAACATGCCTGCCCGGATGCGGTCCGAGGTGGACAAGCCGCGTGAGTCCTGAGGGAAGTCACAGTTTTGGCATGGACACTTCCAGTCAACGCGCGTAGTTGCTATGAAAGTTGTGGCAGAGATCCTGCTAAAGGGAGGTTCCATGAGACGTTCCCGACTTTCCGTCCTTCTCGGCTCACTCCTCCTCGCCGTCGCAACCGCCCTCACCGGGGCCGCCACGGCGCAGGCTTCCCAACAGGCCGCCGCCGGCGGCTATGTGGCGCTCGGCGACTCCTACTCCTCCGGCGTCGGAGCCGGCAGCTACATCGGCTCCAGCGGCGACTGCAAGCGCAGCACGAAGGCCCATCCCTACCTCTGGGCCGCCGCCAACTCGCCCTCGTCCTTCGACTTCACCGCCTGCTCGGGCGCACGGACGAACGACGTCGTCTCCGGGCAGCTCGGCCCGCTCAGCGCCACCACCGGACTCGTCTCGATCAGCGTGGGCGGCAACGACGCCGGTTTCGCCGACGTCATGACGACCTGTGTGCTCCAGTCCGAAAGCACCTGCCTCTCGCGGATCGCCACCGCGCGGGCGTACGTCGAGTCGACGCTGCCCGGCCGGCTCGACAGCGTCTACTCGGCCATCCGCACCCGGGCCCCGAACGCCCATGTCGTCGTCCTCGGCTACCCCCGCTTCTACCAGCTCGGCACGTCCTGCGTCGGCCTCTCCGAGGCCAAGCGGAAGGCGATCAACGACGCGGCCGACCTTCTCGCCACCACCATCGCCCAGCGCGCCCGCGCACACGCCTTCACCTTCGGCGACGTACGCACCCCCTTCACCGGCCACGAGATCTGCTCCGCCAACTCCTGGCTGCACAGCGTGAACTGGCTCAACATCGGTGAGTCCTACCACCCGAAGGCGGCCGGCCAGTCCGGCGGCTACCTCCCGGTGCTCAACAGCGCGGCCTGAGCCGGACGCAAGACCCCGGTGGCCGCCCGCTCAGGGGGCGGTCACCGAACCGGAACGAGAGGGGGAGGCCCCGTCCGACGGGGTCTCCGTCTCGCACGTCACCGAGAACGGCACCGAGTCGGACGTCGTGCGCACCGGCTCCCGCACCTCCACACCGATCCAGTTCTCGAACGTCCCGGTCGTCGAGTACGTCGTCACGGTCACCGTGTCCCGCTTCGTGTGCCCGCCGTCCCGTGGGAACGACAGCGTCCGCCACCCCCGGTCGGCCACCGAACCGTCCTCGGACACCCAGCGGTAGGACACCTCCGCGGGCAGCCGGCCCACCGTGAACGTCGCCGTGAACGCCGGCGCCCGCTCCCTCGGCGGCGGACAGACCCCGGAGTACTCCGTGCGCGCGCCCTCCACCGTCACTCGCACCGACTGCCGCGGCGGGGTGGTCTCCTCGCCGTCGTCGTAGCCGTCGTCGCCGCTCGTGGAGGCGGGCGGGGCCGGCCCGTCGGTCCGCCCGGCCGTCTCCCCGCCGCCCTTGTCGCCTTTTTCAGGGTTCTTGTCGCCGCCGGTCCGCGCGGACGAACTCGCGCCGCCTCCCCGGGGGTCGGTGCCGGAAGCGTCCCCGCCGTTCCCGCGGTCCAGCAGCGCGTACGTCAACCCGGCCAGCGCCAGGACCAGTACGGCCACGCCCGCGACCAGTACGGCGGCGGCGCGGCGACCGCCTTCGGGGCGGGTGGTTTCGCCGGCCCCGGCTGCCGGAGCCGGGACCGGTGTCGGGGGCGGGGGAGAGGCAGTGGTCCCGCGCGGGTGGGGATGCGTGGTGGTGGTGGTGGGGCTGTACGGCGCCGAGCCCGCCGTGCCGGCGAGGGGCGTGCCTCCCCGGGAGGGGGTGCCCCCGGCGGCGACGAGCCGCAGGTCCTGCTGGGCCCGCGCCGCCGGCAGCCGCTCGGCCGGGTCCTTGCGCAGCAGCCCCTCGACGACCGGGGTCAGCGGCCCGGCCCGGCGGGGCGGCGGCAGTTCCTCGTCGACGATCGCACGCAGGGTGCTCAGCGGGGTGTCCTGACGGAACGGGGAGCAGCCCTCCACCGACGCGTACAGCAGTACACCGAGCGACCACAGGTCCGACTCGGGGCCGGGGGTGCGGCCCAGCGCCCGCTCCGGGGCGAGGAACTCGGGCGATCCGACGACCTCCCCGGTCATGGTCAGCGCGGAACTGCCCTCGACCACGGCGATCCCGAAGTCGGTGAGCACGATCCGCCCGTCGTTCGCGATCAGCACGTTGGCGGGCTTCACGTCCCGGTGCAGCACCCCGGCACCGTGCGCGGCGCGCAGCGCGCCGAGCACCTCCGCGCCGACGTGCGCGGCGCGTCGCGGATCCAGTGGGCCCTCGGCCTCCAGGACGTCGGCCAGGGACAGGCCGCGGATCAGTTCCATGACGATCCACGGGCGACCGGCCTCGGTCGCCACGTCGTACACCGTCACCACATTGCGGTCGGTGATCCGGGCGGCCGCCCACGCCTCCCGCTCGAGCCGGGCGTACATCCGCTCCACGTCGGCCGCCGGCAGTCCGGCCGGGGCACGTACCTCCTTGACGGCGACCTCGCGGTGCAGCACCTCGTCGCGGGCCCGCCACACGGTCCCCATACCGCCCTCGCCCAGCGGCGACAGCAGCCGGTACCGGCCCGCGACCACCCGCTCACCGCTCGGTTCCTCGGACATGGCGCCCCCCATCGCATCCGGGCGAATTCTCCGTTTCCTCATGAAAATAGCTCAGCCGAGTGCGGATGCCGCCCCCCTGAACAGCAATCCGGCGCCCAGGACCACGACGACGAACGCCGATCCCAGGGGCGCGCTCCGGCGCACGAGCGCGACCGCCGGGCGCGTGGTCCAGCGCGGGCGCCGGGCAAGGAGCCGGGTCACTCCGCTGCCCGCCTTGACGACGGCGTACCCGGAGGCGGTGAGGGTGAGGGCCAGCCCGATGCCGTACGCGACGACGAGCAGCAGCCCGAACCAGGCCTGACCGAGGGCCGCGGCGCCCACCAGCACCACGACGGCGGACGGACTGGGCACCAGCCCGCCGGCGAAGCCGAGCAGGATCGTGCCGCGGAGGGTGGGGGCGACGGGGTGGGTGTGGGTGCGACCGCCGTGAGTGTGCTGGACGACATGGGGGTGCGGGTGACCGGGACGGTCGTGCGGGCCGTGATCGTGATCATGGCTGCCGTCGCCGTCGCCGTCGCCGTATTCGTGGTCGTGGTCATGCGTGTGGTTCCGGTTGCTCAGCGCGCGGCGGAGGAGGTTCGCGCCCGCCAGGGTGACGAGTGCCCCGCTCGCGATGCCGAGCCAGGCGATCACCGAGGGCGCGGCGGCCGAACCGGCCGTGACCAGCAGGCCGAGGGCGACCACACCGAGGGTGTGGGTGACCGTCACCGAGGCGGCCATCGGGAGGACGTCCCGCAGCCGGGCCCTGCTGCCCCGGGCCGCCGCCGTCGCGGCCATGAGCGTCTTGCCGTGACCCGGCGCGAGCGCGTGCGCCGCGCCGAGGACGAGCGCGATCAGCAGCGCGAGCGCCGCGAAGCCCACCGTGAGGTCGTGCCGCGC
>NZ_QFRK01000154.1 GCF_003143855.1 Streptomyces sp. NWU339
CACTGCATCCCACGCCGTAACGGCCCCCTGACGCGTGCCGGGGAGTTCTCCTCCCCGGCACGCGCCGACCCCCTTCGACAACCCACCCGCCCTCCCCCTGTCTCAGGACCGACGATGACCACCGACACCCCGCCCTCGCTCACCCTCCTCACCCGGGACCAGCAGCGCGTCGCCGCACGACTCGTCTACGGGGCCTCCAACCAACTGATAGCCCGCCAGGTCAACTTGGCCGTGTTCACGGTGGCCAGCCACCTCGCCGCAGCCCGCCGCAAGCTCGACCGTCCGGGCTCCTCGCGCGCCGTCCTCACCCACGCCCTGCTCACGGCCCGGGAGGTGCCGCCGCCCTCCACCACCGGGCCGGCGCCGGAGTTCACCGCGCGTGACCGGCAGGTCATCCGCGCGATCGCCGAGCACAGCCTCAACGCCGCCATCGGCGACGCGATCGGGGTGCGCGCCGACGACGTGCGGGCGGAGATCGACGCGGTCGCCGCCAAGGCGGGTGCCTGCAACGCGGTCCACCTCGTCGGCCTGGGCCACCCCTGGGGAATCCTCGGGGAATCCGCACCGTCCGGCGCGAGCAGCCAGCTCGAGCTCGCCACGTCCACGGTGGGAGCGGCGTGATGGACGCCGCCGCCACACCGGTGTACGCGGTGCTTCCGGTCCGCACCGGCGCGGCGAGAGCCGAGGCCGTGGCGCTGGCCCAAGAGGCCACCCGCAGGCTCGCCGACCACGGCGTCGACCATCCCACCGACCGGCTGATCGACCGCATCCGGTCGCAGGCCACCATCACCGGTCTCTACGACGACGGCGAGCTCGCCGGATGTCTCGTTGTGCACCCCGGCCTGGACCTGCCGCACAGGAGCCGCGACTGGCCGGGCCCTGGGGTCTGGGTGTCCCTGATCCCACCGGTGCCGGGACACGATGACCAGGCGACGCGGCTGCTGACGCTGTGGCTCGCCGACCACGCCGCGCAGCACGGCCTGGAGTGGGTCTGGTGGGAGGTCCCCGCCACGCCCCAGTCACGGGCAACACTGCTGGCCTTGCTGCGTGGCCTCGGATGGGAGGACCTGCCGACTGCCCGCCGCGCCGATGGCGAGCATCTCACGCCTCTGCGGCTGCGGGCCGAGCGGCGTCCCGCGCTCACTGTGGCGATCTTCGCTGCTGACGACGCGCTCCCCCTGCCGGCGGTGAGTGCCCGATGAGCACCCAAGCCTCCCCCCTGTCCGCCGCCGTCGACCCGCCGTTGCGCCTTCAGCCGCCTGCCGACGTCCGGACCCTCACGCCGCGGGCTCGCGGTCGGCGCCCCGCACCCGCGCTGCTATGGCATCCGGCAGGAGCGCAGGCTCTCGACCGGCAGAGGGCCACCATCAACCAGGCCGCACTGCGGCATGCCGAAGGGCCGCCGCGCCTGCGGACGTGTTCGCGGCGGCCCGGCAGGCCGACGCCGACAACACCCGATTCCTGGGAGAGATCGTTATCCGGTACGGCTGGCCGGAACGGTCCCGGGCCGGTGAGGACGGCTGTCAGGCCGCGGTGGCCATCGCCGTCCACGCCGACCAGGACCGCCAGCTTCAGGGCCGGCTCCTCACCGCCCTGCGCGAGGCGGCGCCTGCCCAGTGGGCCCACGTGCAGGACCGGGTGCTCGTCAACAGCGGCCGGCCGCAGTTGCACGGCACGCAGTACGTCTACCGGCCGGACGGACCTGGCAGCCGTCTGGAGTTCCTGCCGGTCGACGAGCCGGCCGCCCTCGACCACCGCCGCGCCCAGGTCGGCCTTCCTCCCCACGGCGAGCAGGCACAGCGTCTGCACCGGCATCACCTCGCCTCCTTATCCGCCCCCGCCGCCTCGCCCGTCCGGCTCACAGAAAGGCCCGCCGCATGAGTGACCCCCGTCCCGTGCAGATCGACCTGCTCCCGGGCCTTGATGGCGATGTGTGTGAGGAGCTCGCGGTTCTGGCTCAGCGATGCATCAGCGGGTACAGCGACGACCGGCCGGTCAGCGCCTCCCTGGTGCGCTCGCGGCTGACGAACGCGCTGACCGGCGCGCCGCCCGTGCTCGCGGTGGCTCGCAATGGGCAGGACTTGGCCGGCTGGTGTGCCGTGCGGCGCCCGGAGCCCGGTGAGGCGAGGGCGCGGCTGTGGGGTCCGGTCATGGAGCCGTCGGCGCGACGAGCGGGTCTCGGTCGGAGGCTGCTGCAGACGGTGGTGGGCGCGGTGCAGTGGCCGCTGGTGACCACGGACGTGCCCGTGGACCGTGACGGCGCCGGCGTGTTCTTCACTGGGTCCGGGTGGGAGGTGCTGGACACCATCACGGTGTTGCACGGCACCCCGTCCGCCGATGGGCCCGGTGTCGTCACCGCCGCCGACATCACCGGGCTGGAGGCGTACGTCGCCGCGGCCGGCCGCCGGTTCGCCGGTCTGGAGTCGTCGTTCGCCGCGTCGACGCTGCCGCGGTGGCGGGACGACGCACGGTTCAGCGCCGAGATGTTGCTGCTCGACCCGCCGACCGGGTCGCTTCTGCTGGCCCTGGTCCAGCGAAACGCCACCGACAGTGAGCTGCTGGTGGCTGAGGTGTGGGCCGCCGACGCGGCGGTTCGCAGGCGGCTGATCGCCCAGGCTCACGCCCTGGCCACCGACCGGCAGGTCGCGACCGTGCGCGCGGTGACGCGGCAGGACCCGGCCGACTTCACCGCCAGCGGCATGCGCGTCACCGGCCGCTGCCACACCTACACCCTTCCCGGCGAGCGTTGAGCCCCAGGCATTCCCTGATCCACCACCTTCTGACAGGAGGGCGTCCATGCCCGCATCCGTGAAACCGCCGCTCGTCCACGCGGTCGATGTCGTCGCCACCCAGGACGAGGCCCGCCATCTGGCCAGCGAACTCGCCGCCCGCCTCGCTCTTAGCCCCGGCGTGCAGAGCATGGACTGGGACGAAGCATCGGCGTCGTGGCGGTGCGCACTCGCCGACGGCGGCCGCGGCCGGCTGACGCTGGCCGCTCCTGCGGACCCGGCCGCGGCCGCGGCGCACACCCATCGGATCGTGGCGACGTTCGAACAGGGCCCCCCGGCCGCGGCTGAGGCGTTCTTCACGGCCGCACGGCATCTGCCGTTCACGGCCACCGAGGTCACTGCGGCCGTGTCCGAGCTGCCGCTGACGAGCCGCCTGGCCGACCGGTGGTCCGACAAGCCGCTGTCCGGCGTCGGTGTGCTGTGGACGATCCACCACATGCGCGACTTTCTCGTCCTGGTCGACAGCCTGCTCGGCCTCGGCGTCGACCCGGGGCACATGACCGTGATCGACAAGGAATACCCCTACGCGCACACCCACCGGGTGGACGCGCACCTGGTGCAGCGGCACGGCATCGCGGTGTGGCGCTACCGGGACCTGCGTCAGGGGATTGAGGACCACATCGAGCGGGTCGCCGCCGCGGGCAAGCGCACCGTGGTTATGGATGACGGCGGCTATGTGATGCCCACCGTCCTTCGCGAACTGCCCGGGCAGGCCGACCACTTCGTCGGGCTGGTGGAACAGACCACCTCCGGTATCCGCAAGGTTGAAGGGCTCGACCTGCCGCTGCCGTTGTTCAGCGTGGCCGAGAGCGACATGAAGTCCATGATCGAGTCGTACGGCATCGCCGACGCGGCCGTCCGCAACACCTTGCGGCTGCTGCCGGACGAGAAGCTGGAGGGGCAGGCCGCTCTCGTGCTCGGCTTCGGCCGGATCGGGCACGAGGTCGCCCGCGTCCTGGAGAACCGGCGGATGCGGGTCGCGGTGTTCGACTCTGACATCACTCGCCTGGTCGCCGCGCACGAGGAAGGGTTCCTCACCAGCCGGTCGCTGGAGCAGCTGGTGCGTACGCACCAGCCGCGGCTGGTCATCGGCTGTGTCGGCAGCCGCAGCTTCGGCGCGCGCGAGGCCCGGCTCCTGCCGGAGCGGTCGTATCTGGTCAGCACCACCAGCCGGAACTTCGAGTTCGATCTCGACGAGCTGCGCGCAGGCAGCACCGCGGTGACGGACCGGGGCGTGCTCGGCACCGGCTACAAGCTCGCCGGCGGCCCCGAGATCGTCGTCCTTGGGCACGGCATGCCGATCAACTTCCACTACGCCGAGTCCCTGTCCAACCGCTACGTCGATCTGGTCCTAGCCGGGCTCGCGGTCGGCGCGGTGGCCATGGCCCGCGCCGACGAGCGGCTGCAGCCCGGGCACAACGTCGCCGCGACCAACACAATCCTGGCCGAGGCGGGCATCGTCGACGACTACTACCGCCTGTACGGCCCGGCCGCCGGTGGCGGACGTGGCTGAACGGATCTTCACCCTCGACGACCTCACCGGCGTCCGGTCGCGGTGCGGCTGTCTGGCCTGCAACCTCAGCGCCGTGTTCGCCGACCACCTCGCCGCCCTGCGCACCGGCTACCCCGGCGCCGTCACCACCCTCGGCCACCGCGGCCCGTCGCCCGGGACGACCGCGGTGCCGCACTTCCTCGCCGTACGCCTGGGCGGCGGGATCGCGGACGTCGTGGTGTGGGAGGAGATGCGCCCGCACCAGCTGACCGCATGGTTGCCGACCCCGGACGCCCGGGCCCGGGTGCCGCAGCTGGCCGCCCGGATCCCGCGCCTGGTCCGTATCCGCCAGGCCATCCGCACCGGCACCTTCACCCCTTCCGGAGCGGCCGGCGAGGCCTTGTCCACCGGAGGCCGTTACCCCTCGTTCCGCTTCCTCGTCGAACACTGGCCCAGCCTCAACAAGGAGTTCACCCCATGACCTCTGCTTCCTCCTCCACCTCCCCGGACTTCGCAACCGTCGGTTCCGGCTACGCCGCGTACTCCGGCGG
>NZ_QFRK01000097.1 GCF_003143855.1 Streptomyces sp. NWU339
GTACCACATCGCTGCGCGATGTGCAAGCGAACCCCCGTGCTGCGCACGGGGGTTGCGCTCCCGCTCCGCGGGAGCGCCTGCGGGACGCTGCGCGTCCCGCCCACCCGCCTTGCTGCGCAAGGCCGGTGACGCTCCGTCCGCTGCGCTCCCGGAGCTGCGGGGACTGCGTCCCCGCGAGGCGGCCTCCGTTGCGCTCCAGCCACCGTGTGGCGCTGCGCGCCCCAAAGGCCGACCCCGCTACGCGGGATGGCCAACGGGCCTGCGGCCCGAGCCTCAACAAGGGGGAGGGTGGCCCGGGCCGGTGACCCTGCATCATCTGATGCATATGTAGCTTTGGCAGAACCGGTCCACACCCCCGGTGCTTCACACCGTAGCCCCAGACCAACACTGGAACCAGACCACACCTTCGGGATGAGGTCCAGAATTCTATCTCTCCTTCCGGATCCAACGCTTTTGCTGCGCACAATTCTCGATGGTCGCCTTTAGTTATCCTGCTTTCGTTGGCAGTAATTCGACCCGGGGCGAATTACTGCCCTGCTGAAGACCACATGATGCCCATCACTCAGACCCAGCAACAGACAGGTCCAGAACCAGACCGGCCCATCGGACCCGCCCACACGGTCCAGGGCCGCGCGGAGGCCCCCGCCGACGCGCAACACACCCACCCGCCCCGATCCCCGACGCCGCCGCACCACCCACACCCGGACCCACCCTTTTTCTCTCATTCGGGCAGGGAGAGCGGCAGCAGAGGGGATGTCGGCTCCCCGACCGCGGCGGAAAGGTCGTCTGACCAGGGACGCCCGGAGGCCGGCCGCCGGGCAGGGTCAGGAGATGACGCAAGAGATAGTGCAGGAGTTTTGCGCGTGGGGTAGTGCAACAGATCCAGACTACGGTATTATGGAACATGTCGGAAGGGGTGGCCCCCTAACCGGCACCGCCGAACGTTCGTCAACAGAAAGGCGTCAGTGTGGAAATCGTCATCAGCGGAGGCAAGGTGGCTCCCAGCACGGACGAGATCACGACCCCTCAGGCCGCAAAAGCCCGCCGGATCGCCAACTTCCTCCCGCGCCCGGAACTCCTCCGGGACGCCGTCATCGTCCACAACCAGGACGACAACACCACGTCGATTCGGTTCGACACCACGGCCGGTCCCATCCACATTCTTCTGCCCATCGCTCAGGGGTTTGAGTTCCACATCATCCACGACAGCGACACCGGGCCCCGCATTCTCGGAACCTTCCGGGGAGCATCCCTTTCGGTGCGAGCCGTCGCATTCCGCATCAGTGAATTTCTGCGGACGCGCGGACTGAAGTAAGAGGCAGCTTCGGGGGCCCGGTCCACCGGGCCCCCGGAAAAGCCCAGCACTCGCACCAATCGGAGGGACAGTCACTGTGAGCATGACGAGCATTGAGCCCGCCCACCGCGCCGTTCCGGCGAGCGAGGGCGAGCGAGAGCAAATGGAGGCCGCTTTCCGGGCGGCACTGGAACAGCTCCCCGAGAACACCGGTTTCCCGCACGACGTGCGCGAGCTGGCTCGGCCCCTTTTCGAGGTGGGATGGATCTCTGGCGTACGGACCGGGCACACCGGGCCCGCGCTGGCCGACGTGCCGTTGCCGCCCCACACGTTCGGTACGGCACTGTCCAACCTGACCGCCGCCCTGAACGCGGAGAGCGGCCCCAGCATCGGGCAGTTGGTCAGCTACCACGGGTCGCAGCAGTGCTGCCACGGCCGCTACTGGGTGACGCGCATTGAGCGCGAACTGGACCGCCGAGGACGAGAGTCCACGCTCTACCGCCTCAGCGAGTTCAGGGATGGCGCATTCGTCACCGCACTGACCGGAGTCCACACGTGGAGCGTCACGGCACTGCCACAGCACTGGCAGCGGTAAGCCCACACGGAAGGGAACTGATCATGAGTCAGGGGATCGCCAAGCAGCTCAAGACCCACCCGCGCGCCCATGTGGTCGAGCAGGAGGGGGCCGACCGGACGGGTGCCATGCGCTACCGCGCACAGGTCAAGTACCTCGCAGTCGGTGACACGCTCGCCGGTTTCGGCAAGGTTCTGGAGTGGTCGGAGACAGACGCCGTGGACGGGTGGCGGATGTTCCGGATGGTCACCGAGCACCCGCAGCACTACCCGGTCGAGACCAACGTGTTCCACGTGCCGGAGTACCTCTACTACGGCGTTACCTCCCTTGCCGAGCAGGAGGAGTGACCTGACCCGGCGCAAGCCGCCGCAGCCGTAGCCGCAGGTCAGAGCGTAGCCCCGAGGGTGGGGTGCACCGGAGATTTAATCGGTTGCCCCACCCCCTGACTTAGGTATTATGGAACCAGTTCGGAAGGGTTGGCCCCCTACCGGACACGCCGAAAGTTCGTCACCAGAAGGGAAGCCCCAAGTGGCTCACGAGATCGAGCAGTTCACCGACGGCACCGCCGCTTTCGCCTCCGCCAACACGAGCGCCTGGCACAAACTCGGCATCGTCACCGACGGCGCAATGACCGCCGAGGAGGCCATGAGCATCGCGTCGCTGTCCGGCTGGAACGTGCGACTCCTCCCCCTGACCGCGACCGAGATCACGGACGACGGCACCACGCCGGTGGAAGTCCCGCAGCACTTCGCGACCGCCCGCACGCACCCGAAGACCGGCCGCACGCAGACCCTTGGAGTGGTCGGCAGCGACTACCACCCCGTGCAGAACGAGGAACACGCCGAGTTCCTCAACCTGCTGGCCGACGAGTCCGGCGCGCACTTCGAGACCGCCGGATCGCTCAAGAACGGCCGTCAGGTGTTCCTCACCATGAAAATGCCGCAGACCCTCACGATCGGCGGGAACGACGACGTGGATCTGTACATCGCAGCGTTCAACAGCCACGACGGAGGCAGCGCGTTCCGCATCGTCGTGACGCCGGTCCGGGTGGTGTGCGCGAACACCATGCACGCGGCCATCCACGGGGCCCGCTCCTCGTTCGTGGTCCGGCACACCGCCGGAGCCAAGGCCCGCATCGCGCAGGCCCGATCCGCCCTCGGTCTGACGTTCCGGTACGCCGAGGAGTTCGAGCAGGCCGCCCACCGCATGATCGAAGCCGAGATGACGCTCAGCGAGCTGAAGTCGGTGGTCGACGAGCTCTGGCCGGTCAAGGACAGCGACCACGCCCGCACCAAGACCAACCAGCGCCAGCGCTGGGGAGCGATCTCCAACCTGTTCGAGCACGCCAACACCCAGGCCGGCATCCGGGGCACGCGCTGGGCCGGTTACAGCGCACTCACCGAGTACGCCAACCACGTCGCCCCCGCCCGAGGCAAGACCGACGCCGAGAAGACGGACGCCCGCGCCGAGCGGGTCATCAGCGGAGCGGCAAACGACCTGATGGACAAGGCATTCGCCCTGACCACGGTATGACCCTCTAAACGCCGGACGGGCGCCCCGAACTCCCCATCCCCACACGGGGCGCCCGTCCGGTCCCCCCCACCAGCCCGCGCATGCCCAGGGCCCCAGAGCGCGCAGCGCCCCGCCCGAGAGGGAGCGCGCTGCGCACCCGCCCCGGGCCTGCCGCACAGCGCGGCTGCGCAGCAGACCGCACACCCGTCCCGGAGCGCAGCGCCGGGGGCCAACCCGCCCGGCTCGCGCAGCGAGCCGCCCGCTGCTCCGGGCGCAGCCCGGAGCGCCCCGCTGCGCGGGAGAAGGCAACGCCCCGACCAACCATCAATCGAGGAGTGACACACCATGCCCGCACGCCCGGAACTCGTCCGCCCCGACGATGTCGCCATTGCGGCCGCCGCGCGCCGCGCCCTCAGCGCGCTTGCCGCCGTGTTCAAGGCCCTCGGCAAGGGTGAGCACACATTGAATTTCGCGGTCGAGCAGACCAATGACGCGTTGGTCAGCGGCCGGGCTGATGTCTCCGTCGGCACCGCCCCCGAGCGGCTGGCTGTGCTGGACGAGGACGACTTTGCAGCGCTGTGCACGCTGGTGACGTTCGCGCTGGAGGGCAGCACCGTCCGCCGCGCCGTCCTGGTCGCCACCACGGCCGCCGAGCCCAGCCCCCGCGCATGCGGCTGGACCGTACGGGGCGGATGGCTCCACCCCATGGACACCGCCGAGCTTCAGTTGGCCGTCCGTCCATGCCCCGGCTTCCCCAACGTGCACCGCGAGGTCTACAGCGCCCCGGTCCTGCCCCAGAACGCCGACACCGACGAGGAGTACCCCCATGGATGACGCCCCCGCCGTCACGGCCGACGGCTACTGCACCAACACCGCCCCGGTGGCCGGCAGCGTCCGCAGCACCACCACGACCGCGCTGGGCAGCAAGTTCGCCCGGATGAACAACCGCCCCTACGCCGACACTGCCCATGCGGCCGCACCGGAATCGGTGTGACCGAACGCGGCAACCTGCACCGTCACAAGCCGCCGCAGCAGTAGTCCACAGCCGCCGTTCCCGCCCCTCCCCCGGGGCGGACGGCTCACCCGGCCAGTGCACCACTGGCCGAAGACCTGCCGCCCCTCGCCCGCACCCTCCCCGTCGGCGAGCGAGGGGCGGCAGGCCCCCGCACACCGAGATTCCTGCGCGCAGGCCGCGCCAGCGGACATACACCAGTCCGGCCACCTCACCCACCGCCCCCACGGAAGGTCACTCATGGGCATCCCGAAATGGACGATCAAAGGCATCGTTGACGACTTCGACGAGTGCGGTTGCTGCGGCCGCCACGGACTGAAGCGCACGGTCGCGCTGATGCCGCTGGACGCCGACGGAAACGAGGACGGCTCCGCCGTCTACTACGGCACGTCGTGCGCCGCTACCGCGCTGAGCTGGACGCAGGGCAAGGTGGCCGACACAGCGCGCGCCGCCCAGGCCGAGCGGGACCAGCGCGATGACTACGCCTGCCGGATGATCAGCATCTACGCCCCGGTGGAGTTCGCCCCCGTACGCGACAAGGCCCGCGTCTACTACGGCCGCAACCAGAGCCAGCGGGACACGGGCGTGAAGGCGACCGAGGAAGTGGCGAAGCTGCTGGCCGAGGCCCGCGCCACGCTGGCCGACACCACGACCGGACCGGCCCGCCCGTGGCGGATCGAGGACTTCCGCCGCTACGTCGTGATCTTCAACAGGGACGGCGGGATCTCCCTCGTCCGGCGCGTGCCGGAGGAGGAGGTCGAGCGCCAGGAGCAGGCCGCCGCGGCCCAGCGCCGCGCCGACGAGATCCGGGGCAGCGTCCTGGTCGTGGCCGCGCTGAACGCCGAGGCCGCGCGCGACGTCGCCTACGCCGACGAACTGACCCGCGAGTGGAACGCGAAGGCCTGGCAGGCCGCCCATGCCTGAGACCGCGCCCGCGTCCCGGTTGTTCATCGGGAGCCGCGTCACCTACGACGGCAGCATCACGGAGATGCACGACCTCCCCCTGTACCTCCTGCCGTGCATGTGGTTCGGCCACTGCGACGCCTGCTGGGAGCAGGACGACGAGTTCGGCGAGCGGAAGCCGATGGAGCGGGACCACTTCATGGCGGTCGACCTCACCACTGACCGCCGCTTGCACCACGCCCGCCGGGCGCACCTGACCCCGATCCCGCACGAGTGGCCCGATGACGCCGTTCCGGTCAACATCAACGGCTACTGGTACTCCGCCGCCTACACCGCGGCAGGCGGAAGCGACCGGGCCCGGACGGTGCACTTCTACACCGCCGAGGACTTCATGGGGCGCACGTGGTGCCACTTCCGGGAGCCCGCGCCCGACGTGCGTCGCCTGGACGAGCAAGGCCGCCGCCCCGCCATCTGACCGTGTCCCGCACGCCACAGCGTGCGGAACACCCCCGCCCCGCCGCGCGCAGCCGGCCCCCACCCGTCGCCCCGCTGGAGTCACCGTGACGAGCCCGCACCCCGACCAGCACGCCCGCAACGGCCGCCGCAGCCTGCCCTATCCCGGAGACGAAGCGATCACCGCCGCCCGCCGCCGCGCGCACCTCGTATTCGCCCAGCTCTTCACCGCCCTCGGTGCCGGACGGCACCGCCTCAACTACGCCGCGTTGGACGTCGACGGCCGGTACGCCCTGGCCAGCGCCACCGTCGACGTCACGACCGCCCCCGCATGGCGCCTGGAAGCCGACCTGGACGAGTTCACCGCCGTCAAGGCCGCCGTGACGGCCGCCCTGGAGGGCAGCTGCACCGTCCCTGGCCACCCTGGTCGTGCAGACCGAGCAGGAGCCGGGCCCGGTCGTGTGCGGGTAGCGGATCGAGCGCGGATGGCTGCACGGCATGAAGACCGCCGCCGTGCAGGCCGCTGTACGGCCCTGCGCGAGCAGCTCAGCGCCTCTCGCCCGCGCCTACCCCGCGCCGTCCCTGCCGGACCCGTCCGTCACGGACTGAAGTCACCGGCCCTGCCAACTCCCCGTTCCTGTACGCCCCGTGAGGAGACGCTCTGTGATCACCTTTGCCACCCCGTCCGGCACCGTCCGCGCAGTCCCGTCCGAGGCGGACCCCGCCGGAGCCGTGCGCTACTGCCTCACCGGTGCCGCCAGCGGGACCGTCCACGTGACCGCGACCAGCAGCCCCGCCCGGTGGGACCGGTTCGACGCCGTCCGGGCGACACTCGGATCCGCCAGCGCGCGGGAGTGGCCCGCCGAGCCGCTGGTGCGCATCCGTGGCCGCGCCTACCAGGGCAACACGGTCAGGGTGCTGGCCTACTCCGCCGACGTCCCCTGGGGGTGGCTGGAACGGGACCTGGTCGACACCGACGACCGGCCCGCGCCCGAGCAGGCCAGCCAGACGCTGACCGCTATCCTGCGCGCGTGCGCCGGCGACTACGCCGCGCGCAGCGACTTCCCCAGCCTCCAGCACGCGGCCCGTCGCCATGACACCCCGCAGCTGCTGAAGTGGCTAGAGGCGATGATCTCGCACGCGGACCGGGCGCAGGCCCGTTGGCTGGAGGAGGCCGAGGCCCACTGGGTCCAGGCCGCCCGCAGTCTCGCCGCCTGGTGGACGCTGGCCCGCTGGTTCACCGACCGCCCGCACCCGGTGCTCGCGCTGCTGCTGGCCCCGGACCGCGAAAGCCTGGCCCACCGCTCCGAGTACCTGCCGAAGTGGGCCGAGATCAGCAGGGGCGCAGCCAACGAGGAGGGCCGCCGTCTGACGCTCTTCCGGTCGGAGTACGAGGGGTTGACCCGGCCCACCGCCGCGCCGGAGAGCGGAGAGCGCGCGTACTTCGTGGTCGGTCAGTGGACGGGCGGGGGCGACGTCGACATCTGGCACGTGGAGGAGGCCCCCGCCGATCCAGGCGAACGGGCCGACGTCCACGAGCAGCACCAGGAGGACGCCGAAGAGACCTTCGGCAGCGTCAACGTCGTCTACGCCGCCAGCCCGCAGGCCGCAGCCGACCAGGCCCGCAGGGAAGCGCGCGAGACCAGCGACCGCATCCACCGCGAGCTCACCCACCCGTAGGCCGACGAGCCCGCGCCCCGGGGTGGCCTGCCGCCAGGCCGCCCCGGTTACGCCCCCTGATCACGAGGAGAGACGACCCGTGGCAACGTTCGCGCACGCCACCCCGGAACGCTGCGCCCAGCTGGGCCGCGCCCTCACCGCCGCCGACCTCACCTGGAGCGACAACAGCCGCCAGGACGCCCCCCAGTACCTCACCTACACCGCCACCGACCCGCACGGCCGCACGTGGCAGGTCAGCCCGGCCACGAACTTCCAGATCTCCCCGTCCAGTCCGGGGCAGATCTGGCAGGCCAGCTGCGCGGCACTGATGACGAGGGGCCCGCTCCTGTCCGCCCGCCTGGTGGCGGAGCACATCAAGGACGTCCCGGCATGAGCAGCCCGCCGCCGTTTGGGCCCGAGGACTTCGAAGACCGGTGCGAGACCTGCAACGCCCCGCCCGGGCAGCTCTGCCACGCCTGGTGCGACACCGGATACACCGCCGAGGACGCCCGCGCCGACGCCGAGCGCCACGCCGCCCAGCGCAACGCCAAGCCCCCTGCGCCGTAGGCGCACCGCCCCGACTCCCCCGCCCACCCCACATCCTCGAAGGAGACCCCTCATGGAACTGTCCACCCCCGCCGGCCTTGAGTCCCTCGCACGCGCGGTTGCCGAGCGGCTCGGCGCCGACCGCACCGAGAAGGACGGCAACACCGGCCGGGTGCGGATCGCCTACGCCGACGGCCGCGCCCTGGAACTCACCCCAACCGCCCCCGGACCCGGATCACCGCCACCGCGGCTCTGCCCGAGCAGGCCACCGCGTACGGCATCGAGGTCAAGGCAATCACGATCACCGCCCTGCCCCGCCCGCGCCCCAGCGAGAGCCAGGCCAAGGCCACCGCCCGGCGCACGGCCGACCACATCCGTCAGCGGCTGCTGCCCGCGCACACCGCCGCCCTGGCCGAACTGCGCGAGCGCACCGCCCCCCAGGTGGACACGCTCCAGCGTGCCGAATCCGCCCTTGCCGGATTCCTCGACCGCCCCCGCGGCGGGGTGGCGATCTCCGAGCAGCCGGTACGCCGCCCGCTGGGGCTGACCGCCCGGTGCGCCGTCGCCTGGTGGCATACGCTCGACGGGCCCTCCCGCGCCGTGGCACCGTTCATGGCCGACGCCCTGCGCCGGGCCCAACTGGCGACGACGGAGCAGCACGGCAGCGGATACGTGTTCTTCGCCGAGCCCCCGGCCCAGCCCTCCGACACCCGGTTCAGGATCGTCCCCGCCGCCGGTAGCGAAGGGTGGGACCTGGTCGACGAGTTCACCGGCGCCTGCGTGCGGACGTACGACGACCGGGAGTGGGCCCAGGGGATCGCCGAGAGCGCGAACGGCGAGGCGGACGCCGCCCGGCGCGCCCAAGTCGCGTCCATGGACCTGCCGGGACTGTCGGCAGACCTGATCGAAGACGAGCAATTCCGAGCCCTGGCCGTGGAGTTGGCCACCACCGGGCACATGCCCTACGGCCTACCCGAGATCGACTACACGCAGACGCCGGGATTCCACATCTACCCCAGCGCAGAGCCGGGTACGGCCAAGGTGGCACGGCTGCTGGAGCCCTGGGGGGCGATCCGGCCCGGTGCCCGCTGCGAGGCGCCCGAACGCGAAGTCGAGCGCTACGACGAGGACATGGAGGCCTATGCGCGGCTCCTGACCAGGCCGGGCCGGACGGTGGCCGTCAGGCTGGACGGCGTCCAGGTCACGTTCAGCGAGCCGCCGACCAGGCCCTGATCTGCGCGTTCCGGGGTGGGGCAGCAGCGTCATAGAACTCGGTTGCCCCACTCTCAAAGATAGGTATTATGGAACAAGATGGAGTGCGGGAGCGGGATACGCCCTGGGAGAGCTGCACCGCAGCCGCGCTGCCCACCGGGCCGAACGCGCCACGGGAGAGCTGCGCCCCTCTCCCACCACCACACCCGCGCCGAGAGAGGGCACCTACGTGACCGACGCGACCAGTGCCCCCGAGTGCCGCCAGCACGGCCCCATGACGCTGCACACCGGCGACCAGTCCCCCGCACAGCGCTTCACCGGCACTTGGTACACCTGCACCGATCCGACCTGCTGGAGCGCCGTCCTGTATCCGTCGACCGAACTGGTCGCCGCCCTCGAAGCGCAGGGGCGTCCGGCGAAGGCCCCCTGACCCTCACCCACACCCGCGCTGAGGGAACCCTGTTGTCCGGCTCGGTGAAGGGCGACGGCGCGTACGAGCTACTCCGGCCGTTCCGCTTCCGGGCCTCTGCCTCGATCGGGATCTACCTGCGCGGCTCCCGCGACCGCCGCGCCGACCTGTACCTGATCAGCCAGGCGGCCGACGTCCTGCGTTCGGCCGGCCACCGGGTGACGGTCGAGATCGACGAGGCCCGGCGCCGGGCCTTCGCCGAGGGCGAGGAGGACCGCGCCGAGCGGGCGCGCCGAGTACTTCGGGGTGCGGGCCGAGCGCTTCCAGACGTCGTCGGACGCGAAGCGGGAGCGCGGGCGCCGAGGTCGGACAGCAGGTTGCGGGCGAGCTGGGTGGCCCGGGCGGCGGTGGGGTGGGCGGTGACGCCGAGGACGTGGACGGTGCGGATGCCGACCTCCATGACGAAGAAGACCTACAGCCGCGTCAGGGTCACCGTGTCGACGTGGGAGAAGTCCACCGCGAGGAGCCCGCTTGCCTGGGCGCGGAGGAAATCGCGCCAGGTCGGCGCGTCTCCTGACCGTCGGGGCGCGGGGTCGAGGCCGGCGGAGCGCAGGACACGGCGGATGGTGGCGGCGCCGACACGGTGACCCAGGCGGCGGAGCCCGCCCTGGATGCGGGCGCAGCCCCAGGAGCTGTTCTCTCGGGCGAGCCGCAGGACCAGCCCGGTGGAGCTGCTCGGGTATCGGCGGGCGGGATGGTGCACTCCGGTTTCTGTCTCCATTTCCAGCGGACGAGACAGCGGCGGCAGGTGAGCAGGGCGCCGGGGGTAACCAGCCGGGTGCGGCGCAGCGCAGCGGGCAAGTGTCGGGCGAGAGCGGCGAGTACGGCCCGGTCCGGCCAGGACAGTCGTGGCCGGGCCCCGAGTTGGCGGCGCAGGATGGCGACTTCGTGGCGCAACGCCAACAGCTCGACGTCCTTGGCTCGTTGGGCACGGGAGAGCAGGAGGAGCAGCCCGAGGATGCGGACGAAGGCGAGGTAGATCACGCGGAGCGCCACAGCGTTCGAGCATGCCACGATCGGGCGCAGGTCTCGAAGTCCCAGGTCGAAGCAGGTACGAGAGTTATGGCCCTCACAGGATGATTTATCGGCGCCCGCAGTGTTGCGTTGACGCCTCGCTCTTTGTAGATTAAGTCTACGTAGATTCCATCTACAAAGATAGGATGCCGAGTGTGAGCGAGTTCATCGGCAGGGCCAACGAGCTGGCCCTGCTCGGCAAGCGCCTGGAGCGGGTACGCACCTCCGGCAGCGGTGTGGCCCTGGCGATCCGCGGCCGCCGGCAGGTCGGCAAGTCCCGCCTGGTCCAGGAGTTCTGCGACCGCGCCCAGGTGCCCTACCTGTACTTCACGGCGACCAAGGGCGCCTCCCCCATTGAGGCCGCCGCGGCGCTGCTGGACGAGCTGCGCGACTCGACCCTGGTCCGCGACCGCGAACTGGTGCCGCAGCTGGGCACTGGCAGCTGGCCGGACGTCTTCCGGGTGCTGGCCGGCCTGCTGCCCGACCAGCCGAGCGTGGTGGTACTGGACGAACTGCCGTGGCTGGCGGAACAGGACAGCGTCTTCGACGGGGCGCTGCAGACCGCGTGGGACCGGCTGCTGTCCTCCCGGCCGGTCCTCCTGCTGCTGCTCGGCTCAGACCTGCACATGATGGAGCGGCTCACCGCCTACGACCGGCCGTTCTACGGCCGCGCCGATAACCTGGTGCTGGGCCCGCTGAACCCGGCCGAGACCGGCGCCGCGCTCGGCCTCACGGGCGCCGAGGCGCTGGATGCCCACCTGGTCTCCGGCGGCCTGCCGGGCATCCTGCGGGTCTGGCCGCACGGCACCCCGGCGCTGAAGTTCCTGCGCGCCGAGTGCGCCGACCCGGCCTCGCCCGTCTTCGGGGTGCCGGAGACGACCCTGATGGCCGAGTTCCCCAGCCCGAATACCGCCCGGCGGGTGCTGGAGGCGATCGGTGCCGGGGATCGCACCCACGCCAACATCGCCTCCACCGCAGGCAGCCGCGAGGGCTCGCTGCCCTCGGGCACGCTCTCGCCGCTGCTGCGCCGGCTGGCGGAGGAAAAGCACGTCCTGGCCGTCGATGCGCCGCTGTCCACCCGGCCGGGCAAGCCGTCGCTGTACCGCGTGTCCGACAGCAACTTGCGGCTGTACCTGGCGGTGCTGCGCACCGCTCAGGAGCAGGCCCAGCGCGGCCGGCCGCAGGTGGGCTTCGGCGCCATCCAGCGGCAGTGGCCCAGCTGGCGCGGCCGCGCCGTGGAGCCGCTGGTCCGCGAGGCACTGGAGCTGGCCGCCAGCGCCGGGCAGCTTCCTTGGCCGGACACGGAGGTGGTCGGCGGCTGGTGGAACCGACAGTTCAACCCGGAACTCGACCTGGTCGGCGCCGACCGGGCGCCGGTGGCCGGACGGATCGACTTCGTGGGGTCGATCAAGTGGCTGGAGTCGGAATTCGACAGCCACGACCTGGCCGACCTGCAGCGGGCCGCGCCCCAGGTGCCTGGATTCGATCCGACGCGCACCGGCCTGGCGGTCGTGTCGTTGTCCGGCATCTCCCCGGATGTCCCGCGCGACGGTGTGGGTCTGATGTGGTCGGGCGACGACGTACTCGCCGCCTGGTCCGTGTAGGGTGCCATAACTATCGCATAGCCCTTGACCAGGCCTTTCCCCGTGAGGCCGATCATGGCAGGCTCCACCAGCATGCCCTGGTTCTACCTGCTGGAGGCCACCGAAGGGATCGAGCCGTGGCTGCTGAGCGCCCAGCACATCAAGACCGTGCCGGGCCGCAAGACCGACGTGAAGGACTGCGAGTGGATCTGCCGCCTGGTCGAGTACGGCCTGGTCCGGCCCAGCTTCGTGCCACCGCGTGACATCCGCCAACTTCGTGACCTGACCCGGTACCGCACCGAGACCACCCGCGACCGGGTCCGCGACGTCAACCGGCTCGCGATGTTCCTGGAAGACGCCGAGATCAAGCTCAGCTCGGTCGTCAGCGACATCACCGGCCGCTCCGCCCGCGCCATGCTGGACGCCCTGGTCGCGGGCGAGCGCGACCCGCAGGTGCTGGCGGATCTCGCGCTGGGCAGCCTGCAGGGCAAGGTGCCCCTGCTGACCCGGGCGTTGACCGGCAGTTGCTGCCCCTGCGTGCGCAGGTCGAGCTCCTGATCGCCATCCCCGGGATCAGCCTGACCCTGGCTCAGATCCTGATCGCCGAGGTCGGTGTGGACATGGGCCGCTTCGCCACCGCCGGACACCTCGCGTCCTGGGCCGGGATGTGCCCGGGCAATAAGGAGTCGGCCGGCAAACGGCTGTCCGGCCGCACCCGCCACGGCGACACCTGGCTCAAGACTGCCCTGTTCATGGCCAGCGCCACCGCCGCCCGAAGCAAGGGCACCCACCTCGGCGCCCAGTACCGACGACTCGTCCCCCACCGCGGCGCCAAGCGCGCCACCGTCGCAGTCGGCCACTCCATCCTGGTCGCCGCTGGCACATCCTGCACGACCTCGTCCCCTACCAAGACCTCGGCCCCGATCACTTCACCAACCGGCTGGGCAAGGAACGCCTCGCCCGCCGCTTGCTCGCCCAGCTCGCCGCCCTCGGCCTCGATGTCACCGTCACCCCGCGCGACGAGGCCGGTTGACCTGTACCAACGCGCGCAGACTCAGGTCATTTTCAAGAGAGCACGGACCGGCGCAGTCCCGTATCGCCCCCATCTACGTGACCCAGAGGAGGAGCTGCATGCCCACCACGTACCCCGTGACGCTCCCGCCCGTTCCCACCGACCCGGAGACCACCTGGCACGCCCAGCGCCTCAGCGACACGGTCTTCGAGCGACCGGACCAGGGGTGGCCCTCCGCCACCACCCGGTTCGCGATCGACGCCTCCAGCTCGGCCGAGGCAGAACTGCGCGTGCTGGCGTGGATCAACCACAGCTACGAGGACGACCTCCGCCAGGCCGGCACCCACCGCTGGCACGTCAGCCTCCGCATCCTCGGCGAGTTCTGATCCAGACCCGAGCGCGCCACACTGCGAGAGAGGAACCACCGTGATCATCCCCGACCCGAACAGCCCCGTGGGCAAAGCCGTCATCTCGCTGCACAGGCAGATGACCGATCTGGAGGTGCGCACAGACGAATGGCCCGGCGCGGACGTCGTCACCATCCTCGAACCGTGGCTGGAGCAGTTCGACTTCACCGACGCCCCGGAGCCGGCCGTCGTACACATTCCGCCGCCCCCGCCGGGGCAGGCTTGGGTGCTGCGTCGCTGGGACCGGCACGAGGACGGCATCGAACTGTTCACCGACGAGGACGCGGCTCTTGGCGGACTCGCCAGCACGTGCGCCAGGCCTGGGACAACATCCTCGGTCAGGAAGGTGTCCCCGACGAACCGCCCGCCGACGACCGCACGGCCGTGGACCTCTGCTACGGGCCCGAGCGCGACAACCGCCCGGACGAGGGCTACTCGCTGTACGCCGACACAATCAGTGGGAAGGGCCGCACACGGATCGTTCCGCTCAACTTCCAGTTCCCCGACGCCGGCGCATGCGAGCGAGCCAACCACGGCGCCGTCTTCAACGCGGGAATCCACGGTGGTCTTCCCTGCCTGGAAGTCGACGGCGTCCTGGTGTTCGCCTACCTCGACCACGAGGTCGGCGCCGTCCGGGTATCCGTCCACCTCGACAGCGCCCCGGACCACCTCGTCCGGCCCGATGGCACGGTGCCGCTGCGGGTCAAGGTCGAGGACACGATCGTGCTCGACGACAGCGAGGCAGAGGGCGCGCCCAGGCCGCCGCTGCTGGACTCGCTGCTGAACGCGGCCGACGCCGTACGGTACAGAAGGAGCCGATCCTCGCAGCAGCTCTGGCCGCCGGCTTGTTGTGGCGCTGCCTGGCCTGCCAGTGGGACAACCCGGGCGCGGCAGCCTGCTGCGAGGGGCCCGGGCCCTGCCGAATGCCGCAGCCCGGATCAGGAGCTGAGGTGGACCGCGAGGTAAGCGAGCCGTAGGCCGGAGCCAGCCTCAGTGGGGCGGGTGTCTCCACCCCGGAGGAAAAAGGGGATGACACCCACCCCATATATAGGCATTATGGAACTCGTTCAGGTGGCCCCCGGGCGCTGCCAGAACGTTCGTCGCATCGAGGAGTACCTCCATGAGCGGAGAGACCACCGCTGTCATCCGCGGCCGCGTGTACGGAACCGTGCAGCTGCGCCACACCGAACGCGGCACGCCCGCCGCCCGGTTCACCATGATGCAGGTCCCACGCGAGTACGACCGTGCACGCGGCCAGTGGCGCGACGGGGAACCGGTCCCGGTCATCTGCACCGTCACCGGGCCACTTGCCCGGCACGTCGCCGAATGCCTCACCGACGCCGTGCACGTGATCGCCACCGGGAACCTGGCCCTGCGCGACAACGTGTTCTATCTCGACTCCGCCCAGGTCGGTGTAGACCTCGCCCACCACGTCGCCTACATCGACGACACCCTTCCAGCCGTCCTCGCCGGACGCGCCCCGGCACCGCGTGCGACCGCCGCCCCCGAGCCCGCGCGCCGCGCCGCACCGGCCCGCCCGGCCACGGCTTCCGCCGCTCCGGCTGCCGACTGGTAGCTGTCGCCGCCGCGCCGTTCTTGGGATGCGGTCACCGCGCCCAGCCGCACCGGCCGCTGACCGCGCCACTCGATCCCGCACCGCCCATCGCGGCCCCGGCATGCCCGCCGGACGCCGCCCCGTCACGGAGGTACGCCGTGCCCAGCACCGCCCTGTCCGAGCGCGCCGCCCGCGCCGCGCTCGCCGCCCACTTCGCCCCTCACCAGATCGCCGGTCATCTCGCCCATCACTCTGCCGAGGACGTCTGGCAGTACGGCGTCCGCCACGACGCCAGCGGCCGACTGGCCCAGTACAAGCCGCGCGAGGAACTCGCCAACGCCCAGCTGACGTGCCAGTTCGTCATCCCCTCGGACGATGTGTGGCCCGCCGCTCTGGCCGACCTGGGTGCCAACTGCCCGCTGGGTCTGTGGGTGCGCGGACATGAGCAGCTGCCCGAGCTGACCGCCCATGCCGTGGCCGTGACTGGCAACCGGGCCGCCACCGCGCAGGCCCTCACCCGGACGCAGGCCTTCGCCGCCGCCGTCGCCGAGGCCGGGCACACGGTCACCGCCACGCTCGCCTACGGCGTCGACTCCACCGCCCACCGGGCCGCCGCCCGGGCCGGGCTGGCGACGCTCGCCGTCCTGCCGCGCGGCCTGGACCACGCCCACCCGCACGACCACGCCCAGCTGCTGAGCTCCATCCCCGCGAGCGGCGGCACGGTGGTCAGCCTGTTCAGGCCCGGCGCCCCGGCCAGCGGAGCGACGCTCCGGGCCAGCGCCGCCCTGCTCGCCGCGCTCGTGCGCGCGGTGGTTCTCGTCGAGGCCCTGGACCACGCCGAGGCGGCGATGCACACCGCCGAGGTCGCCGCCGACCTGAACCGGCCCGTGCTCGTCCCGCCCCCCACCGACGAGATGCGCGCCGACGGCAGCCTCCGCCTGCTCGCCGAGCAGCGCGCCGTCCTGGTCCCCGACCCCGCGCACGCGCTCGCCGCCCTGCGCTGACCAGCTCAACCGACCTTCCGTGCCCGGCCGTTCGGCCGGGCACGGCCCCCCGGAAGGAGTGACGGACGCCATGCCCAGCACCGCGTACACCCCGTCGCTGCCCGGCCTCAGCACCACCGACGGCCTGGACACCGTCATCAACTGGGGCCTCGACGCCGACTCCACCGCCTACATCGCCGACATACTCACCGACCCCGACGCCCACGGCATCGACCTGGACCACACCGCCGTCCTCTACATGGCCACCGGCAGCGAGTGGCCCGAAACCCGTCTGTTCGTCGAGGAGTTCATGCTCCCCTTGCTGCGCGAGCACGGCGTGCGGTTCGTCCAGCTGGCACGCAACGGGCACCTGAAGGGCGGCGGGTTCACGATCCTGGACGACTCCCCCACTCCGAGCAGCTCTTCGCCCGCGGGCCCTGGACGCTGTGGGACGACCTGGAGTCAGTCGGCACCGTGCCCCAGCAGGCCGGCACCCGCAAGTGGCCTGTGGGCCAAGGGCGACGTCGGCGACTGGTGGATCAAGCAGGTCTTCGACGGCCGCCCGTTCCGGCAGATCCTCGGCTTCAACGCCGATGAGGAAGGCCGCCGCTTCGGCGACCAGGTCGCCTCGAAGATTCCCGGGCGTACGGGGTGTTCCCGCTCATCGACTGGGGCTGGGACCGGCAGCAGTGCGAGGACTACCTCCTGAAGCGGTTCGGCGTGCACTGGCCCAAGTCCTACTGCACCTTCTTGCCACTACCCAGTCTCCATGGGCGCCCTGCCCGCCCACCTGGAGCGCATGCGCACCCACCCGGACGCCGCCGGTGAGGTGCTGCGCCTGGAGTACACGGCAATGAGCCTCAACCCCAACGCCAAGCTCTACGGCAAGCGCACCCTCCTGGAGTTCTTCGACGCCTCCCAGCCACGGGACCGCGCGTGCCTGGAGGCCTTCGAGCGCGAGCTCGCCATGCCGTGGGCGCTGAACCACGTGCGCCGCCTGTTCCTGCTGTCCGCCGACGGCGAGCGGCGCCCGGCGATGCGCTCCACCGAACGCGTCGACCTCGATCACGCGCACCAGTCGGCCCACCGGCTGATCTCCGTGTCCGAACGGCACGGCATCGAGGTCGAGCACGACCCGGTGTACGGGCGTGCCCGCTCCTGGGTCCGCCGCCGTCTCGAGACCTGGCCGATGGCGAAGGAGCTCTTCACCACCGCCCCGCCCGCGTGATCAACAAGCAGGACAAGAACTTCGAACCGGCATGGGACGCCCTGATCTCCGGCTCCACCGCCCAGCTCCCGCTCGCCTGAACCACCCCCAACCCTCTTCCGGAAGGACCCGCCATGCGCGCACCCCTGGCCTTACCCCTGATCCGGCTCCTCCGCTGCGCCGTGCTGTACCTGGCCACGCCGTCCGGGGATGACGTACAGGCCGGACTACTGGGCTGCATGACGGCCCCAGCCCAGGCAACGTCATCCCGCCCGGCTGCCTGTACGCCTGCGACAACGGCAAGTTCGGCAAGGGCTGGCCCGGCGAGCAGGCCTGGTTCGCCTGGCTCAAGGCGACGGTCGACCGCTACGGCCCAGACCGCTGCCTGTGGGCCGTAGCCCCCGACGTCCCGATGAACGCCGTGGCGACCCTGGCCGAGTCGCTGCCCTGGCTGCAGCAGATCCCCTCCCTGGGCCTCCCGGCCGCCTTCGCCGCCCAGGACGGCAGCGACCACAGTCATCCCTTGGGACTTGATCGACGTGCTGTTCCTCGCGGGCTCCAACAAGTGGAAGACCTCACCGACCGCCCACCGCCTCGCCGTTGAGGCCCGCGAGCGCGGCCTGACCGTCCACACGGGCCGCGTCAACTCCCGCCGACGGCTGCGCATCGCGCAGGCCTTCGGCTGCACCAGCGCCGACGGTACCTACCTCGCCTTCGGCCCCGACACCAACCTCCCCCGCCTCCTCGCCTGGATGAACGAACTCCACACCACCCCAACCCTGTTCGGAGACGACGCATGACGACGACCTGGCTGCGCTACGTGGGCGCATCGATCATGGGCATCCTCGGCCCCGTCCCCTCCACTATGACCGAGGAGGAGGGCGCCTGGGTCCGCGCGAACGCCTGGACCAAGGCACTGCGCAAGATCGACGACGCCTACCCCCACGGCTTCCACCGGTGGTGCTCGTGCGAGGCCGGCACCTGCCACCCCTGCCGCACCGGCCACCACGACCAGTGCATCAGCCGCAACGGCCCCCACGTCGACGACGCCGCCGGCACCATCACCGACCGCGGCGGCTTCGTCGTCGCCGTGATCCGCTACGGCCCCGGCCAGCAGCCCTGCCGCTGGATCTGCCGCTGCACGCACGCCCTCGACGGCGAAGCCGAGGAGGCCAACGCCGTCGATGCCCACGAGGTACAGCCGACCGCCCGGCGGTCGACGACGCGCTGCTCGAAGTCCGTGCCCGCGCCCGCACCGGACGGGCAGATGTCCCTCTTCACCAGCGCCGGTCTGCCGGAGGAGGCCACCGGCGGTGAGACGCCGTGACGTTCCCGATCCAGCCCGACCCTGAACCATCGCCCACCTGCACTTCCGCGGCACCGTCCGCCCTGAGTTCCCCCGTCTGCTGCTCGTCTCACTGGAGTTGACATGCCTTCGCGCCCCAGCAGCCGCCCGCCCATCACACCCGATCTGACCTCGTACGATTTACTCGCGCCCCAGCTGTCCGGCGGAAAGGACAGCGCGGTCATGATGGCCGTGTTCATGGAAGCCGCCCGCACCGCCGGCGTGGCCGACCGGGTCATCTCGTACCACTCCAGCCTGGGGGTTTTGGAGTGGCCGTCCGTCGTGTTCGACGGCGCCCGCTACCCGGGGGTGTCCGAGCTCGCCGCGCTGCAGAGTGCCGCCTTCGGGGTACCGGCCGACCGGCACCTGGAGGTTACCCGCACGATGCCGGGCCCGGACGGGATCCGGATGCCGCACAGTCTGCTGACGGAGATCGCGCTGTACGGGCGCTTCCCTCGGATGGGCAGCCCGTACAGCCGCAAGGCTGCGAAGGAGAGCGTGGTCTCGAGCGCCTGGACCCCCATCGTCCGCCAGCTCGGCCGCGAGCTCGGCCGGCCGGTGCGGATCCTGAAGGTCATGGGCCTGCGCAGCGACGAGGGACCCGACCGCAAGAAACGCCCGGCCTTCCGTACGGTGCAGGTCAACGGGGCCTGGATCGTGGACGAGTGGCTGCCCATCAAGGACTGGTCGACCGACGCGGTCAAGGGGTGGCACACCGACGCGCCGGTGCCGTACTCCTGGACGTACGACTCGGTGCCCGGTGCCGGCGACTGGGCCGGAACCTCCCGCTCCTGCTCGCTGTGTGTCTTCGCCTCCCGCCACGACGTACTGCTCTCCATCGGTCGGCGGCCGCGGCTGGCCGACCTGTACGCCGAGGTTGAGCGGGTGCGGGGCGACAGCTTCCGCGCGGACTGGCGCATCACCGACCTGATCCGGCACGCCGAGCAGTGCGGCGCACCCGCCCCGGGCGTCGTCTGAGCGGACGACGGCCCGGAGTTCACCGCCCTCAAGAATCAGGTACGGGCGGCGCTGAAGAAGGGGCCCCGTAAGGAACCCGAGATGGCCCGACACAACGGCCGTGCGCTGTGCGACGGCTGCACCGCCCACAACTGACGCCCGTGTGTGTCGGGCCGGTCTGTCCGGACCCGGCCCGGCACACGTCCCCTTACAGTGGATGAAGGAGATGACCATGGACACCAACCCCACCGCCCTGCTTCTCGACCTCGCCGCCAGCGCTCAGGACCTGAGTGACCGGGACGCGCTGCAGGACCTTCTCGCCACGGGCCACCGCGCCTGGTGCGAGGGCGTCGCCGACGTCCAAGCCGGCGTTGACCGGGAGACCGCGAGCCTGTCCGACGCCCAGCTCGCCGAGCGGTGCGCTGCCGCGGGTACGCCATGGGAGGAGGGGATGACACGCGGCGAGGCGGTCTCCGCGCTCTCGTTCACGACCTGGGATGCCGCTCCAGCCGCCATGGCCTACACGGAGCTGGAAGAGCGCGCCGCGCTCTTCGGCGTCTGCCTTCTTGGCGAAGAGCTTCTGTAGCCGGTTTCGCGCTGGGCTGGACACAAACCCACCCACATTGGCATTATCGAACCTGTCGCGCTCATCCGGGTGACGGCACCGCCTTGCTGATCCTTCCAAAGGGGCCCAGATGTCTCCCGCCGAGCGGCTCGTGGACACCGCACAGATCGTGTCCGAGTTCGGCACGAGCAAGCCACGGATCAGCGAGTGGAGCAACGACCCGGACAGCGGTTTCCCTGCGGTCGCGCACACCGAGGGCCGCAAGCGGTTCTGGCCCCATGACGAGGTCGCGGCGTTCTTCGCCAAGCGCGCGCCGAAGAAGCGCACCCTGCCGGCCGCGGTACTCGAGGCCGACCAGGACGAGCTGCTGACCAAACGGGAAGTGGCCAAGCTCCTCGGCTACACCCGCGCCTCCACCATCGACGCCTACTTCCGCGACCGGCCCGGTTACTTCCCCGAGCCCGACGAGGACATCGACGGCCCGATGTGGCGCCGTGGCACGATCGTCACCTGGGCGAGCAGCCGTCCCGGCAAGGGCCGGCGTCGCTCCGCCCCGGCCGCCCCGCTGCCCACAGTGCCCATCGACGGAGACCCCGACGAACTCCTCGGCACGGCCGAGGTCGCGAGCCTGTTCGGCTACAGCAGCGTCGCTTCCTTCTCCAGCGCCCTCTACCAGGGGCGTCTCCCTGAACTTCCCGAGCCGGAGACCCTGGAGAGGGAGGAAGGCAGCCGCGGCGGAGCCCGCAAGAAGTGGCGCCGGGCCACCGTAGTCGCCGCTGCCCGCAAACGCGGTGTGCTGCCGGCCGCCGACCAGGACGAGAACGAGGACCTGGTCGGCGCCGCCGAAGCGGCCCGGATCCTCGGATACGGCAACACCGACAGCTTCATCAGCGCGCTCGGGCACGGGCTCCTGCCCGATCTCGAGCAACCCGATGGGTTCGAATACCGCCGCGGCAGTGCCGGCCGACCGCGCCAGCAGCGCTGGAAACGCTCCCGCCTCGAGGAGCTGGCCGCCCACCGGTCCTCGACGCCCTGACTGCAGCGCACCGCCCCGCGTCACACGCGGGATACCGTAAGACCGCGGCCTCTGGTTTAAGGGATCGACGAACTCCCGGCGGGCCAGACGCCGCACGATGGCCGGTATGGAGAGGCCAGCCACCTCTCCGCCGCAAAGCCGCACGGCTTCGCGGCACCGGCCATCGCCGTTTCCTGAACGCCCCCGCGCATGCCGCCCCGAGCTCCTCTCCAGGTACTGTCACCGCCGGCGTTGAGGCGCCCGAAGCCGGCCAACTGCGTCAGCATCTGCAGCAGGACGAGGAGAGCCGTGCGCAGGGCTGCCGTGCCGTGGCCCAAGCCGAGACTGAGCGGCTGGCCGCCCTGCGCAGGGAAGCGCTCTTGGATGCCGTTGCCCGCGCCGCAGCGCGCCGAGATCGGCTGAGCACCAGAGCAGACGAACGGGCCGTCGCGCCGCACCGGGTATAGGTTCCGGGGCAGCGCAACGGCCTGTGCCTCGCCTCAGCTGCCGGGCTGCGAGTCCTTGCCGCCGTCGTTCCCGGACGCAGTGCCGTCTCCTTCGGCCCGGCCTGACCGCCGACGGCCACGGCGCTTGGAGCGTGTACACCGAGTCAGCAGTCTGCGGAAGTCCGCCCAGACTTCGTACGCCTCGTAGCCGAACATCACTAGACGAGTAGATCCGAAGTTCCGCCCCGTCAAAGGAACGAGGGTGTCCAAGATCAGTTTGTGACGGCCGACCTGAACACCCTCTTGACCGCACTCTACGTAAAGATCGACGACGAGATCGAAGGAACGCGATGGCTGGGCCGCCCGCCCCTGCTCAGCGACTCCGAACTCATCTGCCTCGCAGTGGCCCAGGCCCTGCTCGGCTACCACTCCGAGGCCCGCTGGCTGCGCTACGCGCATAAGAAGCTGTTGTCTTTTCGATCTTGAGCGGTGGTGGTCGAACGCGGGTTCCCGGTCGGGTGATCCTGCCGGGGTGAGGGCATGAAGGCAGGGCCTCCTGAACAGCTCGTGGGTGTCGAATCCATAGAGCAACAGGAGGCCCTGTTGTCACAGTCTTCCGTGCTGGTCCCGGGCGAGTCCAACTCGGCTGCTCCATCGTGTGATTGCCTCGCGCACGTGTACGGCAACGCGGCCGACCGGCCCGAGCGACAGCGTCGGTACCCGACCGACATGACGGACGCGGAGTGGACCGTGGTCCGGCCGCTGCTGCCGGTGCCGGGCTGGATGCGCGGCCGCGGCGGGCAGCCGGAGGCGTACTGCCACCGGCAGATACTGGRCGCGATCGGCTATCTCGTGGACAACGGAATCAAGTGGCGGGCGATGCCCGCCGACTTCCCGCCGTGGGACCGGGTGTACGCGTTCTTCCGCCGCTGGCGCGACCACGCCCTGATC
>NZ_QFRK01000139.1 GCF_003143855.1 Streptomyces sp. NWU339
ACCATATGGCGATCAGCCAGACGCCGATGGCGGCGGTCAGCCAGGCGGCGAGCGTGTCSTCGAGAGCCACCCGCAGCAMCAGGAGCAGGGTCAGGACGGTGGTCACCGCGAGCAGCATYAGGCCGGCCTTGGCCATGCGGGAGGCGAGCCTTACGGTCTGGGGCTTGATGCGGCGGCCGACGACGATCCGGTGCAGGGAGGCCGGGCCGATGAGAGCCCCGGCACTGGCCGCCCCCAGGGTGACCGCGGCGACGTAGAGGGCCCGGTCGGTGCCGCCGAGGCCGGTGAAGGCGGGCTGGAAGACGGTGATGAGCAGGAAACCGAAGAGGATTTGCACACCGGTCTGAGCCACCCGTAGCTCTTGCAGCAGATCGGCCCACATCCGGTCCGCACGCTCTTCGGCCGTCTCGTCGCGCCCCCGCCGCTGGACGGGAAGACCAGGGGCGGTCTCCCCGCGGCCTTCGGTGGACTTCCTCACCATGGGAACACTCCCTCGCCGGAGTCCCCGCATGAGATATTTTCCCCCACTTGCGAAGAGTGAACTGTTTTCGGCGTTACGAGCCCGCGCTGCCGTGAGGCGCCGCTCATGCCGGAGACACGAGCCGTCCTCGGGAACCTGGCAGGTGTGCCGTGTCCCGCACTCACCGCTTCCGCCTTGACGTGGACGGCCCTTGTGAGAGGTCCCCGTGCAGCGGGTTCGCACCGCCAACCCCACCGAGTGAACCGTCGAACAGTGATGGCAGCTCCGGTGGCGGCATCTTCGGCCGACAACACGCCCTGGCTACCCACCCGGGCTTGCCCAGGTTCTGCTCAGGGCTGCGGGCCAGGTGACGACTGGCTGTCCGGCCCGGCGGCCGCGTCAGCGACCTGCTGCGCGCCCTGGACTACCGCATCACCCACGACATCGACACCGTCGACCCTGCGCACCGCAGGGCAAGACACCGGCCTCTGACCGGCTCCACGGGGGACAAGCGAGATTCCCCCTGCGGGGCCACCAGAAGTGGATCAGAGCCGCTTGCCACGGCCGCCGTCAGGGCGGCGGACGAACGCCCACACCGTGGTGCCGGCGATTGCGGACTTCAGCGAGCCCCCACATCGCGCAAGAGCCCGCTGCGCTGACCTGTTCCCACCAGCCAAGGGGTCTCGCCGGCGGCCGAGTTCAACCGACGCCCACAGGGAGCCACGCGGTACGCCGCCATCGCCTCGTGTTCGAGCCTGGACCTCTCACCCCGGGGCCCATTGACATCCACATTCTCAAGGAATAGGACAAAAGCTGTAAAGCGCAAAAATGCATGTTGCCTGATCTCGGTGACTCCAGGCGACCCACGCCAGCACTCCCCAACTGCGCACCGCAGGAAGGAGGTGAACACATGAACGACACCGAACAGGCGCCCCAGGAACCCGCGATGACCCCGTCCGAAGGTGAGGAGCCGGCGGCCGAACCGGAGACGGAGGAGGCAGAGGCGCCCGCGGCCGGCGAGACCGCGGAAGCCGAAGCAGCCCCGGCGGAAGGTGAGGAGCCGGCGGCCGAACCGGAGACGGAGGAGGCAGAGGCGCCCGCGGCCGGCGAGACCGCGGAAGCCGAAGCAGCCCCGGCGGAAGGTGAGGAGCCGGCGGCCGAACCGGAGACGGAGGAGGCAGAGGCGCCGGCGGCCGAGGGCGAGGAGTCGTCCGAGGGCGCGTAAGAGTGGTCCCGCCCTTGCACGGTGATAACCATCACGGGCATCGACGGATGATGCCCCTTCCGTGCGGCCGGAGGAGAACGCGCCAGCGGTTTCTCCTCCGGCCGCGTTCTCGCCTCTCGCCGTCTGGCCGCTGCGTGCGCGCAGGAGTGGAGGCGCTGGTGGTTGCGGGCGGGCCGTGGTCCGCGAGGGTTCGAAGCGCGTCACCCGGCGGCGGCCTCGGGGAGTCGTGGCCGACCGCGGCGCCTTCTGCGCCTTCCGGGCGCTGCTTGCTGCGTGCTCGCCATGGTGCAGAACCCTGCCCGGAGGCGACCCGGGGGCAATGACGACTCGATCTTGACGTCGCACAACGTTGCTGAATGCATACTGTGTGCTGCGAATGCTGTTCAGGGCGCTACCGAAAGCGCTCCCACGTACCCGGAACCCATTGGAGGAGAGCAGCATGGCGACTGGCAAGGTGAAGTGGTTCAACGCGGACAAGGGCTTCGGCTTCATCCAGCAGGACGGCGGCGGTCCGGACGTATTCGTCCACTTCTCAGCCATCCAGGCCACCGGCTTCAAGGAACTGCACGAAGACGACCGCGTCTCCTACGACGTCACCCAGGGTCCGAAGGGCCCTCAGGCGGAGAACGTCGTCGTCGAGCCGTAGCCGGCTGACGCACTCCGCAATCAGGCGGGCCTACGAGGATCCCGTTCTGACCGGCCTGGCTTTGCCGGAGGTCATGTCCCCTGTGAGGGGAGTGGCTAATCAACGGCCCTGTCTCACATGCGATGGTGACGGTAAGTAGTTGCCGTGGCCGGTAGTAACACTCCCAGGCCAGCACGGGTGACGCGACCGTCGACACTGTGCTCGTCCCGCTCGACGGCGCGTCTGCGACTGCTCTCCTCGGAGCTCGGACCAGGCACATTAGCGATGACGTTCTGTCACCACCGAATGTGAGACAGGGCCGTTAAGTTGACACACCCGTGCCTCACTAGCGCACCCGGTGCAGGGCCTTCGTGAAGGGCTCCCACACGTGTGCCGGGACGCGGATCAGCTCCCGCAGCCCCGTCCGCGGCGGAACCGCGTCCAGACGGTGGTAGAACTCGCCGACGTCGAGCGCCAGCTGGCGGCCGGCGGTCCAGTACGGGATGACCGCGCGCGAGGGCGTCCCGAGCCGCACGGCCTGCCCGCCCAGGGGCCGGCTCTCCAGGTCCCCCCGCAGCGCGACGCTGCGGCCGACACCGAGGACCTGGAAGTACGCGGACACGTCGTGGACGCCACGGTCCAGGGGGCCGCCGCCGGCCGCGGTGAGCGGATCGATCCGCATCGTCCCGGCCACCACGGGCCGCCGGCCGCCCTTGCCGTTCTCGAGCCGCACGGTGAGATCCGACGCGGGGAACCAGCCGACGTGCTGTCCGCGGTGGGAGAGCTGGATCTCCCCGTAGGCGGCGGTCAGGTGATCGCCGACCGCCCACTCCCCGGCTCCGGCGATCCCCTCGGTCAGCGCCGGATCGAGCACCAGGCGCCCCCCGCGTTCCAGGAGGGTCACCGCTCTGTCGTCCTGGTGGGCCAGGTGCATCCGCACCGGGGCGGTGAGCGCGCCGTCGTGCCAGCGGGGCCGGCCGAGTTCCGCGAGGGGCTTCACCTGGCGGATGCGGCGGGCCAGCAGCGACAGGGCGTCGAGGCGGCCCTCCTCCAGCAGACGGGCCCGCAGCCGCGTCACTGCCGGAAACCCTTCCCGGACGGACGGCGGGAACTCCTCGAGCACCAGCCGCCGTACCGCCTCGAACCGCTCCTGGATCTGACCGTGGCCGCTCAGCACGTAGGGCTCGCTCACGTGCCGGAGGATCTCCACCCGGTAGGTCCGGCGGAGCATCGCGTCCTGCATCGGGCCGGGCGGGGTGTGCGCCTTGACGGTCTGCACGACCTTGCGCAGCCAGCCGAAGTACTCGTCGACGACGAGCTGCCTGCTGCTGGTGTTCCCGCCGTCCTCCCGGCGCATCCAGTAGTAGCAGGGGTAGTCGCCCAGGACCGAGACGCACCGCGCCACCGCGTACGCGTGCGCCATGAACACCTGGTCTTCGAGCCGGCACCGGCCCTCCGGGAATCTGACGCCGTGGTCCAGGAGGAAAGCGCGGCGGAACATCTTGTGGGGCGTCAGGCTCTCGAACAGCGGGTGGTCGTCCACGGTGCAGCGGTCGACCGTGCGGGCGAAGACATTGCTGGGCCGTGCCATGGTGCCCGCCGGTTTGCCGAGGACGATGTCCGATCCGTTGCGTCTGCCCAGGTCGTAGAGCCGTTCCAGCGCCTCGTGGCCCAGTTCGTCGTCCTGGTCGACGAACTGGACGTACTCGCCCCGACTCAGCCGCACCCCGACGTTCCTCGGCTTCCCCGGCCAGCCGGAGTTCTCCTGGCGATGCACCCGCACGTGGGGGTGCAGGGCCGCGAGCCGGTCCAGGCGTTCGGCCGAGTCGTCGGTCGAGCCGTCGTCGACGTACACGACCTCGTAGGCGTCGCGGCCGATGCTCTGCTCGAGCAGGCTCTGCGCGCACTTGTCGATGTAGGAGCCCGCGTTGTGGACGGGGACGACGACGCTGACTTTGAGCACGGGATCCACCCTCGTGTCCGACTGGGGGTCGCGGTGGTCTCGGTGTCCGACGGCGGTGGAACGCCGGTTCCGGCACCGCCGTCCGTTCCGGAACGGCCACGGGTGAGAATCACCTGAGCCCACGGGCGAGGAATGTAACACCGGAGACGGAGCCGCACTGCGAACGAGCGGCGCATGCACCCGAATGGCGCACTGCACCGGGGGGTGGCACGGGACAGCCCTGCCGGCGGGGCTGTCCGTCGTACCGCACTGGCTCAGGGATGTGTCAATTTAACGGCCCTGTCTCACATTCGGTGGTGACAGCGTGTCATCACTGATGTGCCTGGTCCGAGCTTCATGGAGAGCAGCCGCAGACGTGCCATCGAGCAGGGCGAGCACGGCGCTGACGGTCGCGTCACCCGTGCTGGGCTGGGAGTGTCACTACCAGCCACGGCAACTACTTACCGTCACCACCGCATGTGAGGCAGGTCCAATTTAACGGCTCTGTTCCGTAGTCGGTGGTAACGTTGCGTCCTCGCTATGGGAGGAGGATGCGGTGACGGAGGAGGTCGAATCCGGCACGACCGGGCATCTGGCGCATGATCTTCTTGGTGCGGGTGTTGACGCCTTCGGTGCGGCCGTTGTGGTGGGGCAGGGTGAGGCCGGCGTTCACGGCGGCGCGGTCGAGTTCGAGGCCGTTGCAAAAGCTCTGCAGGTGAGGCAGGTCAGCGGCGCGGACTGCGTTGATCCACTCGGTGAGCCGGGCGTCGTTGCCCGCGGCGGGGGTCAGCAGCTCGACGAAGTCGCGGACGAATTGGGCGAGTTTGGTCATTTCGGGGCACGCGGCGGTGAGGGCCGCCAGGAGGGCGGTCTCCTTGGTGCGCAGGTGGTCGGGGTGGGTGAGCAGGAGCCGGGTGGCGCGGCGTGGGGTGGTCACCGGGCGGTCGCCTTCGGCGCGGCCCTGGTTGAGGTAGCGGTAGAGCAGGYTGAGGCTTCCGGTGTAGCCCTGTTMCTTGATCTCGCGGAACAGGWGGAGGACGGGCACGCCGGGATCGGCYGCGCGCCTTGTGCGCAGGTGGCCGCGGTAGGGATCGACCAGGGTGGGTCGGTACTGGGGGGGCGATGCGCAGCATGGTCGGCTCGGGGATGCGGGCGTAGCGTTTGACGGTGTTCAGGGCCAGGCCCAGGCGGCGGGAGCAGTCGAGCAGGCCGACGCCCTGGCCGAGCAGGTCGTGGAYCTTGTGCCAGCGKTCGCGGGTGGTYTGCTCGCGGACGCCGCCGGGGCSTGGYSSGT
>NZ_QFRK01000153.1 GCF_003143855.1 Streptomyces sp. NWU339
AGACCGCACCGCTCGGCCAGTCGGATCGTCGGGACCAGCCCGGCATGCGCGATCAGGTCCGGGTCGTCGAACGCGGCGAACAGCGTCGCCGGGCTGTGGGAGACTTTCACTTACGAGGTGCCTTGCTTCGTGGGATTGATGAGGGCGTAGGAACTCCCATCATCCCAGGTCAGCGGGCACCTCTTCTCATTTCGTCGTCCACAGACCGGCTATCGCGCGGTGGATCCAGGCTGAGACGCCGGTTGCTGCCGGAAGACCTTCCTCAGTGCTCGGTTGATCTCGGGGTTGCGGCCGGGGACGTACGAGCGGATCGGCTCGTAGCCGCATGCGGTGTACAGGCCGAGGGCCGCGACGTTGCGTATGCCAGTTTCCAGCAGGACCTCGATGGGGCCGCGACCGAGCACGTCCTGTTCCAGAGCGGCGAGGATCCGGCGCCCGAGTCCCTGCCCGCGAGCGGGCGGCACCACGTACATCCGTTTGATCTCGGCGGCCGAGGTGTTGAGGGTGCGCCAGCCACCGCAGGCCAGTGCCGGTCCTCTCCCGAGCCGGGCGAGGAGGAACAGGCCGTTGGGAGCGTCGAATTCCGCGTCCGCGGTGGCTTCGGGGTCGTCGGCGGTGCGTAGGTGGCCAACTGCTCCTGGTGGAGGGCTTGGGCGAGGACGCGGGCGTCAGGGCTGCCGTAGGGGACGGCGGTGAGCGTCCATTCGGGGGCGGCCTGGAGCAGCGAGGTCATGGTGTCGATAGTGCCGTGCGGGGGCTGTGTCCGGCAGCGTGCAGTTGCCGGCCGACGGCGGTGCGGGCTCGGGTGAGGAGGCTGCGGCATCGCAGGGGGCCGCCGTGGCCCGCACCGAGAAGCTCTGGAGAACAGGGTGGCGGTCTCAGAAAGCGGTGTGGGTGTCGCTTCGCGGATCCCCGGTTACCAGATGATCGTCGTAGAGCCCATTCTGTGCCGAACGACGCCAGGGCCGGGCGTATCGGAGGGCCACGTCGATGTCCGGGTCGGTCGAGTCGAGGTTGATGTCCGCGACCGCCAGAGCGGGCTGCCCGTCGGCGGGGCACTGCGCCAGCCACCGGCCGCCGGGTGCCACGATTCCGGACGGCACCGTGGCGCTGAACTGGGCCGGGATGGAGTAGCCGAGCCAGTAGCTGTAGAGAGTTCCGTAGGCCTGGGCGACCCGCGCCCGCGGCGCGTCGTCGACCATCACGGAAAGCAGAACGCAGTCAACGTCCAGGCGTTCATACTCGACGAAGAGCGGCGGGAAGTTCGCCTCGACGCATAGCGCGCAGCCGATGCGAATGCCGTCCACCTCGAAAACGACAGGCTCGCGCCCCGGGGTGTACAGGTAGGAGACCTCGGTGTGCGACAGGAAGCGCTTGTCGTATCGCGCGACTAGCTCGCCGCGGTCGGAGACGACGAAGAGGCTGTTGTGGGGCCGGTTCGGCGGTGTGAGCGGGTGGATCGACCCGAACGCCGTCCACAGCCGTAATTCTCCCGCCAGCGAGGCGATCGACTCGGCTTCTTCGCGCAGGACGTCCCAGGCGGCACGGCTCCAGTCGGCCGGGGCCAACTCGCCGTCCGGGCCGGCCGCCATCACGTGCTTGCTGGGGTAGGTGATCGCTCCCTCGGGGAACTGCACCAGGCGCGCGCCCGCGTCGGCGGCCTCAGCCATCAGGGCCCGGATCTCCTGCCCAGCCGCTCGCAGCGCGCCTCGGTCGGTGGGATCCTCCGGCACAGTGCTCTGCGCGACAGCCAGCCGCAATGTCCTCGCCATGGCGCGGACGCTACGGCATCTCTGCCCCTGTGGCCTGAAGCTCCGGTGAGCCCGGCCGGATCCGCGCGGTTCCTGTCCGGTTCGCCGGCCGTGACCGGCGGGCTGGCAAGCCGACCACAGTGGGGGCCGGCCCGCATTTCGTCCTCTCCCACAGCTGCTGGAAGACCGCCTCGCAGGGGCCCGCCCCCTCTTCGCAGCCCGGAAAGCACGCCCATCAGGTCTGCTCCGGGCTGCTCCCGCTAAGGAACTCGCGAGCGCCGCGGAGCCGGGTGTGCAGCTTCTGCTGGGTGGCACGGCTGTTGAGTCGTACGCCGAGCCCGCCGGGCAGTCCCGTATCGGAGCGGCGTGCGGAGGGCAGCCGGGCGGGGTCGAGTCCGTCGCGGCGGGCGATGAGCTCGCCGAGCTCGTGGCGGCTCAGGGCGTCCGGGCCGGCGAGGTGGAACACACCGGCGGCGTCGAATTGGGTGATCTCCCACAGGGCGGCGGCAAGGTCCTCCACGTGTACGGGGCAGCGGATGTCGTCGGTGAACAGGGCGCCCTGCCGGGTGCCGGCTGCCAGGGCGTGCACCAGCTGCTCGTGCTCGGAGTGGCCGTTGCCGATGATCAGCGAGGTACGGGCGACGGCCGCCGTGTCGGGGCACAAGAGGCGTACGGCGGTCTCAGCGGCCGCTTTCGCGGCCCCGTACGGGGTGAGCGGATCTGGACGGCATGACTCGTTGTACCCGTCCCGGCCCGTGCCCGAGAAGATCGCGTCGCTGGAGACATGCACCAGGCGGATACCGCGCTCGGCCGCAGCTTGGGCGAGGCGGATACCGCCTTCGGCGGTGACCGCCCAGTCCGCTCCGCCGCTCGTCGCGTTGATCACCACGGCCGGAGCCACTGTGTCGAGGACCTCCTCCAGGCGGAGGGAGTCACGAAGATCGAGAGGGTGCCATGTCGCCCCGCCGTGGTCGCCTGGGCGGGAATGGAACGTAGCGGCTGGAGACAGGCCTGCGGATACCGCCTGGCGTACCAGCTCGGTGCCCAAGAAGCCGCTGCCGCCGATGATCAGCACAGTCATGCTGTCCCACGCTACGGGCGACGGGTGCCGCCCAGGGCAGCCTCGGCGGAATCCGCTGATTCGCTGTGTCGTGTGCGGTCGAAGGTTGCGTCCGCCCATGGCTGTGACCAGCGAGATGAAGATTCAGCCTGCACGGCAGATCACCGCTTCGTGCAGCTCGACCTTGCGCTTTCCACGGCCGATGACGGGGCGCGCGGCGCTCTCCGCGGACGAACCTGCCGCCGTGGTTGCCATTCGCCGCGGCGGTGTCCAGGCCGATCAGGGTCCGCTCGTGGATGAACTCCCGCTCGACCTCCGCCATCGCGGCGACCACCACGAAGAGGGCCTCGGCGGCGCCCGGCGGGTCGTAGATGTCGGACAGGGGGCCGCCGAGGATCTGCAGGCGGGGGCCGCGTTCGGCGAGGTCCTGAGCGGAGATGACGAGCTCAAGCCCCCAGAGGGTCAGTACTGTTTAGCGGCGCCCGCCACCGCGCAATCAGCTCCCACGGGCCGGTGTTCGGCGCCTGCGGCTTGCGCATGATCTGCTCCACTGTCCCTTCATCCAGTCCGGACGAGGCCCTGGCGTCGGTCGTCGACAGGACTCCGGCTCGCACAGCGGAGGTGATGGAACGCTTCAGGTCGTCCAGAAGCCGCCCCAGGTGGTCAGGCAGGAGATCGAGGAGGTAGACGTTCTCCTGGCTCACGCGGTCGGCCAATGCCCCGTCCTCTTCCGTGCGCGGGGTGAAATCCCACGCGAGTACGCGCACGGCCTCAGCGTGGACTCGTTGCCCGAGATCCTGGATACGCAGGATCTCCGAGCCGAGGAGCCTCAGGTGCTGCTCAGCCTTCCTCGTGCTCCGGGCAGCCTGAACGATCTCCTTCTTCCGCTGCTCCTTGCTCTTCCACTCCAGCCGCTGCTCGCGGATCACTTCCACCGCGCGGTCGACCAACGGCTTCGGCTCCACGTCGAAGAAGTAGAACCACTCCAGGTGCTTCCGCAAGGAGTCGAACCAGGCGTGCAGCGCTCGCTCCAGGTCCTCGCCTCCCGGGTAGGTCGCCATCAACTCCAGCGGGTCAGAGGACCCGTTGTAGATCTTCGGCAGGCGGGTGCCCAGATCGCTCGTCGTGCCGATCTTGCACTTGCTGCGGCCTAGTGTCTTGAGTCTTTGATTCGCTGAAGATATCCGGCGAGGCGTTCGAGGATCTCGTCCGCGGTCTTCACCCAGGCGAACGGCCGCGGATCTTCGTTCCACAGTTTGATCCAGGCGCGGATGTCGCGTTCCAGAGCCTGGACGTTCTTGTGGACGCCGCGGCGTATCTGCCGCTCGGTCAGCAGTCCGAACCACCGCTCGACCTGGTTGAGCCAGGAGGAGTAGGTGGGGGTGAAGTGCATGTGGAAGCGCGGGTGCTCCGCGAGCCAACGCTGTATCGCCGGTGTCTTGTGCGTAGCGTAGTTA
>NZ_QFRK01000008.1 GCF_003143855.1 Streptomyces sp. NWU339
CGAGGTATACGGACTGACGCCTGCCCGGTGCTGGAACGTTAAGGGGACCGGTCAGTCAGGATTCGTCCTGGCGAAGCTGAGAACTTAAGCGCCAGTAAACGGCGGTGGTAACTATAACCATCCTAAGGTAGCGAAATTCCTTGTCGGGTAAGTTCCGACCTGCACGAATGGCGTAACGACTTCTCGACTGTCTCAACCATAGGCCCGGTGAAATTGCACTACGAGTAAAGATGCTCGTTTCGCGCAGCAGGACGGAAAGACCCCGGGACCTTTACTACAGTTTGATATTGGTGTTCGGTTCGGCTTGTGTAGGATAGCTGGGAGACCGTGAAGCCGCCACGCCAGTGGTGGTGGAGTCGTCGTTGAAATACCAGTCTGGTCGTGCTGGATGTCTAACCTGGGTCCGTGATCCGGATCAGGGACAGTGTCTGATGGGTAGTTTAACTGGGGCGGTTGCCTCCTAAAGGGTAACGGAGGCGCCCAAAGGTTCCCTCAGCCTGGTTGGCAATCAGGTGGTGAGTGTAAGTGCACAAGGGAGCTTGACTGTGAGACCGACGGGTCGAGCAGGGACGAAAGTCGGGACTAGTGATCCGGCGGTGGCTTGTGGAAGCGCCGTCGCTCAACGGATAAAAGGTACCCCGGGGATAACAGGCTGATCTTCCCCAAGAGTCCATATCGACGGGATGGTTTGGCACCTCGATGTCGGCTCGTCGCATCCTGGGGCTGGAGTCGGTCCCAAGGGTTGGGCTGTTCGCCCATTAAAGCGGTACGCGAGCTGGGTTTAGAACGTCGTGAGACAGTTCGGTCCCTATCCGCTGCGCGCGCAGGAGTCTTGAGAAGGGCTGTCCCTAGTACGAGAGGACCGGGACGGACGAACCTCTGGTGTGCCAGTTGTCCTGCCAAGGGCATGGCTGGTTGGCTACGTTCGGGAGGGATAACCGCTGAAAGCATCTAAGCGGGAAGCCTGCTTCGAGATGAGGACTCCCACCCACTTGATGGGGTAAGGCTCCCAGCAGACGACTGGGTTGATAGGCCGGGTCTGGAAGCACCGCAAGGTGTGGAGGTGACCGGTACTAATAGGCCGAGGGCTTGTCCTCAGTTGCTCGCGTCCACTGTGTTGGTTCTGAAACCACGAACGACCCCGCGTTGATTCAGCGTGGTGCGGTTGAGTGTTTCATAGTGTTTCGGTGGTCATAGCGTGGGGGAAACGCCCGGTTACATTCCGAACCCGGAAGCTAAGCCCCAGAGCGCCGATGGTACTGCAGGGGGGACCCTGTGGGAGAGTAGGACGCCGCCGAACAAATCGTGGGAGAGCCCCGCACCGACAGGTGCGGGGCTTTCTGCGTTTCAGGGGCGGGCCTTTCACCCGCCTTTTCTGGTCACTGGGTTCTTTGTCAGAGGCGGCCCGCTGCTTTCAGCGCCAGATAGGCATCGGCCAGTGCCGGCGCCAGGCTGTCCGGGGTGGCGTCGACGACGGTGACGCCGTGGCGGCGGAGCTGCTCCGCGGTCCGGTCGCGTTCGGTCTGGGCCTGGGCGGCCGCCGCTGCCTCGTACACCGCATCGGCGTTTCCGCGGGCCTTCGACATCTGGGCCAGGTGTGGGTCCGCGACCGATGCGAGCAGGACTGTGTGCCGCTGGGTGAGTCGGGCCAGTACGGGAAGCAGACCCTCCTCGATGGGGGCTGCGTCGAGCGTGGTGAACAGGACGATCAGGGAACGGCGGGGGGCAGTCCGCAGGGCCGTGGCCGTGAGGCTCCGGGCATCGGTTTCCACGAGCTCCGGTTCGAGCGTGGCCATGGCGTTGACCAGGGAGGGGAGGACATCGCCTGCAGACCGACCCTGCACGAGGGCGCGGAGGCGGCGGTCGTGGGCGAGGAGGGCCACGCGGTCGCCGGCCCTGGAGGCGAGCGCCGCGAGGAGCAGGGCCGCGTCCATGGAGGCGTCGAGGCGGGGGATGTCGCCGACACGGCCCGCGGAGGTGCGGCCGGTGTCGAGGACGAGCAGGATGTGGCGGTCTCGCTCGGGGCGCCAGGTGCGTACCGCCACGGCGGACTGGCGGGCTGTGGCACGCCAGTCGATGGAGCGGGTGTCGTCGCCGGGAACGTACTCGCGCAGGCTGTCGAACTCCGTGCCCTCACCGCGGGTCAGAACGCTGGTGCGGCCGTCCAGTTCGCGCAGGCGGGCCAGTTTGGAAGGCAGGTGCTTGCGGCTGGTGAACGGCGGCAGCACCCGTACCGTCCAGGGGACCTGGTGCGTGCCCTGACGGGCGAAGAGGCCGAGCGGGCCGTAGGAGCGGATGGTGACGCGGTCGGCCTGGCGGTCGCCCCGGCGGGTGGGACGCAGCCGGGTGGTGATGCGTCGGCGCTCACCGGCGGGGACCGACAGGCGGTGACGGGAAGCCGTTCCCTCGGTGCCGGGCTGCCAGCTGCTGGGAGGCCAGGCGTCACGGATGCGGGCACGGAGCGGACGACGGGACGTGTTGGTGAGCGTCAGGGTGACGTCCGCGCTGTCGTCCAGCCGTACCGAGGTGTCCCCGGAGCGGCTCAGGCCGAGCCGGCGTACGGGGGCGGCCAGGGCGAAGTCGCAGGCACAGGCCACCGCCAGGGGGGCGTTGACGGCGAGGATGCCCGTCCAGCCGGGTTCCCAGATGCCGACGGGGAGAGAGCCGAGTGCCGCGAGGAGGGTGGCGCGTCCGGTGAGGGCCATCAGCGGGGGACGGGGACGTGGGCGAGGATGGCGTTGATGACCGAGTCGGTCGTGACGCCTTCCATCTCGGCCTCCGGCCGGAGCTGTACGCGGTGGCGGAGGGTGGGGAGGGCGAGGGCCTTGACGTCGTCGGGAATGACGTAGTCGCGTCCCGTCAGCCAGGCCCAGGCGCGGGCGGTGGACAGGAGGGCGGTGGCTCCTCGGGGGGAGACGCCCAGGGTGAGGGACGGCGATTCGCGTGTGGCGCGGACGATGTCGACGACGTAGGCGGTGATCTCGGGGGAGACCGTCGTCCTGGCGACCGCGGCGCGGGCAGCTTCCAGGTCGGCGGCGCTCGCGACGGGGCGTACGCCGGCGGCGCGCAGGTCGCGGGGGTCGAAGCCCTCGGTGTGGCGGGTGAGGACGTCGATCTCGTCCTGGCGGGACGGGAGGGGGATGGTGAGTTTGAGGAGGAAGCGGTCGAGCTGTGCCTCGGGGAGGGGGTAGGTGCCCTCGTACTCCACGGGGTTCTGGGTGGCGGCGACCAGGAAGGGCTCCGGGAGGGCGCGGGGGGTGCCGTCGACGGTGACCTGCCGTTCCTCCATGGCCTCCAGGAGCGACGCCTGGGTCTTCGGGGGCGTGCGGTTGATCTCGTCGGCGAGGAAGAGGTTGGTGAAGACGGGGCCGGGCTGGAAGGAGAACTCCGCGGTGCGGGCGTCGTAGACCAGGGAGCCGGTGACGTCGCTCGGCATCAGGTCGGGGGTGAACTGGACGCGTTTGGTGTCGAGTTCCAGAGCAGCGGCGAGGGTGCGGACGAGCAGTGTCTTGGCGACGCCGGGAACGCCTTCGAGGAGCACGTGGCCGCGGCACAGCAGGGCGACGGCGAGGCCGGTGACAGCGGGGTCCTGGCCGACCACGGCTTTGGCGATCTCGGCGCGCAGGGCCTCCAGGGAGGCCCTGGCTGCGGCCGGGTCCCCGGTGTGCGCGGCGTTGTCAGTGGTCGGGTCCATCATGGACGGCGTACCTCTCTTTCGAGGGCGTCGAGTCGGTCGGCGAGGGAGGTCAGGGCTGCGTCGTCGCCGGGCGGCGGGCCGAACAGGAGATCGTGCGGGGACGGCTGTCCGTCTCCGTGAAGGCGGGCGGACAGGGCGGGCAGCAGGGCCTCGGGCGAGTGTGCCTGGGAGGCGGAGACGCCTACGAGGGGGGCGAGACGGGTGCGCGTGGTGGAGCGAAGAGCGGCGGCCGCGCGGTCCCGGGCGTTCGCCTTGCGGTAGAGGCGGGCGCGGCCTTCGACGGTTTCGGAGGCGCGGATCGCGACGGGAAGCCTTTCGGGCACGAGGGGGCCGAGCCGGCGTGCCCGCCACAGGGCGGCCAGGGCTGCGGCGATGAAGAGCTGCAGGGTGCCCCAGAGCCAGCCGGAGGGGAGCAGGTCGAAGAAGCCGCGCCGGCCGTCCTCGGAGGCGGCGGAGGCGTCGGCGAGTGAGGGGAGGTACCAGACCAGATGGGGGCGGGAGCCGAGGAGTTGGAGGGCGAGCGAGGCGTTGCCGTGCTCGGCGAGGCGGTCGTTGCGGAGGATGTCGGAGGCACCGATGAGGACGGTGTCGCCGCCGGTGGCCGCGGGGATGCGCAGCAGGGTGGCCAGGCGCTCGCTGGGGTAGCACTCGTCGGCGTCGAGATGGGTGGTGGTGTAGCGGATGCCGCCCGTGTCGGCGGTGCCCGCGCTGCGGGCGGCGGGCAGGGAGCAGCGGGGGGAGAGGGTGGAGCCGAAGCTGGTGACCGGGTCGGCGGTGACACCCGGGGCGAGCCGGTCGACGGACGCGCTGCCGGAGGAGACCAGGACGGTGCGGCCGCCGGAGTCGGCGACCGCGGCGTGCAGTCTCGACTGCTGGCGGTGGGTCAGGCGGTCGGGGACGGCGACCAGGAGGGTCGTGTCGGGGTTCGCGGCGGCGGACGCCTCGTGCAGGGTGGTGACCACGCGTGTGTCCACACCGCGGTCGGTGAGGAGTTCGGCGACGGCGCGGCTGCCGTAGGGGTCGGCGGAGCGCGGGTCGAGTGCGCCGTGTCGGGCGTCGGAGCGGACCACGGCGATGACGACGGCCGCCACGATCAGCAGGACGAGCGCGAGGACGACACCTCGCGCGCGGGTCCACACCTGGCGGGCGGTGGGCGAGGCCGAGGTGGAGGGGAGCGTGACCTCGGTCGTCATCCGGCGGCTCCCTGGCGGGCGCTGCCGCCCGTGTTGTCGCTGCGGTCGCTGGTGTTCGTGCCGTTGCCGTCGCCGGCAGCGGCGCCCGTGAGCTGGGGTTTGCTGCGTTCCAGGTCACGGTCGAGTTCGGTGAGGTGCCGGTACGACTGTTCCGTCGCGGTCCGGCCGCCGTATGTGACGTCGTCGAAGCTCCGCGCGGCGGTGTGCAGCCGATCGGTGTGGGCGGGCAGGGCGCGGCCCGCCTCGGCTGCCGCCTCGTCGGCGGTGCGGCCCGGGCGGACGTCGAGCAGGGTGCGTTCCTCCAGGGCGCGGACGACGGCGCGCATGCGTTCCTGCACGGCCTGGTTCCAGTGGCCCTGGGCGGCGTGCGCCTCGGCGGCCGCGCGGTGTTCGGCGGCGCTGCGGGGCCGGTCGTCGAACAGCGTGGGCGCGGAGGTCGGTCGGCGTCGCGGGGTGCCCAGCCGCCACCACAGGGCGCCCAGGACGGCGATCACGGCGGCGATGACGACGATCAGTCCGAGCGCACCGCCGGGCGTCGCGGTGGCGGCGGCGCCGAACAGCTTGCCGACCCACTCCCAGAAGGCGTCCAGGGCCCGCTGGAACCAGCTGGGATCGTTCTCGTGGTACATCTGCTTGGACAGCTCGCGCCGGGCCGCCTCCCGCGCGGGATCGCGCGGGATGGTGACGGGCGGCTCGCCGTCGCCGCGCAGCAGTGTGTGCACGGCGCCGGCGGCGGCTTCGGGCAGCGTCTGCGCCGAAGTGAGAACTCCCCCCGTGGTGTGCACCCCCTCAGCTCCCCGGGGTGGTGCCGGGACCGTAGCCCTGGACGCCGGCGGCGCGGCCCAGTTCGAGGTCGAGGGCCTCGCGGCGGATGCGCTGGTCGACGTAGAGGAGCACGGTGACGCCGGCCGTGATCGGGAACGTGATCGTGGAGCCGATGACTGCGCCGATCCCGCTGATGATGAGGAACGCCCAGCCGATGTCGCCGCCGGCGCCGTTGAGGAAACCGGAGACGCCGTCACCGTTGAACGTCGTGGCGAGGACGGCGAAGGGGATGACGATGATCGATGCGACGACGCCCGCGATGATCGACGCGAGCAGCTGGATGCCGAGCATCCGCCACCAGGAGCCGCGCACCAGCTTCGCGGACCGGCTCAGTGCCTTCGTGACGCCCTGCTTCTCCAGCATCAGCGTGGGCACGGACAGCGAGAAGCGGATCCACAGCCACATGGCGACGATGCCGCCGCCGATGATGCCCAGGACCGTGAGTGCCACGCCGCCCGGGCCGCTGACCGTGGCGGTCACGAGGATGCCGGGCAGCGCGCCCACGGCGATGACGGCGACAATGATGAGCAGCAGCAGGAAGATCAGGCCGAACAGCTTCAGGAGCTGGGGGCGGGCGTCGCGCCAGGTCTCGGCGGCGGTGACCGATGTGCCGAGCACGGCACGGCTGGTGACCGTCGCGAGCAGGGCGGTGGCGGAGAGGGTGCCCACCAGGGTGATCAGGTAGACCACCCCGCTGTTGAGCAGGGAGACGCCCATGGCGCCGGTCAGCTCGTCGAGGGTGGCGCTCGGGTCGCTGAGTACCGCGGCGCTGGAGCTGTTCAGGAAGAGTCCCTGGACGAGGACGACGACGATCCGGATGAGGACGGCGACGGTCAGCGAGATGCCGAGGGCCGTGCGCCAGTGGGTGCGCATGGTGGAGACCGCGCCGTCGAGGATCTCGCCCACACCGAGCGGGCGGAGCGGGATCACACCGGGCTTTGCGGCAGGCGGGGGACCGCCCCAGCCGCCTCCCCAGGCTCCGTAACCACCGGGACCTCCGTAGCCACCGGGGCCGCCGTGACCACCGCCGTAGCCGCCGGGACCGCCGTATCCTCCGGGCCCCACGGGGCCGCCGGGGGGCGGGGTGCCCCATCCCGGGCCGGGCGGTGCGGGCGGGGGAGCCTGGCCGGGGCCCGTGGCGCCGGGCGGGCCGGTGGGCGCGGACCACTGGCTGGGCGGCGGCTGCTCCTTCGACCACTTGACGCCCGGACCCTGGGGTGCGTCCTGACCCGGCTCCTGCCCGTCGGACGGGGCGGATCCGGGCGAGGCCCAGCCCGGAGTGTCGTTCATCATCGCTCCTTCACGGTGCCCGTCCGCGGTCGCGGCGGCAGGTTCGCAGCCATCGTGCCATGGGGTGTTCGCCAACGGACCTGCCGGACCTGCCGGACCTGCCGGATCTGCCGAGGGACGGGCTGCACCTTCAATTGTCCGTGCCGCAGGGGGCAGACTGACCGCATGGCTGATCAGTACGCACACGGCGGCGACAACAAGCGGCCGACCGAGATACCTGCGCTCCGCTGGGAAGAGCCACCCGAAGGGCCCGTTCTGATCCTTCTCGACCAGACGAGACTGCCGGCCGAGGAGGTCGAGCTGGTCTGCACGGACGCACCCGCGCTGGTGGAGGCGATCCGCTCACTGGCCGTGCGCGGTGCGCCCTTGCTGGGCATCGCCGGCGCGTACGGCGTCGCACTCGCCGCCGCACGGGGCTTCGACGTGGACGACGCCGCGGCCGCGCTGGAGGGCGCCCGGCCCACCGCGGTGAACCTCACGGTGGGGGTGCGCCGGGCTCTCTCCGCCCACCAGGGCGTTGTCGCCCGGGGCGGCGACGACCGGGAGGCGGCAGTGGCCGCGCTGACCGCGGCACGGCGGCTGCACCGCGAGGACGCCGAGGCCAGCGTGCGGATGGCCGAGCACGGACTGGCGCTGCTGGACGAGCTGCTGCCCGGTGGCGGGCACCGGATCCTCACCCACTGCAACACCGGCTCCCTGGTGTCGGGCGGTGAGGGCACGGCGTTCGCGGTGGCGCTGGCGGCGCACCGGGCGGGCCGGCTCAGGCGGCTGTGGGTGGACGAAACGCGCCCGTTGCTGCAAGGTGCTCGCCTGACGGCATACGAGGCGGCCCGCAGTGAAATGGCGTACACCCTGCTCACCGACAGCGCGGCGGGATCCCTGTTCGCGGCCGGTGAGGTGGACGCGGTACTCATAGGGGCGGACCGCATCGCGGCCGACGGCTCGGTGGCGAACAAGGTGGGCAGCTATCCGCTCGCGGTGCTGGCGCGGTACCACCATGTGCCGTTCATCGTCGTGGCCCCGGTGACGACGGTGGATCCGCAGACGCCGGACGGGGCGTCCATCGAGGTCGAGCAGCGCCCCGGCCATGAAGTGACCGAGGTCACCGCACCGCAGGTGCCGGTGGCCGGAACCGAAGCGGGAGGCGGGATTCTTGTGGCACCCCTGGGGACCCAGGCGTACAACCCGGCGTTCGACGTGACACCACCGGAACTGGTGACGGCGATCGTCACGGAGGAAGGTGCCGTCTCACCCGTGACGGCCGAGGCCCTGGCCGAGCTGTGCGCCAGGTCACGCCAGGTCACGATGAGCTAATGGGATGATGTCGTTTATGAAGGGACGAGTCCTTGTCGTCGACGACGACACCGCACTGGCCGAGATGCTCGGCATTGTGCTGCGTGGTGAAGGTTTTGAACCGTCTTTCGTAGCCGACGGCGACAAGGCGCTGGCCGCTTTCCGTGAGGCCAAGCCCGACCTGGTGCTGCTCGATCTGATGCTGCCCGGCCGGGACGGTATCGAGGTGTGCCGCCTGATCAGGGCGGAGTCCGGGGTGCCGATCGTGATGCTCACGGCGAAGAGCGACACCGTCGATGTCGTGGTGGGCCTGGAGTCCGGTGCCGACGACTACATCGTCAAGCCGTTCAAGCCGAAGGAACTGGTCGCCCGGATCCGGGCGCGGCTGCGCAGGTCGGAGGAGCCGGCGCCGGAACAGCTCGCCATCGGCGACCTGGTGATCGACGTGGCCGGACACTCCGTGAAGCGGGAGGGGCAGTCGATCGCGCTGACCCCGCTGGAGTTCGACCTGCTGGTCGCGCTGGCCCGCAAGCCGTGGCAGGTGTTCACGCGGGAGGTGCTGCTGGAACAGGTCTGGGGGTACCGTCACGCGGCCGACACCCGGCTGGTGAACGTCCATGTCCAGCGGCTGCGCTCCAAGGTCGAGAAGGACCCGGAGAAGCCGGAGATCGTGGTGACCGTCCGTGGCGTCGGGTACAAGGCAGGACCGAGCTGACATGTCCGGGGACAGTGCCGCTCCGGCGCCCGGCCGGCCCGGGGACCCGTCGGAGCGGCCTGTCGGCCGATCGTCCGGCAGCCGGGCATCAGGGCGCCCCCGTTGGGGGCGCCTGCTCAAGGACGGGCTGCTGCAGGGCGGAGTCCAGGGCAGCCCGGTGATCCGCCTGTTCGTCCGCTGGGTGCGCAGGCCGTTGTTGCCCGTCATGCGGCTGTGGCGGCGGAACATCCAGCTGAAGGTCGTCGTCACCACGCTGCTGATGTCGCTGGGCGTGGTCCTGCTGCTGGGCTTCGTGGTCATCGGCCAGGTACGCAACGGTCTGCTGGACGCCAAGGTGAAGGCGTCGCAAAGCCAGGCCACCGGCGGGTTCGCGGTGGCCAAGCAGCAGGCCGACGAGGCCTCGAGCGGCACCGGTGAGAACGCGGTCGCGGTGGGCGACCGGTCCTCGCAGAGCGTCATCCAGTGGATGAGTGACCTCGTGGAGTCGCTCTCCAGCGGCGGCCAGGGAGCCTTCGACGTGGTCACCCTGCCCATGGACGACGAGAGCGGCGGCGGGCGCGGCCCGCGTGCCTCGGGGCACGTCGACCCGTCGCAGAGCGTGCCCGGGAACCTGCGGGACAGGATCGACGCCAACACCGCGGCGGCGCAGCGGTACACGCGGATCGTCTACAGCAACGGCGCGGAATCGCAGCCCGGCCTGGTCATCGGCAAGCAGGTCAACGACCCCAACGGTGATCCGTACCAGCTGTACTACCTCTTCCCGCTCACGCAGGAGGAGAAGTCGCTGAGCCTGGTCAAGGGCACTCTGGCGACCGCGGGGCTGTTCGTCGTCGTCCTCCTCGGGGCGATCGCCTGGCTCGTGGTGCGGCAGGTCGTGACGCCGGTGCGGATGGCCGCCGGGATCGCGGAGCGGCTGTCCGCCGGGCGTCTCCAGGAGCGGATGAAGGTCACCGGTGAGGACGACATCGCGCGGCTCGGCGAAGCCTTCAACAAGATGGCGCAGAACCTCCAGCTGAAGATCAACCAGCTCGAGGAACTGTCGCGGATGCAGCGCCGTTTCGTGTCGGACGTCTCCCACGAACTGCGGACGCCGCTGACGACCGTACGGATGGCCGCGGACGTCATCCACGAGGCGCGTGAGGACTTCGACCCGGTCACCGCGCGGTCGGCCGAACTGCTCGCGGACCAGATCGACCGGTTCGAGTCGCTGCTTTCGGACCTGCTGGAGATCAGCCGCTTCGACGCGGGCGCGGCGGCGCTCGAGGCGGAGCCGATAGATCTGCGTGAAGTCGTACGGCGCGTGGTCAGCGGGGCCGAGCCGCTCGCCGAGCGCAAGGGCACGCCGATCAAGATCGTCGGCGACCAGCAGCCCGTCGTCGCCGAGGCCGACGCGCGACGCGTGGAGCGCGTCCTGCGCAACCTCGTCGTCAACGCCGTGGAGCACGGCGACGGCAAGGACGTCGTCGTCAAGCTCGCCGCGGCGGGCGGGGCGGTCGCGGTCGCGGTGCGGGACTACGGTGTCGGGCTCAAGCCCGGTGAGGCGACCCGGGTCTTCAGCCGCTTCTGGCGGGCGGACCCGGCACGCGCGCGGACCACCGGCGGCACGGGACTGGGGCTGTCCATCGCCCTGGAGGATGCGCGGCTGCACGGCGGCTGGCTCCAGGCATGGGGCGAGCCGGGCGGCGGCTCGCAGTTCCGGCTGACGCTGCCCAGGACGGCCGACGAGCCGCTGCGGGGCTCCCCGATCCCCCTGGAGCCCAGGGACTCACGACGCAACAGCGGACTCGGCGTCGGCGAGCCGCAGGGCGACGGGGACGGCGGGGACGGCGGGGACGGCAAGAAACAGTCCACCGTGCCCGCGCGGTCCGCGGACACCGACGGATCGGCCCGCGCGGCCCGCGATCCGCTCGCGACGCTGTCTGCCACCGTGGCCCCCACGGCCGACCCGACGGCACTGCCCGGCAACGGTGCGCGCGTGGTGTCGCGGCCGTCGGGGGACGGGGCACGGCAGGAAGAGCCGGCGGGGACCGGAGAGCAGGCCGGCGCCGGTTTCGGCGACCCCGGCGGGGAGAACGGGACGACGGCCCGGGACCGGCGAGAGAACGAACCCGAGGACCGGTCCGGGGACCGGCAGGCGGACAGGCAAGGGGAGGCTTCGCGTGGGCGGTGAGCGCGCAGGGCGCGGCAGGACGGCACCGGCACGAGTGGTGGCGTGCGCCACCAGCGGTGTCGTACTGCTGGCCGGGTGCGCCTCGATGCCCGACAGCGGGGATGTGCGGGGCGTGGACTCCACGCCCCGCCAGGACGCGCAGGTGCGGGTGTTCGCGATGCCGCCGAGCGAGGACGCGTCGCCGCCCCAGATCGTGCAGGGCTTCCTGGAGGCGCTGACCAGCGACGATCCGGACTACAGCACCGCGCGCCAGTATCTGACCGCCGAGGCGGCGAAGGTATGGAAGCCGGAGCTGTCCACCACGGTGCTGGCGGACGGGCCGGGCGCCCAGCCCGGCCCGCCGGGCCGCAAGGACGCCCGGGAGCTCTCCTTCAAGCTGACCGGCGACAAGGTCGCCACCGTGGACGCGCAGCAGGCGTACACGGCCGACTCCGGGCCGTACGACCAGCTCGTGCATCTCACACAGGACGTGAAGACCCGCCAGTGGCGCATCGACGGGGTGCCACAGGGCGTCGTCATGGGCAAGTCGGACTTCCAGCGCAACTACATGTCCGTCAGCAAGTACTACTTCGCCTCGAACACCGCGGGAGCAGGTGGGCCCGATGCGGACGGGCCGCCGATGGCGGTCGCCGACCCGGTCTACGTGCGCAGTCACGTGGAGCCCACCACCCAGATGGTCCGCTCCCTCCTGGGCGGGCCCACGAACTGGCTGGACCCGGCCGTCAGGTCGAGCTTCCCCACGGGCACGGCGCTGCGCAAGGGCGCCGGTCCGCTGACAGCGGACGACCAGGGCAGGCTGACCGTGCCGCTCAACGACAAGGCGGCCGACGTCGGTGCCAAGAGGTGCGGGGAGATGGCGGCTCAGCTGCTGTTCACGCTGCGCAACCTCAGCCCCGCCGTGGACGAGGTCGAGCTGCGGGCCGCCGGGAGGAAGCTGTGCTCGCTGGCCCAGAAGGCCACCGAGCCCGTGGCCGACCGGGGGTCGCTGAACCACCCCGACTACCTGTACTTCATCGACGAGGAGCACCAGCTGGTGCGGATCGTCGCAGGCGAAAACGCCACCCAGCCGGCTCCGGTGCCGGGGCCGCTCGGCGAGGGCGCGGCGCCGTTGCGGTCGGTGGCGGTCTCGCGGGACGAGCGCACCGCGGCCGGGGTCGCGCTCGACGGGAAGTCGCTGTACGTCGGATCGCTGGTGCCGGGCGGTTCGCTCGGGGAGCCCGTGTTGACCAGCGCGGGCAAGTCCGAGGGCGACCGGCTGACCGCGCCCAGCTGGGACGCGCACGGCGGCCTGTGGGTGGCCGACCAGGACCCGGGGAACCCCCGGCTGCTCCTGCTGGAGGAGGGCGGGGGCGAGCCGCTGGAAGTACGCACACCGGGTCTGGACGGGCAGATCCAGGCGGTCCGGGTCGCCGCCGACGGGGTCAGGGTCGCGCTCGTCGTGGCCAAGGGCGACCGGCGGTCCCTGATGATCGGGCGGATCGAGCGGGACGGCCCGGACGGGCAGGAACGGACCACGGGCGAGCAGCCGACCGTCACCGTGCTGGACCTGCGGCCCGCGACGCCGGAGTTGGAGAAGGTCACCGCCATGTCCTGGACCGGGGACAGCCGTCTCGTGGTGGTCGGGCGGGAGGAGGGGGGTGTGGAGCAGATGCGGTACGTCGAGGTCGACGGCTCCATACCCGAGGTGCCTCAGCCCGCTGCCCTGACCGGCGTCAAGGCGGTGACCGCCTCCCCCGATGAAGGGGTACCGCTGGTGGCGTACTCGGTGGACGGAATCGTGCGGCTGTCGTCGGGTGCGCAGTGGCAGCAGGTGACGGAGGGGACCGCGCCGGTCTATCCGGGGTGACCGGTCTGTCCGGGGCGACCGGTCTGCGGGCCGTGCGGAGTTTTCCACAGGGGTGGCCGGAGGCCGCGGGCGTTGGCACAGTGGGGCCATGCGGGGCTGGTGGCAGGACCTGAGCGACCTGGTGCTCCCGGCCGAGTGCGGCGGGTGCGGCAGACCTCGTGCGGTGCTCTGCGAGCGGTGCCGTACGGCACTGAGCGGCGCCGCGCCACGCGGGGTGTGCCCGGTGCCGCGGCCGGCCGGACTGCCGGTCGTGCACGCTGCCGCCCCCTACGCGGACGAGGTGCGTGCCGCGCTGCTGGCCCACAAGGAGCGGGGCGCCCTGGCCCTCTCCCGGCCGCTGGGCGAGGCCTTGGCGAAAGCGGTGCGCGCGGGTCTGCGGGAGGCGGCGCGGTCGGGCCCCGGTGGGGTTCCGGGGGCGGTGCGCGGCCACCGCGGGGCGGTCCTGCTGGTGCCCGTGCCGTCCGCGCGGCGGGCCGTGCGGGCCCGTGGACACGCCCCGGCGCTGCGGATCGCGCGGGCGGCGGCGGGTGCGCTGCGGCGCCAGGGGCTACCCGTTTCGGTGCTGCCCGCGTTGCGGCATCGGCGGGACGTGGCCGACCAGTCGGGGCTCGACGCCCGGCGGCGGCTGGCCAATCTCGCCGGTGCGCTGGCGGTGGCGCCGGGCTGTGACCGGCTGCTGCGCGACGGCTCCGTCGTACTCGTCGACGACCTGATGACGACCGGGGCGTCGCTGGCGGAGGCCGCGCGCGCGGTGCGTCTCGCGTCGCACACCGAGCCGCGTGCGGGAGCGCTTGTGGGGGCGTGGGGGGCGCGAGGGGCGCGCATGGAGGTGGATGTCGGGCCTGATTCGAGTGTTTCGGCGTCCGCGTCCGTGTACAGGGGTGAGACATGGGAAAGGAGAGGGGCACGAAGGGAAGGACAAGAACGACGGGAACGGCGAAACGGATCGACTCACGAGAGGGTGGATCAAGGGCTTGGCCGTTCGGCCCCGGTGGCGGGCGCGGATGGGGCCGACCGGCCCATTGACGTGAAGTGCGCGGCGGTTGTTGCGGCTTCACCAGATTCTTTCGAAATAAACCGGAACTGACTGGGAACTTGCATCGTTGCAGGTAGCGAGAGGGTGAATTCACCTGAACGGAGGTACGCGGCAGTAGAGGGTGACGACATCCGTCCGGGCGAGATATGTTCGGTTGAGAGGGAAAGCCGCAGGCCACACCTCTCGAATCCGAATGCCGTGCCACGGGTTTTCTGTTATCACCCGGGCTGGTGGACTGTAGATCTCGTCCATGGGGGATGGAGGTGGAAGTCACCGAGTCCGAGGTTCCGGGGTCGACCGGGGCCTGGTGCAAAAGGGAGACGCTCCGCACCGAGGCGGAGCGATCCGGGAACGGAGTTCTGCGTGGACATCGTCGTCAAGGGCCGCAAGATCGAGGTGCCCGAGCGGTTCCGGAAGCACGTGGCCGAGAAGCTGAAGCTGGAGAGGATCCAGAAGCTCGACGGCAAGGTGATCAGCCTCGACGTCGAGGTGTCCAAGGAGCCCAACCCCCGGCAGGCCGACCGCAGCGCCCGAGTGGAGATCACGCTCCATTCCCGCGGTCCGGTGATCCGGGCGGAGGCAGCGGCGAGCGACCCGTACGCGGCGCTCGACCTGGCAGCGGAGAAGCTGGACGCCCGGCTGCGCAAGCAGCACGACAAGCGCTATTCACGGCGCGGCGCGCGCAGGATCTCGGCAGCGGAGGTCCCCGACCACGTCCCGGGTGCGGCGACGCTCAACGGGACGGGCGCGCATTCCCCCGAGGAGGGGCAGGACGCAGTCCCCACCAAGAAGATCGGCACACTGGAAGTACAGGGTGACGGACCCCTCGTCGTCCGCGAGAAGACCCACGTGGCCGCCCCCATGACCCTCGATCAGGCCCTCTACGAGATGGAGCTGGTCGGGCACGACTTCTATCTGTTCGTCGACTCCGAGACGAAGGAACCCAGTGTCGTCTACCGACGGCACGCCTACGACTACGGCGTGATCCACCTCAGTACGGACACCATGGTCACGCAGCCGCACGCTCCCGAGGCGGGCGGGCCCCTCGGCGGCTGACCCGGCGGGCGGCAGTTGCTGAACCGGTGCCCCCGGGTGCGCGCGTGTGCGCCCCCGGGGGCACCGGTGTGCGACCACTTCGCATCCCACGTCGGCACCCCGGTGCCGTCCGGGCATGGAATCATGGCGGCAACGGCCCAACCGGTGGGCCGTTGCCTTGGGTTGGCGATGGCTCACGACCACGGCCACAGCCTTCAGGGGGAGGAACGATGGCGGACAGCTTCGGCCCGATGCGTGGAGAGGACTCCGACGACGGCGTCACCGGCAGGGGCCCGCACGCGGGCTCCGGGTACCAGGAGCCGGCCGGTGAACCGGCCGAGGAGGCGGGCAAGGAACCGATCAGGGTCCTGGTGGTGGACGACCACGCGCTGTTCCGCCGGGGACTGGAGATCGTCCTCGCGGCCGAGGAGGACATCCAGGTCGTCGGCGAGGCGGGGGACGGTGCCGAGGCCGTGGAGAAGGCCGCGGACCTGCTGCCGGACATCGTCCTGATGGATGTGCGGATGCCCAAGCGGGGCGGCATCGAGGCGTGCACCTCCATCAAGGAGGTGGCCCCCAGCGCGAAGATCATCATGCTGACGATCAGTGACGAGGAGGCCGATCTCTACGACGCCATCAAGGCGGGTGCGACCGGCTACCTCCTCAAGGAGATCTCCACGGACGAGGTGGCCACCGCCATTCGCGCGGTGGCCGACGGACAGTCGCAGATCAGCCCCTCCATGGCGTCGAAGCTGCTCACCGAGTTCAAGTCGATGATCCAGCGCACCGACGAGCGCCGGCTGGTGCCCGCGCCCCGGCTGACGGACCGTGAACTCGAAGTGCTCAAGCTCGTCGCCACGGGGATGAACAACCGCGACATCGCCAAGGAGCTGTTCATCTCCGAGAACACCGTGAAGAACCACGTGCGCAACATCCTGGAGAAGCTGCAGCTGCACTCCAGGATGGAGGCGGTGGTCTACGCGATGCGGGAGAAGATCCTCGAGATCCGGTGACCTCAGGCGAGAGCGCGGGTCAGCTCCCGGGTGAGCCGTTCGCGCAGTTCGGGCGCGTCGACGCGCTCCACGCGGACGTTCGTGCAGTCCACCCAGCTCGCCGCCTCGACCAGGGCCTGCGCGACGGCGGGGACCGCCTTGGGGCCGTCCAGCGTGATCTGCCTGGCCACCAGCGTGCGGCCCTCGCGCGCCGGGTCGACGCGGCCGACCAGCCGGCCACCGGCGAGTACGGGCATCGCGAAGTAGCCGTGCACCCGCTTCTGTTTCGGCACGTAGGCCTCCAGGCGGTGGGTGAAGCCGAAGATCCGCTCGGTGCGAGCCCGTTCCCACACCAGGGAGTCGAACGGGGACAGCAGCGTCGTACGGTGACGTCCGCGCGGAGGCGCGGCGAGGGCCTCCGGATCGGCCCAGGCCGGCTTGGACCAGCCCTCGACCGTGACCGGCACCAGGCCCGAGTCGGCGATCACCGCGTCGACCTGCTCGCCCTTGAGGCGGTGGTAGTCGGCGAGGTCCGCGCGGGTCCCGACGCCGAGGGATTGACCGGCCAGGCGGACCAGACGGCGCAGGCACTCGGCGTCGTCCAGCTCGTCGTGCAGCAGGGCGTCGGGGATCGCGCGTTCGGCGAGGTCGTAGACCCGCTTCCAGCCGCGACGCTCGACGCACACCACCTCGCCGTACATCAGGGCCCGCTCGACGGCGACCTTGGCACCGGACCAGTCCCACCACTCACTGGTGCGTTTCGCGCCGCCCAACTCCGTGGCCGTGAGCGGGCCCTGGGCGCGGAGCTGCTTGACGACCTGGTCGTAGGCCCCGTCGGGGAGCTCGTGGTTCCAGTGCGGGCGGCCGCGGTAGGCACGGCGGCGGAAGGCGAAGTGCGGCCACTCCTCGACGGGCAGGATGCAGGCCGCGTGCGACCAGTACTCGAACGCGCGCGGCGGCCGGGCGCCGGCTTTCCAGTACGCGGCCTCGACCGTTTCCCGGCCCACGGCGCCGAGGCGGGCGTAGGGGATGAGCTCGTGGGAGCGGGCGAGGACGGAGATGGTGTCGAGCTGCACCGCGCCCAGGTGACGCAGGATCCCCCGGACGCCGGAACGACGGTCGGGGGCGCCCAGGAAGCCCTGGGCGCGCAGGGCGATGCGGCGGGCCTCTGCCGCCGAAAGGTCCGTGGCCGGACGCGGGAGAGTCGTCATACGTCCGCACGATAGGGGGCGGCACTGACACCGGCCCCGGGCCCGGACGGACGCCGCCCCATCCTCCGCTCCCGCTCCCCCACCCGTTACTCCCCGGCGGGCAGGTACGGCGCCGTGGACGCGAGTCCCAGGTCGGACGGCAGCAGAGAGCCCACCCAGCAGTCCCGCAGCGTGCCCTTGTTGTTGATCGCGGAGCGCAGGGTGCCCTCGACGACGAAGCCCGCCCGCTCCGCCACCGCGCGGGAGGCCCGGTTGCCCACCTCGGCGCGCCATTCCACCCGGTCGATCGACATCTTCGTGAAGGCCCAGCGGGAGACGGTGAGGGCGGCCTCGGTCATGTAGCCGTTGCCGCGGTGTTCCTTGACGCCCCAGTAGCCGATCTCGCCCACCCCCGGGGAGCGCATCGTGACGCCGAGCATGCCCGTGAGCTCCCCGGAGAGGAGGAAGGCGCCGAAGGTGAACATCGAACCGTCCGCCCAGCCGTCCGGACACATCTGCTCCGTGAAGCCCCGCGCGTGCTCGGGGAGATACGGGGAGGGGACCGTGGTCCAGCGCTGGATGTCGGCGTCCTGGCAGGCGGCGTACACCGCGTCGGTGTCCTGAGGGCCGACCGTGCGCAGCAGAAGCCGGTCGGTGGTGAGCGTGACGGGTTCCATCGGCCGATTCTCCTCAGGGAGGAGTGATGGGCGCCAACCGTTTGCCGTACGTGAGGAAATGGTCACCCTTCGCACAATTCGACGGGTGAAGCGGCACCATCCGTGGGCTCCGGACGTTGTCCTCTTTGAAGCAGCCGTGAAACAGATATGGAGCCGTGCGTGGTCACCGTCGCGGCAGGCCTCCCGACGTGGTGGGGTCCTCGCATACGATGGCCGTTGCTCAGCAATGGAATGGAAACCGACCGTCCCAGGCCCGACCGGCAAGGAGACCACCCCCCGTGTCCGTCCTCTCGAAGATCATGCGTGCAGGCGAAGGCAAGATCCTGCGCAAACTGCACCGCATCGCGGGCCAGGTCAACTCCATCGAAGAGGACTTCGCCGACCTCTCCGACGCCGAGCTGCGTGCCCTCACCGATGAGTACAAGGAGCGGTACGCCGACGGTGAGAGCCTGGACGACCTGCTCCCCGAGGCCTTCGCCACCGTCCGCGAGGCCGCCAAGCGCGTCCTGGGCCAGCGCCACTACGACGTGCAGATCATGGGCGGCGCCGCCCTCCACATGGGTTACGTCGCCGAGATGAAGACCGGTGAGGGCAAGACCCTCGTCGGCACCCTGCCCGCGTACCTGAACGCCCTGTCCGGCAAGGGCGTCCACATCATCACGGTCAACGACTACCTGGCCGAGCGCGACTCCGAGCTGATGGGCCGCGTCCACAAGTTCCTGGGCCTCGAGGTCGGCTGCATCCTGGCCAACATGACGCCGGCCCAGCGCCGCGAGCAGTACAACTGCGACATCACCTACGGCACGAACAACGAGTTCGGTTTCGACTACCTGCGCGACAACATGGCGTGGTCCAAGGACGAGCTCGTCCAGCGCGGCCACAACTTCGCCGTCGTCGACGAGGTCGACTCCATCCTCATCGACGAGGCCCGTACGCCGCTGATCATCTCCGGCCCGGCCGACCAGGCCACCAAGTGGTACGGCGACTTCGCCAAGCTGGTCAAGCGCCTCAAGCGCGGTGAGGCCGGCAACCCGCTCAAGGGCATCGAGGAGACCGGCGACTACGAGGTCGACGAGAAGAAGCGCACGGTCGCCATCCACGAGTCCGGGGTCGCCAAGGTCGAGGACTGGCTGGGGATCGACAACCTCTACGAGTCGGTCAACACCCCGCTGGTGGGCTACCTGAACAACGCCATCAAGGCCAAGGAGCTCTTCAAGCGCGACAAGGACTACGTGATCATCGACGACGAGGTCATGATCGTCGACGAGCACACCGGCCGTATCCTCGCCGGCCGCCGCTACAACGAGGGCATGCACCAGGCGATCGAGGCGAAGGAGTCGGTGCCGATCAAGGACGAGAACCAGACGCTCGCCACGATCACCCTCCAGAACTTCTTCCGCCTCTACAAGCGCCGCGACCACAACGGCAAGGAGCAGCCCGGTCTGTCCGGCATGACCGGTACGGCGATGACCGAGGCCGCCGAGTTCCACCAGATCTACAAGCTCGGTGTGGTGCCCATCCCGACGAACCGGCCCATGGTCCGCATGGACCAGTCGGACCTGATCTACCGCACCGAGGTCGCCAAGTTCGAGGCGGTCGTCGACGACATCGAGGAGAAGCACGCCAAGGGTCAGCCGATCCTCGTGGGCACCACCTCGGTGGAGAAGTCCGAGTACCTCTCGCAGCAGCTCAGCAAGCGCGGCATCCAGCACGAGGTGCTGAACGCCAAGCACCACGAGCGCGAGGCGACGATCGTCGCCCAGGCGGGTCGCAGGGGCTCCGTGACGGTGGCCACCAACATGGCCGGCCGTGGTACGGACATCAAGCTCGGCGGCAACCCCGAGGACCTCGCCGAGGCGGAGCTGCGCCAGCACGGGCTCGACCCCGAGGAGCACATCGAGCAGTGGGCGCACGCCCTGCCGGACGCCCTCGCGCGGGCCGAGGACGCCGTCAAGGCTGAGAAGGACGAGGTCGAGCGGCTCGGCGGGCTCTATGTGCTCGGCACCGAGCGGCACGAGTCGCGGCGGATCGACAACCAGCTGCGCGGTCGTTCCGGCCGTCAGGGCGACCCCGGCGAGTCCCGCTTCTACCTCTCGCTCGGCGACGACCTGATGCGCCTGTTCAAGGCCCAGATGGTCGAGCGTGTGATGTCCATGGCGAACGTTCCGGACGACGTGCCGATCGAGAACAAGATGGTCACGCGCGCGATCGCGTCGGCCCAGTCGCAGGTCGAGACGCAGAACTTCGAGACCCGTAAGAACGTCTTGAAGTACGACGAAGTCATGAACCGGCAGCGCGAGGTCATCTACGGCGAGCGGCGCCGCGTCCTGGAGGGCGAGGACCTGCACGAGCAGATCCACCACTTCATGGACGACACCATCGACGCCTACGTCCAGGCCGAGACGTCCGAGGGCTTCCCCGAGGACTGGGACCTGGACCGGCTGTGGGGCGCCTTCAAGCAGCTCTACCCGGCGAAGGTCACCGTGGAGGAGCTGGAGGAGGAGGCCGGCGACCGCGCCGGGCTGACGGCCGAGTTCATCGGTGACTCCATCAAGGAGGACATCCGCAAGCAGTACGAGCAGCGTGAGGAGCAGCTCGGCTCCGAGATCATGCGTGAGCTGGAGCGCCGGGTCGTGCTGTCGGTCCTGGACCGCAAGTGGCGCGAGCACCTCTACGAGATGGACTACCTCCAGGAGGGCATCGGCCTGCGCGCGATGGCGCAGAAGGACCCGCTGGTCGAGTACCAGCGCGAGGGCTTCGACATGTTCACCGCGATGATGGACGGCATCAAGGAGGAGTCCGTCGGTTACCTGTTCAACCTGGAGGTCCAGGTCGAGCAGCAGGTCGAGGAGGTCCCGGTCGAGGAGGCCAAGCCGGAGCCGGTGGTGCAGGACGCGGTGCCCGCGCAGGCGGGTGCCCGCCCGGAGATCCGTGCCAAGGGGCTCGACGCCCCGCAGCGGCGGAACCTGCACTTCTCCGCGCCGACCGTGGACGGCGAGGGCGGCACCGTCGAGGGCGAGTTCGCCGAGGACGAGCCGGTGCGCTCCGAGGCCGACGGCCTCACGCGCGCCGAGCGCCGCAAGCAGGCGCGGGGCGGTCGCCGCCGCAAGAAGTGAGCGAGCTGCGAGGCTTCCGGGCCGATCGAGCGGTGAGGCTCCGTACGGAGCCGTGAGAGCAGGCGGAGGGCCGGGCAGACCCCAGGGGTCGCCCGGCCCTTCGGCGTCAGCGGTCGTGGGAGCGGGGTGGGCGGGTACCGCCCAGTTCCACGGCGGTGCAGCGCCAGCGCAGGTCCTGGCCCTGTTCCAGGCGGAATGCCATGGCCCGCAGCCGGTCGCCGGCACCGATCCGGGCGAACACCTCGAGCGCGCCCTCGCGGGGAACGTAGTAACCGATGTCCCGCACCACCGGGCGGGTGCCACGGGTGCGCAGCGGACCGCGCTCGGCGAGGTCCGCCAGTTCGTCGTAGGCGCGGCCCGCGGTGTGCCGGAGCATCGAGTGGACGGGCCGCTGACCGCTCAGGACGGCGAGCAGCAGCTCGGCGAAGCGGTCGGTGGGACGGGGCTGCGCCGGCCGGGGAGACCGGGGCGCGGGGGCCGGGAGAGCCGGGCGCCGTCGCAGCAGGGCCGTGGCAGTGGCCGTGGCCGTGGCCATGACCGTCGGCGTGAAGGACGGCGGGCGGTTGTCGGCGGGACGCGTGGACGCCGGGGCGGGTACGGGAGAGGAGCGGCCCCCGCCGGGGGACGGGGCGGGGGCGGTGCCTCCCGCGGGGGTGCGCGGCGGGACGGTGCCGCCGGTGGGGCGGCGCGTGTCGCGGCGGCCGGGAGGGCGGGTGCCGGTGCGGTGCTGAGCCCTGGTCATGACCTTGTTCACGGGACTCCGTTCGACGGGCCGGGAGTCGCCGTCGGCCGGGGGACCGAGGCGATACCGGGCAGTAACTTCGGGGTTGGGGATCTTGTACGGGGCGGTGGAGTGCGGCGGCAAGGCGCCGTGAACCGTGTCGGGGCGGCGGCGGAATTCACTTATCCGAGTGAATGGCGGCCCCTCGGCCCCGTACTGGAGCGGGCGCACCGGGTGAATTCCGGGCTCGGGGTGGACGCGGCCCAGGAGGTGGGCAGGGACCCGATGGGGGACGCCCGCACGTATCCTGAAGGCCCAGCCGGCCGGGTGCGACCACCCCTCGACGGAACGCCGGCGGACCTCCGACCACGAAAGCGGCCGACATGCGCGTCTACGTCCCCCTCACCCTCCCGGGACTCGCCGAGGCGTACCGGACGGGTGAGCTGGGCCCGGGACCGTTCGCCGCCCACGGTGTGACGCCCGCGCTGCGCGAGTGGTACCGCTCCGACGACGTCGAGGAGCTGGAGTACGCGGCACTGGGCGGTGCCGCGCTGGCCTCGTTGCGGCTGCTGGCGGCGGACACCGCGGCGCCGCGGCGCCGGGTCGTGGTCGCCGTGGACGTGCCCGACCGGGCGGTCTCGGCCGATCCGGTCCCCGGCCCCGGTGCGGTGCGGGTCGACGGACCCGTCCGGCTGGACAGGGCGGCGGCGGTGCACGTGGACGCTCAGGACGCGGAGGCGGACGTGGCGTCGGCTGCGGACGCGCTGCCGGCCGCGGACGGCGGGGACGGGAACGCCCAGTCCGCCGTGGACGGGGCGGAGGACCACGAACTGCTGTGGTACGCCACCCAGGAGATCCCGAACCTGCTGGGCCCGACGGCTTAGGGCCCGTCCGGCGGAGCAGGGCGCAGGAAACCGGCGGTGCCTTGTCAGCGCGGGTGGGCGGGGGCGAGGGGGTGCTCCCGCTTGAGCGCAGCCGAGGGTTGCGGGGAGCGTGCAGCCGCACGGTGGAGGAGGGCGTCGACGCGATGGGGTCCTCCCTTCCCGGGCTCGTCGAGAGCTCGGGGGAGCCGGTGAGTGACGACAACGCCGCTGGGGGTCCCCCTGCTCGAAGAGTTTGGGGGAGGGTGTGCCAGGCCCCGCGTCTGCGGCATGAGACGTCGGGCAGGCCCCGAGGGCCGAGTCGGCGGCCCGGTTGTCAGTGCCGGCGGGTACTTTTTCTTCCATGGGGATGCACACGGACGCGCACATCGTCTGGGACTGGAACGGCACGCTGTTCCACGACGTCGACGCGGTCATCGGCGCGACGAACGCGGCCTTCGCCGAGCTGGGCCTGGAGCCGCTCACGCTGGAGCGGTACCGGGAGCTGTACTGCGTGCCGGTGCCGAAGTTCTACGAGCGGCTGATGGGGCGGCTGCCGAGCGGGGCCGAGTGGGAGCTGATGGACGCGACCTTCCACCGGTACTACTCCGAACACCGGGTGCGGTGCGCGCTCGCCGAGGGCGCGGCCGAGCTGCTGGCGCAGTGGTCGGAGGCGGGGCGCAGTCAGTCCATCCTCAGCATGTACGGGCACGACGACCTCGTGCCGCTGGTCCGGGGCTTCGGCATCGAGCCGCACTTCATACGCGTCGACGGGCGGTCCGGGCCGTCCGGCGGAGGCAAGTCGGAGCACATGGTGCGCCACCTCCGCGCGCTGACCGACATCGACCCGGCGCGTACGGTGGTGATCGGGGACGCCGCCGACGACGCGCTGGCCGCCCGGCGCGTGGGGGCGAAAGCCGTGCTCTACACCGGCGGTTCGCACAGTCGGGCCAGCCTCGAAGCGGTCGGGGTGCCGGTGGTGGACACGCTGGCGGAGGCCGTCGCGGAAGCGGAACGCCTGGCCGGCTGACCGCCGGGCCCGCGCACGCAGCACTGAGCACCGCAGGCGCGCACTGTGCAGAACGTCCAAGTTCCACCCTGTGTTTTGTACACATACGGCTCATGACGGGCCCCCTGCGGGGGGCGATAGCCTGGGTGGCGTGATCAGCGCGATAGCTCGCGGGGGCCTCGCCGTCCCCGCCGTGCGCCCGGAGAGCACGGACGACAGCCGTGGCCGGGCGGGGCTCGCTGGTCCTCGCGGGCGGGAGAGGACCCGAAGGGTTCCAGGGGCGCGCGGCACTCCCCGGGTACGGACGCGGAAGAGAGCAGCGTCACACCCGGCGGGCGCGTCGAAGTTGGCAGAGAAGCCCCCGCTCGTCTCATCTTGCGGCATAGCGTCGGAACGGACCGGACACCCCGCGTCGTACCACCGCACCGCAAGCGCGGAGACCGTACTTCCTTCTACGTCACGCAATGGCGCGCGACAGGAGTCAGAGGACAATGCAGACCAAGCTGGACGAAGCAAAGGCCGAGCTGCTCGAAAAGGCCGCCCGGGTAGCTGAGAACAGCCCGGCCGGCGGGAAACTGCCGACCGGGACGACGGACAAGGGCATGCCCGACCGGGACACCGTGCTCGCGTTCCTCCAGCGCTACTACCTGCACACCGCCCCGGAGGACCTCCTCGGCCGCGACCCGGTCGACGTCTTCGGAGCCGCCGTCGCGCACTTCCGGCTGGCCGAGAACCGTCCCCAGGGCACGGCCAACGTCAAGGTCCACACCCCGACCGTCGAGGAGAATGGCTGGACCTGCAGCCACTCCGTCGTCGAGGTGGTCACCGACGACATGCCCTTCCTCGTGGACTCCGTCACCAACGAGCTGACCCGTCAGGGCCGGGGCATCCACGTCGTCATCCACCCGCAGATCGTGGTCCGCCGCGACCTCACCGGGCAGCTGATCGAGGTGCTCGCCACCCCGCCCGCCGACGACCTCCCGCACGACGCCCACACCGAGTCCTGGATCCACGTCGAGATCGACCGCGAGACCGACCGCGGCGACCTCAAGCAGATCACCGCCGACCTGCTGCGCGTCCTGTCCGACGTCCGCGAGGCCGTCGAGGACTGGGGCAAGATGCGGCAGGCCGCCATCGGACTGGCCGAGGGGCTGCCCGACGAACCCGCCCCCGGGGACGTGCCGGGGCAGCAGGTCGAGGAGGCCCGGGAACTGCTGCGCTGGCTCGCCGACGACCACTTCACCTTCCTCGGCTACCGCGAGTACCAGCTGCGCGACGACGACTCCCTCGGCGCCCTCCCCGGCACCGGTCTGGGCATCCTGCGTGCCGACCCGCACCACGCCACCCCGGAGGGCCATCCGGTCAGCCCCTCCTTCGAGCGGCTGCCCGCCGACGCCCGGGCCAAGGCGCGCGAGCACAAGCTGCTCGTGCTGACCAAGGCCAACAGCCGGGCCACCGTGCACCGGCCGTCGTACCTGGACTACATCGGCGTCAAGAAGTTCGACGCCGACGGCAACGTCGTCGGTGAGCGCCGCTTCCTCGGACTGTTCTCCTCCGCCGCCTACACCGAGTCCGTCCGCCGGGTCCCGGTGATCCGCCGCAAGGTCGAGGAGGTCCTCGAGCGGGCCGGCTTCTCGCCGCACAGCCACGACGGGCGCGACCTGCTGCAGATCCTGGAGACCTACCCGCGCGACGAGCTCTTCCAGACCCCGGTCGGCGAGCTCCAGGCCATCGCCACCTCGGTGCTCTACCTCCAGGAGCGCCGCCGCCTGCGGCTCTACCTGCGCCAGGACGAGTACGGGCGCTACTACTCCGCCCTCGTCTACCTCCCGCGCGACCGCTACACCACCGGGGTGCGCCTGAGGATCATCGACATCCTCAAGGAGGAGCTCGGCGGCGTCAGCGTCGACTTCACCGCCTGGAACACCGAGTCGATCCTCTCCCGGCTGCACTTCGTGGTCCGTGTCCCGCAGGGCACCGAGCTGCTCCAGCTGTCCGACACCGACAAGGAGCGCATCGAGGCCCGCCTGGTCGAGGCCGCCCGCTCCTGGGCCGACGGCTTCGGCGAGGCACTCACCGCAGAGCTGGGCGAGGAGCGCGCCGCCGAACTGCTGCGCCGCTACGCGGGCGCCTTCACCGAGGGCTACAAGGCCGACCACCCCCCTCGCAGCGCCGTCGCCGACATCGTCCGGCTGGAACAGCTCGACCAGGAGAAGAACTTCGAGCTCAGCCTGTACGAGCCGGTGGGCGCGGCCCCCGGGGAGCGCCGCTTCAAGATCTACCGCCAGGGCGAGGCCGTCTCCCTGTCCGCCGTGCTGCCCGTGCTCCAGCGGCTCGGCGTCGAGGTCGTCGACGAGCGGCCCTACGAGCTGCGCCGCGCCGACCGCAGCGTCGCCTGGATCTACGACTTCGGACTGCGGATGCCCAAGGTGTCCGACGCCGAACACCTCGGGGACGACGCCCGTGAGCGGTTCCAGGACGCCTTCGCCGCGACCTGGACCGGCCAGGCGGAGAACGACGGCTTCAACGCCCTCGTGCTGAGCGCCGGGCTGGACTGGCGGCAGGCGACGGTACTGCGCGCGTACGCTAAGTACCTGCGCCAGGCCGGCTCCACGTTCAGCCAGGACTACATGGAGGACACCCTCCGCAACAACATCCACACCACCCGGCTGCTCGTCTCCCTGTTCGAGGCGCGGCTGTCGCCGGAGCGGCAGGGCGCCGGGTTCGAGCTGCTGGACGCCCTGCTGGAGGAGATCGACGCCGCCCTCGACCAGGTCGCCTCGCTCGACGAGGACCGCATCCTGCGCTCCTTCCTCACCGTGATCAAGGCGACGCTGCGCACCAACTTCTTCCAGCAGTCGAGCGACGGCCGCCCGCACGACTACATCTCCATGAAGTTCGACCCGCAGGCCATCCCCGACCTGCCGGCGCCGCGTCCGGCGTTCGAGATCTGGGTGTACTCGCCGAGGGTCGAGGGCGTGCACATGCGCTACGGCAAGGTCGCGCGCGGCGGCCTGCGCTGGTCGGACCGCCGGGAGGACTTCCGCACCGAGATCCTCGGCCTGGTCAAGGCGCAGATGGTGAAGAACACCGTCATCGTGCCGGTCGGCGCCAAGGGCGGCTTCGTCGCCAAGCAGCTGCCCGACCCGTCCGTGGACCGCGACGCCTGGATGGCCGAGGGCGTCGCCTCCTACAAGACGTTCATCTCGGCGCTGCTCGACATCACCGACAACATGGTGGCCGGCCAGGTCGTGCCCCCGGTGGACGTCGTCCGGCACGACGGGGACGACAACTACCTCGTCGTCGCGGCCGACAAGGGCACCGCGCGGTTCTCGGACATCGCCAACGAGGTCGCCGAGTCCTACGACTTCTGGCTCGGCGACGCCTTCGCCTCCGGCGGCAGCGCCGGATACGACCACAAGGGCATGGGCATCACCGCCCGCGGCGCCTGGGAGTCCGTCAAGCGGCACTTCCGGGAGCTGGGCGTGGACACCCAGAGCCAGGAGTTCACGGCCGTCGGCATCGGTGACATGTCCGGTGACGTGTTCGGCAACGGCATGCTGCGCAGCGAACACATCCGGCTGGTCGCCGCCTTCGACCACCGGCACATCTTCATCGACCCGAACCCGGACGCGGCCGTCGGCTACGCCGAGCGCCGCCGCCTGTTCGAGCTGCCGCGCAGCTCCTGGGCGGACTACGACCCCGACCTGCTGTCGGCCGGCGGCGGGGTGTTCCCGCGCAGCGCCAAGTCCATCCCGGTCAACGCCCAGATCCGCGAGGCCCTCGGCCTCGACGAGAGCGTCACCAAGGCGACCCCGGCCGACCTGATGAAGGCGATCCTCAAGGCGCCGGTGGACCTGCTGTGGAACGGCGGCATCGGTACGTACGTCAAGGCGTCCACCGAGTCCAACGCGGACGTCGGGGACAAGGCCAACGACGCGATCCGCGTCGACGGCAAGGACCTGCGGGTCGCCGTCGTCGGCGAGGGCGGCAACCTGGGCTTCACCCAGCTCGGCCGGATCGAGGTCGCGCTGCACGGCGGCCGGATCAACACCGACGCCATCGACAACAGCGCGGGCGTGGACACCTCCGACCACGAGGTGAACATCAAGATCCTGCTCAACGGCCTGGTCGCGGACGGCGACATGACGGTCAAGCAGCGCAACAAGCTGCTCGCCTCGATGACCGACGAGGTCGGCCGGATGGTGTTGCGCACCAACTACGCGCAGAACACCGCCATCGCCAACGCCCTGGCCCAGTCCAAGGACATGCTCCACGCCCAGCAACGCTTCCTGAAGCACCTGGTGCGCGAGGGCCACCTCGACCGGGCCCTGGAGTTCCTGCCCACCGACCGCCAGATCCGCGAGCGGCTGGCCGCCGGGCAGGGCCTGACCGGCCCGGAGACGGCCGTCCTGCTGGCGTACACGAAGATCACGGTCGCCGAGGAGCTGCTGAGCACCTCGCTGCCCGACGACCCGTACCTCAAGACCCTGCTGCACGCGTACTTCCCGACCCCGCTGCGCGAGCAGTTCCTCGACCGGATCGACAACCACCCGCTGCGCCGCGAGATCACCACGACCGTCCTGGTCAACGACACGGTCAACACGGGCGGTACGACGTACCTGCACCGGATGCGCGAGGAGACGGGCGCGTCGCTGGAGGAGATCGTCCGGGCCCAGACCGCGGCCCGCGCGATCTTCCGTTCCGCCCTGGTGTGGGACGGCGTCGAGGAGCTCGACAACAAGGTCGACGCGGACGTCCAGACCCGGATCCGGCTGCACTCGCGGCGGCTGGTGGAGCGCGGCACGCGCTGGCTGCTCAACAACCGGCCGCAGCCGCTGGAGCTCGAGGAGACGGTGACGTTCTTCGCCGAGCGCGTCGAGCAGGTCTGGTCGCAGCTGCCCAAGCTGCTGCGCGGCGCGGACCTGGAGTGGTTCCAGAAGATCCACGACGAGCTGACGGGCGTCGGCGTCCCCGGCGAACTCGCCACCCGCGTGGCCGGCTTCTCCTCCGCGTTCGCGGCGATCGACATCGTCTCGGTGGCCGACCGCCTGGGCAAGGAGCCGCTGGACGTCGCCGAGGTGTACTACGACCTCGCCGACCGGCTGCGCATCACCCAGCTGATGGACAGGATCAGCGAGCTGCCCCGCGTGGACCGCTGGCAGTCCATGGCCCGCGCGGCGATCCGCGAGGACCTGTACGCGGCGCACGCGGCGGTGACGGCCGAGGTGCTGGCGGCGGGCAACGGCACGGCGACACCGCAGCAGCGGTTCCAGGCGTGGGAGGCGAAGAACGAGGCCATCCTCGGCCGGGCCCGCACCACCCTGGAGGAGATCCGCAGCTCGGAGACGTTCGACCTGGCCAACCTGTCCGTGGCGATGCGGACGATGCGGACGCTGCTGCGCACGCACTCGTAGGGCACGGCGCCGACGCGGCAGCGACACGGCACTGACGCACCCAGGGGTGCCCCGGACACGACGGTCCGGGGCACCCCTGTGGTGTCGTCGGGGTGCCCCGGGGCCGATGTGGTGTTAAGGCTCTGAGAGTGACCGTCCGTCCCGTTCGTTCCGGCCGCTCTGCCGGTGCCCGGCCCGCCCTGCCCGGGAGGACCGGCGGGCCGGGTGCCGCGCTCCGGTCGGCGGGCATCGCCCGGGCCGCCGTTCAGGTCGCCGCCGGGTCGGCCCTGGTCCTGCTGCTCGCGGTGATCGTGCCACTCCCGTGGGCCGGCGACCTCGGCATGCACGCGGCGACCCTGCAACGCCTGCGGCACGACCTGGCCGACCCCGGCAACCCCCTGGTCGACGCGGACACGCAGAGCCCGTACTACTCGCCGTGGACCGTGCTGCTCGGCGGCCTCGCCCGGCTGACGGGTCTGCCGGTTTTCGTAGTGCTGCGGCTCGCAGCCCTGGCCGGACTCGCGCTGCTGGTGACCGGCGTATGGCGTTACGCACGGGCGCTGACCGTGCGCGAGGCGGCTCGCGGGACCGGGGCCCGGGCCGCGCACGGGGCGGGGCAGCGGGCCGTCTTCGCGCTCGCCCTGCTGAGCCTGCTGTTCCTGTGGGGCACGACCCCGTTCCTGTGGAGCGGCTTCCCGGGGCTCCACTCGCTCGCGCTGACGGTGTCCTACCCGAGCACCCTCACCCTGGGCCTCGCCTTCCACCTCTGGGCCCGGCTGACGGCCGCGCTGCGCCGCCGGGCCGGGTGGGGAACGTGGGCGGGGCTGGGCACGCTGTGGGCGGTGATCCTGCTGTGCCACCAGTTCACCGGCGTCGTGGCCACGGTCGGCGCACTCGCCACGGTGCTCTCGGCCCGGCCCGCGCGACTGCCGCGGGCGGTGTGGCCGCGGCTCGGCGCCGGGCTGCTGCTGGGCGTCCTCGTGCTGTGGGCCTGGCCGTACTACGACTTCTTCGCGCTGATGGGCGCCGGCGCCGGGCTGGAGTCGGTGCACCGGGAGCTGTACCGGGACCTGCCGGCCCGGTTCGGGCTCGTGCTGCTCGGCGTGGCCGCGCTGGCCGTGCGGTGGCGGCGCGACCGGTGGGACCCGCTCGCGCTGTTCTTCGCGCTGGGCGCGCTGGTCTTCGCGGCGGGTTGGCTGAGCGGCCACTACGCGTGGGGGCGCGCACTGCCCGCCGTGCTGATCCCGGCGCAGCTCGCGGCCGCGCTGGAGACGTTCGGGGCGGCGCGGCGCACGCTGCGCGCCGGGTGGGCCGTCGTCCTGACCGGTGCGCTGGCCGTCGGCGCGTGGGCGCAGGCGGGAGCGGTGGGCTACGTCGTCCCGCGCGAGGCGCTGCCCCCTGCGGTCGAGGCCCGGTACCGGGAGCCGTGGACGGGGTACCACTGGATGACACCGTGGGTGAAGTACGGGGACGTCGTCATGGCCGAGACGGAGCCGGCCCGCCGGATTCCCGCGTACGGGCCCTACACGGTCGCCCCCGGTTACCCCGACTTCTTCCTGCCGGACGAGAAGCGCAGGGCGGCGGCCACGGAGCAGTACTTCGCGCCGCGCACACCGGCGCGGGTGCGCCGGGGCATCGAGCGGGCGTACGGGGTGCGGTGGGTGGTGGACACGACGGGCACCCTGCACGACACCGGGCTGCGGGCCGTGGCCCGGGGACCGGAGGGCCAGACGCTCTACGCGGTGCGCTGACCGCGCGCCTCACCACCCCAGCACGTTCGCCACCGGGCGGGCCAGACGCCGCACCGTCGGGCGGGTCACCCGGGCCGTCACCCCCACGGGTTCCCAGCGGATCTGCAGGCGGCCCGCGCCGTGGCCCTCCGGTTCGACGGTGACGCGGTGCGGGGCCGCGCCACGGCGGTACGGGACACGGGCGGTGAACGGGGGGAAGGCCGGGGGAGCCAGCAGGAGACCCGCGTTGCCCTGCCCCCGCAGGGTGAGGTGGAGCAGCGGATGGCGCACCCCGGCGAAGCCGCTCACCGGCAGGGAGGCAGCCGCCAGGTCGAGGCCGACGCGGCCCTCGAAGACACCGGAGCGGACGGGGGAGAGGCGGAAGGGCACGCTGAGGCAGCGCCGGCCGGGAGAGACGAGGAGGGTCGCGCGCTGCGGGCCGAGCGGGAGGCGCAGCGCCGGATCGTAGGTACGCACCGTCAGTTCGACCGATCCGCCGGGACCTCGGTCGATGTCCGTGATCTCGTGGCGGAACAGGGCGGTGAGGAAGGGGCGGGTGTCCGGTTCCAGGTCGGAGAGGTCCAGCTCGGCGCGGGCGGCGGCGGACGCGGGAACCCGGTCGCCCCAGTAGGCGCGGCCGTCCGGGCCCACGGTCAGCTGCCTCGGGCCGATGTCGTGGCCCAGGCCGCGGGCCGCCTGCCGGGCCTCGGCCAGGCGGCGGTCACGGAGCAACCGGAGGACGACCCGTTCGGCGCGCGGGAGGCGGGCGTACGCGCCGGGCGACAGCGTCTCCAGGTACGGGTTCAGCAGGTCCGCGAAGCCCGCGAGCCACTCGTCGTCCCGGTGGGGCAGGTCGCCCGTGTACATCCGGACGTCGTGCTTGAGGAACTTGTGGTCCTTGTCCGCACGCAGTGACGCGTGCCCGCTCTCCGTGAGGAAGGCGTCGATGAGGTGCTGGACGCGGACCCGGTCGCGGACGTTGTCCAGCTTGTGCCGCTGGTTGGAGATGGACGCCGACTCCCGGGCGGCGTAGGGCGCTATGTACCAGAGGTACACCGGCTCCGGGACGATCGTGAACCTCCTCGCCAGGCAGTACGCCTGCGCCGAGAACAACTGGTCCTCGTAGTGGATGCCCTCGGGGAAGCGCAGGCCGTGCCGGTCGAGGAAGGCCCGGGAGTACATCTTGCCGGTCGACAGGTGCTCGAAGAACAGCCGCGGATCGGCCTCGATGCCGTCCAGGGTGCGGCGCTCGCGCACCAGGTGCGGCATCCAGGTGGAGCGGCGGCCGGTGTCGGTGCGGACGCGTCGTACCGCGCCCATCGCGAAGTCGATGTCCCGTTCGCGGTGGGCGGCGAGCAGCAGCGCCACGGCGTTCGCGGGGAGTTCGTCGTCGCTGTCGAGGAACATCAGATACGGCGCGCGGGCGGTCTCCAGGGCGCGGTTGCGGGGCGCGCTGCAGCCGCCGCTGTTGTACGGCAGGCGCAGGTACCGGATACGCGGGTCCGCGGCCGCCAACCGCCGTGCCACCTGGGGGGTTCCGTCCGTCGAGTGGTCGTCGCTGATGACGATCTCGAGGTCGCGGTGGGTCTGCCGGCGGACCGACTCCACCGCGCGGGGGAGGCGTTCGGCGTCGTTGTGGACGATGACCGTCACGGTGACGTCGGGTGCGTCGAGCGCTTCTCGAAGGCCGTTCGCCTCGGGGAGCGGACTCATCAGGAGTTCGCCTCCTCGGGGGCGGGCGCCGGGGTGCGCTCCTCCAGGGGCAGCACCGGCGGCAGCGACTCCTCGCCCTGGCCGAGGAAGACCCGGCGCACGACGCGTTCGGCGGCGCGGCCGTCGTCGTACTCGCAGAACCGGCGCCGGAAGACGGCCCGCGCCTTCGCCGCGCTCGCGTCGCGCCAGGCGTCGGTGGTGAGGATCCCGGTCAGCTCCTCCTGGGTACGGGCCACCGGGCCCGGCGCCTCGGCCGTCAGGTCGAAGTAGACGCCGCGCGTCTCCCGGTAGACGTCCCAGTCGTCGGCGTGGATCACCAGGGGGCGGTCCAGGTTGGCGTAGTCGAACATGATCGACGAGTAGTCGGTGACCAGCAGGTCGGCGGCCAGACACAGGTCCTCGACCGGGTCGTAGGACGAAACATCAACGATGCGGGCGCTGCGGCCGCCGCGCCGCAGCGCGGTGAAGGGGGCGGTGCGGGGGGAGGCGCTCCCGGCGGTTCCGGCGCTCCCGTCGTAGAAGTAGTGGCCTCGAACCAGCAGGACGGTGTCCTCGCCGAGGCGGTCGGCGAGCGCGGCGAGGTCCAGGTGCGGGACCCAGCCGGCCTCGTAGTCGCGGTGCGTGGGCGCATACAGCACGGCCCGGCGACCGGGGGCGACGCCGAGGCGTTCGCGGATCGCGCGGATGTCGTCGGCGCCGGCCGTGTAGTAGACGTCGTTGCGCGGGTAGCCGTAGTCGAGCGAGACGTGGCGGGACGGGTACGCCCGCTGCCACATGCGGGTCGTGTGGCTGTTGCTGGAGAGGCTGTAGTCCCACTTGTCAACGCGCTCCAGCAGGGCCTGGAAGTCCAGGCCCCGGGCGGCGGCCGGGAACGGCATCTGGTCCACGCCCATGCGCTTGAGCGGGGTGCCGTGGTGTGTCTGGAGGTGGACGGCGTCGGGGCGTTTGACCACGGCGTCCGGGAAGTTGACGTTGCTGACGAGGTACTTCGCGGTGGCGAGCACCTCCCCGTGGCGGCGGGTGCCGGGCACCACATGGTCCGTGCCGGGCGGGAGCAGGGCGGCGCTGTGGGCGTTCACCACCCACACCGGATGGATCCACGGGGTGAGTTCGGCGAGCTTGGCGGCGATCGCGGCCGGATTGCAGGCGACACCGCGGTTCCAGTACGCCGTGAACACCGCCAGGTCCGGGTCGACGGGGCGGCGCAGGGCCCTGCGGTAGTGGTGGTCGACGAGCAGGGTGCCGAGCTGCCGCCTGCCGGCGCGCGCCGCGGACCCGGCGGCGCGGCGGGTGCGGTTGGCGGCCTGGAGGGCGCGGTACCGGGTGTAGGCGCCCTCCTCGAGCAGCGAGCGCCGGACGCCCTCGAGGCCTGCCGGGCGCCGGTGGCCCTCGGGGCGGTGGCGTACGGCGGCCAGCGAGGCGCGGCGGAAGAACTCCCGGGCGACCGGATCGGGCATGCCGCCGCGGACGAAGGTGCGCAGGCAGTCGTCGACCATGATCTCGTACAGCGCCTCGTGGACGGCGGGGCGGTCGTCGGCGAGGCCGAGGAGGGCTTCGTAGTGTTCGACTAGGGCGTAGCGCTGCTCGGGGGTGACCGGCGGGAGAGCGGCGGGACGCAGCCGCCGGTCCTCGTGGGCGACGCGGGGCAGACAGGCGACGCGGTCGGCGAGCAGGAGGGCGGCGCGGGCGGCGTACGGTTCGTCGAACGTGTCGCCGTCCGGGACGCCGACCGCGGTGAGCCGGGTGTGACGGGTCCGCCAGAAGGCGGCGCGCAGGACGCGGGTGCCGAGCAGCGGGGTGAGGCGCAGCAGGTGCGCGCAGTCGTCGAGGGCGAGTTCGGCGTGGCCCGCGCGGACGAGCAGGGGGCCGTCGGGGGAGGGCAGGCCGGAGCTGTCCCAGGTGCTGCGGACGTGGTCCAGGAGCAGGACGTCCACGGTGTCGGGGAGCCGGGCGAGGTGCTCGGCGACCGCACGCGGACCACCGGACGGCAGGCCGTCCTTGGCGCGGACGAAGTGCAGCCAGCGGCCGGTGGCCAGGGCCGCCCCCGCCGCCCTGGCCACCGGGTCGGACGTGCCGTCGGGCAGGGGCAGCACCTGGATGTCGGGGGTGTGCCGCTCGGCGGTCTCCCGGGCCCAGTCGCCCACGGCGGCGACGATGACCTCGATGTCCGGGGAGGGATCCCCCTCGAAGGTGGTGCGGGCGGTGAGGGAGTCGGGGGAGCAGAGGGAGTCGAGGAGGCCGGTCAGGTGGTCCTGGGTGTTCGGTCCGTGGACGATGACGCTGAGCTCGGGCATCTCGGGGCTCCTTCGTCTCGTCACCGATCCGGGCGTTCCCTTCGGTCATAGTGGCATCAATGTGACGAAGGGGCTGCCCGGAGACGGACGGGCGGCACCTCACGAGGGGGCGGTGGCGGCCTCCGGTTCGGTCACCGTCGTGGGCTCGGTCGCGGCTTTCGGCTCGGTCTCGGTCTTCGGTTCAGCCGTGGCCTTCGGCTTGGGCTTCGGCTTGGGCTTGCGGGCCTTGTCCGGGCCGCCGGTGAACTTCTCGTACTCCTTGAGCACCTCGTCCGTCGGCCCGTCCAGGCGCAGCTCGCCCCGCTCCAGCCACAGCACGCGCTCGCAGGTGTCCCGGATCGACTTGTTGCTGTGGCTGACCAGGAACACCGTCCCGGCGTGCTTGCGCAGCTCCCGGATGCGGTCCTCGGAACGCTTCTGGAAGGAGCGGTCGCCCGTGGCCAGCGCCTCGTCGATGAGGAGGACGTCGTGGTCCTTGGCGGCGGCGATGGAGAAGCGCAGCCGGGCGGCCATGCCGGAGGAGTAGGTGCGCATCGGCAGGGTGATGAAGTCGCCCTTCTCGTTGATCCCGGAGAAGTCGACGATCTCCTGGTAGCGCTCCCGGACCTGCTCGCGGGACATGCCCATGGCGAGGCCGCCGAGGTGGACGTTGCGCTCGCCGGTGAGGTCGTTCATCAGGGCGGCGTTGACGCCGAGCAGGGAGGGCTGGCCGCCGGTGTAGATCCGGCCGTTCTCCACCGGGAGCAGTCCGGCGACGGCCTTGAGCAGGGTCGACTTGCCCGATCCGTTGGTGCCGATCAGGCCGATGGCCTCGCCCCGGTAGGCGACGAAGGACACGTTCCGCACCGCGTGCACCGTGCGCACGCCGGCCGCCTGCTCGGTCTTCCGGCGCCGCACGATGCGGTTGAGGGCGGCGGTGGCGGAGCCGCGTCCGGCGCCGGTGCCGTTGACCCGGTAGACGATGTCGACGCCGTCGGCGATGACGGTGGGAATCTTCTCAGCAGCGTTGTCAGCCACGACCGTAGGTCTCCTCGGCCTTCCAGAAGTAGACGAAACCGATCACCCCGGCCAGCAGCGCCCAGCCCACCGCGACCGCCCACACGTGCGGCGGCAGATACGCGGAGCCGTAGCCGTCGATCAGCGCGAAGCGCACCAGGTCCATGTAGACCGCGGCCGGGTTCCACTGCAGCACGTCGGCCAGCCAGCCCGGCACGTCCTTGTCGGCCAGCATCGCCGGAATGCTGAACATCACCCCCGAGGCGTACATCCAGGTGCGCAGCACGAACGGCATCAGCTGGGCCAGGTCCGGCGTCCGGCTGCCGAGCCGCGCGAAGAGCAGCGCCAGCCCGGTGTTGAAGACGAACTGCAGCCCCAGCGCGGGCACCACCAGCAGCCAGGACAGTCCGGGCAGGCTGCCGAACGCCAGCACCACCAGCACCAGCACGACCAGCGAGAACAGCAGCTGCTGCAGCTGCTGCAGCGCGAAGGAGACCGGCAGCGCCGCCCGCGGGAAGTGCAGCGCCCGCACCAGGCCCAGGTTGCCGGAGATGGCCCGCACCCCGGCCAGCACCGAGCTCTGGGTGAAGGTGAACACGAACACCCCGGTCACCAAAAACGGCACGTAGATCTCGTGCGGGATGCCTTTGCGGGCGCCCAGCAGCAGCCCGAAGATGAAGAAGTACACGGCCGCGTTCAGCAGCGGGGTGGCCACCTGCCACAGCTGGCCCAGCCGGGCCTGGCTGTACTGCGCGGTCAGCTTCGCCCGGGAGAAGGCCAGGATGAAGTGCCGGCGCGCCCACAGCTGACGGACGTACTCGGGCAGCGACGGCCGGGCGCCGCTGACCGTCAGCCCGTACCGGGCGGCGAGCGCCGGGAGGTCGTCCTCGGCCGGGACCGGGCGGACCGGTGGGGAAGGCGGTGTGTGGAGGGCCTGACTCACATCCGCTTCTTTCGCTAGGGGGAGTAGTGGGGGTGGCGGCGTGGCGGTGCGATGCCGTGTTCCGCCCGGTGTTTCCCCGCGTGTTTTCGCGCGTTCACTTACGTCGGGACGGCACCGTATCGTCGCAACGCGAGCGTAGGGCGAACGCACGTCGGAACGCAACCGTTTCGTCGCAACGACCGGGGCGGGCGCGCCGGTCTGTGCCGGATCGGTGTACATGTCGGCGTCAGAACGGGCCCGTATCGTCGTCACGCCCTATGCTGGGCCGCATGACGACCAACGCCGACGAGCCCCAGCCGCGTCCGCGCCGCAGGGCCCCCGCCGGGGCCGCCGTACTGCGGGAGGACGTGACGGAGGCCATCCGGGCAGCCGTCTTCGAGGAACTCGCGGCCGTCGGCTACGCGCGGATGTCCATCGAGGGGATCGCGCGCCGCGCGGGCGTCGGCAAGACCGCGGTGTACCGCCGCTGGCGTTCCAAACTGCACCTGGTCCTCGATCTGGTCTCCGCCATCGCCGTGCAGGGACTGCCCGCGCCGGACACCGGCTCCCTGGAGGGAGACCTGCGGCTGCTGTACGAGGTCACCTCACGCGCCCTGCGCCACCCCGTCGCCTCGCAGATCCTCCCCGACCTCCAGGCCGAGGCCGCCCGCAACCCCGACATCGCCGAGGCACTCCGGAAGGCGCTGCGGGAGGGCCAGGACGGGGTCGCCAGGGGCGTCGTCACGGCGGCGCAGCAACGGGGCGAGGTGCGCCCCGAGGTCGACCACGCCCTGGCCCTCGACCTGATCTCCGGCCCCCTGTACTGGCGCTCGGTGGTCATCCGCAACCCGAAACTGCCGAAGGGCTACCTGCCCGCCCTGGCCAGAGCCACGACGGCGGCGCTCAAGGCGCTGTGACGCGGCGGGACAGGTCAGTCCGCTGCGGGGCGGTGATCTGCCAGGAGTGGGGTCGGCGGCCCGGCGGGCAGGAGGAACCGCCCCTCGTGCATGGCCCGGAGTGCGTCACCCATCGGCCACCACATCAGCTTGAAATCCCCCTCGGTCTCGGCGAGTTCCCACGGACCGAGCGTCAGGCCGCGAGCCTCGAAATAGAGCCAGAAGCCCGCTCTCCCTTCAACGAGGCATCCGCGTTCGACTCGGGTGACCGGTGGCTCCGGCGACTTTCTGCGCCGCTCAGCGGCACAACCGTCGGGTGAGGGCGGCCATGTCCGCCACCCGCAGTACTCGTCCCTCCGAGCCCGGTAGGGGTACGTGCAGAGTCTCGGCCCAGCGGGTGGGCACGGCGGTGATGCCGTACACCGCCCCCGCCAGTCCTCCGGTCACGGCGGCCACCGTGTCCGTGTCGCCGCCGAGGTCGATCGCGGCGCGTACGGCGTCCTCGTAGCCGGTCGTGGTGCGTACTGCCCAGACGGCGGAGGCGAGACAGGGCCAGACGGCGCCGTTGAACTCCGTGGCCAGGTCCGGATGCCAGTCGGAAGCGAGGACGGTGGCGTAGCGCTCGCGGTGGTCGGGGTGGACCGAGTACAGGGTGTCGGCCACGGCGGAGAGGGGGTCGTCTCCGGTCAGGGCGACGCGTACCAACTCGTGGAAGATGGCCGTGCCTTCCCAGGCCGCACGGTCGCCGTGGGTGAGCGCGGCCAGCCGACGGGCGGCGTCCATGGTGGCCTCGCGGCCCAGACACGCGAAGTACACGGCGGAAGTGGTGGCACGCATCAACGCACCGTTTCCTGCTGCCCGTTGACTGGTCTGGAAATGCAGGGCGGCGGCCAGGTCCCACGGGTCGCCGCTGCTCAGTACTGCTTCCGTCTGGAGGCCGATGTCCTTCGGGCCGGCGGCGGCCCACCGCTGGAAGCGGCGGAACACGTCGGGGAGGTCGAGGCCGTCGCGCTCCAGCAGCGACTCGGCGACCAGGACCGCCATCTGCGTGTCGTCGGTCGCCTCACCCGGCTCCCAGCCGCCGCCCCCGCACATCTCGCCGCCGATTCCGGGCTCCGAGAAGCGGGCCGAGAAGGCCCCTTCGGGGCCGAACTCGAAGGGGGCGCCCAGGGCGTCGCCGACGGCGGAACCGACGACGGCACCCACGGCGCGCTCGGACCAGGTCGGGGCAGAGGTCATCCGCGCAGACTAGCCGCGGGCCGCCGACGGGTGGAGGCGGAGCCAGCCCTGCCAGGCTGAGGTGATCATGTCGTCGACGGTGTGGCGGGCCTTCCAGCCGAGTTCGGTGGCGGCGCGGTCGGCGGAGGCGACGACGCTCGCCGGGTCGCCGGGGCGGCGGGGGGCGACCGCGGGCGGCAGGTCGTGGCCGGTGAGGGCGTTGATGCGGTCGATCATGCCCCGGACGGAGACGCCCTCGCCGCGGCCGATGTTGAGGGTGAGGTCCCGGCCGGGGGCGGCGCGCAGGGCGCGCGCCGCGGCCACGTGGGCCTCGGCCAGGTCGACCACGTGGATGTAGTCGCGGACACAGGTGCCGTCCGGGGTCGGGTAGTCGTCGCCGAAGATGCGCGGGGGCGCCTGCTCGGTGAGCTTCTCGAAGACCATGGGGACGAGGTTGTGGGCGCCCGTGTCGGCGAGCTCCGGGCTCGCGGCGCCCGCCACGTTGAAGTAGCGCAGGGAGGCCGTGGACAGACCGGTGGCCCGGCCCGCCGCGCGGACCAGCCACTCGCCGGCCAGCTTCGTCTCCCCGTACGGGGACATCGGCGCGCAGGGGGTGTCCTCGGTCACCAGTTCGGCGGCGGTCTCCGGCATGCCGTACACCGCCGCCGAGGACGAGAAGACGAAGGACGACACGGAACCGGTCGCCGCCACCGCCTCCAGCAGGACGCGCAGGCCCTCGACGTTCTCCCGGTAGTAGTGCAGGGGCAGCTCCAACGACTCCGCGACCTGCTTCTTCGCCGCCAGGTGGACGACGCCGGTGACCTCGTGGTCGGCGAGGGCGCGGGCCACCCGCTCGCCGTCCAGGGTCGAGCCGACCACCAGCGGCACTCCGTCCGGCACCCGGTCGGGGAGGCCGGTGGACAGGTCGTCGTACACCACCGTCCGCTCGCCCGCCTCGGTCATCGCCCGTACGACGTGCGCCCCGATGTAGCCGGCGCCGCCGGTGATCAACCAGGTCATGTGCGGACGTCCCCTCGTCGTTGGCCCGCGGCGGGTGGTCGGTCCCCGCCGCTCTCCCGGATCTTAGTGAAGCAGGCGCCACAGTCTCCCGCGTACGACGGAGGCGGCGCCGCGTACGCCGAGTGCGACCCGCAGTGCCAGCGCGCCCGAGTGGGTGGCGTACGGCCGGACCAGCACCACGCCGTGCCGGACGCTCGGCACCGCGCGGCGGCGCAGCAGACCGGGGCCCGCACACGCGTGCGCGGTGACCTCGCGGCTCGAGCCGTCGCCGAAGCGCACCCGCAGGCGCAGGTCCCAGGCGCCGGCGCCGAGCGCGGCCAGCCGGGCCGGCCGTACGGTCGTCTCCGCGGACCAGCCGCCCCCGGCAGCCGCCCGCAGCGGCACCGTGCACACCCTCCTGCCGCCGCCGTCCCGGTGCCGCCACTCGATCTCCAGCTCCACCGGGTGCGCCCGCTCCAGCAGGCCGTACAGCTCGTGCAGGCGCAGGCGCAGCCGGGTGGCACGGGTGCGGGGGCGCAGTTCCGCGTCGACGGCGAGCGGCAGCCGGGTCACGGGACGGGCCAGCAGGGGCTCCAGGGTGACCCCGGGCAGGTCGGCGGACCAGCAGGGCGTACCGTCCGCCGCGCGGGGGTACGGCGGGCACAGCCGCGCCGGGCGGCCCGCCAGTTCCTGGAGGCGGGGCAGGTCGCGCGGCTCGGGGGAGGCCAGCAGGACCCGCCCGATCAGCCGGCCGGGCGCGACCGGGTCGCGGGCCCAGTCGGCCGCGTCGTACTCGGCGAGGAACGCGCGGGTGTGCGCCCACCACGCGTGCCGGTAGTCCGCGTCGTGCAGCCGCAGTTCCCGCACGTACATGCGCAGCTCGTGGTCGAGGAACTTGGCCCGCGCCGCCCGTGCCAGTTCCTTCTGTCCTGCGGCCAGCAGGATCTCGTGCGCCGTGCGGCACGCGCGCGTGCGGTCCTGCCAATTGTCGAGGCCCGCGCGGTCCAGCGAGATCGACAGCCGCCGGGCGGACCGGCGCACCTGCCAGACGTAGACCCGGTCCGGGACCAGGGCGACGCGCGGGGCGGCGGCCCACACGCGCGCGGTGAAGACGAAGTCCTCGTAGGGGAAGTGCCCCTCGGGGAAGCGGATGCCGTGCGCGCGCAGGAAGGCCGTCGCGTAGAGCTTGTTGACGCAGAGGGTGTCGTGCACCAGGCGGGGGCGCCGGGCGGGGTGCGCGAGCACCCGGGGCGCCGCGTACAGGCCGGGCTGCCACGGCACCTCGCGTCCCGACGGCAGCTCGCGGCGCACGCACAGCCCGCCGGTGACGTCCGCGTCCGCCGCGCCCGCCGCGCCGAGGAGCGCGTCCACGGCACCGGCCGGCAGGACGTCGTCGCTGTCCAGGAACATCACGTACGGCGAGGTCGCCGCGTCGAGCCCGGTGTTGCGCGGGGAGCCGCAGCCGCCGCTGTTGGCGCGGTGCCGGATCACCCGGAGGCGGGGCTCGGTCCCGGCCAGCCGGGCGAGCAGGCCCGCGCTGCCGTCCGTCGAGCAGTCGTCGACGGCCACGACCTCGCGTACGGCCGGGCCCTGCCCGAGCGCCGAGCGCACGGCGTCGGTCACATGGGCGGCGTCGTCGTGGCCTATGACCACGACGGTGATGCCGGTGGCGCCGCCGGCGGCGGCCTGGGGGCGGTGGGGGTGCATAGGCGTCCCCTGGGGCTCGGGTGAATGGATTACTGACCTTTTGCCCGCTAACAGGTACTTCGTACCCCCATGTCCGCTGCGGCGGCGCCGCGCAGCCGTCAGGCGCCGTTCGCCGCCGCCGTGTCCAGTGCGGCGGTGAGCCGGTCGAGGCGGGCCCGCAGTGACTGGATCTCGTCGATCTCGAAGCCGGTCGCGGCGACGATCCGGCGCGGGACGTCCACGGCCCGCTCGCGCAGCGCGGTGCCCTCCTCGGTGGGTCGCACCTCCACCGAGCGCTCGTCGAGCGTGCTGCGCTCCCTGCGCACCAGGCCGGCCGTCTCCAGCCGTTTGAGCAGCGGGGACAGGGTGCCGGAGTCGAGCCGCAGGTGTTCGCCGAGCTTCTTGACGGGCAGGGTGCCGTGCTCCCAGAGGGCCAGCATCACCAGGTACTGCGGATAGGTGAGGCCGAGGTCCTTGAGGACCACGCGGTACACGCCGTTGAAGGCGCGCGAGGTGGCGTGCAGGGAGAGGCAGATCTGCCGGTCGAGGCGGAGCCAGTCGTCGGCGGAACCGGGCGGCGGGGCACCGGCCGGGTCCGCGGCCGGCGCCGGGGACGCGGCCGGCGGGGGGTTCGGGGTCGGTGTCATGGCCCCAGGGTAGCTCTTTCGGGCCATTTGATTGCGCGCAATTGAATTGCGTGCTCTACTTGCGTCGTGCGGCGGCCGGAGCCCCGAAGGCAGAGGGCCGGCCGCCCGGCCACGACTCGAGAGGGAAGGTTTCCCATGGACGCGCTCTACACCGCCGTCGCCACCGCCACCCACGGCCGCGAGGGCCGCGCCGTCACCTCCGACGGCAAGCTGGACCTCGGTCTCGGCGCCCCCGTGGAGCTGGGCGGCAGTGGCGAGGGCACCAACCCGGAGCAGCTGTTCGCCGCCGGTTACGCGGCCTGCTTCGGCAGCGCCCTCGGCCTGGTCGGCCGGGCGGCGAAGGTCGACGTCAGCGAGGCCGCGGTGACCGCCGAGGTCGGCATCGGCAAGCAGGGAGAGGGCTTCGCGCTCGCCGTGACGCTGCGCGTCGAGCTGCCCGACACCGTGGACGAGGAGACCGGCCGCAAGCTGGTCGAGCAGGCCCACCAGGTCTGCCCCTACTCCAACGCCACCCGCGGCAACATCCCGGTCGATCTTGTCATCGAGTAATCGAGCAATCGAGTAATCGAGTAGGCGAACAGCCGCCCCGGGCTCACCGGCCGGGCCGCCCCGAAGGCCGTCCCGAGGGCCGCCAGGTGGGTGGCCGGGTCGGAGCGGGCCGCGCCGGGCGGACGGCCCGGTACACCCGGACCCGGTGCGGCGGGTGCGCCCACCCCGGGCGCGCGGGGACGGTGACACGGAACCTGGGCAAGGGACATCCAACGGTCGGCACGGGGGGTTCGGCCCGGGAACGGCCGCCGGGCCGCCCGGGTTACGCCGTGTGCGGCATCCGGGGCATCCGTCACCCGAAGGGGCGGGCCCGGGGCCCTTTGTGCGGAGCCCCGGACCCGCCCGTCAACTCTGCCTCCGCGCAGCTCACTTCACGGCGCCCGCCATCACGCCGGAGACGAACTGCCGCTGGAAGGCGAAGAACACGGCCAGCGGGATCACCATCGAGATGAACGCGCCCGGCGCCAGCACGTCGATGTTGTTGCCGAACTGCCGTACCTGCGTCTGCAGGGCGACCGTGATCGGCTGGCTCCCGGAGTCCGTGAAGATCAGCGCGACCAGCATGTCGTTCCACACCCACAGGAACTGGAAGATGCCCAGCGAGGCGATCGCCGGCCCGGCCAGCGGCATTACCACCCGGGCGAACAGGCGCAGTTCACCCGCGCCGTCCAGCCGGGCCGCCTCCAGCAGCTCCTTCGGGATCTCCGCGAAGAAGTTCCGCAGCAGGAACACCGCGAACGGCAGACCGAAGCCGACGTGGAACAGCACCACCCCGGCCAGCGAGCCGAAGATGCCGAGACTGCCGAAGAGTTCGGCGATCGGGATCAGCGCCACCTGCACCGGCACCACCAGCAGCCCCACCACACCGAGGAACCACCAGTCCCGGCCCGGGAACTCCATCCACGCGAAGGCGTATCCGGCGAGCGAACCGATCACCACCACCAGCACCGTCGCCGGGACGGTGATGTACGCCGTGTTCAGCAGGGAGCCGGTGATGTCGCCGTTCTCCAACAGGGTCTCGTAGGCGCCGAAGGTGAGCTGCGAGGGCTCGGTGAACACCGTCCACCAGCCGTCGGCGGCCATGTCCTCGGGAGTGCGCAGACTGGCCAGCAGCAACCCGATCGTCGGGACCAGCCAGAACAGCCCGACGACGATCAGGAACGCCTGGACCAGCCCCCCGCCGACCCGGTCCGCGAGCCGGGAGGCGAGCGAACGGGAGCCCGGTGGAAGCGACTTGACCGGGGGCCGTGCCTTGAGCAGACGTGGGCTCATCGCCTGACCTCCCGCCTCAGCCGCCGCACGTTGAACCACATCACCGGGATCACCAGGAGCAACAGGAACACCGCGATCGCGCTGGCGATGCCCGGCTGGTCCTCGGAGAAGCCCTTGCGGTACAGCTCCAGCGCGAGGACGTTGGCGTCGTCCTGGGAGGAGCCGGGGGCGATGATGAAGACCAGGTCGAACACCTTCAGCACATTGATCATCAGGGTGACGGTGACGACCGCGAGCACCGGCGCCAGCAGGGGCACCGTGACCCGTCTGAACACCTGCCACTCGTTGGCACCGTCGACCCGCGCGGCCTCCAGCAACTCCCGGGGCATGCCCGCGAGTCCGGCCGCGATCAGCACCATCGCGAAGCCCGCCCACATCCAGATGTACGAGCCGATGACGGCGGGCGTGACCAACGACGGGCCCAGCCAGTCCAGGCCGTTGTACGGCTCCTTGAAGTTGCTCGCCGGAAGCCGGAGTCGAGCCCCGTCCGCCTTGGACGACAGGGAGAACGTGCCGTCGGCTCCCGCCGTGGCCGTCTCCACCACCGTGCCGTCCCTGACCGCCTCGATCCTCATGCCGGGGTAGCCCAACTCGTCGGCGTCGACGCCGTTCAGCGTGCCGACGCCCTTGCCGCGGGTGAAGTCCTGCCAGGTCGTGCCGGTGATCCGGTCCGGCTCCGGCTTCGGCGCGGCCGCCCGTTCGGCGCCCTCCGGGATCAGGTCCGGGGCGACACCGACCAGCGGCAGCGTGACGGCGTCCCCGACGCGCACCGTCCCCTTGGTGACGAAGGCGCCCCCGCCGGCCGCCTCCAGCGGCGACTCGCGGCCCGGATGCGCCTTCGGGTACGCCGAGGACTCGGCGAAGGTGTCGTGCACCCCCACCCACACCGCGTTCGCGACGCCCTTGTCCGGGTCCTGGTCGTACACCAGGCGGAAGATGATGCCCGCCGCCAGCATCGAGATCGCCATCGGCATGAAGACGACCAGCTTGAACGCCGTGCCCCAGCGGATCCGTTCGGTCAGCACCGCGAAGACCAGACCGAGCGCGGTCGCGACCGTCGGCGCGAACACCACCCAGATGACGTTGTTCTTCAGGGCGGTGCGGATGCCGTCGTCGGTGAACAGGGCCCGGTAGTTGTCGAATCCGGCAAAGCCGCCACCGGACTGGTCGTAGAAGCTGCGGATGACGGAATACCCGATCGGGTAGACCACGAGCGCACCGAGCAGCAGCAGCGCGGGCAGCAGGAACAGCGCCGCGACGGTCCTGCGGGTGCCGGTGACGCTCCTGCGCGACTGGGGAGCGGCAGGGACCTCGGGGACCCCTGCCGCCGTGTCCGACGCCATCGCCGGCTCAGTCCCCGTACGCCGCGGCCGCGTCGGCCTCCAGCCGGGTCTGCGTTCCCGCGATGTCCTTCGGGTTCTTCAGGAAGTCCTGCAGCGCCTTCCACTCGCCCTTGCCGGGGGTGCCGCCGAACGCCTGCGGAGCCTGGTCGGACATGTCGAAGCGGAAGTCGTCACCGGCGTCGATGAGCGCCTTGGCCATCTTCTGCTGCACCGCGTTCGGATACGCCGTGTTCGGCACGTTCTTGTTCGGCGAGAGGTAGCCGCCCAGCTTCGCCTGGACGCCGGCCGCGTCCGGGGAGGCGAGGAAGGTCGCCAGGGCCTGCGACGCCTTGGAGTCCTTCAGGATCACGGCCGCGTCGCCGCCGGACACCACGGGCGGGCTGTCACCGACCGCGGGGAACGGGAACACCTTCGCGTCCGTGCCGACCTTCGCCTTGGTCTCACCGATGTTGACCTGTACGAAGTCGCCCTCGTAGACCATGCCCGCCTTGGGCTGGTCGCCGCCGGTGAACGTCTGCGTCACGGAGGCCGGGAACTCGGTCTGCAGCGCGCCGCCCGGGCCGCCCGCCACGTAGTCCGCCTTGCCCCAGATCTCCGCCAGCGTGGTCAGCGCCTCCTTCACGGAAGGGTCCGTCCACTTGATCTCGTGCGCGGCGAGCTGGTCGTACTTCTCCGGGCCCGCCTGGGAGAGGTAGACGTTCTCGAACCAGTCGGTCAGCGTCCAGCCGTCGGCGCCGCCGACCGAGAACGGGGTGACGCCGGAGTCGTACACGGTCTGCGCGGCGGTGAGCAGCTCGTCCCAGGTCTTGGGCTCGGCCGCTCCCGCGTTCTCGAAGACCTGGGCGTTGTACCAGATCAGCGACTTGTTGGCGGCCTTGTAGTAGACGCCGTACTGCTTGCCGTCGACCTTGCCGATGTCCTGCCAGCCCTGCGAGTAGTTCTCGCCGAGCTCCTTGGTCGCCTCGGCGCCGAGCGGCTTGGCCCAGCCCTTGTCGACGGCCTGCTTGATGGCGCCCGGCTGCGGCAGCAGCGCCACGTCCGGCGGGGCGCCGCCCGCGATCTTCGAACCGAGGAAGTTGATGATGGGATCCTGGGCGGGAACGAAGGTCACCTTCGCTCCGGTGCGCTTCTCGAACTCCGCCAGGACCTTCTTGAAGTTGGCCTGTTCGGTGCCGGTCCACACGGCGGCGACCTCGAGGCTCTCACCGTCCAGCCGGGGGAGCGTGACGGTGGCGGCGGTCTCGTCGGCGGTGCCGCCCGCGCCGTCGGCGGTGCCGCCGTCGTCGTCCCCGCTGCACGCGGTGAGCGAGACCGCGAGGACACCCGCGACGACGGCGGCCGAGGTTCTCGCGGCCCTGCGGACGCGGGGAGTCGCCGTTTCCGTGGGTGTGCCGGGTGACCTGCGTATCCGGATGATTCTGCTCGTCCTGCGCATCACTGCCCCGTTCTTCGTACCTCGTCGAACGTCGAGCGCTGTCCCGTGGGCTCTGTGTACGCCCGGGAGGACGGGGGCGGCAAGACCGCGTCGTGTGTCAAGTCCGGGATCGTGACCGCGTCGTGACTCTCCGGGGCCGTGGGGCGCCGGAGCGGGGCATGCCGGGGCGGGGCGTGTCCGTGCCGCGTGCCGGGTGGCGAGCGGTCGGGTGACGCGGGGTCAGCCGGCTCGGAGTCAGGTCAGAGCAGGGACGGCACCTCGGTGGCCGAGACCTGGCGGGCCGCGCGTTCCAGCGCGCTGGCGAGCAGCGCGAGATCGGTCGGGCCGTTGCCGAGTTCCCGGACCGGGCGGCGGGCCGGCGGATCGCCCATGCGGTGCCACTCCAGCGGTACGACCGTGGGCCGCAGCGTCGCCGTGCGCGGGATGCGGCCGGTCACCCGTCCGCCCTGGAACGCGGTCGCCGTGCCGTCCGGGTGGGCCAACTGTCCGCGTCCCGGCGCCGGTTCTCCTCCGTTGTCCCGGCCCTGCTCGAACGGGGAGGTGTCCCCACGGCCGCCCGGCGCGGGCGGGTCGAGCGTCACGCGCAGGGTCGCCCGCTTCGCCGGCTCGGTCTCCGCCGTGCGGGCGCAGGGGCCGGTGGCGGCCACCAGGTGCACGCCCAGCCGCTCGCCCTCCCGCGCGACCGCCTCCAGCGCCCGCAGCACCGACCCGGCGGCGGGCCGCCCCGGCGAGCCGAGCGCGGGGGAGACCAGCGCGTCCAGGTCGTCCACGACCACCACCAGCCGGGGCAGCGGAGGCGGGGCCTCCGTCCTGCGCCGCGCCGCCCCGGGCCGCAGCCGCAGCGTCGAACTGGGCGGGGCGTCCAGGTCCCCCGAGTGCTCACCGCCGGCGGCCGCCTGGCCGCGGGGCGCGGTCGTGCGCTGGGCGACCATACGGTCCGACAGCTCACGCCCGGTGTGCCACTCCACGAAGTCCGACCGGCCGAGCAGTTCGGCACGCCGCTTCAGCTCGGCGCTCAGCGACTGGGCGAACTCCCGCATCCGCACCGGATCGTTGGCGCTGAGGTGCGTGGTGACGTGCGGTACGTCCGTGCACACCCGCAGTCCGTCGCCCGGCCCGCCGCCCGACGCGGCGGCGCACCGGCCGTCCACCAGGACGATGCCCAGCCGGTCCGGCCGTTCGGCTGCGGCCAGGGAGGCGACGACGGCCCGGAGCAGTTCGGTACGGCCGCTGCCGGACGGCCCCTCCACCAGCAGGTGCGGCCCCTCGGCCGCGAGGTCGGCGGCGACCGGGCCGCGGGGACCGGCGCCCAGCACCGCGGACACCCGGCCGCCGGTGCTCTCCCTGTCGTCGGCCGCGTCCGCCCAGCGGGCCATCAGCGAGGCCGGGGTGGCACGGGCCAGCCCCAGCTCGTCCAGCAGCCGCGCCGACTGGGGCAGCGGCGCCGACACGCGCGTGTGCACCGCGCCGGGGACGCCCTCCGGGCGCAGCGGTGCCAGCGCCCGCGCGAAGCGTTCGGCCCACGCCGGGGAGACCGCGTCGACCGTGGCGACCGTGCCGTGACCGACCGGGCCCGGTGCCGACACCGTCCCCGTACCGGCGCCGGTGCCGGCCACCCGCAGCAGCCGCAGGGTGGTCGCCACGTCCCCGCTGAGCAGGGCGACGGCACCGCACTCCCGGAACGCCGGGGTCACCGCGCAGGCCGCCTCGTACGTCCGCGTGACCGGGGACGCGGCGGAGGCGGCGGACGTCTCGGCGAGACACACCAGGTGGATCCCGGCCCGCGGTCCCTCCACGGCCAGCCGCACCAGCGCGTCGCGCACCTCGGGGGCACCGGAGGCACCGAGGTCACCGGGATCACCGTCCACGACGACCACGGTGTACGGCCCCGCGAAGCCGTCCGCCGGGCCGGCGCCGTCGCCCACGGCCCAGGAGGGACGCCGGCGCTCGCTCCGGTCGGCGTCGGCGGGCCGGGGCTGCTCCGGGATGAGCGGGGCGGCCGGGGCCGGTCGGGTGGGTGAGGTCCGTGCCGCGTGGTCGTGGTCCGCCAGGCGGCGCAGCAGCTCCTCGGTGCGGGCCGCGGCCTGTTCGCGGTCGTGGGCGAGGAGCAGCCGGCAGTCCTGGCCGTGCCCCGGGCGTACGTGCGGCAGCCAGCCCAGCCAGGCCCATTCGGCGGTCCGCTCCTCCAGGGGGCGGGAGCGGTCCGCGGCGATCAGGACGATCTCCAGCACGTCGGGGGAGTGCAGCGCGGCGAGCTGGGCCAGCACCACGCGGGCCAGCCCGGTGAGCCGCTCGCGCGGGCCGGCCAGGCCCAGCGAGCCCACCTCGCGCAGTCCCGAGGTCATCGGTACGGCGGGCAGCAGACCCGAGCCGCCCGGCACCGCCCGGTCGGCCGTGCCGAGGCGTATCGCGAGGGTCTCCGGATGGCCGGGCCCGCGCTCCCACAGCCGGGGCCCGGGGCCCAGCGCGGTCAGCAGCAGGGCGGCGGGGTCGGGCCAGGTCTCGGGCGGGCCCGGCGCGGCCACGGCCCGTTCGGGCGGGACGGCGCCGACCGCCTCCCCGCCGGGCCCGTCCGCCCCGGCGCTCTCCGGTCCCTGGCGTCCTCCGGCCAGGCGCCGCGCCCAGGCGGAGAGCCCGCCGCGCCTGCGGGCGCCGGAAGGCTGCTGCGTGAGTCCGGCGCCGTCCAGGTCGGTGCCGCGCAGCGGGGTGCCCTTACGGCTGGTGGGGGGAGGGGCCCCGGGGCCGCCGGTGCCCGAGTGGGTGACCCCGGTGGGGGGCGCCGGGGGTTCTGGGGTCGCCCCGTCGTACGGGTCGCGGTACATGTCGCCCGGGCGTCCGGCGTCCGGGTCGCCGTCGGCGGGCCTCGGCTGCGACACCCGGCGCCCCTTGGGGACCCGCGGCAGCTCGCCCCGGGGAGCGACGTGCACCGTGCGCCCGCCGGGATCGGAGGGGTCCGTCTCGCGGTTCTCGATCCCCGGTGCGTCGCCCCGGCCGGGGGCCGGCGGGCGTTCCCCCGTGCCCGCCCCGTACCCGCCGGAGGTGGTGGCCCAGGGTGCGGAACCGTAGCCGTGGTGGGTCGGACGACCCGGCTGCACCGGATACGCGGCCGGTACCCGCGCGTACCCCGACCCCAGCGTCCCCGTCCCCGACGTCGTCCTGGCCGGCTCCCCGCTGCCACCACCGCCGACACGGTCCTCGCCCGCGCGTGGATTCGGCACGCGTACATGCCCCTCCCCGTCCGGTGTCGTCCGCGCGCACGCCCCCGGTCCGGCGGCCGGGGTGAGGCGCAGGGCCGACTCGCCGATCCGCAGCAGCGCGCCCGGTGCCAGAGCGACCGGGCGGGGGCCCACCCGCCGGCCGTCCAAGGTTGTGCCGTTCGTGGAACCGAGGTCGGCGACCGAGACCCTGCCGTCCGGGCCGACCGTCACCGCGCAGTGCAGCCGGGAGACGTCCGGGTCGTCGAGCGGCACATCGGCGTCGGCCGAGCGGCCGATGCGGATCTCGCCGCCGTGCAGCAGGTGGACGCCCCCCGCGTCGGGACCGGCGACAACATGGAGCCTGGTCGGGGTGTCGTCCAGCTCGGGATGCGGCTCGGGTTCGCCCGGGGCGCCCACGGCCAGCACCGCGCCCTCGATCAGCGGAGGCTCGCCGAGGGTGCAGCGCTGGGCGTCCAGCCGCTGGTCACCGGCGTACAGCACCGGGGCACCCGAGCCCGAGGAGGAGCCGGATCCCCCGTCGCCGCCGGAAGCCGCGGAGACCAGTGCGGCGGCCACCGTCGCCAGGGCCGTACCGGCGGGGGCGGTGACGACCACGTGGCCCCGCGCGGGGGAGGGCGGGCCCAGCGGGTCTACGACGGTCAGCCGGATCTGCATCGCCGGGAGCGGTCCCTTCTGCGCGGGCGCCCGCGGCACAGGGGGACGAAGCGGCCCCGCGGTCCCCCACCGCGGACTTCCCCCACCACCACACGCGCACGTACGGCCAGTACTGCAGGCATCCTCGCACCTGACACCGGCGCCATGCCCGCCCCCCGGCATCAAATGATCTTGATTGGTCGGCTCTGCCCTCAAAAGTGCCTGCCCAATGCGCCGTGGATGATCGTTTCAGCGCCACTTGAGATCGGTCACGTCCGGTGTCCGGCAACCAAACGGACCGAGTCGAGCGTCTTCCGTCGAACACGGAGGGGGAACCGTACGGAGGAAACCCCACAGCCCCGTGGAACCCGACACAGGGCGGAAAGCCGGCACGGACCCGACACGGACCCGACAGGAAGAGCCGGGAAGACGCCGAAGTCGACAGGCCGGTGTCCCGTGCGGCGGCACTGGGCCTGTCCGGCACATCCCCGTCGTCCGCCCGGAGGGCGGGCTCTGGGGCGTCTGGTGCGTGCGATCGCAAGGCGCCGGAAGGTCCTCGATGGGGGTCCCCCCGCTCGAGCGGAGCCGAGAGTGGGGGAGGAGCTACTAGGGCCTTTCGGCAACGCGGCGAGCGTGCGTGCCAGACGCCCCAGAGCAGGCGGGGATTTGCCGGACAGGCCCTACAGTGGGGCGGAGCAATTCCGTTCCGCGGTACGACGAACCACGGTGTACGCCAGCCAAGCAAGCAGCAGGGAGCGCATGACGTGCGGCCGGTAGGGAGCAAGTACCTGCTCGAGGAGCAGATCGGACGCGGCGCCACGGGCACCGTCTGGCGGGGCCGCCAGAGGGAGACCGCGGGAGCCGAGGCGGCGGTGCCCGGCCAGCCGGGTGAGACCGTCGCGATCAAGGTCCTCAAGGAGGAGCTCGCGAGCGACGCGGACATCGTGACGCGGTTCCTGCGGGAGCGCTCCGTCCTGCTCAGGCTGACCCACCCCAACATCGTCCGGGTCCGCGACCTGGTCGTCGAGGGCGATCTGCTGGCTCTGGTCATGGACCTCGTCCAGGGCCCCGACCTGCACCGCTACCTGCGGGAGAACGGCCCCCTCACCCCCGTCGCCGCCGCGCTGCTGACCGCCCAGATCTCCGACGCGCTCGCCGCCAGCCACGCCGACGGCGTGGTGCACCGCGACCTGAAGCCCGCCAACGTCCTGCTCAAGCAGGACGGCGGCGAGATGCACCCGATGCTGACCGACTTCGGCATCGCCCGGCTGGCCGACTCCCCGGGCCTGACCCGCACCCATGAGTTCGTCGGCACGCCCGCGTACATCGCGCCCGAGTCCGCCGAGGGCCGCCCGCAGACCTCCGCCGTCGACATCTACGGCGCCGGCATCCTGCTGTACGAGCTGGTCACCGGCCGCCCGCCGTTCTCCGGCGGCTCCGCCCTGGAGGTGCTGCACCAGCACCTGAGCGCCGAACCGCGCCGCCCCTCCACGGTCCCGGACCCGCTGTGGACGGTCATCGAGCGCTGCCTCAGCAAGGATCCCGAGCACCGGCCCAGCGCCGAGAACCTCGCACGCGGCCTGCGCGTCGTCGCCGACGGCATCGGCGTGCACGTGAACTCCGCGCAGATCGCCGCCGCGGAGAACGTCGGCGTGCTCCTCATGCCCGACCCCGCGCCCGCCCCCGTGCCCGGCACGCCGGGCGCGCCCGGTGCCGCCGACCCGACGCAGGTACTGCCGCACACCGGGGGCGCGTACGACCCCAACGGCGCGACCAGCGTCCTGCCGCACACCGGCGGGCCCTCCGGCGCCGCCGACCCGACCGCCGTCATGCCCCCGGTGCCACCGGGCCCGCCCGGCCAGGGCGGCCAGGGACAGGGCGGCCCCGACGACCCGCACCCCTGGCAGAACCAGCTGCGCGCGGCCCGCGACCGCAACGAGCAGACGCAGGTCCAGTACCTCGACCCGGGCGAGGACCCGCTGCGCCGTCGTCCCCAGCGGCAGGTCGCCCGGCCGCCGCAGCAGCAGCCGCAGCAGCAGCGCCGTCCGCAGCCCCAGCCCGCTCCCGGCTACGGACAGCAGCCGCAGCAGTACCAGCAGCCGCAGCAGTACGCCCCGCCACCGCCGCAGCGACCGCGGCAGCCGGAGCCGCAGCGGTACACCCCGCCGCCGGAACCGCGGCGTCCCGCGCGCGAGCCCCGCCAGCGGCAGCGCAGCGCCAACCCGATGCGCATCCCCGGTCTCGGCTGCCTGAAGGGCTGCCTGTTCACGATCATCATCCTGTTCGTCGCGGGCTGGCTGATCTGGGAGCTGAGCCCGCTGCAGGGCTGGATCGGCAGCGGCAAGGGCTACTGGGACCAGCTCACCGACTGGTTCGGCACGGCGACGGACTGGATCCAGGACCTGGGCGGGCCCGGGGCGCCTTAGAGCCCCGACCGAAACGGGCGCCCGCCCCCTTCCGGGGGCGGTTCCGACTTGTTTGCTGATTTGTCGACATCCGGCGGGTGAATTCGCCGTCCCCGGTGAACGTCGGCTTTCGAGGCGCGTAGCTTTGGCGGCAACACGCGTCGGTAGGAGCAGTCTTGGCACGGAAGATCGGCAGCCGGTACACCGCCCACCAGATCCTGGGCCGGGGCAGCGCCGGCACGGTGTGGCTCGGCGAAGGGCCGCGAGGACCCGTCGCCATCAAGCTGCTGCGCGAGGACCTCTCCTCCGACCAGGAGCTCGTCGGGCGTTTCGTGGGGGAGCGGACGGCGCTGCTCGGCCTGGAGCACCCGCACATCGTCTCGGTGCGCGACCTGGTGGTCGACGGCAACGATCTCGCCCTGGTCATGGACCTGGTCCGCGGCACGGATCTGCGCACCCGGCTCGACCGGGAGCGCAGGCTCGCGCCGGAGGCCGCGGTGGCGATCGTCGCCGACATCGCGGACGGCCTGGCGGCGGCGCACGCGGCGGGGGTCGTGCACCGGGACGTCAAACCGGAGAACGTGCTGCTGGACATGCAGGGCCCGCTCGGCCCCGGCGGCTCGCACCGCGCCCTGCTGACCGACTTCGGCGTGGCCAAACTCATCGACACCCCGCGCCGCACCCGGGCCACGAAGATCATCGGGACGCCGGACTACCTGGCGCCGGAGATCGTGGAGGGCCTGCCGCCGCGCGCGTCGGTCGACATCTACGCGCTCGCCACGGTCCTGTACGAGCTGCTCGCGGGCTTCACGCCGTTCGGCGGCGGACACCCCGGGGCGGTGCTGCGCCGCCACGTCACCGAGTCGGTGGTCCCGCTCCCCGGCATCCCCGACGAGCTGTGGCAGCTGCTCGTGCAGTGCCTGGCCAAGGCGCCGGCCTCGCGGCTGCGCGCCTCGGAGCTGGGGACACGGCTGCGGGAGCTGCTGCCGATGCTGGCGGGGATGCCGCCGCTGGACGTGGACGAGCCGGCCACGGATCCGGTGGAGCCGGACAGGACGGACAGGCCGAACAGGACGGAGAGGCCGGAGCGAGGGGACACCCCGGCCTCCGGCCCGGCACCGGGCACCGGGGTGCCCGTGCGGCGGCGCGGCGCGGTCCCGCTGGTGCCGGGCGCGAGGCCGACCGACTCCAACCGGGACACCCACACCTCGATGCGGGTACCGAGCCCCGACGAGCTGGCCGGCGGCGCCCGCGGCACGGCCCGCGCCCCCCGCGCGAGCGGCGCCCGCCGTCCCGGTTCGGCCCGCAACCGCGCGCTCGCCCGCCGACGCCGGCTGACCCTGGCCGCGCTGGCGGTGACCCTGCTGGCCGCGGTGGGCGCCGGTACCTGGCTGGCCACCTCGAACGACGAGCCGGGAACGAACCCCAAGGACGACAACGACAGCAGCAACTCGGCCCCAGCCACCCCTTGAGCCGCACCCGCCCCACGCGTGACCAGCACTGACGCCGCCGGTGGGGATTCCGTCCCAGGTGTTCGGTAGGGGTGGCTCGAGCGAGCCGTTACGCTGGGGGTGTGGCAGTCGTCGATGTATCCGAAGAGCTCAAGTCCCTCTCCTCGACCATGGAGTCGATCGAGGCCGTTCTGGACCTCGACAGGATGAGGGCAGACATCGCCGTGCTCGAGGAGCAGGCGGCCGCGCCCTCCCTGTGGGACGACCCGGAGGCGGCGCAGAAGATCACCAGCAAGCTCTCCCACCTCCAGGCCGAGGTCAGGAAGGCGGAGACGCTGCGCGGGCGGATCGACGATCTCGCCATTCTCTTCGAGATGGCCGAGGAGGAGGACGACCCGGACACCCGCGCGGAGGCCGAGGCCGAGCTCGCGGGCGTCCGCAAGGCGCTCGACGAGATGGAGGTCCGTACCCTCCTGTCCGGCGAGTACGACGCCCGTGAGGCGCTCGTCAACATCCGGGCGGAGGCCGGTGGCGTCGACGCCGCCGACTTCGCGGAGAAGCTCCAGCGGATGTACCTGCGCTGGGCCGAGCAGCACGGCTACAAGACCGAGGTCTACGAGACGTCGTACGCGGAGGAGGCCGGCATCAAGTCGACCACCTTCGCCGTGCAGGCGCCCTACGCCTACGGCACCCTCTCGGTCGAGCAGGGCACGCACCGACTGGTGCGCATCTCGCCCTTCGACAACCAGGGCCGGCGCCAGACCTCGTTCGCGGGCGTCGAGGTGCTCCCCGTCGTCGAGAAGGCCGACCACGTCGACATCGACGAGAGCGAGCTGCGTGTCGACGTCTACCGTTCCTCGGGCCCCGGCGGCCAGGGCGTCAACACCACCGACTCCGCGGTGCGCATCACGCACATCCCGACCGGCATCGTGGTCTCCTGCCAGAACGAGCGCTCCCAGATCCAGAACCGCGCCACCGCGATGAACGTCCTCCAGGCCAAGCTGCTGGAGCGGCGCCGCCAGGAGGAGCAGGCCAAGATGGACGCCCTCAAGGGCGACGGCGGCAACTCCTGGGGCAACCAGATGCGTTCGTACGTGCTGCACCCCTACCAGATGGTCAAGGACCTGCGCACGGAGCAGGAAGTCGGCAACCCCGAGGCCGTGTTCAACGGTGAGATCGACGGCTTCCTGGAGGCCGGAATTCGCTGGCGCAAGCAGCGGGAGAAGTGACCTCCACACCGACAGAGCTTTGTCGACAAGGCAACTGCCGCCTTCGGGGCGGCAGTTGCCTTTCGTATGCCGGGGGTGTCGGGGTTTTGCATCACACTCACACCTTCAATGTGCGGCAAAGCGCACGTACGTGGACATCGCGTACGCAACGGCCTTGACGTCGATTTGAAAAGTGGGAAGGGTGAGGCGCGGCATGCGTATCTCTGGGGCGCATGTGAACCGGGGGGGGCGTTTCACCGCAGTCACCCCCGTTGATCACGGCCCCGAGCGCCGCCTCATTGACGATGAGCTACTGGGGGTAGCAACCAGATGACCAAGAAGACGCGTATCCGTGTCGCACGGATCGCGGCCGCTGCCGTGATCGCGGGCGGCGCCTCGCTGACCGCCGCCGGCGCGGCCTCCGCCCTCGGCATAGGCGTGAACGCCGGTGTCGGGAGCCAGGGCGCCAACGTCGGCGTCAACGTGAACCTCGAGGACGAGGACCCGACCGACGAGCCGACCGAGCCGACGGACCCGCCGACCACCATTCCCGAGGAGCCGACGGAGCAGCCCACCGATCCCACCGAGGAGCCCACGGTGGACCCGACGGAGCCCACCGAGGAACCCACGGTGGACCCGACGGAGCCCACTGAGCCGACGGAGCCGACAGAGCCGACCGCAAAGCCGAGCACCCCGGGCACCGGTGGCGACAACGGCAAGGGGAACGGCAACGGCGGTGGCGGCAACGCCGCCAACCCCGCCGGGGGCTCCGACGTCTCCACCCAGGAGCAGGGCTCCTCGGCCCTCACCGGCACAGGCGACGAGCCCGCCACGTCGGCCCAGGGCAACGGCCAGGAGCTCGCCGAGACCGGCGCCGCCGAGATGACCTTCCTGGTGATCGGCGCCGCCACTATGATCGCCGGCGGCATCGGCTTCCGCGTGCTGCCGCGCCTCATGACCGGCCGCGGCGGCGCCACCGCCTGACGGTGACGCCGCGCGTACGCACCGTACGCAGGGCAGGGACACAGGCCGAGGGGCCCGGAGCGCACATGCGCTCCGGGCCCCTCGGGCGTGCTCGGGGTTCTCCGTGCCGGACGGCGGATCCGCGACGGTCAGACGGTCTGGTGGGCGAGCAACGCCACCGCCGCGACCAGGACCGCCAGCAGCGCGATCAGCGTCATGGGGTTCAGGCCCGCGAAGAAGTTCACCTGCTGCATCCGCTCGCGGCTCGCACGGCACACCGGGCACCGGCCCTCGCTCACGGGTGCGGCGCAGTTGGCGCACACCAGCCGGTCGTACGTCATCCGCTCTCCCTCCTCGCACCGGTTCCAGTCAGTACAACGCCCGCGGCGGCGCGAACGTTCCCCCCACCACTGTGCCAGGTTCCCCGGAAATCGGCGCGGCCCCCGTATCCTGCCCGCCCCCGCCCCCGCCCCCGGGCCGGCGGGCCCGCCGCACATCCGGCATAAAGCGCGCAAGTGGCACGCAACCCACTCCGGTGACTGCGGTCGGGCTTCCGCTTCGCGTAAGGTCACGCACATCTACCCCCGGCGACCCGTGGTGCACCCGTGATCCGATTCGACAACGTCTCCAAGGCCTACCCCAAGCAGAACCGTCCTGCCCTCCGAGATGTCTCCCTGGAGGTCGAGAAGGGCGAGTTCGTGTTCCTCGTGGGGTCCTCGGGCTCCGGCAAGTCCACCTTCCTGCGGCTGATCCTCCGCGAGGAGCGGGCCAGCCACGGTCAGGTGCACGTCCTGGGCAAGGACCTCGCGCGCGTCTCCAACTGGAAGGTGCCGCAGGTCCGGCGCCAGCTGGGGACGGTGTTCCAGGACTTCCGCCTGCTGCCCAACAAGACGGTCGCCGAGAACGTGGCCTTCGCGCAGGAGGTCATCGGCAAGTCCCGGGGCGAGATCCGCAAGTCCGTGCCGCAGGTGCTCGACCTCGTCGGGCTCGGCGGCAAGGAGGACCGGATGCCCGGTGAGCTCTCCGGCGGTGAGCAGCAGCGCGTCGCCATCGCGCGGGCCTTCGTCAACCGGCCCAAGCTGCTCATCTGCGACGAGCCCACCGGCAACCTCGACCCGCAGACCTCGGTGGGCATCATGAAGCTGCTCGACCGCATCAACCGGACGGGCACCACCGTGGTGATGGCGACGCACGACCAGAACATCGTGGACCAGATGCGCAAGCGCGTCATCGAGCTGGAGAAGGGCCGCCTCGTCCGCGACCAGGCACGCGGCGTCTACGGCTACCAGCACTGACGAGGAACGGAAAGGCTTAACCCCACGCCATGCGCGCCCAGTTCGTTCTGTCGGAGATCGGTGTCGGTCTCCGCCGCAATCTGACGATGACCTTCGCCGTCGTCGTCTCCGTCGCCCTGTCGCTCGCCCTGTTCGGCGGGTCGCTCCTGATGAGCGACCAGGTCAGCAGCATGAAGGGCTACTGGTACGACAAGGTCAACGTCTCCATCTTCCTGTGCAACAAGAGCGACGCCGAGTCCGACCCCAACTGCGCCAAGGGCGCGGTGACCGAGGACCAGAAGGGGCAGATCAAGGGCGACCTGGAGAAGATGTCGGTCGTCGACTCGGTCACCTACGAGTCCCAGGACGCGGCGTACAAGCACTACAAGGAGCAGTTCGGCGACTCCCCGCTGGCCAGCTCCCTCACCCCGGACCAGATGCAGGAGTCGTACCGCATCAAGCTGAAGGACCCGGAGAAGTACCAGGTCGTCGCGACCGCCTTCGACGGGCGGGACGGGGTGCAGTCGGTGCAGGACCAGAAGGGCATCCTGGACAACCTCTTCGGGCTGCTGAACGGCATGAACTGGGCCGCCCGCGCGGTGATGGCGCTCATGCTGGTCGTCGCCCTGATGCTGATCGTCAACACGGTGCGCGTCTCGGCGTTCAGCCGTCGGCGGGAGACCGGGATCATGCGTCTGGTCGGCGCCTCGGGCTTCTACATCCAGGCGCCGTTCATCATGGAGGCCGCGGTCGCCGGACTCATCGGCGGCACCCTCGCCTGTGGATTCCTGCTGGTCGGCCGGTACTTCATCATCGACAACGGACTGGCGCTGTCGGAGAAGCTGAATCTGATCAACTTCATCGGCTGGGACGCGGTGTTGACGAAGCTTCCGCTGATCCTCGCCACCAGTCTGCTGATGCCTGCCCTGGCCGCTTTCTTCGCGTTGCGCAAGTACCTGAAGGTGTGACTCTTGCCAAGAGGGGGCGTACGGTCAACCGGCCGTGCGCCCCTTCGCGTTGTCCTAGACTCGCCGGCATGTCAGGTCGTGCCCTGTTCTGTCAGCCCCGCCGCGTCCGTCGCGGATCCGCCCTGACCTTGGTGTTCGCGAGCGTGCTCGTGGCCGGCGCGGCCACGAGCAGCCTGCCCGCGACCGACCGGAAGCCCACCGCGCGCCCCACCCAGGCGGCCGCCCCCACCGGACGCCACGCGGAGGTCGCCGAGGCGGCCGAGGAGGCCCTGGCGGCCGGCACGTCCCCCGTGGAGGCCGCCGAGCGAGCCGTCAGCCGCAGCGGGGACCGGTGGGGCGCCGTCTACTCCCCGGGCGAGTACGAGGAGTTCGAGGACGCCCTCGACGGCCGGTACACCGGCGTCGGCCTGTGGGCCCGCGAACGGTCCGGGCGTATCGAGGTGACCAGGGTGGGCAGCGGCACCCCCGCGGCCGACGCCGGTATCCGCGCGGGCGACCGACTGCGCAGCGTCGACGGCGAGCGGGTCGACGGGCGGCCCGTCACCGAGGTCGTCTCCTTGCTCCGCGGTGACGACGCGGCCGAGTCCGCCGGCACCACCGTCCGCCTCGGTCTGGAACGCGGCACGCGCACGTGGAGCGAGACCCTGCGCCGGGCCAGGCTGTCCCGGGACACCGTCACCGTGGACGAACTCCCCGGCCGGATCACCGTCGTCAAGGTCGGCGCCTTCACCAAGGGCTCCGGCGACGAGGTCCGGGCCGCCGTGGAGGAGGCGCCGGCCGACGCCGGCCTCGTCCTCGACCTGCGCGGCAACTCCGGCGGCCTGGTCGCCGAGGCGGTCACCGCGGCCTCCGCCTTCCTCGACGGCGGCCTGGTCGCCACCTACGACGTCGAGGGCGAGCAGCGCGCCCTGCACGCCGAGCCCGGCGGCGACACCACCAGACCCCTGGTCGCGCTCGTCGACGGCGGGACGATGAGCGCGGCCGAACTGCTCACCGGCGCCCTCCAGGACCGGGGCCGGGCGGTCGTGGTGGGCTCCCGCACCTTCGGCAAGGGCTCCGTGCAGATGCCCGGCCGGCTGCCCGACGGCTCGGTCGCCGAACTGACCGTCGGCCACTACCGCACCCCGTCCGGCCGGGGCGTCGACGGACACGGCATCACCCCCGACCTGGAGGCCGACGAGCAGGCGCTCCGGCGGGCGGGGACGGTCCTCGCCGGGCTCGGCCGGTAGGACCTGGCCGGCGGACCCCCGCCTGCTCAGTGACGTCCGGCACACCCTCCCCGAGCTTTCGAGCCCTCCCCCGAGTTCTCGGCTCCGCTCGAACAGGAAACCCCCATGAGCAGGGGGAACGACCCCCATGACGCTGCTGAGCCCGCCCTCTGGGCGGACGACGGGTATGTGTCGGACAGGCCCTGGCGGGCCCCGCGCGGCGCCTTGATCCCCTGCCCCGTGAGCTGCCGCCCGGGGGGCATATCCGACATCGGGGCTAACATGGCCAGATAGGGCGTACGACGGAGTGCCCCCCTGTGCCCCCTGTGCACAGCCTCTCCCCTTCTTTCGGGATCGAGGCCGCGGACCTCTGCTCACGCTGACGCCCGCCCGAACTTGTCGCCGATAGGAACAGGACCGCATGCCGGAAGCCGTAGACACGCCCCGCCCCGGGAACGAGCAGCCGAAGGCCCCGATCGAACGCCGTCACCTCGGCGGCACCGAACGGCGGCGCCACGGCCAGGAGGCCGAGAACCGTCCTCCCGTCTCCCGCCAGGAACTCAGCAAGGCCCCCGCGGAACTCATCGAGGATCCCGGCCCCAAGGTCAACTGGCGCGTCTTCGTCATCGCCTCGGCCATCATCGTCGCCTTCTCCCTCTGGGCCATGTTCGCGCCCGGGCACGCCGCCGGCACCATGCGGGGCATGGTGGCCTGGATCGCGGAGAACCTCGGCTGGTTCTACGTCCTGACCGTCACCGCGGTGATCGTGTTCGTCCTCTGGGTCGCGCTGTCCAAGCAGGGCTCCGTCCGGCTCGGCCCCGACCACTCCCGGCCGCAGTACAAGCTCTTCACCTGGGTGGCCATGCTGTTCGCCGCCGGCGTGGGCATCGACATGCTCTTCTACTCCGTCACCGGGCCCATCACCCAGTACATGGCCCCACCGACGGGCGAGGGCCAGACGGCGGCGGCAGCCCAGGACGCCGTGGTCTGGACCATGTTCCACTACGGCGTGGCCGGCTGGGCCATGTACTCGCTGCTCGGCATGGCCATGGGCTACTTCGCCTACCGCTGGGGCATGCCGCTGTCCATCCGGGCCGCCCTGTACCCCCTGCTCGGCAAACGCGTCCGCGGCGGGATCGGCGACACCATCGACATCGTCACCCTGGTCGGCACCGTCTTCGGCGTCGCCACCTCCATGGGCATCGGCGTGGTGCTGCTGAACGTCGGCTTCTCCCTGCTGTTCGGCCTCCCGCAGGGCCTGGCCCTGCAGATCGCGCTGGTGGTCGTGGCCGTGATCATGACCATCGCCGCCTGCACCTCGGGCATGGACAGGGGGATCCGGCTGATCTCCGAGCTGAACATCTGGGGCGCGGCGGCCATGCTGCTGTACATCCTGGTGACCGGAGAGACGGCGTTCCTGCTCAACGCCCTGGTGGAGAACATCGGCCGGTTCGTCTTCTCGCTGCCGGACCGGACCCTGCAGACCTTCGCCTACCAGGAGGGGGGTTCCGAGTGGATGGGCGGCTGGACCCTGTTCTTCTGGGCGTTCTGGCTGGCCTGGGGTCCGTTCGTGGGCCTGTTCCTCGCCCGTATCTCCCGCGGCCGGACGCTGCGCGAGTTCGTCATCGCCGCCATCACCGCCCCGGTGCTCTGCGACTTCCTGCTCGTGAGCATCTTCGGCAACAGCGCCATGCACCAGGTCCTGAACGGGAACAAGGAGTTCGCTCAACAGGCCATGGGCAGCCCGGAGAAGGGCTGGTACGCGCTGTTGGAGATGTTCCCCGGCGCCAGCTTCCTGATCGGCCTCGGCACGCTGTCCGGATTGCTCTTCTACCTCACCAGCGCCAACTCCGGCGCCATGGTGATGTCCAACTTCTCCTCCTCGATACCCAAGCCGTCGCAGGACGGGGCGAAGTGGCTGCGCATCTTCTGGGCGGTGCTCACCGCGGTGCTGACCATCGCGATGCTGGTGGCCGGCGGGGTCACCACCATGGAGTACGCGACGCTCATCTTCGCCCTGCCGGTGACGATCATCGCCTGGCTGGTGATGGCCTCCTTCTCCAAGGTCCTGCGCATGGAGCGGGCCGAGCGCGAGGGCCGCATCCTGCGCCGGCAGTCGACGGCGGCGCACGGCGGCCACGTGCCCGAGCGCACCTGGCGCCAGCGGCTGGAGCGGATGCGCTCCTACCCCTCGAAGAGGCAGGTGGCCCAGTTCATGGAGCGGACCGTACAGTCGGCGCTGGCCGACGTGGTCCGCGAGTTCGGGAAGCAGGGCTACCAGGCCACGCTGGACCTGGTCCCGAACGAGGACACCGGCATCGTCGGCCACGCGCTGGTGGTCACGATCCCCGAGCACCGCGACTTCCACTACCAGGTGCAGGCCGTCGAGGCCCCGGTGCCGATGTTCGGCGGACGCATGTCCCGCCAGACGGACGTCTACTACCGGGTCGAGGTGTTCACCCAGACCGGCTCCGAGGGCTACGACCTCATGGGCCTGTCCCACCAGCAGGTGATCGACGACGTCCTGGACCGCTACGAGGCGCACCTGGGCTTCCTCACCTACTCCACCCAGCACGACTACGCCTCGGTGCTCACGCCGCCGGTCGTGACCACCACGGGCGCCGTCCCGGTGGTGGCGCCCGCGGAGCCGCAGGACGACGCCGGTGCGAGGACGGTGGGCAGCGGGCCGAAGGCGTAGGCGCCGTTCCACCGGACGGCCGGTGCCCGCGCCACCCGCTTCGTACCCCCACCGCTTCACCGCGCCACCGCTTCCCGGCGCCGGCACTCGGAAACGCCGTCCGTGAAACGCGCGTTCCCACGCGGGGACGCCGCCGATATCACGGACGGCGTCCGGTCAGGGGCGGCTGGAGCCAGGAGGGCTCGGGCTTTCGGCGGGTGGGGCGGTGCTGGAGCGAGGAGTCCGCGAAGGACACCTCCCGGACGGTGTCCCCGCGGACGGGGCATGCCTCGCCGGTGCGGCCGTGCACGTGCATCGCCTTGCGCCCGGAGTCCTTCGGCCCGTCGGCCGGGCCCCACACCCCGCCCCTGAAATCGGTTTCCCGCAAACCCCCTCCGTAGTGCCAAAATGGGCGGCACTATGGCTAAGGAAAAAGGGCGCAAGCTGATCGCGCAGAACAAGAAGGCGCGGCACGACTACCTCATCATCGACACCTACGAGGCCGGTCTGGTCCTCACCGGGACCGAGGTGAAGTCGCTGCGTCAGGGCAGGGCCTCGCTGGTGGACGGCTTCGTCCAGCTCGACGGCAACGAGGCGTGGCTGCACAACGTGCACGTCCCCGAGTACAGCCAGGGCACCTGGACCAACCACAGCGCGCGGCGCAAGCGCAAGCTGCTGCTGCACCGCGCGGAGATCGACAAGCTGGAGTCCAAGTCCCAGGAGACGGGGCACACCATCGTGCCGCTCGCCCTGTACTTCAAGGACGGCCGCGCGAAGGTGGAGATCGCGCTGGCGAAGGGCAAGAAGGAGTACGACAAGCGCCAGACGCTCCGCGAGAAGCAGGACCGCCGCGAGACCGAGCGGGCGATCTCGGCGGTCCGCCGCAAGCAGCGGGCGTAGCGCCCGTCCGCGGCGGACGGCCGTGCGTGAGGGGGCCCGGGCCCGTCCGGACCCGTCGCACGGGAATACGCTGGCACCGACCCGCGTTGGTCACGTACGATGGCGACAGCACCCCACAGTGGGTGCGCACCTTGAGAAGAAAACATGGGGATGATCGGTTTCGACAGCGGCTGTCGAGGCAGGGGAAGCGTGTCGAGGAAGCGGCCATGATCTCGTAAACCACAGGCCGAAAAAATAATCGCCAATTCCAAGCGATCCATCTCCCAGGGCGAGCTCGCCCTCGCTGCCTGATCTTCAGGTAGCGAGCAGCAGCTCTCCTACTAGAGGGAGTGTCAGCCCGGGGATGTTCCCGACCCGGATCCTGGCATCATTCAGGGGACTAAACCTTGATCCCGGTCACGGGGTGAAGAGGGAAATCCAACAGTGACTGAGCCCGTCGGAGACTTGTCCGCGTGATCTCCGGGGCCGAGAAAAGCACAGCGGACTGCACACGGAGAAGCCCTGGTTCCGCACCGTTGGACGCGGGTTCGATTCCCGCCATCTCCACAATTCCCATGTGGGCAAAGGCCCCGTCGCATCCGCGGCGGGGCCTTTGTCGTGCACGGCCGGCCTCCCCGTGGGCCGCCCGCGAGGCCCGAGCCTCGCGGATGGAGGACGGCGACCGCCCGTAGGGGAGCGGTCCTTCGCCGTCGAGGTGCGGCACCGGCTACGACCCGTCAAGAGCATGAGGAGTGGGGATGAGCGAGGCGAAAAGGAACTCGGCCCTGTTCGCCTTCATCGGCTGCGGCAACTTCCTGACAGGGATCGTGTGCTGGGCCACGCTGGACAGGTTCAACGCCATGGTCCCGTTCATGTGCTCGGCACTCCTTTTCGCCGGGGCGTGGCTGTGCGAACGGCGCTCCGGAGCGCACCGGGACCACCGGCGCCAGGACCCGGAAGCCGCCCCGGACGGTGGCGCCAAGGGCACGGGCGGGCGCGTCCGGTAGCCCGGCTCGCGGACGGCGTTCCGGACGCGGCGCCGGGCCGCATCCGCGATCTTCGACATCGGGGGTCCTCCACTGACACGGTTCGCGGGGAGGGGGCGGGAGGGAGAGCGGGTGGGGAAAGCGTGTCGAAGCGCTTCGACCGGTGAAGGTGTGTGCGAGCCAGAGGGCCGTCAACGGGACGGGCGGGAATCGGCGGAGCGGTTCGACGGCCCGAACGGTGAGCGGGGGCCCGGCGGTCCGGACAGGGCCAGCGCCGTCAGCAGGGCCGTCCCGGCCGCCGCAACGGGAACCCCGTACCCGGCCGTCGCCGAGAGGTGCTCCACGACCCAGCCGCCGGCCGCGCTGCCGCAGGCGATCCCGCCGAGCAGGCCGGTCACCGCGAGCGTCATCCCCTCGTTCAGCCGGCCCTCGGGGGTGCAGCGCTGGACCAGCGTGATCGTCGTGACCATCGTCGGCGCCGTGGCCATCCCGGCCGGCAGGAGCGCCCCCGCCAGCAGCAGGAGCGAGCCGGTGAGGGTCGCCGCGAGCAGTGGCAGCACCATCAGCGCGGTCATCGCGGCCAGGCACAGGGGCAGCCGGGACCAGGCGGACCCCACCGGGCGCATCGCCCCGTAGGCGAGGCCCGCCGCGCAGGAGCCGGCCGCCTGGAGGGCCAGCACCGCGCCGGCCGCCGAGCGGTGCCCCTGCGCGTCCGCGAACGCGATCGTGACGACCTCCATCGAGCCGAACACCGCACCGGTCGCCAGGCAGACGACGAGCAGCGGGCGCATCCCGGGCGCCCGGAAGGGGGCCCGGCCCTGGGCGCGCCGCTCGGCCGGCGGCTCGGTGGAGCGCTGGGCGACGAACAGCGTCACGCCCGTCAGCAGCAGCACCGCACCCACCAGCGTGCCCGCCTCCGGGAAGAGCGCCGAGCAGAGGAAGGCCGCGAGCACCGGGCCCAGCATGAAGCACAGCTCGTCCGCGGCCTGCTCGAAGGAGTTCGCGGTGTGCAGCCCTTCGGCGGCGTCGGCACGGCCCTTCAGCAGGTGGGCCCAGCGGGCCCGGGACATCCCGCCGGTGTTGGGCGTCGTGGCGGTGGCGGCGTAGGCGGCGAACAGGGTCCAGGCGGGGGCGCCGTGGCGCACGCAGAGCAGCAGCGCGAGGGAGCCGAGCACGGCGAACACCGTCGCGGGCAGGGCGACGCGGGCCTGCCCGTACCGGTCGACCAGCCGTGCCGTCCACGGGGCGACCACCGCGGTCGCCGCCAGGCCGGTCGCGACGACGGCACCGGCGAGGGCGTACGAGCCCCGCGTCCCGGCGATCATCATGACCGCGCTCACGCTGAACATGCCCATCGGCAGCCGGGCGACGAGGTTCCAGAGGGTGAACGCGCGGGCGCCGGGCAGCGCGAACAGACGGCGGTACGGGCCCGGCGCCCGGCCGCGGGAGCCGTCCGGCCGCCCACGCGGCGCGAAGTCGGCGACGACCAGGGTGTCGGCCGTGACGGTGAACAGCGGGGTGTCCCGGGAGGCCGCGCGGCGGCTGCGGAAGGTCGGCTGAGGCATGGACCCACCGTCGCCCGCCCCCGCGGCACCGGTCCAACACCTGACCGGTACCGATTCACGCACCGGCGTTGTAGGTTCACCGGGTGTCCGCCCCCGCCCACCTCGACCCCCGCCTCCTGCGCGCCTTCGTCACCGTCGCCGAGGAACTGCACTTCACCCGCGCCGCCACCCGCCTGTACGTCGCCCAGCAGGCGCTCAGTCGTGATGTGCGGCGGCTGGAGCGGGAGTTGGGCAGCGAGTTGTTCGTGCGGACCACCCGCCAGGTGACGCTCACCGCCGACGGCGAACACCTGCTGCCGTACGCCCGCCGCGTCCTCCAGGCGCAGGACGACCTGATCGCCGCCGCCGGGCAGACCCGCCCGCTGCTGGTGGACCTCAACTCCCCGGGCCTGCCGACCCCGCGCCGGGTCCTGCACCGGGCCCGCGAACTCACCCCCGGCCACGAGCTGATGGCCCGCTACGAGAGCGGCCTGACCTGGGCCGCGGCCGAGGTGCTCGCGGGGCGGCTGGACGCGTCGTTCGGGCGGTTCGCGGGGCTTCCCGAGGTGCTGCGGGCCGGGCTCGACCAGCAGCCCGTGCGGTACGAGCCGATGGCGGTGGTGCTGCCCGAGGACCACCGGCTGGCCGCACTGGAGGAGGTGCCGCTCGCCGCGATGGCCGGCGAGACGGTGTACGCCGGGGCGGGCAACCCGCGCACACCGGAGTGGACCGACCTCGCCCTGCTGCTGTTCGAGGGGCGGGACATCGCCCTCGCGCCGCCGGAACCCCTGGCCGTCGGGGAGGAGGAGTTCGAGCGGATCATGGCCAGGACGCGTCGTCCGATCCTCGCCGTGGTGGACTTCCCCGCGCTGACCTCGATGGTGGTGCGCCCGCTGGTCGACCCCGTTCCGCTGTCACCCGTGTCGCTGATATGGCGGAAAGGGAGAATTCACCCCGCTCTGGACGGACTTCGCAGGGCTGCGGCCGGTATCGCCGCCGAGGAGGGCTGGTTGCGGCGTCCCGTGAACGGGTGGGTTTCGGACGGTGATCTTGTTGTCATGAGTTCTCCCTGATGTCTCGGATGTCTCGCGAATGACACGAAACGGCACCGGGGAAACACAGAACCTCCGCGTGCGCTACATTCGATGCTCGAGCACGGTGTGATAGACGGGGCGCTCGGAGCGGGTGGGGGGCCCGGATCCGACGGCGAGTGCTCGGGCCGCGAGCGCACCCCGGAACAGTCCCGTGGGGGGAAGTGCGTGCGCGTGGAAAAGTGGCGAGAAGACGCCCAACCGGAGCGGTCCGAGACCGCGTCGGCGCCCAAGGGCGATCACGGGGACTGGTTCTCCCGGGGCACGGCCGGCCACGCCGCCGAGCCGGAGCACAGACCCTACGCCTCCACCAGGGACGACTGGCCCTACCCGTACGACACGAGCGCCGCGACGCGCCCGACGGGCGGCGCGCCCGCCGCGGACGGCACGCGCAGGATGCCCGCACAGCGCGGACCGGAAGGAATGCCGCGCGACCCCTGGCAGGAGGACGCCCCGGCGACGGCCGTCCTGCCCGCCGTTCCCGCTCCCGCGGCCCCCGCCGCCGACGCGCCCACCGCCGACGTGCCTGTCGACAACGCGTCCGCCGACAACGCAGCCGACGACTCCGCCGGGCAGACCCATGACCCGCACGAGGTGACGATCCAGCTCGACGCCGTGCAGATCGGGAACGGGATGCTGCTCGGCACACCGAACCGGCCGGGCGGCGGAGCAGTGCACGAGCCCTCCGACGGGCCCGTCTTCGTCGACGAGTCGGGCCGCCGCGTCCGCCGCTACCGCCGTATCGGCCTGGTCGTCGGTCTCGCCTGCGCGGCGTACGCCGTCGTCATCGTCGCCACGCTGCTGTCCGGCAACTCCGACGCCCCCTGGGTGCCCGTCCACGGCCAGGAGCAGGAGCAGCCCGCCGAGAAGGTCGACACCTCGCCGCAGCCCGCCGAACCGGACGCGTCCCCCGACGCCGATGCCACCCCGGAGCCGGGCACCGAGCCGACCGCCGGCGAACCCGACCCCGTCACCCCGCCCGACGCCGGCCTCCCCGCGGGCGGCGGGGCCGCCGCCGGGGACGGAGCCGTCGAGCCCGCCGCCCCGACGCCGACGCCGCCGACCGGGACCACCCCGAAGCCCGGCACCGGCACCGACGCCTCCCCGAGCGCTCCGGCCGGCCCCCCGGCCGGGTCGGAGCCCGCAGCCCCGACGACCCCCTCGGGCGGCACCAGCACCGCTCCGGCCCCGCCCCCCGCCGGGGAGGACCCCGGCGACGAGGAACCCGCCGGCCCCGACAAACTCGCCCAGGCGCCCGCCGACCGGCCGGTCGTGGCAGCCGAGAGCCCCGCCGCACAGCCGGCCCCGTCCACCGACCCCGCCGCACCGTCCCCGGAGCACGTCCTCTGATGGCATCCCACTCCCACCGCCCCGGGCCCGCGACCGGAGCCCGAGGCGGCTCTCGGCGTCGCAGTCAGCCCAAGCGTCGCCGTCTGCCCCTGCGCCTGCTGCTTCCGCTGCTCGTGCTCGTCGCCCTGGCGGCGATGCTCATGCTGCGCGGATACACGCACAGCGAGATCCTCGCCGACCACCGCGTCCAGCCGCCCGCGCCCACCGACAAGGTGCCGGACAAGATCCTCGAGGGCGGCCCGGTCATCGACGCCCGCGGCGGCCGCACCGAGAGCCTGAGCGTGCCCGACCGCCGGCTGGTCCTCACCTTCGATGACGGCCCGGACCCGGTCTGGACGCCGAGGGTGCTGGACGTGCTGAAGAAGCACGACGCGCACGGGGTCTTCTTCGTCACCGGCACCATGGCCTCCCGCTACCCGGGCCTCGTCCAGCGCATGGTCGACGAGGGCCACGAGATCGGCCTGCACACGTTCAACCACCCCGACCTCTCCCTCCAGTCCAAGAGGCGCATCGACTGGGAGCTGTCGCAGAACCAGCTGGCGATCACCGGCGCGGCCGGCATCCGCACCTCGCTCTTCCGCCCGCCGTACTCCTCCTTCTCCGCCGCCATGGACAACAAGTCCTGGCCGGTCACCGAGTACATCGGCAGCCGCGGTTACATCACCGTCGTCAACAACACCGACAGCGAGGACTGGCAGCGGCCCGGCGTCGACGAGATCATCCGCCGTGCCACGCCCGAGAACGGCGAGGGCGCCATCGTCCTGATGCACGACTCCGGCGGCGACCGCAGCCAGACCGTCGCGGCGCTGGACAAGTTCCTGCCCGACCTGAAGGAGAAGGGCTACGAGTTCGACAACCTCACCGAGGCCCTGGACGCGCCCAGTGCGATGAGCCAGGTGACCGGCCCCGAGCTGTGGAAGGGCAAGGCGTGGGTCTTCCTGGTCCAGGCCTCGGAGAAGGTCACCGGCGGTCTGGCGGCGGGCCTGGCGATCGTCGGCACCCTGGTCATCGGCCGCTTCGTGCTGATGCTCGTCCTCTCCGGCGTCCACGCGCGCCGGGTGCGCCGCCGGGGCTTCGGCTGGGGGCCACCGGTCACCGAACCGGTGACGGTGCTGGTCCCGGCCTACAACGAGGCCAAGTGCATCGAGAACACCGTCCGTTCCCTGATGGACAGCGACCACCCGATCGAGGTCCTGGTCATCGACGACGGCTCCAGCGACGGCACGGCCCGCATCGTCGAGGCCATGGGCCTGCCCAACGTCCGGGTGATCCGCCAGCTCAACGCGGGCAAGCCGGCGGCGCTCAACCGGGGCCTGGCCAACGCCCGTTACGACATCGTCGTGATGATGGACGGCGACACGGTCTTCGAGCCGTCCACCGTCCGCGAACTCGTCCAACCCTTCGGCGACCCGAAGGTGGGAGCCGTGGCGGGCAACGCGAAGGTCGGCAACAAGGACAGCCTCATCGGCGCCTGGCAGCACATCGAGTACGTGATGGGCTTCAACCTGGACCGCCGCATGTACGACATCCTGGGCTGCATGCCGACCATCCCGGGGGCCGTCGGCGCCTTCCGCCGCTCGGCGCTGGTCCCGATCGGCGGCATGAGCGACGACACGCTCGCCGAGGACACCGACGTCACCATGGCGCTGCACCGCGCCGGCTGGCGCGTGGTCTACGCCGAGAACGCCCGCGCCTGGACCGAGGCCCCGGAGACCGTCCAGCAGCTGTGGTCCCAGCGCTACCGCTGGTCGTACGGCACCATGCAGGCCATCTGGAAGCACCGCCGCTCCGTGATCGAGAAGGGCCCCTCGGGCCGCTTCGGCCGCGTGGGCCTGCCCTTCGTCTCCCTGTTCATGATCGTGGCCCCGCTGCTGGCCCCCCTGATCGACGTCTTCCTGCTCTACGGCATCGTCTTCGGCCCGACCCAGAAGACGATCATGGCGTGGCTGGGCGTCCTGGCCATCCAGGCGGTCTGCGCGGCCTTCGCCTTCCGCCTCGACCGCGAACGCATGACCCATCTGATCTCGCTGCCGCTGCAGCAGGTCCTCTACCGCCAGCTCATGTACGTCGTGCTGCTCCAGTCCTGGATCACCGCCCTCACCGGCGGCCGCCTGCGCTGGCAGAAGCTGCGGCGCACCGGCGTCGTCGAGGCGCCCGGCGGCTCCGTGCCCGGCCCGCGTGCGCAGAGCAACGATGACCGGAGGCCCGTGGCATGACCCAGCGCACGACCGAGCCCGCACCCGTACCGGAGCCCGCCGCCCAGGCCGCCGGCACCGGGAAGCCGGGCCGCGACCGGTACCTCGACCTGCTGCGCTCCATCGCCCTGGTCCGCGTCGTGGTCTACCACCTGTTCGGCTGGGCCTGGCTGACGGTGCTGTTCCCGTCGATGGGCGTGATGTTCGCGCTCGCGGGTTCGCTGATGGCGCGTTCCCTGAAGCGCCCGGCGGCGAGCGTGATCCGCAGCCGGATCCGCCGTCTCCTGCCGCCCCTGTGGGCGTTCGCCGCGGTCGTGCTGACGATGATGTTCGTGAACGGCTGGAACCCCGCGAAGGACGACGGCACCTGGGGCCTGATCGGGCTGGTCAACTACATCATCCCGATCGGCGCCCCGCCCTACCCGTGGCAACTCGGCTCCCCGTCGGGCCTGCTGGACGTCACCTGGGCGGTGCAGGCCGCGGGCCCGCTCTGGTACCTGCGCGCCTACCTGTGGTTCGTCATCGCGTCGCCGCTGCTGCTGTGGGCGTTCCGCCGGGCCCCCTGGCCGACGCTGCTCGCCCCGCTGGGCCTGACGGCGATCGTCGGCACGGGCCTGGTGACCATCCCCGGCGAAACGGGCCGCGCGATCACCGACTTCGCGGTCTACGGAGGCTGCTGGGTGCTGGGCTTCGCCCACCACGACGGCCTGTTGAAACAGATCCCGCGCTACGTCTCGGTCTCCTGCGCGTCCCTGGTGATGGCCTTCGGCCTGTGGTGGGCGTCGAACCACCTGGGCTCCGACGGCTGGGACCTCAACGACATCCCGCTGGCCCAGGCCACCTGGTCGTTCGGCTTCGTGGTGATCCTGCTCCAGTACTCCCCGTCGTGGCAGGAACTCCCGGGACGCCTGGCGCAGTGGGACAAACTGGTGACCCTCTCCAACAACCGCGCGGTCACCATCTACCTGTGGCACAACATGCTGATCATGGCGACGGTCCCGCTCGTCGACCTGCTGTACCGGCTCCCCTTCATGCAGAGCGAGCGCGGGGCGGAGGCCCTCAGCAGCACGTACACGCTGTGGATGTTCGCCCTGATCTGGCCGCTCATCGGCCTGGCGGTCCTCGCGGTCGGCTGGGTCGAGGACCTCGCGGCGAAACGGAAACCCCGCCTGTGGCCCAACGGCGCGAAGCGCTCCACCGGCCGGCGCAGCAGGGCCGGCACGGCAGCACACCGAGGCTGACGCCGAGGACTGCCCGGTGGGCGAGTTGCGCAAAACCGCCGGACCTGTGCGGAGGGGCATGACCCGGACACGCCGGAAACCCGCCACGGGATGATCGCGGGGCGGGAACCAGCAGCGCCCGCCGGGTCCGTGTCCTGAGCCCGGGACGCCGTGCTGTGGAGCTAACGTGAGGCGGTGCCAGCCGTTGTCGAGTCCCGTGCCGCGGGTACGGGGCGTCCACGTGGAAGGGCCCGTTCCTGTGTCTGCCGAACTCTCCGACGACCTCAAGAAGCTCATCGACGACACCCCTGTCTTCGCGACTGTGGCCACACTCCAGCCCGACGGCAGCCCGCAGCTGACGGTGACCTGGATCAAGCGCGACGGCGACGACCTGCTGATCTCCACGACCATGGGCCGCAGGAAGGAGCAGAACCTGCGCCGTGACCCGCGGATCACCGTGATGATCAACCCGTCCACCGCGCCGTACACCTACGCCGAGGTGCGCGGTACGGCCACGCTCGACACGGACGGCGCCCCGGAGCTGATCGAGGAGCTCTCGCGCAAGTACACGGGCAAGGCCTACGCGGACTTCAACCCGGCCTCCGCCGACGACGCCCCACGCGTCGTCGTCCGGGTCACCCCGCGCAAGGTCGTCGGCTCGCTCTAGGACAAGCACGCGAAGCCCCGGGCGGACAGGTTGTTCTTGACCGACAATCCGTCCACCAGGGGCTTCGCTTCTTCCTGTGCCCGGCCAGGTGGGAAAGACCCACCGGCCGAGAAGCCAGTGGCCCGGTGGTCACCGGAAAAGCTCCGGCGGCTCAAGCGCCGAACTCTGATTTCCCGATCTTGTCGGCGTACGCGAGGAAGGTGGTCCACGCGGCACGGGAGAGGTCGAGCCGTGGTCCGGCTGCGTCCTTTGAGTCGCGTATGAGGATGGTGGTCGGGGCGGTGGCTATCTCGACGCAGTTCGAGCTGTCCCCACTGTAGGTGGACTTCTGCCAACGGATGGTCTGCACGGTGTTCCTTCTCATGCTTTCCGGATGAGGTCGTGGATGAAGTCGCGTGACTCGGGAGGAGCGAGCGCACAGGACGTCATGTGGTCCAGTACGGCGCGGTACTTGGTCAACTGTGCCTCCGCGTCGAGGAATCCGCAGCCCCCGTGGTGGGTGTCCAGCTGGACCGTGTCGAGCTGCGGTACAGCGCCCCTGACGTAGTCGAAGGACTGGCCGGTGCTCGGGAAGTAGGCCGTGCCGAACGGAATCACCCGGATGGTGACGTGAGGCGTCTCGCTCATGTCGAGCAAGTGCGTGAGCTGGCCGTGAGATACGGAAGGGCCGCCGAAGCCCATGCGGAGGGCTGACTCGTGAATGATCGCCGAGTAGGAGGGCGGGTTTTCTCGGTGCAGGATGCCCTGCCGTTTGATGCGATAGGTGAGGCGGTGCTCGATCTCGTACTGACGCATGGGTGGTACCACGGCCCTGAAGAGGGCGCGGGCGTGATCGGTGGTTTGCAGCAGCGCCGGAATGTGGATCACCAGAGCGACGCGTAGGGCTGTCGCGTGGTGTTCCAGCTCTGCCAGGTCGACCAGTGCGGCGGGCAGATGTTCGCGGTACTCCTCCCACCAGCCCCGGGGGCGGCGCCCGGCCATTGCGGCCATTGCGTCGACCAAGGCTTCGTCAGAACAGTCGTAGGCGGATGCCATCCCGCGTACGAGGTCGGCGCTGACAGCGCTGCGACCGGTCTCGATCATGCTCACGCGCCCTTGGTTGACCCCCAGGTGCTCGGCGGCCTGGGTCACTGTGAACCCAGCCCTTTCACGGAGTTTGCGCAGCTCGGCACCCAGTCTCCGTTGCCGCAGCGTCGGATTGTTCGTGGGCGGCAAGGCGTGTCCTTCCTGGCCGCGAAGCGGCTCTCGCGTACCTCATACGAGCTAACCGGGGGTAAATCTCCCGCAATTGGAAGATTTATCTTCCAGGTCGGCTTTATCGTAGCGACATCGCTCATCCGCCGCGCTTGTAAGCCGGAAGCGCACCGCGACCGCGGCACCGCCACCGCCTGACGTCGATGTTGAGCAAGCTCGAGTCCCCTTTCTCCCTGGAGCCGTTCATGGTCACCGTAGACCCGTACCAACCCTGGGCGTACGCCCTTCGGCTGCCCCATGACCCTCGCGCCGTACGCGTCGCACGCATGACGGTGCGGGCGGCGCTGGACGGGCACGGCATGCAGGACGCCGTTGACGTCGTGGAGTTGCTGACGTCCGAATTGGTCACCAACGCCTACCAGCACACCAAGGGGCCCTCCTCCCTGCGGCTCACCTGCCTGAGCGACGGCCGGCTGCGGGTCGGGGTGTGGGACAGCCACCCGTACATTCCCGCGCCGTTCGACGGGTTTTCCTGGGACCGGGTCGCGCTCGCCCCGGCCGGTGCCGAATCCGGACGAGGGCTGCGCCTCGTCCAGGAGTACGCGGACAGTTGGGGCGGATGGGCCCTCGGGGACGGCGTGCCGGGGCGGGGTGCGGGAAAGCTGCTGTGGTTCGAGGTGGGCGGGCGGCGGGGCCCGGCGTGATGGACAAGACATACGGCCGTGCAAGACTGCCCCGGTTGCGGCCGTGAACAGGGGAGCGGGAGCGGATGAGCAAGCGGCAGACGCAGAAGATGCTGCGGTTGATGGCGAGCGGGGAGCCGGTCGAGCTCACCAGCGCGATGGCGTCCGTGAAGAAGCTGGCCCGACTTGCCTTCACAGCCCAGCAGTTCGGGTACGAGTACTCCGACGTACGGCAGGGCAGCGGGCGGAACAGCGCGCTGAGGATGCTGATCGTGCCCGATCCCAGCCCGCAGGCCCGGGCGCGGGCCGCGCAGAACTGGGCGCAGTACCCGAACGCGCACGACGGCGTCTCGGTGCCGCCCGTGGTGCCGGACGCGTTCGAACTCCTCAAGGCCCGGATCAACTTCGACCTCACCGGCAAGGGTGCCGAGAAGCGGATGGGCCTCGCGGCGCTCGGTGGCTCCATGGGCTGCGCGGTCCTCGCCTACCGGGCCGACGGGGTGCCGTCCGGCGTGGTGGGAGTGATCTGGCTGGTGCTCATGGCCGCCTTCGGTACCGGCCTCGTCGTCAACCGCAGGCGTAACGCCAAGTTCGCGGCCCGGCTCCAGGCGGCCGGATTCTCCCCGGTGACGGACGAGACGGGCCGGGTGCGTTATCTGCCGCCGGGCGCAGGGACGCCGGGGCACGGCAACCCCTTCGGGGGCGTCCCCCATGCCGGCCCGCACCCCGGCATGCCGGCACCGGCCGCCTACGGTCAGCAGCCCCAGTACGCCTCACCGCCTGCCCAGCCCGCGCCCGGGGCGTACGCGCCGCCCGCCCAGCCCGGCCCGTACGGCACCCCGTACCAGCCCCAGCAGCCGCCCGCCCAGCCTCCGTACCCCCAGCAGCAGGCACCCCAGTATCCGCAGCAGAACCCGTACTGGCAGCCCCCACGGAACTGACACCCGACGGGCGTGCCCGGCACCTCTCACCCCGGCCCCGCCATGGGGGGAGGGCGACGTTTTCTTCCGGCCACCCGCCGCCACAGCCCGGAAACGCTTCCTCCCCGCCTTCGGGATCAGCACCTCGAGGCAACCGTCCGCCGCACCATGGAGAACATGGGAACCCCCGTCCCACAGGGCGGGGAGCGCGGCAGAGGCCCGGTCGGCAGGAGATCGAGCCGTGCCTCACGCAGCACACCGACTCGAGTGCGGGACGAGGGCCATGTACGACGAACAGCAGCACCCGGACCAGCCGTCCGAGCCGAAACCCGACCCCGGGCACGGGCCCCTCGCGGGCTTCACCGTGGGGGTGACCGCCGCGCGCCGGGCCGAGGAGCTGGGCGCGCTGCTCCAGCGGCGGGGCGCCGCCGTGCTGCACGCCCCGGCCCTGCGGATCGTGCCGCTCGCCGACGACAGCGAGCTGCTGGCCGCCACCAAGCAGATCATCGAACGGGCCCCGGACATCGCCATCGCCACGACGGCGATCGGCTTCCGCGGCTGGGTCGAGGCCGCCGACGGCTGGGGGCTCGGCGAGGAGCTGCTGACGAAGCTGTGCGGGGCGCGGATCCTGGCGCGCGGACCGAAGGTGAAGGGCGCGGTCCGGGCGGCCGGGCTGACGGAGGAGTGGTCGCCGTCGTCGGAGTCGATGGCCGAGGTGCTCGACCGGCTCCTGGCGGAGGGCGTCGACGGACTGCGGATCGCCCTCCAGCTGCACGGTGAACCGCTGCCCGGGTTCGTGGAGTCGCTGCGGGCCGGGGGAGCGGAGGTGGTGGGAGTGCCGGTGTACCGGTGGATGCCGCCCGAGGACATCGGTCCCGTCGACCGGCTGCTGGACGCGACCGTCGCCCGGACCCTGGACGCGGTCACCTTCACCAGCGCGCCCGCCGCCGTGTCCCTGCTGTCCCGGGCCGAGCGGCGCGGGATGCTCGACGACGTCCTCGCCGCCCTGGGCCACGACGTCCTGCCCGCCTGCGTCGGCCCGGTCACCGCGCTGCCGCTGCGGGACCGGGGCATCGACACCGTCCAGCCGGAACGCTTCCGGCTCGGCCCGCTCGTCCAGCTGCTCTGCCGGGAACTGCCCGGCCGGGCCCGCTCGTTGCCGGTCGCCGGACACCGGGTGGAGGTCCGCGGGCACGCGGTCGTGGTGGACGGGGAGCTGCGCCCCGTACCGCCCGCGGGGATGTCGCTGCTGCGGGCGCTGGCCCGCCGGCCCGGCCGGGTCGTCGCCCGCGCGGACCTGCTGCGCGCACTGCCGGGCGCCGGCCGCGACGCACACGCGGTGGAGACCGCGATGGCCCGCCTGCGCACCGCCCTCGGCACGCCGGAACTGATCCAGACGGTCGTCGAACGCGGCTACCGCCTCGCCCTGGACCCGCACGCGGAGTCCACGTACGCGGACGACTGAGGCCGACCACCGAGGCCGAGGGGTTCCGGGCGGGGAAACGGGCAGGCACTGTAGGAGGGAGCGGGTTTCCGGAACGGATTCCTCACCCGCTCCGCACCGGCCCCCACGCGACCGGGGCGAACCCTAGGCGGTGACAGGCACATGGCACTGGGTACGGTCACGGCACCCCACGAGCTGCGGTTCGACACCGGGCGGATCTGTCTGGATCTCCTCGCGACCACGCATCCCGAGGAACGGCTCGGCTCAGTCGAGGTGGTGCGCGCCTGGATCACCGGCTCCGGACTCGTCCCGGCGGGCACCCCGCTGGCCCACGCCGACGGCTCCTGGCCGGCCGCCTTCCGCGAGCTGCGCGGGCACCTCGCCCGTCTGGTGCGCGGCCGGCCGACGCCCGGCACCCCCGCGTACGCCCGCGCGCTCGCCCGCGTCAACGACCTCGCCCGCGCCGCGCCCCCGGCGCCGCGGGCGGTGCCCGGTGACGACGGGGTGCTGGTGCGGCGGCTGGACGGGCCGCCCGGCAGCGCGGCCCTGCTCGCGGTGATCGCCAGGGACGCCGTGGATCTGCTCACCGACCCGCTCGCGCGCGCGAGCCTGCGGCAGTGCGAGGGCGACAACTGCCCGATCGTGTACCTGGACACCTCGCGCGGCCGCCGCAGGCGCTGGTGCTCCAGCGAGATCTGCGGAAACCGCGAACGGGTGGCCCGCCACCGCCGCCGGGCCGCCGCCCTCACCCGCGCCTGACCCGCCCTCACCCCGCCCCTTTCGCTCCTTCCCCCCAACTGCACTGTCCCGTATGCGGTTTTCATTCTCCGCTCCGCGAAGTGATTTCGCTTACACCCCGTTTGGCCTCCGCGTCGCGCGGGCATCCCGGCCGATCCGGCCGCTGTGGCGGAAATGTGAAGAAGAGGCGGGGGGAATGTGCTCCCATGTCCCGGTCTTCACCCTGCTCCGCAGAAAACTCTCGACGCGCGTTGAACACCCAACCCACCCCGTCCGTACCGGTTGTCGAGCGACCGACTGGGGGATCCCCCGGACACCGGAGGTGGGCGTGCGCAAGGATGCGGCCGTGGCCAATGAACGTGGAGCGAGGGCCCGACATCGCATGTCTGCGTCCTCATCGTCCCCATCGTCTTCTTCTTCGTCGAACGAGCCTGACGAGGAGTTGATGCGTGCGCTGTATCGAGAGCACGCGGGACCCTTGCTCGCCTATGTCCTGCGCCTGGTCGCCGGAGACCGGCAACGCGCCGAGGACGTCGTGCAGGAGACGCTCATCCGTGCCTGGAAGAACGCCGGTCAGCTCAATCGAGCCACCGGTTCGGTACGCCCCTGGCTGGTGACGGTCGCCCGGCGCATCGTCATCGACGGCCACCGCAGCCGGCAGGCCCGGCCGCAGGAGGTCGATCCGTCGCCGCTGGAGGTCATCCCCGCGGAGGACGAGATCGACAAGGCGCTGTGGCTGATGACGCTGTCGGACGCACTCGACGACCTGACCCCGGCTCACCGGGAGGTGCTTGTCGAGACGTACTTCAAGGGACGTACGGTCAATGAGGCGGCTGAGACACTGGGGATACCCAGCGGCACGGTCCGCTCCAGGGTCTTCTACGCCCTGCGTTCGATGAAGCTGGCACTGGAGGAGCGGGGGGTGACGGCGTGATGAGCGGGTACGGGGGAAACCAGGGATTCGGCGCGGGTGGTTCGGGTATGTCTGGTGTCATGCAGGGATCACCGGTGCCGAACGAGCATGAGACCGTCGGTGCCTACGCTCTCGGCATCCTCGACGATGCCGAGGCGACCGCGTTCGAGGCGCACCTCGCGAGCTGCGAGTGGTGCGCCCAGCAGCTCGACGAACTCGCCGGTATGGAGCCGATGCTGGCCGCCCTCGCGGACCTGCCCGGCACCGGCACACCGTCGCTCGGCGAGTCGCTGTCGGCCAAGCCGGCGCCGCGCGTGGTGGAGAAGCTGGTCGACGAGGTCGCCGAGCGCCGCGCCAAGAAGCGCCGCCGCAACTTCTACATGGTGGCCGCCGCCGGCGCCCTGATCGTCAGCGGCCCCTTCGTGGCCGTCGCGGCGAACGGCGGCGACGAAGGCGGGGGCGGCGGGAGCAACGGCACCAGCCAGACCCTCTCCGCGAACCCCGCGGAGGACCTCTTCGAGCAGATCCCCGACAAGATCACGGCCACCGACCCGGGCACCAAGGTGTCCGTGACCCTGGCGCTGCAGAAGAAGGACTGGGGCACCGGCGTCGTCACACAGCTGACGAACGTCAAGGGCCCCGAGAAGTGCGTGCTGATCGCCATCGGCAAGAACGGCGAGCGGGAGACCGTCACCACCTGGTCCGTCCCGGAGTGGGGCTACGGCCTGCCGGACGCCAAGACGGACAAGGCCAAGCAGCCGCTCTACGTCCAGGGCGGCGCGTCACTGGATCTCAACAAGATCGACAAGTTCGAGGTCGTCACCTTCGGCGGCGAGAAGCTGGTCGAAGTCGACGCGTAGCCTCACGGGCCCCCTTCGCGTACGGTTGACGGCTGCCCAGCACGTCAGAAGGGGGCCCGGTGGCCGCTCAGGCACAGCAGGAAACCGCGGTCGATCCGGTTCACGACTCCGTTCGCGACCGGGAGATCAATGTCGAACAGGAACACCTCGACCGGGTGTACCGACGGCTCGAGGAGAAGATCCACGAGGCCGAGTTCCTCATGCACGACGCCGCCCGGCGCGGCCAGGTCGGCACACCCGGCGCACTCGCCGAGCGGGACGCCCAGGTCTTCCGGGCCGGGGTCCACCTCAACCGGCTGAACAACGAGTTCGAGGACTTCCTCTTCGGCCGGATCGACCTGCTCCAGGGCAAGGACGGCAAGAAGGGACCCGACGGCGCCTACACCGCCGTCGAGCCCGCCGAGGGCGCCGTCCGCCCCGACAACACCGCCGACATCGCCGAGACCCTGCACATCGGCCGCATCGGTGTCCTCGACGAGGAGTACTCCCCGCTGGTCATCGACTGGCGGGCGCCCGCCGCCGCCCCCTTCTACCGGTCCACCCCGGTCGATCCGGGCCGGGTGGTGCGCCGGCGCGTCATCCGCTCCAAGGGCCGCCGGGTCCTCGGCGTCGAGGACGACCTGATGCGCCCCGAGCTGACGGCCTCCCTGGACGGCCACGAGCTGCCCGCCGTCGGTGACGGCGCCCTGATGGCCGCGCTCGGCCAGGCCCGCACCCACAGCATGCGGGACATCGTGGCCTCCATCCAGGCCGAGCAGGACCTGGTGATCCGCGCCCCCGCCGCCTCCGTGACCTACGTCGAGGGCGGCCCCGGCACCGGCAAGACCGCCGTCGCCCTGCACCGTGCGGCCTACCTGCTCTACCAGGACCGGCGCCGGTACGCGGGCGGCATCCTGATCGTCTCGCCCACCCCGCTGCTGGTCGCCTACACCGAGGGCGTGCTGCCCTCCCTCGGCGAGGAGGGCCAGGTCGCCATCCGCGCCATCGGCTCCCTGACCGACGACGCGCCCGGCACCGGGGCCACCCTGTACGACGCCCCGGCCGTGGCCCGCGCCAAGGGCTCGTACCGCATGCTCAAGGTGCTCAGGAAGGCCGCGCGCGGCGCGCTGGAGCACGGCGGCACGCCGACCCGGCTGCGGGTCGTCGCCTTCGGCCGGCGGATCGAACTGGACGCGGACGAGCTGGCGGCCGTCCGCCGCACCGCCCTCGGTGGCACCGCACCGGTGAACCTGCTGCGCCCCCGTGCCCGCAAGCTGCTGCTGGACGCGCTGTGGGAGCGCTCCGGCGCGGCCGGCCGGCACACCGACCCGGAGCTCGCCGCCGAACTGCGCTCCTCCTTCGACGAGGACATCACCACCGAGGACGACTTCCTCTCCTTCTTCGACGCCTGGTGGCCCGAGCTGACCCCGGCCGCCGTACTGGACGCCATGGCGGACGAGCGGCGCCTCGGCCGCTGGGCCCGGCGGGTCCTCAACCCGGGCGAGGTCCGCAGGGTCGCCCGTTCGCTGCGGCGGGACGGCCGCTCGGTGCACGACATCGCACTGCTCGACGAACTCCAGGCCGTCCTCGGCGCCCCCGCCCGGCCCCGGCGCAAGCGCGAGCTCGACCCGCTGGACCAGCTCACCGGCCTCGAGGAGCTGATGCCGGTGCGCGAGGAGTCGCAGCGCGAGCGGGCCGAGCGCCTCGCCCAGGAGCGCACCGAGTACGCCCATGTCATCGTCGACGAGGCCCAGGACCTCACCCCGATGCAGTGGCGCATGGTCGGCCGACGCGGCCGGCACGCCACCTGGACGATCGTCGGCGACCCCGCCCAGTCCTCCTGGTCCGACCCCGACGAGGCCGCCCAGGCCCGCGACGAGGCCCTCGGCAGCAGGCCCCGCCGCCGCTTCGAGCTCACCGTGAACTACCGCAACCCGGCCGAGATCGCCGGCCTCGCCGCCAAGGTGCTGGCGCTCGCCATGCCCGGTGCCGAGTCGCCGAGGGCGGTGCGCTCCACGGGCGTCGAGCCGCGGTTCGTCGTCGCGGAGGGCGCGCTGGGCGAGACCGTGCGCGCGGAGGCGGCCCGGCTGCTGGAGCGGGTGGACGGCACGGTCGGTGTGGTCGTCGCCATGCAGCGCCGGGAGGAGGCGCGGCGCTGGCTCGACGGGCTGGGGGACCGCGCGGTGGCCCTCGGCAGCCTGGAGGCCAAGGGCCTGGAGTACGACGCGACGATCGTGGTCTCCCCGGCCGAGATCGCCGACGAGTCCCCGGCCGGCCTGCGCGTCCTGTACGTCGCCCTGACCCGGGCGACCCAGCAGCTCACCGTAGTCTCGACGGAGCGGGACGAGCCGGACGCCGCCGGAGTGCCGGACCTGCTCCGGGGCTGAACCCGGAAAACGGTTCTCGGGGAATGGCCCTGCGGCATCCGTTTGTTAGCCTGGCAAGTGACACCGGCCCGATCCAAGCCCCCGGGCCCAACCTTCGTCGCTACGAGCGACCACTTGCCGCGAGGCGAGCATGGCGGGTCGGTGTCACTGAACGACCGAGAGGCCCATGTCACTTCCGGGTGGCATGGGCCTCTCGCGTCGCTGCTCCCGCCCCGACTCCGGGGCGGGAGCAGCGACGCGACTTACGCGCTGCCCCTCGCCTCTCGTATGGTGGAACAGCCTTTCCGAAAGTTGCCGTAGATACCCGCTTCCCGTGCGAACAAAACGTTCGCAATAGGAGGCGGCTACCGCGTACTCAGGGGTAGGTGCGACGATCGGACGGCACGAGCTGTGACACGCAGGAACGCAGCGAAACGGTGAAAGCAGAGGAAGTCGGCCATGGCAACGGCGCCCAGCGTCTCCTACTCGATGACCATCCGGCTGGAGGTGCCGTCGAGCGGGACCTCCGTCTCCCAGCTCACCACCGCGGTGGAGTCCTCCGGCGGCACGGTCACCGGCCTCGACGTCACCGCCTCCGGGCACGAACGGCTCCGGATCGACGTCACCATCGCGGCCACCTCCACCGGACACGCCGACGAGATCGTGGAGAAGCTCCGCGGCATCGAGGGCGTCACCCTGGGCAAGGTCTCGGACCGCACGTTCCTGATGCACCTCGGCGGCAAGATCGAGATGGCGTCCAAGCACCCCATCCGCAACCGTGACGACCTCTCCATGGTCTACACGCCGGGTGTGGCCCGCGTCTGCATGGCGATCGCCGAGAACCCCGAGGACGCCCGCCGCCTCACCATCAAGCGCAACTCCGTTGCGGTCGTGACGGACGGCTCCGCCGTGCTCGGCCTGGGCAACATCGGCCCCAAGGCCGCCCTCCCCGTGATGGAGGGCAAGGCCGCCCTGTTCAAGCGGTTCGCCGGTATCGACGCCTGGCCGATCTGCCTCGACACCCAGGACACCGACGCGATCGTCGAGATCGTCAAGGCCATCGCCCCGGGGTTCGCCGGCATCAACCTGGAGGACATCTCCGCACCGCGCTGCTTCGAGATCGAGGCCCGGCTGCGCGAGGCCCTCGACATCCCCGTCTTCCACGACGACCAGCACGGCACCGCGATCGTCGTCCTGGCGGCCCTGACCAACGCGCTGCGGGTCACCGGCAAGGCGATCGAGAACGTCCGGGTCGTCATGTCCGGCGCCGGCGCGGCCGGCACGGCCATCCTGAAGCTGCTGCTCGCGGCCGGTGTGAAGAACGCCGTCGTGGCCGACATCCACGGTGTGGTGCACGCGGGCCGCGCGGACCTGGTGGACGCCCCCGCCGACTCCCCGCTGTGCTGGATCGCCGACCACACCAACCCGGAGAACCTGACGGGCACGCTGAAGGAGGCCGTGCGCGGCGCGGACGTCTTCATCGGCGTCTCCGCCCCGAACGTCCTCGACGGCGCGGACGTCGCCGCGATGGCCGAGGGTGCGGTCGTCTTCGCGCTCGCGAACCCCGACCCCGAGGTGGAGCCGGGCGTCGCCCGCGAGACCGCCGCCGTGGTGGCCACCGGCCGCTCCGACTTCCCGAACCAGATCAACAACGTGCTGGTCTTCCCGGGCGTGTTCCGCGGCCTGCTGGACGCCCAGTCCCGCACCGTCAACACGGAGATGATGCTCGCCGCCGCGCAGGCCCTCGCCGACGTGGTCACCGAGGACGAGCTGAACCCGAACTACATCATCCCGAGCGTGTTCAATGACAGGGTCGCGGGCGCGGTCGCCGACGCCGTGCGGGAGGCGGCGAAGCTGACGCAGAGCTCGGCCTCCGCCTCCTAGGGCCTCCCGGGGCCGGACGGCACCGCTGTGACCATCACCACGGTAGGTGTGCGACCGGCGCGTCGTGGAACCCTTGGTGTACGGCCGCGCTCTATCGTGGCGGCCGTACACCAAGGGTTCCGCCCCCGGCTCCCGCGCTCTGCTGCCGGAAGCGGACGCAGTGTCACCGACATCAGGCCGTCGCGTTCCCCGTGTGACCCCCATGGGTGACTCCCATGGGTGTTCTCACGGTTCCTGCGGGTGCCGGATTGGCGTTACCGCCGCAGGTAGAGGCAGGATGCTGCACCAGGACAACGTCCAGGGGGCAGCACCTCCAGGGGCGTGCGGGCCCGACACGGACCCGGGTCCGGGCCCTCACCGAGGACCCTGGCAGCATCGGCTTGGCCGTGCCCTACGTGCGGCCCCGCCACGTGGCACGCCTCAACGGCAAGAAGAACACGGGAGTAACAACATGAACCGCAGTGAGCTGGTGGCCGCGCTGGCCGACCGCGCCGAGGTGACCCGCAAGGACGCCGACGCCGTGCTGGCCGCGTTCGCCGACGTCGTCGGCGACATCGTCTCCAAGGGGGACGAGAAGGTCACCATCCCCGGTTTCCTGACCTTCGAGCGCACCCACCGTGCCGCTCGCACCGCGCGCAACCCGCAGACCGGTGAGCCGATCCAGATCCCGGCCGGCTACAGCGTGAAGGTCTCCGCGGGCTCGAAGCTCAAGGAAGCCGCCAAGGGCAAGTGATCCTGCTGTTCGTACGTCCCGGGACGGCGTACGACGCACAGTGACGTCAAAAGGGCGGCCACCCGAACGGGTGGCCGCCCTTTTGGCAAGCCCGAATCAAGTCAGCCGAGGGCCTTGCCCGGGAGTTCGACCTTCGCGCCCAGCTCGACCAGCTTCTCCATGAAGTTCTCGTAGCCGCGGTTGATCAGGCCGATGCCGTGGACGCGGGACGTGCCCTGGGCGGCGAGGGCGGCGATGAGGTAGGAGAAGCCGCCGCGCAGGTCGGGGATGACCAGATCGGCGCCCTGGAGTCGGGTCGGGCCGGAGACGACGGCCGAGTGGAGGAAGTTGCGCTGGCCGAAACGGCAGTCGGAGCCGCCCAGGCACTCGCGGTAGAGCTGGATGTGGGCGCCCATCTGGTTGAGCGCCGAGGTGAAGCCGAGCCGGGACTCGTAGACCGTCTCGTGGACGATGGACAGCCCGGTCGCCTGCGTCAGGGCGACCACCAGCGGCTGCTGCCAGTCGGTCTGGAAGCCCGGGTGGACGTCCGTCTCCAGTGCGATGGACTTGAGCTGCCCGCCGGGGTGCCAGAAGCGGATGCCCTTGTCGTCGATCTCGAAGGCACCGCCCACCTTCCGGTAGGTGTTCAGGAACGTCATCATCGAGCGCTGCTGGGCGCCGCGGACGTAGATGTTGCCCTCGGTGGCCAGCGCCGCGGACGCCCAGGAGGCGGCCTCCAGGCGGTCGGGGAGGGCGCGGTGGTTGTAGCCGCCGAGCTTGTCCACACCGGTGACGCGGATGGTCCGGTCGGTGTCCATCGCGATGATCGCGCCCATTTTCTGCAGGACGCAGATCAGGTCCTCGATCTCCGGCTCCACCGCCGCGTTGGACAGCTCGGTGACGCCCTCCGCGAGGACCGCCGTCAGCAGCACCTGCTCCGTCGCGCCGACGGACGGGTACGGCAGCTCGATCTTCGTGCCGCGCAGCCGCTGCGGGGCCTCCAGGTACTGGCCGTCCGCCCGCTTCTCGATGGTCGCGCCGAACTGCCGCAGCACGTCGAAGTGGAAGTCGATCGGCCGGCCGCCGATGTCGCAGCCGCCCAGACCGGGGATGAACGCGTGCCCGAGACGGTGCAGCAGCGGTCCGCAGAACAGGATCGGGATGCGCGACGAACCCGCGTGGGCATCGATGTCGGCGACGTTGGCGCTCTCCACCCGCGTCGGGTCGAGCACCAGTTCACCGGGCTCGTCGCCCGGACGCACCGTCACACCGTGCAGCTGCAGCAGCCCTCGCACGACCCGGACGTCACGGATGTCCGGGACGTTGCCCAGCCGGCTCGGCTCACTGCCCAGCAGGGCGGCGACCATGGCCTTCGGCACGAGGTTCTTCGCGCCGCGGACCCGGATCTCACCCTCCAGCGGGGTTCCGCCGTGGACAAGCAGTACGTCTTCAGTTCCGTTGACGGTCATGAATCTCGCGTTCCGTGGAGGGGGGCAGGGGCCAGAAAGGCAAGCGTAGTCGCCCTCACCCCGGGCTCTGTCAGCCCGTGTGCGACCCGACCTCCGCCCCACCGCCCCACAACACGAACAGTCCCCCAGCAGCCACTCGGGGTCACCGTCGTCCTGTGCGCCGGGGGTGCTCCCGTACGCCCGCCGGACCCCGGCCCCCCGGCCGCCGGCCGCTCGGAACACGGCTCCACCAGGCGGCTCCGCCGCCGCGCGGCCCGGTTCACCCGCATACCCCCGATTGCCTCCCCACGGAAAGGGAAGATGCGGGATCATGTCTGGCATGACCGAGGTGTCCTCGCTCACAGGACGGCTGCTCGTGGCCACTCCCGCCCTGGCGGACCCGAATTTCGACCGTGCGGTGGTGCTCCTCCTCGACCACGACGAGGAGGGCTCCCTGGGTGTCGTCCTCAACCGCCCGACCCCGGTGGACGTGGCGGACATCCTGGAGGGCTGGGGGGACCTGGCCGGCGAACCGGGGGTCGTCTTCCAGGGCGGCCCGGTGTCGCTGGACTCGGCCCTCGGCGTCGCCGTCGTCCCCGGCGGGGCCGGGAACCGGGCCGCACCGCTGGGCTGGCGCCAGGTGCACGGCGCGATCGGGCTGGTCGACCTGGAGGCGCCGCCCGAGCTGCTCGCCTCCGCCCTCGGCTCGCTGCGCATCTTCGCCGGATACGCGGGCTGGGGCCCCGGCCAGCTGGAGGAAGAGCTGGCGGACGGCGCCTGGTACGTCGTCGAGTCGGAGCCCGGCGACGTCTCGTCCCCGGTGCCCGAGCGGCTCTGGCGCGAGGTGCTGCGCCGCCAGCGGGGTGAGCTGGCGATGGTCGCCACGTATCCGGACGACCCTTCGCTCAACTGATGCGCGTGAGCTTCAGTACCCTTTGCCTTATGAGCACTCTTGAGCCCGAGCGCGGGACTGGTACGGGGACCCTCGTAGAGCCGACGCCGCAGACCTCCCACGGCGACGGCGACCACGAGCGCTACGCCCACTACGTCCAGAAGGACAAGATCATGGCGAGCGCACTCGACGGCACGCCCGTCGTGGCGCTGTGCGGCAAGGTGTGGGTGCCGGGCCGGGACCCGAAGAAGTACCCCGTCTGCCCCATGTGCAAGGAGATCTACGAGTCCATGAGCGGCGGCGACGACGACAAGGGCGGCAAGGGCGGCAAGGGCGGCAAGGGCGGCAAGTAACCCCGCCCTCCCGCGGAGTCGTCCGGACCGCTCAGCCGTCCGGACGGCTGAACCGGTCGGATCGTCCAGGGCCCCCGGGCGCGTTTTGTGCGCCCTGGGGGCCTTTGTGCTGCCCGCGCGTTGCGCGGAGTGCGTCTGCCGGTCACAGAGTGGTCGAGACCTCTTGTGGGCCGGTTCACCCAGTCCCTAACCTCCGTTGTTGTTGTGCACGGCGAAACCTTCATTGCGTATGGTGCAACACCTCATCGGAGGAAGCAGTCCATGAAGCTGTCCGTCCGCCTGGTCGCACTCGCGGCCGTCCTCGCCACCGCCGCCTGCGCGCCCCAGACTTCCTCGGGCTCCTCCTCGGCCAAGGACGAGAAGACCGGGACCTTACGGGTCTGGCTCTTCCAGGAAGTCAACAACGCGCCCAAGGAAGAGGTCGTCGAGTCCGTCGTCGCCGGGTTCGAGAAGGCGCACGACGGCACCGAGGTCACCGTCGAGTACATCCCGGTCGAGACCCGCGCCCAGCGCATCAAGGCCGCCTTCAACGACCCGAAGTCCGCGCCCGATCTCGTCGAGTACGGCAACACGGACACCGCCGGATATGTGAAGGACGGCGGACTCGCCGACGTCACCGAGGAGTTCGGCGCCTGGGACGAGGCGAAGGACACCGATCCGACCGCCCGGCAGTCGGTCACCGTCGACGGCAGGGTCTACGGGGCGCCGTACTTCGTCGGCGTCCGCGCGCTCTACTACCGCACCGATGTCTTCGCGGAACTCGGGCTCGAAGCGCCCACGTCGCAGGCCGAGTTGATCTCCACGGCCCGGGAGATCCGCGCCGCGAAGCCGGAGTTGTACGGCATCGCCGTCGGCGGCGCCTACACCTATGGCGCGATGCCCTTCATCTGGGCCCACGGCGGCGAACTCGCCACCGGCAAGGGAGGTTCGTACGCCTCCGCGATCGACACCCCCGCCGCCCGCAAGGGCATCGAGGCGTACACCTCCCTCTTCGGCGACGACAACTGCCCGGCCGCCAAGTGCGCCGGCATGGACGGCAACGACACGGTGACCGCCTTCGCCGCGGGCAAGGCCGCCATGGCGATCGGCGGCGACTTCAGCCACGCGGCCGTCGAGGCCGGTGAGGTGAAGGGCAGGTACGAGGTCGTGCCGCTGCCGGGAGTGCGGCCCGGGTCCATCGCCCCCGCTTTCGCGGGCGGGAACAACCTGGGTGTCCTGAAGTCGACTTCGCACCGCACCCTCGCCGTCGACCTGATGCGGCGGCTCGCCTCGAAGAAGGCGCAGGGCGAACTGTTCGACGCGATGGGCTTCCTGCCGACCTTCTCCGACGTGCGGCAGCAGACGGCCGCCGAGGAACCGTTCCTGAAGCCGTTCGTCGAGACCCTCGCCGCCGACACCAAGTTCGTGCCGGCCTCACCGGCCTGGGCGCAGATCGACTCCTCACTGGTACTGCCGACGATGTTCCAGGAGGTCGTCAGCGGCAAGAAGGACGTGGGTGCTGCCGCTGAGGACGCGGCGCGGAAGATGAACGAGGCGTTCGGCTCGGTGGGCTGAACCAGTGGCCGTACAGGACACGGTGGCCGTGCGGAAGCGCCCCGCGCTCCGCACGGCCACCGTCCCCCACAAGCCACGGGGCCCCCGGCGCCGCAGGGGCGGCCTCACTCCCTGGCTCTACCTCGCACCCGCCCTCGTCGTCCTCGGGGGGCTGCTCGCCTATCCGGTCTACCAACTCGGCCTGATCTCGCTCTTCCACTACACCCAGGCACAGGTCAGCGGCGGCGAACCGACCACCTTCCAGGGGTTCGGCAACTACACCGAGCTCTTCGCCGACGACCAGTTCTGGCAGGTGCTGCTGGCCACCCTGCTGTTCGCGGCGGCCTGCGTGGTGTCCACCCTGGCCGTCGGCTGCGCGCTCGCCGTGCTCCTCACCCGGGTGCGCGCCGTGCCCCGGCTCGCCCTGATGCTGGCCGGGCTCGGCGCCTGGGCGACCCCGGCCGTCACCGGTTCCACGGTGTGGCTGTTCCTCTTCGACGCCGACTTCGGCCCGGTGAACCGGGTGCTGGGCCTCGGCGACCACTCGTGGACGTACGGGCGGTACAGCGCCTTCTTCCTCGTCCTGCTCGAAGTGGTCTGGTGCTCCTTCCCGTTCGTGATGGTCACCGTCTACGCCGGCATCCGCGCCGTACCCGCCGAGGTGCTGGAGGCCGCCGCCCTGGACGGCGCCTCGCAGTGGCGCGTCTGGCGCTCGGTGCTCGCCCCGATGCTCCGGCCGATCCTGGTGGTCGTCACCATCCAGTCGGTGATCTGGGACTTCAAGGTCTTCACCCAGATCTACGTCATGACGGGCGGCGGCGGCATCGCCGGCCAGAACCTGGTCCTGAACGTCTACGCCTACCAGAAGGCGTTCGCGTCCTCGCAGTACAGCCTCGGCGCCGCGATCGGCGTGGTGATGCTGCTGATCCTGCTCGCCGTCACGCTGGTGTACCTGCGGCTGCTGCGCCGCCAGGGGGAGGAACTGTGAGTCTCGTGGGCCGGGACGGGGCACGCCGGGTGAATCTTGTGCGCCGGTTCGTGCGGCGTCCGTGGCGGCTCGTGGCCGAGGCGACGGTGCTGCTCGTCGCGGCGGTGGTGGCCTTCCCGCTCTACTGGATGGTGCTGGGCGCCTTCAAACCGGCCGGCGAGATCGAGTCGGACCGGCCCCGGCCGTGGACCCTGACACCCACCCTGGACTCCTTCCGACGGGTCTTCGGGCAGCAGGAATTCGGCCGGTACTTCGTCAACAGCGTGGTCGTCGCGGTCGTCGTGGTGATCGCCTCGGCGCTGATCGCCTTTCTCGCGGCGACCGCCGTGACGCGATTCAGGTTCCGTATGCGGACCACCCTGCTGATCATGTTTCTGGTGGCCCAGATGGTGCCCGTGGAGGCGCTGACGATTCCGCTCTTCTTCCTCATGCGGGACTTCGGCCGGCTGAACACGCTGTGGTCGCTGATCCTGCCGCACATCGCGTTCTCGCTGCCGTTCGCGATCTGGATGCTGCGGGGGTTCGTGAAAGCCGTTCCCGAGGCGCTGGAGGAGGCCGCGTACATCGACGGCGCGAGCCGCGCGCGGTTCCTGTGGCAGATCCTTTTCCCGCTCGTTCTGCCGGGGCTGGTGGCCACGAGTGTGTTTTCCTTCATCTCCACCTGGAACGACTTCCTGTTCGCCAAGTCCTTCATCATCAGCGACATCTCGCAGTCGACGCTGCCGATGGCCCTGCTGGTCTTCTACAAGCCGGACGACCCGGACTGGGGCGGCGTGATGGCGGCGTCCACCGTGATGACGATCCCGGTGCTGGTCTTCTTCGTACTCGTACAGCGGCGCCTGGTCTCCGGACTGGGCGGTGCGGTAAAGGACTGATGTGACCGAACTGATTCCAGCGCCCCGCAGCGTCGTCGCCGGTTCCGGCGAGGTGCGGCTGACGGCGCGCTCCTGTCTTCACTCCGGTCCCGGGACGGAGGGCGTCGGCCGATGGCTGCGCGCCGTCCTCTGGCAGGCGACCGGCTTGCCGCTGCGCGAGGGGCGGGAGCTCGACGATACGGACGGCGACGGTATCGGGCTCCGGCTCGACCCCGGGCTCGGCCCCGAGGAGTACCGCCTCGTCAGCGACCGGACGGGTGTCCTGATCGAGGGCGGCAGCGCGGCCGGCGTCTTCCAGGGCGCCCAGACGCTGCGGCAGCTCCTCGGTCCCGACGCGTACCGCAGGGCCCCGCTCGGCCGCGACCGGGTGTGGGCGGTGCCGCACGTGACGGTCGAGGATTCCCCCCGCTTCCGCTGGCGCGGACTCATGCTCGACGTCGCCCGGCACTTCATGCCCAAGGAAGGCGTGCTGCGCTATCTCGATCTGATGGCGGCGCACAAACTCAACGTCCTCCACTTTCACCTGACGGACGATCAGGGATGGCGCATCGAGATCAAGCGGTATCCGAAGCTGACCGAGGTCGGTTCCTGGCGGGCCCGTACGAAAGTCGGGCACCGCGCGTCACCGCTGTGGGACGACACACCGCACGGTGGCCACTACACGCAGGACGACATCCGCGAGATCGTCGCCTACGCCGCCGAGCGGCATATCGGCGTCGTACCGGAAATCGACGTACCCGGGCACTCGCAGGCCGCCATCGCCGCGTATCCGGAACTCGGCAACACCGATGTCATCGACACCGCCTCCCTGACCGTCTGGGACACCTGGGGGATCAATCCGAACGTACTCGCCCCCACTGACAACACCCTGCGCTTCTACGAAGGGGTGCTCGAGGAAGTCCTGGAACTGTTTCCCGCGGACGCCGGCCCCCGCACCCCCTTTTCGGGGTTCGTGCACCTCGGCGGCGACGAATGCCCCAAGGACCAGTGGCGTGCGTCGGCCGTCGCGCAGCAGCGGATCAGGGATCTCGGCCTGGCCGACGAGGACGCTCTCCAGTCCTGGTTCATCGGGCACTTCGCCACCTGGCTCGCCGCGCGGGGGCGTCGGCTGATCGGCTGGGACGAGATCCTGGAGGGGGGTCTCGCCCCGGGCGCCGCCGTGTCGTCCTGGCGCGGCTACGCCGGCGGGGTCGCCGCCGCCCGCGCGGGGCACGACGTGGTCATGTGCCCCGAGCAGCACGTCTACCTGGACCACCGGCAGGACGCGGGCCCCGACGAGCCGGTGCCGATCGGGTACGTGCGCACCCTGGAGGACGTCTACCGGTTCGAGCCCGTACCGCCGGAACTGACCGCCGAGGAGGCCGGGCGGGTCCTAGGCACCCAGGCCAACGCGTGGTCCGAGGTGATGGAGAACCAGGACCGGGTGGACTACCAGGTCTTTCCCCGGCTGGCCGCCTTCGCCGAGGTCGCCTGGAGCGCGCTGCCGGCCCCCGCGGAACGGGACTTCGCCGATTTCGAACGGCGGATGACCGCCCACCGCCGGCGCCTCGACGCCCTCGGCGTCGCCTACCGCCCGCCCACCGGACCGCTCCCCTGGCAGCGGCGCCCCGGAGTGCTGGGCCGCCCCCTCGACGGTCCGCCCCCGCACCGGTAGCGCGTGCCCCCGCATCGGTAGCGCTCACCCCCGCACCGCCGGTGCGGGGGTGAGCGATCCGGCCATGCCGTGAAGTCAGCCCAACTCCGAACAGGTCGTGAAAAAAGGGCACAAGGGTCACTGAAGAGCGTCATCCGATCGCACCGGCGATGTCCCGCCAAATCGGGCCATGCCCGGGGTGAAGTGGGCGAATGCCTCCTAGTGGACCCCTGTCTTCGACGCCCGCGAAGATGTGCCAGAGTTGCCACGTCCGCCCTGTCAGGTCGTACCGTACGGCTGCGACAGGTGGGACCAGGTGGGGCCGCGGGAAGGGGCAGCCGGTTTTGAGCACGCACGCACCGCAGGCGGCGCAGGCCGTGACGCTGCCCACGACGCTGGACGAGGCGGTGGCGGCGCTCACCGCCGTGCCCGCCGCCGTGCCCGTCGCGGGCGGCACCGACCTGATGGCCGCCGTCAACTCCGGGCAGCTCAGGCCCGCGGCGCTGGTCGGCCTCGGCAGGATCAGCGAGATCCGCGGCTGGCAGTACCAGGACGGCCACGCGCTGCTCGGCGCGGGCCTCACCCACGCCCGTATGGGCCGCCCCGACTTCGCCGCCCTCATTCCGGCGCTCGCCGCCTCCGCGCGTGCCGCCGGACCGCCGCACATCCGCAACGCGGGCACCCTGGGCGGCAACATCGCCTCCGCCGCCCCCACCGGTGACTCGCTGCCCGTGCTGGCCGCGCTGGAGGCGACGCTGATCATCGCGGGCCCGGGCGGAGCCCGCCGGGAGATCCCGGTGTCGCACCTGCTGGCCGGGATGGACATGCTGCGCGCCGGTGAACTCATCGGCTACGTGCGCGTGCCGCTGCTGCACGCCCCGCAGGTGTTCCTCAAGGCCACCGGCCGCACCGGCCCCGGCCGCGCGATGGCGTCCGTCGCCCTGGTGCTCGACCCCGCCCGGCGCGGCGTCCGCTGCGCGGTGGGCGCCATAGCGCCGATGGCGCTGCGGCCCCTGGAGGCCGAGCAGTGGGTCGCCCAGCTCATCGACTGGGACAACAACCGCGCGATCGTGCCGGAGGCGCTGAACGCGTTCGGGGAGTACGTCGCCGCGGCCTGCATCCCCGACCCGGTCCCCGAGGAGGACGGCTCCGTCCCGCCGTTGCCCCCCGCGGTACTGCATCTGCGGCGCACCGTCGCCGCGCTGGCCCGACGAGCACTGGGGAGGGCGCTGTCGTGACCGACGACCAGCACGGAGAGGGCACGCCCCAGGGCGGCGGAAGCCGCTGGGACCCGTTGCCCCAGGGCGACTACGACGACGGCGCCACGGCCTTCGTGAACCTCCCCGAGGGGGGCATCGACGCCCTGCTGGACTCGATGGAGAGCCCGCTCGCCGCGCCCGGCCACGGCTATGTGCCGCCGCCGATCACCGTCACCCCCGCCACCTCGGGCACCGACCCGGCGGCCGCCGGCGGCTGGGCGGTGCCGGGCGCCGCCGTGCCGGGCGCGCCCGTCGACGGCGCCCAGTGGCACGCCCCGTACGACCCGCAGTCCCCGTACGACCCGCAGGCCGACCGGTCCGGGCAGGGCGGCCCGTCCGGGCAGGCCGACCCGTCAAGGCAGGGCGGTCCCGGGGCGGGGGCCGCGCAGGGGCACAGCGGGCAGGACCGGTTCACGTACGACCCCGGGGCCTCCGGGCAGTGGGCCTTCGAGGAGCCGCCCGCCGCCGGGAGCCCGGCACCGGGTTCCGACGTGACCGGCCAGTGGTCGATCCCCGTGGCCGAGGGTGATCTCCCGGACGAGTCCGGCGAGTTCACCACCTCCGCCCTGGCCGAACAGTGGGGCGCCACCCCACCGGTCACCCCGCCCGCCACCCTTCCGGGCGGCGCCCCCGCGCCCTGGGCCGCGCAGTCCATCGGACAGCCGTGGGGACCCGGCGTGCCGGGCGTGGACCCGAGCCACCCCGAGACCGGGTCCGAGCCCGGTTCCGGCCGGGAGCAGGACGGCCCGGAACCCGACTGGCGAGCGGAGCACGGCCGGGACGCGCCCGCGCCGGGGCAGCCCGCCTCCGCATCGCCGTCACCCGCCGGGCCCCGGTCGACCGGCCTGCCGCAGCCGACCGCCGCCGAGCCCCACTGGCGGGCCGAGCCGGAGGCATACCCGGAGGCGGCCGGGACGCCGTCCGCCCCGGAGCTCCGCGAGCACCCGCAACCGGGCACGGAGGGCGCCGTACGGCCCGCTCCCGGGCCCGGAGAACCCGCCGGGGCGCCCGAGGACGTCCGGCGACCCGAAGCCCCTCACGGAGCCCAGGAAGCCCCGGAACGCCCCGCCGGTGACGACACGTCCGCTCCGACCGCCGCCCCCGAGGCCGCACCGGACAGCGGGAACACCGCGGAGGGCCCGGCCGGCCCGGGCGTCCCGGAGGCGTCGGAGCCCCCTGCGCCCCCCGTGCCGGACGGCTCGTCAGCCGGGCCCGAACCGCTCCCCGGCGCCGCGCACGACGACCACCCCCTCGCCACCTACGTGCTGAGTGTCAACGGCACCGACCGGCCCGTCACCGACGCCTGGATCGGCGAGTCGCTGCTCTACGTGCTGCGTGAGCGCCTCGGGCTCGCCGGTGCCAAGGACGGCTGCTCGCAGGGCGAGTGCGGGGCCTGCAACGTGCAGGTCGACGGACGGCTCGTGGCGTCCTGCCTGGTCCCGGCCGTCACCACGGCCGGCAGTGAGGTCCGTACCGTCGAGGGCCTCGCCCAGGACGGGCAGCCGTCGGACGTGCAGCGGGCGCTCGCGCGGTGCGGCGCGGTGCAGTGCGGCTTCTGCGTGCCGGGCATGGCGATGACCGTGCACGACCTGCTGGAGGGCAACCCGGCGCCCAGCCGACTGGAGACCCGCCAGGCGCTGTGCGGCAACCTGTGCCGCTGCTCCGGCTACCGGGGCGTGGTGGAGGCGGTCCAGGAGGTCGTCGCCGAACGAGAGGCGCACGCCGAGTACGCCGAGCACGCCGAGCACGCCGAATCCGACCCGGACACGGACCCGGACGAGCCCCGCATCCCGCACCAGGCCGGACCGGGCGCCGGCGGCGTCAACCCCGCCGCGTTCCCGCCCCCCGGACCGCACGACCGGCCCTACGGCCAGGACGGAGGCCAGGCGTGAGCAGCGAAGCCGCCACCGTGCAGGCCGCACGGGCCGCGGAGGACGCCCCCCGTGCGGAACCGGTCCCGCACGGACTGGGCACCTCCCTGCCGGCCGCGGACACCCGCGCGAAGACCGAGGGCACCTTCCCGTACGCCGCCGACCTGTGGGCCGAGGGACTGTTGTGGGCGGCCGTGCTGCGCTCGCCCCACCCGCACGCGCGCATCGTGTCCATCGACACCACCCACGCGCGCGAGATGCCCGGGGTGCGCGCCGTCGTCACCCACGAGGACGTCCCCGGCGACCCGCTGTACGGCCGTGGCCGCGCCGACCGCCCGGTCTTCGCCTCCGACGTCGTACGCCACCACGGCGAGGCCATCGCCGCCGTGGCCGCCGACCACCCGGACACCGCGCGGCTGGCCGCCGCCGCCGTCATCGTCGAGTACGAGGTGCTCGACCCGGTGATCGACCCCGAACAGGCCTTCGAGGCCGAGCCGTTGCACCCCGACGGCAACCTGATCCGGCACATCCCGCTGCGCCACGGCGACCCGGACGCGGTCGGTGACCTCGTCGTCGAGGGCCTGTACCGCATCGGCCGCCAGGACCCCGCCCCCATCGGCGCCGAGGCCGGACTCGCCGTACCCCGCCCCGACGGGGGCGTCGAGCTGTACCTGGCCTCCACCGACCCGCACGGCGACCGGGACGCCGCCGCCGCCGCGTTCGGCCTGGAACCCGACCGCGTCAAGGTCGTCGTCACCGGTGTGCCCGGAGCCGTCGCCGACCGCGAGGACCGGAGCTTCCAGCTGCCGCTCGGCCTGCTGGCGCTGAGGACCGGCTGCCCGGTCAAACTCACCGCCACGCGCGAGGAGTCCTTCCTCGGCCATGCCCACCGGCACCCCACCCTGCTGCGCTACCGCCACCACGCCGACGCCGAGGGCAAACTGGTGAAGGTCGAGGCGCAGATCCTGCTCGACGCGGGCGCCTACGCCGACACGTCCTCGGAGGCCCTGGCCGCCGCCGTCGCCTTCGCCTGCGGCCCCTACGTCGTCCCGAACGCCTTCATCGAGGGCTGGGCGGTCCGCACCAACAACCCGCCCTCCGGCCATGTGCGCGGCGAGGGCGCCCTGCAGGTGTGCGCCGCCCACGAGGCGCAGATGGACAAGCTGGCCAAGAAACTCGGCCTCGACCCGGCCGAGTTGCGCCTGCGCAACGTCATGGCGACCGGCGACGTGCTGCCCACCGGCCAGACCGTGACCTGCCCCGCCCCGGTCGCCGAACTCCTCCAAGCGGTGAAGGACTTCCCGCTGCCGCCGCTGCCCAAGGACACCCCCGCGGAGGAGTGGCTGCTGCCCGGCGGCCCCGAGGGCGCCGGGGAACCGGGCGCGGTGCGCCGCGGTGTGGGCTACGGCCTCGGCATGGTGCACATGCTCGGCGGCGAGGGCGCGGACGAGGTGTCCACGGCCACCGTGAAGGTCCAGGACGGCGTGGCGACGGTGCTGTGCGCGGCCGTCGAGACCGGACAGGGCTTCACCACACTGGCCCGGCAGATCGTCCAGGAGGTCCTCGGCGTCGACGAGGTGCGGGTGGCCCCCGTGGACACCGACCAGCCCCCGGCGGGCGCGGGCTGCCGCGGCCGGCACACCTGGGTGTCGGGCGGCGCGGTGGAGCGCGCGGCGAAGATGGTCCGCACCCAGCTCCTCCAGCCCCTGGCCCACAAGTTCGGCATGTCCGCCGAGCTGCTCCAGATCACCGACGGCAGGATCACCTCGTACGACGGGGTGCTGTCGACGACCGTCGCCGAGGCCCTGGACGGCAAGGAACTGTGGGCCACCGCCCAGTGCCGTCCGCACCCCACGGAACCCCTGGACGAATCCGGCCAGGGCGACGCCTTCGTCGGGATGTCCTTCTGCGCGATCCGCGCGGTGGTCGACGTCGACATCGAGATCGGCTCGGTACGGGTCGTGGAGCTGGCCGTCGCCCAGGACGTGGGCCGGGTGCTGAACCCGGCTCAGCTGGCCGCCCGGATCGAGGCGGGGGTGACCCAGGGCCTGGGCGCCGCGCTCACCGAGAACCTGCGCACGCCCCGCGGCCTGATCCGCCACCCCGACCTCACCGGCTACGCCCTCCCGACCGCCCTGGACGCACCCGACATCCAGATCGTGAAGCTCCTGGAGGAGCGGGACGTGGTCGCGCCCTTCGGCGCGAAGGCGGTCAGCGCGGTGCCGGTGGTGACCTCCCCGGCGGCCATCGCCTCCGCCGTCCGGGCCGCCACCGGCCGCCCGGTCAACCGCCTGCCGATCCGTCCCCAGGCCGCGGTGGTGACCAGCGGCTGACGGCGGCTGCCGGAGAAGGTATTTCAGGTTGATTCGCGGGCGAAGGCAACGCACAGTGGTGTTCGCGCGTCTTGTGGGGTGAGGGCGGCCGTGTCCGTGGGCGGCCGCCTGTCCGTCCGGCCGTTCGCCGGGCCGTCCGTTGTGGACCGGGGCGTTGTCAGTGGCGGCACGTAGTCTTCCGAGTGGTGGGGGGCGGCTGCCGACCCTGAGGCGCGGGGCCCTCCTGCGCCCGGGCAGGGAGGAGCCGTCCGGAGCGGCGGAGCACGGGACACGGGACTGAGCACACGAATGCGCGGGGGAGCCATGAGCACGATCGACACCGTTGCTGCGGATGTCGCGGATGTCGCGGCAGCGATCACCCTGACCGAGGACGCCCTCGATCCGTTCGTCACGCACGCGTCCACGCGCCGCTGGCTGACCGGCCCCGGACTCCCCTGCGACAGCGGCCTGTTCAGTTTCGCGCGGCTGCGGACCGAGGGCCTGCGCACCGTCGCCGGCTCGACGGGCGGCGCGGGGGACGCGGGCGACCGGCTCTCCGCGGAGCTGCGGGACCAGCTGGTCATCGGCGGGCTGCTCGGCCCGGCCGGCACGGAGACCGAGTCGGTCCTGCTGGACGGGGCCACCGGCGAGGTCTCGACGACGTACTTCTTCCACGACCGCCCCGACCGCCCCGACCTGATGGACATCCGACCGCTCGCCCCGTCACTGCCGACCCTGGTGCGGTTCGCCGCCGCGACGGACGAACTGGCGGGGCTGCGCGGCCAGTTCGCCGCCTACGCGGGCCGCTACGGCACGAAGGCGGTCGCCGAGGCCTCGCGGCAGCTGCTCGCGGTGTTCGAGGAGGGCGCGGACGGCGAGCCGGCCCCGCTGTGGCGGATGGCCGCGCTGATCCGGCCGCTGGCCCTGGTGGCGGGCCCGGGCACGGCCTCGGGGCTCGCCCTCGACCTCCCCGTGCGCCTGCTGGACCAGGAGTTCGGCCGGGGCGGTGTGGTCCGCTTCGAGGAGGTCGACTTCCCCGCGACGCTGACGCACGGCCCGACCCGGCGCTTCCTGTGCGAGACGGGCCTGCCCGAGGACGGCTTCCTGTTCCAGCTGGACACCGACCTGCCGCTGCGGACCCTCACGGAGTACTACGCCGACGGCGAGGGCGGGTTCCCGCCCGACCGCCTCCCCGCCCACGCCGACCGGCTCATACGCCTCGGCCACCTGACCGACGACCACAGCCTGGTCGTCGACGGCGCCACCGGCGCGGTCCTGAACTGGAGCGAACCGGACTCCGTCCTGTACCCGCTGAACACGGACATCTCGACCCTCGCCTTCACCCTCTGGCTGCTGCACCGCGAGCACGCCATCGACGAGGAGTCGGGCCACGCGCTGACCAGTGAGACGTACGACCAGCTGGCCATGACGATGATCCAGGTCCTGTCCGCCGTCGACCCCACGGGCGCCACGACCGACGCGGACTGGCACTACTGGACGGAGCTGTTCCAGGACGAAGCGGGCGGAGTGCTCTGAGCGACGCACCCCGCCCGCACCGGAGGCCGTGGCGGGAATCGAACCCGCGTCATTCGATTTGCAGTCGAACCCCTCGGCCACTCGGGCACACGGCCGGGCCGGAGACGAGGCGTGTCCTTCGGTGCCCCGCCGCCGTGAACTCGGTACGCCGACCGTACGGCGGGCCGGCAGCGGTGCTCAAGGAATTCCGGGGCGCCGCAACGGGACTGCCACACGCCGTTCATGAACCCCGTCCGGCCGGCGGGGGAGTAGGACCAAGGTCCCGGTGCCGGACCGACCTCCGACAGGAGTGATGCCCTGCCGCGGCCCTTACCCTGGCGGTCATGACCGCCCTGAATTCCCGCGACACCGGGGTCGCTGAGACCCCCGACGCCCCCGGACCCGTCCCACCCGCCGAACGCGACGAGACCGTGCTGAGCGGCCCCTACCGGGCGCTGAGCATCGGGATCGTCTCCGTGGTGCTGCTGATCGCCTTCGAGGCGACCGCGGTCGGTACGGCGATGCCGGTGGCGGCGCGGGAGCTGGACGGGGTGTCCTTGTACGCGTTCGCGTTCTCGGGGTACTTCACGACGAGCCTGTTCGGCATGGTGCTCTCCGGCCAGTGGTCGGACCGGCGCGGCCCGCTCGCGCCGCTGACCTGGGGCATCGCCTCCTTCGCCGTCGGTCTGCTGCTCTCCGGGACGGCGGGCGCGATGTGGCCGTTCATCCTCGGGCGGGCCGTGCAGGGGCTCGGCGGCGGGCTGGTGATCGTCGCGCTGTACGTCGTGGTCGGGCGGGCCTACCCGGAGCGGCTGAGGCCGGCGATCATGGCCGCGTTCGCGGCGAGCTGGGTCGTGCCGTCGATCGTCGGCCCGCTGGCCTCCGGCGCGGTGACCGAACACCTCGGCTGGCGGTGGGTGTTCCTCGGCATCCCGGCGCTGGTGGTGTTCCCGCTGGCCCTGGCGCTGCCGCAGATACGCCGCCTGGCCTCCGGTCCGGTGAGCGACGGCGCGGACGGGCCTGCCTCCTTCGACCGCCGCCGCATCCGGCTGGCCCTGGCGATCTCCTTCGGCGCCGGACTGCTCCAGTACGCCGCCCAGGACCTGCGCTGGTTCTCCCTGCTGCCGGGCGCGGCGGGCGTGGCGCTGCTCGTCCCCGCGGTGCTGGGGCTGCTCCCGCACGGCACGTGGCGGGCGGCCCGCGGACTGCCCTCGGTGGTACTGCTGCGCGGCGTCGCCGCCGGGTCCTTCATCGCCGCGGAGTCCTTCGTCCCGCTGATGCTGGTCACCCAGCGGGGACTCAGCCCCACGCTCGCCGGGTTCTCGCTCGCGGCGGGCGGCGTGACCTGGGCACTGGGCTCCTGGCTCCAGTCGCGGCCGCGGCTGGAGCCGTACCGGGAGCGGCTGATGACCCTCGGGATGGTGCTGGTGGCGGCGGCCATCGCGGGGGCCCCGAGCGTGCTGGTCCCCGCGGTGCCCGCCTGGGCGACGGCCGTCGCCTGGGCCTTCGGCTGCCTCGGGATGGGCCTGGTGATCTCCTCCACCAGCGTGCTGCTGCTCCAGCTCTCCGCCCCCGAGGAGGCCGGCACCAACTCCGCCGCGCTCCAGATCTCCGACGGCCTCTCCAACGTCCTCCTGCTGGCCGTCGGCGGCGCGGCCTTCGCCGCCCTCGGCGGCGGCGCGGCCGGCCACGCCGTCGTGGAGGCCGCCGGCACCGGCTCCCACCCGGCCGCCTTCGCCGCGGTGTTCCTGCCGATGGCGGCGGTGGCCCTGGCGGGCGTGTGGGTGACGACGCGGCTGCGGCGGTTGTGACGTCGGTCCCACCCGGGAGTGGCCCGGCACGGCCCGCGTCATCGGGGTGCCGGGGCGCGGATATGGTGGCTCGGTCGTCATCGGCGGCCGAGCCGCCCGAACCAGCCCCCGTCCCCCACGGAGACCGTGACTACCACCGCCGCTTCCGCCTCACACCACCTGTCCCCCGCCTTTCCCGGCCGCGCCCCCTGGGGCACCGCCGGGAAACTGCGTGCCTGGCAGCAGGGGGCGATGGAGAAGTACCTCCAGGAACAGCCGCGCGACTTCCTGGCGGTCGCCACCCCGGGCGCCGGAAAGACGACCTTCGCGCTGACGCTGGCCTCCTGGCTGCTGCACCACCACGTCGTGCAGCAGGTGACCGTCGTCGCGCCCACCGAGCACCTGAAGAAGCAGTGGGCCGAGGCCGCCGCGCGGATCGGCATCAAACTGGACCCCGAGTACAGCGCGGGCCCGCTCGGCAAGGACTACCACGGCGTCGCCGTCACCTACGCCGGTGTCGGGGTCCGCCCCATGCTGCACCGCAACCGCGTCGAGCAGCGCAAGACCCTCGTCATCCTCGACGAGATCCACCACGCCGGTGACAGCAAGTCCTGGGGCGAGGCGTGCCTGGAGGCGTTCGAGCCGGCCACCCGCAGGCTGGCGCTCACCGGTACGCCGTTCCGGTCCGACACCAACCCCATCCCGTTCGTGGCGTACGAGGAGGGCGACGACGGCATCCGCCGGTCGGCCGCCGACTACACCTACGGCTACGGTTCCGCGCTCCGCGACAACGTCGTCCGCCCCGTCATCTTCCTCTCCTACAGCGGCAACATGCGCTGGCGCACCAAGGCCGGCGACGAGGTCGAGGCCCGCCTCGGCGAGCCCATGACCAAGGACGCGATCAGCCAGGCCTGGCGCACCGCCCTCGACCCGCGCGGCGAGTGGATGCCGTCCGTGCTGCGCGCCGCCGACCAGCGGCTGACCGAGGTCAGGAAGTCCGTCCCGGACGCCGGGGCCCTCGTCATCGCCACCGACCAGGACTCCGCCCGCGCCTACGCCAAGCTGATCCGCGAGATCACCGGCAGCAAGCCCACCGTCGTCCTGTCCGACGACACCGGCGCCTCGAAACGGATCGACGACTTCAGCGGCAACGACGACCGCTGGATGGTCGCCGTCCGCATGGTCTCCGAGGGCGTCGACGTACCGCGCCTCGCGGTCGGCGTGTACGCCACCACCATCTCCACCCCGCTGTTCTTCGCCCAGGCCGTCGGCCGTTTCGTACGGTCCCGGCGGCGCGGCGAGACCGCGTCCGTGTTCCTGCCGACCATTCCGAACCTGCTGGAGTTCGCGAACGAGATGGAACGCGAACGCGACCACGTCCTCGACAAGCCCAAGAAGGACGGCGAGGAGGACCCGTACGCCGAGTCCGAGAAGGAGATGGACGAGGCGAACCGGGAGCAGGACGAGGACACCGGCGAGGACATGCTGCCCTTCGAGGCACTGGAGTCCGACGCCGTCTTCGACCGGGTCACCTACAACGGCGCCGACTTCGGCATGCAGGCCCACCCCGGCAGCGAGGAGGAGCAGGACTACCTCGGCATCCCGGGGCTCCTCGAACCCGACCAGGTGGAGCTGCTGCTGCAGAAGCGGCAGGCACGGCAGATCGCGCACAGCCGCAAGAAGCCGGACAGCGAGGCCGACCTGCTCGAACTGCCCGCCGAGCGGCGCCCCGTGGTCTCCCACAAGGAGATGATGGAACTGCGCCGGCAGCTCAACAACATGGTCGGCGCCTACGTCCACCAGAGCGGCAAACCACACGGCGTCATCCACACGGAGCTCCGCCGCGTCTGCGGCGGACCGCCCGCCGCGGAGGCCACGCCGGGCCAACTGCGCCAGCGGATCGCCAAGGTGCAGGAGTGGGCCACCCGCATGCGGTGACCCCCTGCGCCGGCACACGTCCGGTGGGCGAACCGGGACAAACGGCGCCAGTTCAGAGGTGATGGTGCCCGGATTCTGGACAAAGCCTTCCGCTGACCGGACCGGCTCGCTACTGTCCGGCTACGCACACGCCCCGTGGCAGCGCCGCCGCGGAGCGCAGCCGTGAAGCGACCGTGCCCGGGACATGGCCGGGCCGCCGGCCGATCGGCGGCCTCTGAAGCGCGTCGCCGACGGGACTCGGTGACGCACATGCCGCGAGGGGGCCGTCGACCTCACCACGAAGGAGTGGGCGTCGTGACCGCGGAGACCTCTCAGACGCTCGACCGGGGACTGCGGGTCCTCAAGCTGCTGGCCGATACGGACCACGGCCTGACCGTCACCGAGCTTTCCCACAGACTGGGCGTGAACCGGACCGTTGTGTACCGGTTGCTCGCCACACTGGAACAGCACGCGCTGGTGCGCCGTGACCTCGGCGGCCGGGCCCGGGTCGGGCTCGGCGTGCTGCGGCTGGGCCGTCAGGTGCATCCGCTGGTACGGGAGGCGGCGATGCCGGCCCTCAGGTCACTGGCGGAGGACATAGGCGCGACCGCGCACCTGACCCTGGTCGACGGGGCGGAGGCGCTGGCCGTGGCGGTGGTGGAACCTTCGTGGACGGACTACCACGTCGCCTACCGCGCCGGGTTCCGGCACCCGCTGGAACGGGGCGCCGCCGGCAAGGCGATCATCTCGGCCCGCCTGCAACGGCCCGGCGACCCCGGATACACCCTCACCCACGGCGAACTGGAGGCCGGGGCGTGCGGAGCGGCGGCGCCCCTGCTGGGGGTCACCGGGGTCGAGGGCAGCGTAGGCGTGGTGATGCTGGCCGAAGTGGTCCCCGAACGGGTCGGCCCCCGGGTCGTGGACGCGGCCCGCGAGGTCGCGGAGGCGCTGCGCTGACGGTCGGGGACGCCGTGCCGAGCGCCGCGGGGCACTGCGCCGACGGCCGGCGGGGGCATCGCGGCGAGGGCGCCGCGTTAGATTGATCCCGTGCTCTCTCGCCTCACACGTCCCCAGGCCCTGGCCGTCTGCGCCGTTCCCGTCGTCGCCCTGCTGGCCACGGCGGCCTTCGCGCCGCTGCCGTTCTCGGTGGCGCAGCCGGGGCTGACGGCCGACGTGCTCGGCAAGAACAAGGGCACGCAGGTCATCACCATCTCCGGCGCGAAGACCCGCGGGACCACCGGGCAGCTGCGGATGACGACGATCGAGGCGACCTCCCCGGACACCCGGGTCGACCTCCCCGACGTGATCGACGGCTGGTTCGGCACCGACCAGGCGGTCATGCCCCGCGACTCGGTCTACCCCTCCGGGGGCGACGTCAAGGAGATCGAGCGGTACAACGAGAAGCAGATGAAGAAGTCGCAGGACGAGGCGACCCGGGCCGCGCTGGGCTACCTGGGCCTGGAGGGCAAGGGCGTCAAGGCCGAGCTGGAGCTCGCCGACGTCGGCGGTCCCAGCGCCGGCCTGCTGTTCTCCCTCGGCATCGTCGACAAGCTGAACGGCGACGGCAGCGGCGGCGACCTCACCGGCGGCCGGATCATCGCCGGTACGGGGACCATCGACGCGGACGGCACGGTCGGTGCCGTGGGCGGCGTGCCGCTGAAGACGCAGGCCGCCCGGCGGGACGGCGCGACCGTCTTCCTGGTGCCCGAGGCGGAATGCGGCCAGGCCCGGACCGAACTCCCCGAGGGGCTGCGCCTGATCCCGGTCACCACCCTCGAGGGCACCGTGGACGCCCTGGTCTCCCTGCAGAAGGGCACCGGCAAGGTCCCCAGCTGCTGACCGGGCGGCGCCGCCCCGCACCGCCGCTACTTCTTCCTGACGAAGCCCTCGTCCACCATCCAGTCCAGCGCCACCTGGTGGGGGTCCTCCCCGTCCACGTCCACCCTGCCGTTCAGGGTCCGTGCCACGCCGGTGTCCAGCCTCGCCGTGACCGGGTCGAGGACCTCCGCGATCGCCGGCCACTTCCTGAACGTGTCGGTGTTGATCATCGGTGCCGCGTTGTAGTTGGGGAAGAACTTCTTGTCGTCCTCCATCACCACCAGGTTCATGGACTTGATGCGGCCGTCGGTGGTGAAGACCTCGCCGTAGGTGCAGGCGCCCTTGGCCGTCTGGGTGTAGATGATCCCGGTGTCCATCTGCGTGATGTTCCCCGCGCCCACGTTCATGCCGTAGGCCTTCTCCATGCCCGGCAGCCCGTCCGCCCGGTTGGCGAACTCGCCCTCCACGCACAGCGTCACCGCCGCCGGATCGGACTTCGCCAGCGCGGCCACCTCCGACAGCGACCTCGTGCCGTACTTCTTGAAGTTCGCCTGGTTCATGGCCAGGGCGTAGGTGTTGTTCAGCGAGGACGGCTCCAGCCAGGTCACCCCGTTCTTCACGTCGGCCTCGCGCACCGCCTCCCACTGCTCGCGCGGGTCGGGGATGGGCTTGCTGTTGCCCTGGTAGGTGATCCACGCCGTGCCGGTGTACTCGTACGCGGCGTCCGCGACCCCCTTCACGACCGCCGCCCGGGAGCCGATCGAGCCCTGGATGCCGGTGCGGTCGATGACGTCGGCACCCGCCGCCTGGAAGGCGATGCCCATGATCGCGCCCAGGATCAGCTGCTCGGTGAACTCCTTGGAGGTGACGGTGAGTTTCGCGCCCCCGAGGGGCCTGCCCTTCCCGATCGAGCCCGGTTCCACGTTGTCGACCATGGGGGAGCCGCTGGTCAGCCCGCAGGAGGAGAGCCCCACCAGCAGCATTCCGGCGAACAGCGGGCACAGGCGGCGCCTCATGTGCCCGTCTCCAGCCCCCGTGGCCGCAGCAGCAGTTCGGCCAGCGAGGCCAGCCAGTCCACCAGCAGGGCCAGGGCGACGGTGAGGACCGAGCCCAGCACCAGTACCGGCATCCGCTGGCTGGTGATGCCGGTGGTGATCAGCACGCCCAGACCGCCGCCCCCGCCGAAGGTCGCGAGGGTGGCCGTGCCGACGTTCAGGACGAGTGCCGTACGCACCCCGGCGAGGATGAGGGGGACGGCCAGGGGCAGCTCCACCCGGGTCAGCACGCCCAGCGGGGACATGCCGATGCCGCGCGCCGCCTCCATCAGCGCCGGGTCGTTGGCCCGCAGACCCGCGATGGTGTTGGAGAGCACCGGCAGCACGGCGTAGGCGATGATGCCGATGAGGGCGGCCCTGCGGCCGATGCCCAGCCAGATCACCAGCAGGGCGAGCAGACCGATCGCGGGCGTCGCCTGGCCCATGTTGGCGAACGCCATCGCGGCCGGGGTGGCCCTGTGGAACGTGGGCCGGGTCAGCAGGATGCCCAGCGGGATCGCGATGATCAGTACGAAGAACGTCGAGATCACGGTCAGCTCGATGTGCTGCCAGAGCGCCTTGGACACCTGCCCGTGGGACAGTGCGTTCCGGGACAGCGTGTCCAGATCGGCCTGGACGAACCACAGCCAGGTCGCGAGCAGCAGGGCGACCAGCACCGTGGGCAGGAACGTCAGATGCTGCCAGGTCACCCGGGGCGCACTCCCGGTCGAGACTCCGGACCCCGGGGGCCCCGGCTCCGCACCCCGCGCGGCCCCGCCCCTGCCGTCGTCGTCGCCCCGGCCGTCGTGGTGCTTCTGGTCCCGGCCCTCGTCCCGGAAGGCGAGCCCCCTGCCCTCGTCCTCGTCGTCGGGCCGCCGCGGAGAGGCGCTCACGCGTCCCCCTCCCCGCTCACGCCCTCCTGCTCGGCGTGCGTCCGGCCGCTCCGCAGGCCCTCCAGCTCGTGCTGGGCCTCCATCGCCTCCAGCCGGTCGGCCTCCAGTAGTTCGTGCACCGAGTTCATCAGCGTCTCCACGTCGACGACACCCTCGTACGTGCCGCGCCCGCCGGTGACCACCACCCGCCCCGAGCTGTCGGTGAGGACGGCCTCCAGCGCGTCCCGCAGGGTCGCGTCCCGGGTCACCGTGTCCTGCACCAGGGTGCCCGCGCGGGCCAGCGAGCCCTTGGCCCGCATCAGGTCGCCGCGCCGGAGCCACTTGTAGGGGCGGCCCCGCCGGTCGAGCAGCAGGATCTCGTTCGAGCCGCTGGAACGGAGCATGTTGAAGATCTGCTGGAGCGGGTCGTCGACGGTCACCGTCGGATAGTCGGTGATCCCCACGTCCCGCACCCGGGTGAGGTTCAGCCGCTTCAGCGCCGCCCCGGCGCCGACGAAACCCGAGACGAAGTCGTCCGACGGGTTGGTGAGGATCGCCTCCGGGGTGTCGAACTGGGCGATGTGCGAGCGTTCGCGCAGCACCGCGATCCGGTCGCCCAGTTTGATCGCCTCGTCGAAGTCGTGGGTGACGAAGACGATCGTCTTGTGCAGTTCGTGCTGCAGCCGGATCAGTTCGTCCTGGAGATGGTCCCGGGTGATCGGGTCCACCGCCCCGAACGGCTCGTCCATCAGCAGCACCGGCGGGTCCGCCGCCAGCGCCCGCGCCACCCCCACCCGTTGCTGCTGCCCGCCGGAGAGCCGGCGCGGATAGCGGTCGTGGAACTCGCCGGGGTCCAGACCGACCAGGTCCAGCATCTCCTCCACCCGGGCCCGTACCCGGGCCGCCGGCCAGCGCAGCATCTTCGGCACCAGCGCGATGTTCTGCGCCACCGTCATGTGCGGGAACAGCCCGCCGGCCTGGATCGCGTACCCGACCGTGCGGCGCAGCCGCACCGGGTCCATGTCGGTGACGTCCTTGCCGCCGATGCGGATGCGGCCGCCGCTCGGCTCGATCAGCCGATTGATCATCTTCAGCGTGGTCGACTTCCCGCAGCCGGACGGGCCGACGAAGATGACGATCTCGCCCGCCTTGATCTCCATGCTGACGTTGTCGACCGCCGGCTGCGCACTGCCCGGGTACCGCTTGGTGAGGTTCTCCAGTTCGATGGGCTCCCCGGTGGCCGGCGGCGCGGCGGCGGTTCCGGTCGCCCCGGACGCCCCAGCCGCCCCGGACGTCGGTGGCTCAGCCACGGATCCCCCTGGAAATGGTCAGCCGTCCGAGCAGGACGTACGCGGCGTCGAACAGCAGCGCGAGGATGATGATTCCGAGGGTGCCCGCGAGGACCTGGTTGAGCGCGTTCTTGCTGCCCAGTGAGGCGATCCCGCGGAAGATCAGGTTCCCGAGACCGGGACCGGAGGCGTAGGCGGCGATGGCGGCGATGCCCATCAGCATCTGCGTGGAGACCCGGATCCCGGTGAGGATCGGCGGCCAGGCCAGCGGCAGTTCGACCCGCGCCAGCCGGGCCGTCCGCGACATGCCGATGCCCGTGGCCGCGTCCACCAGCGACGGGTCGACCCCGCGCAGGCCGACGATCGCGTTCCGCACGATCGGCAGCAGCCCGTACAGCGTCAGCGTGATCACCGTCGGCGGCACCCCGAGCCCCACCAGCGGGATCAGCAGGCCGATCATGGCGAGCGACGGGATGGTCAGCAGGGTCGAGGTGGTGGTCGTGGCCAGGTTGCCCGCCCAGTCACTGCGGTACGTCACGACCCCGATCAGCACCCCGAGCACGGTCGCCACCACCATGCACTGGAAGACGACACTCGCGTGCTGGTACGCGTCGACGAGCAGTTGCTGGTGGCGGTTGCCCAGGTACTCCCAGAAGTTCACGTCCGCTCACCCCAGCTCGGCCAGGCCCGTCCGGTCAGTCCGGTGCGCCCCGGCCGCCCCTCGGCGGCTCGCGGAGCGCCGCCTGCTCCACCAGGGGGATGATCCGCAGCGGAACGGGGTTCTCCATCACGATCGCCGTGGCGGCCCGGACGATCCCATCAAAACCGACGACCCGGTCGATCACCCGTTGGAGATCGGCGTTGGAGCGGGCCACGAGCCGGCACAGCATGTCCCCGCTGCCGGTGGTGGTGTGCAGCTCGAGGACCTCCGGCACACTCGCCAAGTGCTCCCGGACATCGGGCCCTTGACCCTGCCGGATCTCCAGCGTCGCGAACGCCGTGACCGGATAGCCGAGGGCCGCCGGGTCCACCTGGGGGCCGAATCCGCGGATGACTCCGTTCGACTGAAGCCGGTCCAGCCGCGCCTGCACCGTCCCCCGCGCCACCCCGAGCCGCCGGGACATCTCCAGCACCCCCGTCCGCGGCTCCCGCGCCAGCAGCACGATGATCCGGCCGTCCAGCTGATCGATCGCCACGGCTGCCTCCCGGTGCGTGGTGGTCATCCTGTACAGAAAGTCCGATGAATCGCGCTTTCGACTGGGCAACCTGCCCAGCGGATACGCGAACTATTGCGCACCTTGCAGGGCTGCACCACCCTGCCCCTATGACGCAGACCACACATCTCACTCCCGACACGACCGCCCGGCAGGCCGACCCCTTCCCGGTCAAGGGAATGGACGCGGTCGTCTTCGCCGTGGGCAACGCCAAGCAGGCGGCGCACTACTACTCCACCGCCTTCGGCATGCGACTGGTCGCCTACTCCGGACCGGAGAACGGCAGCCGCGAGACCGCGAGTTACGTCCTGGAGAGCGGCTCCGCCCGGTTCGTCCTCACCTCGGTGATCAAACCGTCCACCGAGTGGGGCACCTTCCTCGCCGAGCACGTGGCCGCGCACGGCGACGGCGTCGTCGACCTGGCCATCGAGGTCCCCGACGCGCGTGCCGCGTACGCCTACGCCGTCGAGCACGGCGCCCGCCCGGTCACCGAGCCGCACGAACTGAAGGACGAGCACGGCACCGTCGTGCTCGCCGCGATCGCCACCTACGGCAAGACCCGGCACACCCTGGTCGAGCGCACCGGCTACGACGGGCCCTACCTGCCCGGCTACGTCACCGTCGACCCGATCGTCGAACCCCCCGCCCAGAGGTCCTTCCAGGCCATCGACCACTGCGTCGGCAACGTCGAGCTCGGCCGGATGAACGAGTGGGTCGCGTTCTACAACAAGGTCATGGGCTTCACGAACATGAAGGAGTTCGTGGGCGACGACATCGCCACCGAGTACAGCGCGCTGATGTCGAAGGTGGTCGCCGACGGCACGCTCAAGGTCAAGTTCCCGATCAACGAGCCCGCCGTCGCCAAGAAGAAGTCCCAGATCGACGAGTACCTGGAGTTCTACGGCGGCGCCGGCGTCCAGCACATCGCGCTCAACACCAACGACATCGTGCAGACGGTCCGGCAGATGCGCGCGGCCGGTGTGCGGTTCCTGGACACCCCGGACTCGTACTACGACACCCTCGGCGAGTGGGTCGGCGACACCCGGGTGCCCGTCGAGACCCTGCGCGAGCTGAAGATCCTCGCCGACCGGGACGAGGACGGCTATCTGCTGCAGATCTTCACCAAGCCGGTCCAGGACCGGCCGACCGTGTTCTTCGAGATCATCGAACGGCACGGCTCCATGGGCTTCGGCAAGGGCAACTTCAAGGCCCTGTTCGAGGCGATCGAGCGGGAGCAGGAACGCCGCGGCAACCTGTGACCGTCGGGTCGGCCGACGGGGCGCCGGACGCGGGACGCCCGCACCCGGCGCCCCACCGGCCGACCCCGCCTCAGCCCGCCTCAGCCCGCCTCGGCCTCTTCGGCTTCTTCGACCTTCTGGGCTTCTTCGACCTTCTCAGCTTCCTTGGCCTTGTCGGCTTGCTTGGCTTCCTTGGCCTTCTCGGCTTTTTCGGCCTTCTCTGCCTTCTTGGCTTCCTCGGCCTTGTCGGCTTGCTTGGCTTGCTTGGCTTCTTCGGCCTTCTGGACTTCCTCGGCCTTCTCGGCCTTCTCGGCTTTCCAGGCCTTCTGTGCTTTTTCGGCCTTCTTGGCCTCTTCGACCTTCTCAGCTTCCTTGGCCTTCTTGGCCTCCTTGGCCTCCTTGGCCTTTTCGGCTTCCCTGGCTTCTCTGGCCTCCTTGGCCTTTTCCGCCTCCTCGGCCCAGGCGGGCGGTCCGTCTCCGACGGGCGGTTCGCCCAGCTGTTCCAGTGCCGCCTCGGCCTGTGGCACCCGGAGCGGGGAGAAGTACGGGTTGATCGTCATCGCCTCCCGCAGATGCCGCCGCGCGGGCCCGTACCTCTCCAGTTCCCGCTCGATCATGCCCCGGTGGAAGACGTACAGGGCGCTGCGCACCCCGCCGCCCTTCGTCTTCTCCGTCGCCCGCACCGCGAACTCCAGCGCCTCCTCGTGCTCCCCCACCCGGTGCAGCGCCCAGCCCAGCGCGTCGGCCACCTCCGTCGACGGCTGCCGCCTCCACTCCGCCCGCAGCAGCCGCACCGCGGCCCCGGGGTCCCCGTGGTCCGCCTCGAACCGCCCGAGGAGCAGGTCCTCGTCGACCCCGTGCGCAGCGGCCTCCCGCACCCGCTCGCGCAGCAGGTCGTACTGCACCCGGGCCGTCTGCCGCAGCCCCAGCGACGCGTACAACTCGCCCAGCTCCAGCGCGTACTCCGGCCGCGGCTGCCGGGCCAGCGCCGCCCGGTAGGCGCCGATCGCCTCCGTGGTCCGCCCGAGCGCGGCCAGCGCCCTGCCCTGCCCCGCCTGCGCCGCCCGCTGGTCCGGGTCGACCCGCAGCGCCTCCTGGAAGTGCCGCAGCGCGTCCTCCCGGTCGCCGCGCTCCCAGGCCAGCTGCCCGGCCCGCTCCAGATAGCCGGCCCGCTCGGCCGGTTCCCCGGCTGCCGCGGCGGCGTCGGACAGCTGGGCCGCAGCGTCCTCCCACAGGCCCTTGTCCCGGTACAGGGCGGCCGCCCGCGCCATCACGACCGGTCCCGACCGCAGCGCCTTCAGCCTGTCCAGCATCTTGCCCGCCGCCTCGCCGTCGCCGAGTCCGGCACACGCCTCGATCAGCGGCGGATACGTCGTCCACCGCTTCGGCTCCAGCTTCAGCGCCCGTTCGCCCCACTCGCGTGCGGCGGGGTAGTCGCGGCGCGCGTTCGCCAGCGCCGCCATTCCGCGCAGCGCCCCGGCGTTGCCCTTCGCCCGCACCTTCAGCGAGGTGCGCAGCGCCTTCTCGGCCCGCGGGTAGTGCGCGGGGTCCGCCAGCCGCTGCCCCTGCTCCACCCGGGCCGTCCCGAGCACCGCCCAGGCCTCCGCGTCCTTCGGGTGCTCCTTCAGATGCCGCTGCCGCTCCGCGATCAGGCTCTCCAGATCGGGCAGCGACAGGGACACGCCACCAGCCACCGCCGCCCGGGCCACCGCCGCCCGGGCCGGCGCCCCCGGCGCCGGCTCCACAAGCCCGTCCGCCCCGCGCCCCCACGGCAGCAGCACCAGCACCCCGCCGATCACGGCGCACCCGGCCACCGAGCCGAGCAGCACCCGGTGGCTCACCCACCGACGGGTCCCGCCGTGCCCAGGGGTCTCGTCCCGCTCGCGGGTCTCTCGTGGCTTGTCGTCCATGGCGCACACTGTGCGTCACATCATCTGCCGATACGACGAACCACGCTCCGGCTCACGACGGCTTACCACCGGGTGCCGTACGCGGGGTTCACACCGATGGCCCCGGGTGTCACGCTGTGATCATGAGCCGTATCGAAGCGCGACGCGATGAAGAAACGGTGCCGGCCGACACCCTCGTCGACCGCCTGCTCGGCGGCCTGCCCCCCGGAGCGGTGCTCACCGACCCCGACATCACGGCCTCCTACGCCAACGACATGGCGAGCTTCTGCCCGGCCGGCAGCCCGGCGGTGGTCGTCCTGCCCCGCACGGTCGAACAGGTCCAGCACGTCATGCGCACCGCCACCGCACTGCGCGTCCCGGTCGTCCCGCAGGGCGCCCGCACCGGCCTGTCCGGCGCCGCCAACGCGACCGACGGATGCATCGTGCTCTCCCTGACCAGGATGGACGCCATCCTGGAGATCAATCCCGTCGACCGGATCGCCGTCGTCGAACCCGGCGCCGTCAACGCCACCCTCTCCCGGGCCGTCGGCGAGCACGGCCTCTACTACCCGCCCGACCCCTCCAGCTGGGAGACGTGCACCATCGGCGGCAACATCGGCACCGCCTCCGGCGGGCTGTGCTGCGTGAAGTACGGGGTCACCGCCGAGTACGTACTCGGCCTCGACGTGGTCCTCGCCGACGGACGTCTGATGTCCACCGGCCGCCGCACCGCCAAGGGCGTCGCCGGATACGACCTGACCCGCCTGTTCGTCGGTTCCGAGGGTTCCCTCGGCATCGTCGTGCGCGCGATCCTCGCCCTGCGGCCCAAACCGCCCGAGCAGCTCGTCCTGGCCGCCGAGTTCGCCTCCGGCGCCGCCGCCTGTGACGCCGTGTGCCGCATCATGGCCGGCGGACACGTCCCCTCGCTCCTCGAACTCATGGACCGCACCACGGTCAAGGCCGTCAACGACATGGCCCACATGGGCCTCCCCGAGAGCACCGAGGCACTGCTGCTCGCCGCGTTCGACACCACCGACCCCACCGCCGACCTCGCCGCCCTCGGCGCGCTCTGCGAGGCCGCCGGCGCCACCCAGGTCGTACCGGCCGAGGACACCGCCGAGTCCGAACTGCTGCTCAAGGCCCGGCGGCTGTCCCTGCCCGCGTTGGAGGCGGTCAAGGGCACCACGATGATCGACGACGTGTGCGTGCCCCGCTCCCGGCTCGGCGAACTCATCGACGGCGTCGAGCGGATCTCCGAGAAGTACCGGCTCACCATCGGCGTCGTCGCCCACGCGGGGGACGGCAACACCCACCCGACGGTCTGCTTCGACGCCCAGGACCCCGAGGAGTCGCGCCGCGCCCGCGAGTCCTTCGACGAGATCATGGCCCTCGGCCTGGAACTCGGCGGCACCATAACCGGCGAGCACGGCGTCGGCGTCCTGAAGAAGGAGTGGCTGGCACGCGAGATCGGCCCGGTGGGCCTGGAGATGCAGCGGGCCGTCAAACGGACCTTCGACCCGCTGAACCTCCTGAACCCGGGCAAGCTCTTCTGAACGGCCGCTGCCCGCACCGCCTTTCCCCACCGCACCGGTACGAAAGATTTTTCGTCGCGGTACCAGATCGGCGCCCGAAAGGGGTGGGTCCGGCCGGACGGGCGGTGGTGCTTGCGCCCGTCTGATAGATGTGGTCCCCCCGACCCACCTTCGAGCAGATACGGGACGACGGACATGAGCGCCCCAACCCCGGCCCCCGGCGACGACACGCCGCGCGAAGGCTATTACCCGGACCCGTCCATTCCCGGGTATGTCCGGTACTGGAACGGTGCCGCCTGGGTGCCGGGCACGAGCCGTCCGGCGCCGGAGGGCGGCGGCGCCCCCCTGGCGCCGGCGGCGTCCTCCGGTACGGCGGCTGCCGGCACCGCCCCGGCGGTGCCCTCCGTAGAGGAGACCGGCCCGCACTTCTTCGACGAGGACCCGACCGACGAACCGGCCCCGTCCCCGTCCGCTTCCCCTTCTTCGTCCCCTTCCGCTTCTTCCCCGGTTCCCGCCCCGGCCGACTCCCAGCACGGCAGCCGGCCCGAGCCCGCCTCCGCCTGGGGCGCCGACCGCTCCCGCCAGTCGGGCTTCGGCAGCGACCAGGACCGCCGGGTCTCCTGGGGCGCGGACCCGAGAGTGCCGCACGCCCCCGGTCCGGCGGCCGGCCCGAACGCCAGTGGGACGCCCACGGACAACGAGTTCGTGTTCCGCCCGCCGACGGCGAAGCCGCCCGCAGCGCCCGCCGCCCCTTCGGGGTCCGCCCCGTCCTCCGGCGGTGTTCCGGCGGACGAGGGCACCATGACCTTCCGCGCCGTCGGCCCGCGCAAGGGTTCGCCCGGGGGGCCCGGTTTCGGGGCCGGCAAGGCGGCCGCCGCGCGCGCCGCCCGCGCCGCCTCCGCCCAGGCGGAGAACGGGAGTTCGGCCGTCCCTCCGCAAGCCGTCGCTCCGACTCCTGCCCCCGCCCCTGCCCCTGCCGCCGCTCCGGCCCCGGCAGCCGGGCCGCTGTCGAGTGGCCCCGGTGGGGGGCAGTCCTCCTGGGCGCAGCAGGTGCACCGGCTCACGGACGGGGACGAGCGGCCGCCCGCGCCGTGGAAGCCACCGGTCGAGGACGTGTTCCAGGCCGCCGCCAGGCGCCAGGCGTCGGCCCGGCCCGCGGGGCTCGGCAAGCGGCTGGCCGCGCGGCTGCTGGACACGGCCCTGCTCGGCGGGGTCACCGCGGTGGCCGCCGTGCCGCTCGGCATCGCGGCGGTGGACCACATCGAAGCGAAGATCGACGCGGCCAAACTGTCCGGCGAGACCGTCACGGTGTGGCTGCTCGACGGCACCACGTCGGTCTACCTCGGCATCGTCCTCGCCGTCCTCCTGGTCGGCGGTGTCCTCTACGAGGTGCTGCCCACCGTCAGATGGGGCCGCACCCTGGGCAAGAAGCTGCTGGGACTCGAAGTACGGGACATCGAGGGACACGAGGCGCCGGAGTGGGGTGCGGCCCTGCGCCGTTGGCTGGTCTACAGCATCCCCGGACTGCTCGTCATCGGTGTGGTGGGCGTCCTGTGGTGTCTGTTCGACAAGCCGTGGCGGCAGTGCTGGCACGACAAGGCCGCGCACACGTTCGTCGCGGGCTAGAACCTTTTCCGCCAGACCTTTTCTGACGGATCGTCCCGGCGCCGGTACTCCGGACGGCGGCTCGCCGGATGCGATGCCGGGGGGTTCGCGGTCGACTCGGGCCATGAGCACCGAACCGCCCCCCGGCTCCGGTCAGCAGCCGCCGGACGACGACCCGTTCAAGAAACACCCCCCGCCCGGCAGCCAGCCCCCGCCGCACCAGGGCGAGGGCGGCGGTGGTCCGTACGGTGGTGGCGGCGGTCCGTACGGTGGCGGTGGCGGAAGCCCGTACGACGGTGGCGGTGACCAGGGCGGTGGCAGCCCCTACGGGCCCGGCCCCACCGATCCCCTCGCAGGCATGCCGCCGCTCGCCGACAGCGGCAAACGCACCCTCGCCCGCATCATCGACATGATCCTCGTGGGCATCGTCGTCTGGCTGCTCACCTGGCCCTTCGGGGTGAGCGAGTACAACGTGAACGGCGACCAGATCAACGCGGGGAAGTCCCTCGTCCAGTCCCTCGTCGTCGCGGTCCTCTACATCGCCTACGACACGTTCATGACGGCCCGTACGGGTCAGACCCTCGGCAAGAAGTGGCTGAAACTGAGGGTGGCCGACCTGTCCGACGGCGCGACCCCGTCCACGCAGACGTCACTGATCCGGGCCGCCGTGCTCTGGCTGCCGTTCGCGTTCTGCTGTGCCTGCGTCTGGACCGTGATCGCGGGCGGCTGGAGCTTCTTCGACCGGCCCTACAAGCAGGGCCTGCACGACAAGGCGGCCAAGACGGTGGTGGTGAGCACCGGATGACACCGGGCCGACCAGGGCCTGTCCGGCGGATCGGCGCGGATGTGGCGCCGTCGGTTTCCTGCGCCCTGATCCGCCGGACAGGCCTGGAGGCCGGCCGGGCACGGTGTCAGGAAACGGCTCGCTCCCGCACCGCCTCGCGGGCCGGCGCGGCTGCCGGTGACGGCACGATCGCCCGTACCGGCTCCTGCGGCGCGGGCCGTGTCACGGGGGCGGGGCGGGCGGGCTCGGAGAGCGGCACCGTCATGGCCACCAGCAGTCCGAGGGCGAGTGCCGCGATGACGACGAGCGCGATACCCACGCCCGAACTCGTCTGTGACAACAGCAGCATGACGAAGGTCGAGAAGACCACGGTGCACGAACCGTAGGCGAGCTGAGCGACAGTCGGACGGGGCATGGCCATCGTGTCCTCGGAAGTCGGGGGCTGTCGGCCTGGCTTTCCACCGGCTCAACGGTGTGCCGCCAAGCGACTCTAACCGCGAGAGTGCCCGAGCGGAACGCACAGTAAGCGTGACCTGACCGACAGGGCCGGTGCACAGGGGGCGCACGGAGTCATATGCCGTCCACAAAGCCGCGCCCGAGGTCCGCGAAGGGAACCGTGTCCCCGCATAATGCAGTTGACCTGTTCAAGTCAAGGTCTGTTTTTTCTGCTGAACCTTTAGTCAAATGTGGTCACTTGACTACACGCGTTGATCACGTGTGCGCGACCATCCATCACCCGGACCCTGCTTTCGCGCGCACGAACGCGGGAGGGGATCTCAAGTGACCAGTAGACCCTGGACGTTCAGAGCGGCCGCGACGGGCGTGGCGCTCGCGGCGGTCACCGCCACCTGCTCTGCGTTCACCGTGGCCCAGGCCGACACGACCGACCGGGCCGACCGGCCCGCCACCGTGGACCGACAGGACCCGGCGGAGTACAACCACGTGGAGCACGACCTCGCGGGGCCGCTCTCCAAGACGCAGGCGGCGCAGCGCGAAGAGGCCCTGAACCAGGTCATATCCGGCCAGGCGGCGGTCAAGGACCGGAACGGTTCGAAGGTCGTCGAGCTCAAGGGCAAGGGCAAGAAGGGCACCGGCAAGTACGTCGAGCTCGGCCGCGAGAAGACCGACAAGATCTTCACGATCCTGGTCGAGTTCGGCGACAAGATCGACAGCCGCTACGGCGGTACCCGCGGCCCGCTGCACAACGAGATCGCCGAGCCGGACCGCAGGGTGGACAACTCCACCGCGTGGCAGGCGGACTACGACCAGAAGCACTTCGAGGACATGTACTTCGGCACCGGCAAGGGTGTCGAGTCGGTCAAGACGTACTTCGAGAAGCAGTCCTCGGGCCGTTACTCGGTCGAGGGCGCGGTCTCCGACTGGGTCAAGGTTCCCTACAACGAGGCCCGTTACGGCTCCAACAAGTGTGTTCCCGACAACTGCGCCTGGTACGTGGTGCAGGACGGCGTCAACGCCTGGGTCGACGACCAGAAGGCGGCCGGCCGGACCGGCGCCGAGATCAGGGCCGATCTCGCCGAGTACGACCAGTGGGACCGCTACGACTTCGACGGCGACGGCGACTTCAACGAGCCCGACGGCTACATCGACCACTTCCAGATCGTGCACGCCGGTGAGGACGAGTCCGCCGGCGGCGGCGCCCAGGGCGAGGACGCGATCTGGGCCCACCGCTGGTACGCCTTCGGCACCGACGCCGGCGCCACCGGGCCCGAGCAGAACAAGCTCGGCGGCACCCAGATCGGCGACACCGGCGTCTGGGTCGGCGACTACACCATCCAGCCGGAGAACGGCGGACTCGGCGTCTTCGCCCACGAGTACGGCCACGACCTCGGTCTGCCGGACCACTACGACACCGCGGGCGGTGAGAACTCCACCGGCTTCTGGACCCTGATGTCCTCCGGCTCCTGGCTCGGCACCGGCAAGAACGAGATCGGTGACCTGCCCGGCGACATGACCGCCTGGGACAAGCTCCAGCTGGGCTGGCTGGACTACGACACGGCCAAGGCCGCGACGAAGTCGAAGCACAAGCTGGGCCCCGCCGAGTACAACACCCGTGACAAGCAGGCCCTCGTGGTCGAGCTGCCCGAGAAGGCGGTCACCACCGAGGTCGTCGTCCCGGCCGAGGGCGAGACCCAGTGGTGGAGCGGCAGCGGTGACGACCTGAGGAACACGCTGACCCGTTCGGTGGACCTCACCGGCAAGGCGTCGGCCGAGCTGACCCTCGACGGCTGGTACGAGATCGAGTCCGACTACGACTTCCTCTACGCCGAGGTCTCGACCGACGACGGCGCCAACTGGACCGCCCTGGACGGCACGGTGGACGGCCGGCCGATCCCGCGCGACGGCAGCGACAAGCCGGCCCTGCACGGCACGGTCGACGGCTACAAGCCGCTGGCGTACCCGCTGGACGCCTACGCCGGTCAGCAGATCGACCTGCGCTTCCGCTACCAGACCGACGGCGGACTGGCGATGAAGGGCTTCGCGGCCGACCGGATCTCGGTGACGGCGGACGGCGCCGCCCTGTTCACGGACAACGCGGAGACCGCGGACGCCGCCTGGACGGCGAAGGGCTTCTCCCGCATCGGAGCGTCCTTCACCAAGGACTACGCGCAGTACTACATCGCCGAGAACCGCCAGTACGTGTCGTACGACAAGACGTTGAAGGTCGGCCCGTACAACTTCGGCTTCGCGAACAGCCGTCCGGACTGGGTGGAGCACTTCCCGTACCAGAACGGCCTGTTGATCTGGAAGTGGGACACCTCCCAGGCCGACAACAACACCAGCCGCCACCCGGGCAAGGGCCTGATCCTGCCGGTCGACTCGCACCCGACCGCGCTGAAGTGGTCCGACGGCACGCTGATGCGCAACCGCATCCAGACGTACGACGCGCCGTTCAGCACGTTCCGCACGGACGGCATCACGCTGCACAAGAACGGCGTCGCGACCAAGATCCGTTCCTCGAAGGGGGTGCCGGTCTTCAACGACCGGACGAACACCTACTACGACGAGACGAACCCGACCGGTGGTGTCCAGATCACTGACACCAACACCAAGATCAAGATCGTCAAGGAGCCCGGAAACGGCTCGACGGTCCACCTCGAGGTGGACCGCGCGACGAAGTAAATAGCGTTTTCGCAGGTCAGAGCGTGATCGGCGGTAACCCCCTGGCGGGTTGCCGCCGATCCGTGTTTAGGTGCGTCCTGTGGCTTTCTTATTGACACCTGGTCCGACGGGGGTATGACATCCATGGCCGCAGGAGGTTTCTGCAAGCTGCCGAACGGCACCGTGGTGGTGGCGCTGAACCTGCCCAGCCCCGCCGCCGGTCCCGCCGGCTCGGTGCGCTTCCTCGTGCACGCGGGCAACCGGGCGCGCGCCCTGACCAGGCTGCGCAACCTGGGCCTGCGCGCCGTCTACCTGCGGGGCAACGCGGCCCCGCCGAGCCCCGACGAGATCACCGCGGTACTGCACCATCCCGACGGGCTCATATGGCGCACGGCACCCGGCAGCGGCGTCCTGACCGGCACCGCACCGGCCGTGGAGCTGTGGCATCCGATCAGGGCACTGCTCAGGAGCCCCACGGCCTCCGCCTGACCCTGCGGTCCCGGTTACTGCACGACCGGCTTCCCCGAGAGCTCCACACCCGCTCCGCGCAGCTCCTCGAGCGCACGCTCGGTGGTCTGCGCGGCCACCCCGGCGGTGAGGTCGAGCAGGACCCGGGCGCGGAAGCCCTCGCGGGCGGCGTCCAGCGCGGTCGCGCGCACGCAGTGGTCGGTGGCGATGCCCACCACGTCCACCTCGTCGATCTGCCGCTCCCGCAGCCAGTCGGCCAGCGCCACGCCGTTCTCGTCGGTTCCCTCGAAACCGCTGTACGCCGCCGAGTACGCCCCCTTGTCGAAGACGGCGTCGACCGCGCCGGAGCTGACCGCGGGGGCGAAGTTCGGGTGGAAGCCGACGCCCTCCGTCCCGGCGACGCAGTGCGCGGGCCAGGAGCTGACGTAGTCGGGGTTGTCGGCGAAGTGGCCGCCGGGGGCTATGTGGTGGTCGCGGGTGGCCACCACGTGCCGGTAGCCGGCCGGGGCCGGGGCCTGCGCGATCAGCTCGGTGATGGCGGCGGCCACGTCGGCGCCACCGGTGACGGCGAGGCTGCCCCCCTCGCAGAAGTCGTTCTGCACGTCAACGACGATCAAGGCGCGGCGCATGGTCGGATTCCTTCGGCTGTGGGGTCGGGTGGGGAGAGCGGACCCGGCCGGTGAGGCTCCGGGCCCATGGAATGCGGATCGGTGCGGATCGAGTGCTGAATCGGCTGTGGGGGTCGGCTGTGAAACGGTGCGGACAGGGGTGCGGCACGACGGACCGGGGTCCCGGCCGGGGAGCCGTGCGCGCGGCGAGTGCGGCGCGCACGGCGGGACACGCAGTTCTAGCTACCCGAGCCCTCGTGCGCGTACTCCGTCGGAATGACGGGTTCTCCCCGGGAGAGCTGGGTCGCGGAGAGCGGCAGGTTGGCGCGGGCCGCCCGGTGCCGCTCACGGAGCACGTCCAGCGGCTCGCGCGCGGTCGCGGTCACCTCACCGCCCTTGACCAGTTCCACCAGCAGCTGCCGGTCGGCCAGCGCGTCGGGCACCCGCCCGGTGCCGACCACCTCGGCCTCGGCGACGCCGTACTCGTCCAGCCGCCGCGCGGCCCACTTGCGGCCGCCGACGGAGGTCTTGCCGCCGGTGGACCTCTTCGCCACCGGCACCAGCGGTGCCTTCGGGTGGGCGGACTCGGCGCGGGCGACCAGCTTGTAGACCATGGAGGCCGTCGGGTGCCCGGAGCCGGTCACCAGCTGGGTGCCGACGCCGTACGCGTCCACCGGCGCGGCGGCCAGGGAGGCGATGGCGTACTCGTCCAGGTCGGAGGTCACGAGGATCCTCGTACCGGTGGCGCCCAGCGCGTCCAGCTGCTGCCGCACCCGGTGCGCCACCAGCAGCAGGTCACCGGAGTCGATCCGTACGGCGCCCAGCTCCGGCCCGGCGACCTCGACGGCCGTGCGGACCGCCTCGGCCACGTCGTAGGTGTCCACCAGCAGCGTCGTGCCGCCGCCGAGGGAGGCGACCTGTGCCCGGAAGGCGTCCCGCTCGCTGTCGTGCACCAGGGTGAAGGCGTGCGCGGAGGTGCCCACGGTCGGGATGCTGTAGCGGAAGCCGGCCGCCAGGTCCGAGGTGGAGGTGAAGCCGCCGAGGTACGCGGCCCGGGCGGCGGCCACCGCGGCCAGCTCGTGGGTGCGCCGGGCGCCCATCTCGATCAGCGGCCGGTCCCCGGCGGCGGACGACATCCGGGAGGCTGCCGCGGCGATCGCCGAGTCGTGGTTGAGGATCGACAGGATCACGGTCTCCAGCAGCACGCACTCCCCGAAGCTGCCTTCCACCCGCATGATCGGCGAGCCGGGGAAGTACACCTCGCCCTCCGGGTAGCCCCAGATGTCACCGGAGAAGCGGTAGTCGGCCAGCCAGTCGAGGGTCCGCCCGTCGACGACGTTCTTCTCGCGCAGGAAGTCGAGGACGGCTCCGTCGAAACGGAAGTTCTCCACCGCGTCCAGGACCCGCCCGGTGCCGGCCACCACACCGTAGCGGCGGCCGTCCGGCAGGCGCCGGGTGAAGACCTCGAACACGCTGCGCCGGTCGGCGGTGCCCCCGTTCAGGGCGGCCTGCAGCATCGTCAGCTCGTAGTGGTCGGTGAAGAGCGCCGTGGACGGAACAGTCACCGGCAGCCCAAGGTCCGCTGTGTTCATGCGACGAATGCTATCCCCATTTCGTCACTCTGACGATTTCTATCCGCGCCGCGGACCGGCCCGAGGCCGACCCCGGATGCGCCTCCGGAGGGAATTCCGGGTGAAACCCGGACGTATGGCGGCCCGCGCGGGCCGGTTTGTGCTCCCGGCGCCTTCCGGTGGCAGCATGGGCACTGTGACGTCACCCGCACCCCTGGAGATCGAACGCACCGAGTCGGCGGAAGACGCCTTCGCCGTACCCGAGCCCGACGTCCCCTGGATCACCATCGTCCACAACGACCCGGTCAACCTCATGAGCTATGTGACGTACGTCTTCCAGACGTACTTCGGCTACTCCAAGGACAAGGCCACCAAGCTCATGCTCGACGTCCACCACAAGGGTCGGGCGGTCGTCTCCAGCGGCACGCGCGAGGAAATGGAACGCGACGTCCAGGCCATGCACGGCTACGGCCTGTGGGCCACCCTCCAGCAGGACCGGAAGTGACCCCGCCGGACATGACCCGCCCCCGCCCGCGTGACCGGAAGTAGCGAATCGCCTCCATGTCAGGACACTTCGAACCGCTCCCCGGCGGCGGCGCGGCCGTCGCCCTCGACGACGTCGAGATCTCCATCATCCGCTCCCTGGCCGTGCAGCTCATGGAGCTCCTCGGCCCCGGCCCGGACGAGGAGGCCCCCGGCGACCCGCTCGCCGAACTCTTCGCCGAGGGCCCGAGCGAGCCGCCCACCGACCCGGTGCTGCGCCGGCTCTTCCCGGACGCCTACGGCGACCCCGAGGAACCCGCCTCCCCCAAGGACACCGAGGAGCAGCGGGCGCACTCCGCGGAGTTCCGCCGCTTCACCGAGAACGACCTGCGGGCCGGCAAGCGCGACAACGCCCTCGCGGTGATCCGCTCCCTGGACGAGCTCGCCGCGGCCGGTGAGGGCGGGGCGGTGCTGAAGCTCTCGGCCGAGGGGTCCCGGCAGTGGCTCGGCGCCCTGAACGACCTGCGCCTGGCGATCGGCTCCCGGCTGGAGATCGACGACGAGGACGACACCGACCTCCTCTTCCGCCTCCCGGACGAGGACCCGCGCAAGCCCATGGTGATGGCGTACCTGTGGCTCGGCGGCCTCCAGGAAACCCTCGTCACGACCCTCATGCCGTAGGGCTCGACCCTCACGCCGCAGGGCGCGCCACGCATGCGGCGGAGCGCGCCGCGCCCGCCGCGGGGCCGCACCACACCCCGTCGCGGTGCGGCCCCGCGCCTTCGGCGGAGCGGCGCAGCCCATGCCGGACAACCGATCGGGATGTCCGGAAAAGTCCGTTGACGTGTTCGCTCAGAGGACACTCAAATCCGGGTAATGATCACGCCAAAACATCCGCCGCCTATGCGCTTTTCAGGTGCCGTTTGCCCGCTTCTCCCTGTGGTGTGCGTCACAGATGGGCCGACCGGTCAATAGTGCCGCCGTGTTAAATCTGCACGACCGCCCGGCGAACACCACCTGTGTACGTCCGCCGGGTGCGCCACCGGGCCGGCAACCGCCGGCCAGGTGCGAGCGGACCCGCTCAGCTCCATCAGTCCGGGGGGGACCGAGACCCGATCCGGGGCCCACCAGCGGCCCGGACCGGCATGGAGAAAGGCGCATGACACATGGCCTCACCGCAGGTCGACACGGAGTCCGTACCCGGCGAAGGGTATGAACGCGGACTCAACAGCCGTCAAGTCCAGATGATCGCGATCGGCGGCGCGATCGGCGTCGGTCTCTTCCTGGGCGCCGGGGCGAACATCGCCAAGGCCGGACCCAGCCTGATCGTCATGTACGCCCTCGCCGGCGTGATCATCTTCTTCATCATGCGGGCGCTCGGCGAGCTCCTGCTCTACCGCCCGGTCTCGGGCTCCTTCGCCGAGTACTCGCGGGAATTCCTCGGCCCCTTCTTCGGCTACTTCACCGGCTGGACGTACTGGCTGATGTGGATCGTCACCGGCATGGCCGAACTCACGGCCGCCGCGATCTACATCAACTACTGGTTCCCCCAGATCCCGCAGTGGGTCACCGCCCTGGTCTTCCTGCTCCTCCTCTTCGGGGCCAACCTCATCTCGGTGAAGCTGTTCGGCGAGATCGAGTTCTGGTTCTCGATGGTCAAGGTCACCGCCATCATCGGCATGATCGTGATCGGGCTCGGCGTGCTCACCTTCGGCTTCAGCGCCGCCGGGGACACCGCCGCCGTCTCCAACCTCTGGGCCTTCGACGGCTTCTTCCCCAAGGGCGTCGGCTCGTCCCTGATGACCCTCCAGGGCGTCATGTTCGCCTACCTCGCCGTCGAACTCGTCGGCGTCACCGCCGGCGAGTCCAAGAACCCGGAGAAGACGCTCCCCAAGGCGATCAACACCCTGCCCTGGCGGATCGCCCTGTTCTACGTCGGTGCCCTCACCGTCATCCTGTGCGTGGTGAAGTGGACCGAGTTCTCCGCCGACGCCAGCCCCTTCGTGAAGGCGTTCGCGGTCATCGGCATCCCGGCCGGCGCCGGCATCGTCAACTTCGTCGTGCTGACCGCCGCCCTCTCCTCCTGCAACTCCGGCATGTACTCCACGGGCCGCATGCTGCGCACCCTCGCGGACAACGGTGAGGCGCCGGGCGTCTTCCGCCGGCTCTCCTCCACCAAGACCCCGGCGCTCGGCATCGCCACCTCCGTGGTCTTCATGGGCATCGGCGTCGTCCTGAACTACGTCGTCCCGGAGAAGGCCTTCGGCTACGTCACGTCGATCGCCACCGCCGCGGGCATCTGGACCTGGCTGATGATCCTGGTCAGTCACGTCCTCTACCGCCGCCAGGTGGTCGCGGGCCGGCTGCCCGCCTCCTCCTTCCCGGCACCGGGCGGCTCGGTGTGCTCCTACATCGCCATCGTGTTCCTGCTCTTCGTCACCGCCCTCATCGCGATCGACGCGGACGCCAGGATCTGCCTCTACGTGATGGCCGGCTGGGCGGCCGCCCTGGCGATCGGCTGGGCGGTCCTCAAGAACCGCAACCCGGGCATCACCGAGCGCCGCGAGCCGGAGTTCGAGAAGGTCGACGGCTAGCACGGACATCCGGCGCCCGCGCTCTTCGCGTCCGGCATCCGGGCCGTCCCGTACCACCCCTCGGTACGGGACGGCCCTCTGCTTATCCTGAGCCCCATGCTGACCATCACCCAGGCCCTGTACGACCAGATCGTCGCCCACGCGCACAAGGACCACCCCGACGAGGCGTGCGGTGTGGTGGCGGGCCCCGTGGGCTCCGGCCGTCCCGAGCGCTTCATCCCCATGCTGAACGCGGCCCGCTCGCCCACGTTCTACGAGTTCGACTCGAAGGACCTGCTCAAGCTGTACCGCGAGATGGACGACAACGACGAGGAACCGGTGATCGTCTACCACTCGCACACCGCGACCGAGGCCCACCCCTCCCGCACCGACATCAACCTGGCCAGTGAGCCCGGCGCCCACTACGTCCTGGTCTCCACCGCCGACCTCGACGGCCTCGGCGAGTTCCAGTTCCGCTCGTTCCGCATCGTGGACGGCGAGGTCACCGAGGAAGAGGTCAAGGTCGTCGAGGCGTACTGACGCACCGATCTGCACGTTCCCGCATACCGGTCGTCAGTCATCCGCAGTGTGAGACGGCATTCGGTTCCCGTCATCGGGAATCGATACGATGAGCTCATGGTTCTCCACGACGTGAGCGACAAGACGCCGGGCAAGCTGCTCGTGGCGCGGCTGCACGTCGACCTGTGCAGACTCGCCAGCGCCATCTGTTGACACCGAGCTTCCCGCCGTACGGCCCGTGAGCCCCGGCGGCCCCACCGCGCAGGCACGCCCGCGCACCTCCCGCGCCGCCGCGCGCCCATCGACCAGACGACATACCGACAGGAGCCCTCTGCCATGGCCATCGAGGTCCGTATCCCGACCATCCTCCGCCAGTACACCGACGGTCAGAAGGCGGTGGAGGGCACCGGAGAGACCCTCACCGACCTCTTCGCCGACCTCGAGACCCGGCACACGGGCATCAGGGCCCGCCTCGTCGACGACAGCAACGGCGACCAGCTGCGCCGCTTCGTCAACGTGTACCTCAACGACGAGGACGTCCGCTTCCTGGACGGCATCAACACCAAGCTGTCCGACGGCGACAGCGTCACGATCCTGCCGGCCGTGGCCGGCGGTACGGCCTGATCCCGGATGCGCTACGACTCGCCGCTGGCCGCGGTGGGCAACACCCCTCTGGTGGGCCTGCCGCGGCTGTCGCCGTCCGCCGACGTCCGTATCTGGGCGAAGCTCGAGGACCGCAACCCGACCGGCTCGATCAAGGACCGCCCGGCCCTGTTCATGATCGAGCAGGCGGAGAAGGACGGCCGGCTCACCCCGGGCTGCACCATCCTGGAGCCGACGTCCGGCAACACCGGCATCTCCCTGGCGATGGCCGCCAAGCTCAAGGGCTACCGCATGGTGTGCGTGATGCCCGAGAACACCTCCCAGGAGCGCCGGGAACTCCTCGCCATGTGGGGCGCGGAGATCATCTCCTCCCCGGCCGCGGGCGGCTCCAACACCGCCGTACGGGTGGCCAAGGAGATCTCCGCCGAACACCCGGACTGGGTGATGCTCTACCAGTACGGCAACCCCGACAACGCCGGCGCCCACTACGCGACGACCGGCCCGGAGATCCTCGCCGACCTCCCCTCGATCACCCACTTCGTGGCCGGCCTCGGCACCACCGGCACCCTCATGGGCGTCGGCCGCTACCTGCGCGAGCACAAGCCGGACGTGAAGATCGTCGCCGCCGAACCACGCTACGACGACCTGGTCTACGGGCTGCGCAACCTCGACGAGGGCTTCGTCCCCGAGCTGTACGACGCCTCCGTCCTCACCACCCGCTTCTCGGTCGGCTCCGCCGACGCGGTCACCCGCACCCGTGAACTCCTCCAGCAGGAAGGCATCTTCGCCGGTGTCTCCACCGGCGCCGCCCTGCACGCCGCGATCGGCGTCGCGAACAAGGCGCTCAAGGCGGGGGAGTCCGCCGACGTCGCCTTCGTCGTCGCCGACGGCGGCTGGAAGTACCTGTCGACCGGCGTCTACACCGCCGCCACGACGGAGGAAGCCATCGACACGCTCCAGGGCCAGCTCTGGGCGTGACCCCCACGAGGGCAGCACGAAGGGGCCGGAGATCCACTCCGGCCCCTTCTGCGTTTCCGGGGGTTCCGGGGGTTCCGGGGGTTCCGGGGTCTTCGGGGGCTCCGGCGCTCCCGGCGTCCCGCCGCCACGAGCTCACCGGGCCAGATGCCGTACCCGCTCCCACAGTGCCCGGTCGACGACCCCCACCCGGCGCCGGAACCCCCGCACCGGCACCTCGCGCACCTCGTCCGTCTCCAGGAAGCTCGCCCGCCCCCGGGCATCCCCCACGGCCCCCACGGGCAGCGGGATCACCCCGCCGCGCCCCTCCCGGAAGCGCGTCGTGATCTTCGCGACGGTCGCCCGCTCCCCGCGCACCGCCAGCACCAGACACGGCCGGTCCTTCGACGCCCCGGCCCCCGCCGGCCCGTCCTCGTAGGGCACGTCGGCCCACCAGATCTCCGCGGGCCGCGGCCCACCGCCCGCACCCGCGTCCGCCGTCGCCGCGGTCGTGACCGAGGCAGCGGGGGCCGCCGCCGTCACGGCCCGCGTCCGGCGTGCGCCGGACCGGCGTTCGGAGCGGGGCCGGTGCCCCCGCCCCCAGCCGTCGACGAGCGTGGCGACCAGCGCGAGCAGTACCACCGCGACGAGTGCGAGCCACCACGACGTGTCCATGACCCCGACGGTACCGGGCACCCGACGGCACCGGCGTGAGCCGCGAGCGTGCGCCCTTTCACACCCCTCGCGCGACCCGCGGCCATCCGAACCGGTGACAGCACAGGTGAGTTCCCCCACAACCGTCCCTGGCGGAGGAGCGACCGAAGGTTTTGCGTCTTACGCTCGACGCACCGCACGACCCCCGTTTTCCTCACCCCGCCAGCGGAGGTTTCTGCTTCATGAAGCTCACCGTCGTCGGCTGCTCGGGGTCGTTCCCGTCCACGGAATCGGCCTGCTCGAGCTACCTCGTCGAGGCCGACGGCTTCCGGCTGCTTCTCGACATGGGCAACGGTGCCCTGGGCGAGCTGCAGCGCCACTGCGGTCTCTACGACCTGGACGCGATCTTCCTCAGCCATCTGCACGCCGACCACTGCATCGACATGTGCGCGTACTTCGTGGCGCGCTACTACCGGCACGGAGGCCCCTGCGACCCGATCCCGGTCTTCGGACCCGAGGGCACGGAGCACCGGCTGACCACCGCCTACGGCGACACCCCCTCGGCCTCCTCCATGAGCGAGGTCTTCGACTTCCACACGGTCAAGCCCTCCACCTTCGAGCTCGGCCCGTTCGTCGTGCACACCGAACGCGTCGCGCACCCGGTGGAGGCGTACGCCGTCCGTCTCGAGCACGGAGGGAAGTCGCTGACGTACTCCGGCGACACCGGAGTGTGCCGGGCACTCGACGAACTCGCCCACGACACCGACCTGTTCCTGTGCGAGGCCGCCTTCACCCACGGCAAGGAGAACATCCCCGACCTGCACCTCAACGGCCGAGAGGCGGGTGAGTCGGCGGCCCGCGCCCGCGCCCGCCGACTGGTCCTCACCCACATCGCCCCGTGGACCGACCCCCAGGTCAACCTCGCCGACGCCCGCGCCGTCTACGACGGCCCGGTGGAACTGGCGGCGCCCGGCGCGACGTACGTGATCTGAGCCCGCGCAGTCTGAGCCCGCACACGACCGAGGCCCCGGAGCCGTCTTCCCTGACGGCTCCGGGGCCTCGGTCGTGCAGCCGTGGCGGCTACTTGGCCTCGGCCTTCTGCAGCTCCGCCAGTTCCTCGTCGGACTCGCGGCCCGGCGTCGGCAGGTTGAACTTGGTGATCGCGAAGCGGAAGACCACGTAGTAGACCACCGCGAAGCACAGGCCGACCAGGGCCAGGCCCCACGGGTTGGTCGCGATGCCCAGGTTCAGGCCGAAGTCGATTGCGCCGGCCGAGAAGCCGAAGCCGTCCTTCATCCCCAGCGCCCAGGTCAGTGCCATCGAGACGCCGGTGAGGGCCGCGTGGATCGCGTACAGGACCGGCGCGATGAACATGAACGTGAACTCGATCGGCTCGGTCACGCCGGTGAAGAACGAGGTCAGCGCCAGGGAGAACATCATGCCGCCGACGACCTTGCGGCGCTCGGGGCGGGCACAGTGCACGATGGCCAGACAGGCGGCGGGCAGCGCGAACATCATGATCGGGAAGAAGCCGGTCATGAACTGGCCGGCGGTCGGGTCACCGGCGAGGAAGCGGGCGATGTCACCGCTCTTGCCCTCGTATTCGCCCGCCTGGAACCAGGGGAAGGAGTTCAGCAGGTGGTGCATGCCGACCGGGATCAGGGCACGGTTGGCGACACCGAAGATGCCCGCGCCGACGGCGCCGGAGCCGACCAGCCATTCACCGAAGTTGTGCAGACCCGCGCCGAGGACCGGCCAGATGTAGCCGAAGACGATGCCGATGAGCAGACCGGCGAACGCCGACAGGATCGGGACCAGGCGGCGGCCGCCGAAGAAGCCCGCCCAGTCGGGCAGCTTGGTGCGGTAGAAGCGCTGGTAGAGCAGGGCGACGACGAGGCCCATGACCACACCGCCGAGCACCTTGGCGTCCACCGCCTGCTCGACCATCACGATCTTGCCGTCGACGATGGCTTCCTTCTTGGGCAGGCTGCCGTCGGTGAAGGTGCCGAGGACGTTCTTGAAGACCAAATAGCCGACGACGGCCGCGAGCGCCGTCGAGCCGTCCGACTTCTTCGCGAAGCCGATCGCGATGCCCACGGCGAACAGCAGCGCCATGTTGTCGAGGATCGCGTTGCCGCCGGCGGCCATGAAGGATGCGATCTTCGTCAGGAAGGCCGGGTACTCCGGGCGCCCGAGCATGTCGGTGTTGCCGAGGCGCACCAGCAGCGCGGCGGCGGGCAGGACGGCCACCGGCAGCATCAGGCTGCGGCCGATGCGCTGCAGCACAGCCATCGCGCCGGAGCCCTTCTTCTTCTCGGCCGCAGGAGCGGCGCTGGCCGTGGACACAACTTCCTCCAGTGGGCATGGCGCCGCCCGGGGACATAAGGAAGGGGACGGCGGCGTCCGGTGGTCTACACCACTCAGTGGTGTAGACCTGTTGTAGCACGATGAAGGCCGTATAAGGAACCCGCGAATTCCGCAACCGGAGCACTACGCGCAGTGCCCGCCCCGCGGCCCGCGGCACCGTCCCCGAGGGGGCACCGAAAGGCCCCGGAACCATGGTCCGAGGGCCCGAACGACCGGCTCCACTTTAAGGGGCCCGCCGCCGACACCCTGCTCGGCAAGTACAGGCTGCGGCCCGCCTTCTGCGGGCCCTGGAGGAAGCGGTTCCAGTGTTCGCGCAGGGGCCGACCGAAGGTTCGACACCGGCAGGACTCCGCGTACGCATCGGCCCCTTCAAGGGGAGCACCTGGGAGCAAGGGGAGGCGTCCGCAGCGGGGTTTGGCGACGGCCCTCCCGGTGGTGTAGACCAGCCGAGGGCGGTTCCGCTGTCGTGACGCCGTCCTTCGGCACGGGCGGCATGACCGCTCGCAAAGATGTGTCAACTGTGGGTTACTGCGACAAAGCGGTTCGGATCAGGGAGAGCGAACATGGCCACCAAGGCTGAGAAGATCGTTGCCGGGCTCGGCGGCATCGAGAACATCGAAGAGATCGAGGGCTGCATCACCCGCCTCCGCACCGAAGTCACCGACCCCGCCAAGGTCGACGACGCCGCGCTGAAGTCCGCCGGCGCCCACGGCGTCGTCAAGATGGGCACCGCCATCCAGGTCGTCATCGGCACCGACGCCGACCCGATCGCGGCCGAGATCGAAGACATGATGTGACACCCGGCGAACCCGGAAACCGGTAGACCCCAGGTTCTCGAGGGCCCCATCCGGGCAGCGGCGAGCCCGCCACCCCGGAAGGGGCCCTTCCCGCATGCGGCTAGGCTCGACGCCATGTCTCGAATCGACGGCCGCACCCCCGATCAACTCCGCCCGGTCACCATCGAACGCGGCTGGAGCAAGCACGCCGAAGGCTCCGTCCTCGTCTCCTTCGGCGACACCAAAGTCCTCTGCACCGCCTCCGTCACCGAAGGCGTCCCCCGCTGGCGCAAGGGCAGCGGCGAGGGCTGGGTCACCGCCGAGTACTCGATGCTCCCCCGCGCCACCAACACCCGCGGCGACCGCGAATCCGTCCGCGGCCGCATCGGCGGCCGCACCCACGAGATCAGCCGCCTCATCGGCCGGTCCCTGCGCGCCGTCATCGACTACAAGCAACTCGGTGAGAACACCATCGTCCTGGACTGCGACGTCCTCCAGGCCGACGGCGGCACCCGCACCGCCGCCATCACCGGCGCCTACGTCGCCCTCGCCGACGCCATCAACTGGTCCAGGAACAACAAGCTCATCCGCGCCAGCCGCCAGCCCCTCACCGGCACCGTCAGCGCCGTCTCCGTCGGCATCGTCGACGGCGTCCCGCTCCTCGACCTCTGCTACGAGGAAGACGTACGCGCCGACACCGACATGAACGTCATCTGCACCGGCGACGGCCGCTTCGTCGAGGTCCAGGGCACCGCCGAGGCGGCCCCCTTCGACCGCACCGAACTCAACACCCTCCTCGACCTCGCCGTCACCGGCTGCGCAGACCTGACCACCGCCCAGCAGGCCGCGCTCGACAGCGTCCTCGAAAGGTAAAAGACGCACCAAGGGACGTGGCCGACGCGGGCAACCGCGCCGGCCACCACCGCGTCTGAAGGAATACGGGCGCACGGACCGAACCCGGCCGCCCGGCCAGCCACAAGGGCCGCCCGGCCCGACAAGGGAGGGACCGTTCCATGGCCGCGAGCCGCCGACGCCGCACCACAGCCGTTGCCGCCACACTGGCCGCCGTCGCACTGACCGCCGGACTCACCACCGGCTGCAGCGCCGTCGACAAGGCACTCGACTGTGTCCGGACCGCCGACGCCATCGCCGACAGCGTCACCGAACTCCAACAGGCCGTCGAGAACGCCTCCGACGACGTCACCCAGCTCGAGGAAGCCCTCGACTCCATCGAGCGGAACCTCGGCGAGATAAGCGACAAGACCGACAACGCCGACGTCGGCAAGGCCGTCGACGACCTCGAACAGGCCACCGCCAACGTCCGCACCTCCCTCAAGGACGGCGACAACACCCCCGACATCAGCCCCGTCACCGACGCGGCCGGCGAACTGACGAAGGTCTGCACGCCGTAGCCCGAGGCGGCCGGCAACAGAGGGAACGGGGCCCGGAATACTGGGCCCCATGACCCGCCTGATCCTCGCCACCCGCAACGCCGGAAAGATCACCGAACTCCGGTCGATCCTCGCCGACGCCGGACTGCCCCACGAACTCGTCGGCGCCGACGCCTACCCCGACATCCCCGACGTCAAGGAAACCGGCACCACCTTCGCCGAGAACGCCCTCCTCAAGGCCCACGCCCTCGCCCGGGCCACCGGCCACCCTGCCGTCGCCGACGACTCCGGCCTCTGCGTCGACGTCCTCAACGGCGCCCCCGGCATCTTCTCCGCCCGCTGGGCCGGCCGGCACGGCGACGACCGGGCCAACCTCGACCTGCTCCTCGCCCAGCTCTCCGACATCCCCGGCGACCACCGCGGCGCCCACTTCGCCTGCGCCGCCGCCCTCGCCCTCCCCGACGGCACCGAACGCGTCGTCGAGGGCCAACTCCGCGGCACCCTGCGCCACGAGCCCGCCGGCACCGGCGGCTTCGGCTACGACCCGATCCTCCAGCCGGACGGCGAAACCCGCACCTGCGCGGAGCTCTCCGCAGCGGAGAAGAACGCCATCAGCCACCGCGGCAAGGCCTTCCGGGCACTGGTACCGGCGGTGCGGGAGCTGCTGGGCTGAACTCGCATGCCAACGGCCTGCGCATCACCTTTTGATTCGCAGGCCGTTAGTGTGCGGCGGAAGGGATTCGAACCCTCAAGCCCGTTCAAGGGCCACAGATCCTAAGTCTGCTGCGTCGCCGTTGCGCCACCGCCGCTGGCGCCTGTCATGGTACCGGGAGTCGCGCGTTGCCTGGCGCCTCCTCTGCACCACGTGCTGGTGATCGCGTGGCAGTTGGGGCACAGCAACCGCAAGTTCTCCCGCCGGTCGTCCCGCCAGTCCCCGTTGATGTGATCGACCTCCAGGACCATGGGCCTGCCCAGCCATTCGGGGCCGACCCCGCAGCGGGCGCATTCCTCAGCCACCCCGACACCGAGAAGCGCCCGGCGTAGGCGCTTGGTTGCTGTCCGATTGGTGCTGTCGTGCTTCACCAGTACCTCTTCAGGGTTCTTGGCGGTCGTACCGGACTTCCCTCGCTGATGGGCCTGCCCGAGGAAATGTGATGTCGAGATGCGGTGCTCGGCGACCCACTCACGCAACTGCGTGCGTTGTGCGCCATTGCCAGGGCGGTTCAGGCGACGCAGTACCTCTGCCAGAGAGGCCGACTCGGTGACCGCCGCTCGTAGCTCGTCCTCTGTAGGGCGAGGGCGTCTGCCGCAGGGACGAAAGTGCGAGATGTCGATGCCGAAGTGAGCGAACCGTCTCGACAAGTACCGGCGGAGATTCCCGTATGGCCGGGCGCCCAGGAAAGCGATGACCTCGTCGATGTCAGCGCACTTCTCGGCGGCCTCGGCCAGTCGTCCGGGGGTGTACCGGATGCCGCTGGTCATGAGTCATTCCTCTTGCCTCGACCGCGGTAAGTGTCCGTCGTTGAGTGGCAGTTGGGGCAGAGCAGCCGAAGGTTCTCGATCCGGTTGTTCCGCCAGTTGCCGTCGATGTGATCAACCTCAAGTGGCAGTGGTTCCCCGAGCCACACCGGCCCGATTCCGCAGAGCGCGCAGCGCTCGCCCAGGCCGAGTTCGCGAAACGCCCTCTTGAGTCGGCTGCTCGGAATGCGCCTGGCATGATCCGACGTGTCCTCGACGAGGATCTCCGCAGCGGTCCGGCGGCGCTGGTTGTACCTCTGCCGCTCGGTGCGGACCACTGGCGTGAAGTGCGAGGTGTCGATGCCGTACGCCTTGATGCGGCGGCTGATGTGCGCGTGCTGACCGCCGACGACTTCGAGCCCGAGGTGGCGCAGCACCTCGTACACGCTGGTCGAGACGGATACGGCCGCTTGCAGGACGTCCCTGGTCCATCGCACTCCATCGGGCTCGAAGTGCGAAACGTCCACGCCCAATCTCTTCATCCGCCCCCGGATGTACGCCCGCGTCGAACTCTTCGGATCCACCCCCAACCGCACCAGCGCCTCCGACAACGTCCGCGCCCCCCTAGCCGCCTCTTCCAGGCGCTCTTTGGTGTACGCGCTTGCCCCCATCGGTTCCCCTCCGATCCCGACCACCCGTTCGTGGCCTCGTACGGAGTAACGAACCGTTTATCGGACGGTCACGCATGGAAAGCGAACGGCTCGTACCGGGGGTCCGGTACGAGCCGTTGTCGGGGTTCTCCGGCTCAGATCGCCAGGTCCTTGATGATCTTGGCGACGTGGCCCGTGGCCTTGACGTTGTAGAGGGCGCGTTCGACCTTGCCGTCCTCGTCGACGACGATCGTGGAGCGGATGACGCCGACGACCGTCTTGCCGTAGAGCTTCTTCTCGCCGTAGGCGCCGTACGCCTCCAGGACCTGCTTGTCCGGGTCGGCGAGGAGGGTGACCTTCAGGGACTCCTTCTCGCGGAACTTGGCGAGCTTCTCCGGCTTGTCGGGCGAGATGCCGATGACGTCGTAGCCCGCTCCGGCCAGCAGTTCCAGGTTGTCGGTGAAGTCGCAGGCCTGCTTGGTGCAGCCGGGGGTGAGCGCGGCCGGGTAGAAGTAGACGATGACCTTGCGGCCCTTGTGGTCGGCCAGGGACACCTCGTTGCCGTCGGCGTCGGGCAGGGTGAAGGCGGGGGCCTCGTCCCCGGGCTGGAGGCGTTCGCTCATCGGTCTGGTCTCCTCGTACGTACGCGCTGGGTGGATCAGGTGCCGGGATCGAGGGTAACCGGGTGCCCTGCCGGTACGGCACGGCGTGAAGCTGACAGACTGTCCGGCACAGGTACGGGTTTCAGCGGATTTCGGAGGCGACACGGTGGCGGACACGGCGGACACCAGAACCCCGGCGCAGATCGAGGCGGACATCAGCCGCCGTCGCGCGGTGCTGGCCGAGACCCTCGACGAGATCGGTGTGCGGGTGCACCCGAAGACGATCGTCGGTGACGCGAAGGCCAGGGTCGCCTCCAACATCGACCACACGCTCGGCAGAGCGTACGTCGGGGTCAATCGTGCGGTGAGCGATGTGAAGGCGCAGTTCGTGGACGAGGACGGCGCACCGCGGCTGGAGCGGGTCGTGCCGGTGGCGCTCCTGGTGGTGGGCGTCGTGGGGCTGCTGACCCTGGGGACGCGTCGGCGCAGGCGCTGACCCGGACCCGAGGGCGTGCGCCCGTGGTGAAGGCAGGTAGGTTTCAGGTGTGAGCGCCAAGAGAAACGAGCACGACCCCCGGCACGACAAGCTGCCCATCCGGATGCTGCACGACCGCGTACTCGTGCGGCAGGACGCGAGCGAGGGCGAGCGGCGTTCCGGGGGCGGCATCCTGATTCCCGCGACGGCGGCGGTGGGCCGTCGGCTGGCGTGGGCCGAGGTCGTCGCGGTGGGGCAGAACGTGCGGACGGTGGAGCCGGGTGACCGGGTGCTGTTCGATCCGGAGGACCGCGCGGAGGTCGAGGTGCGGGGCACCGCCTATGCGCTGATGCGGGAGCGTGATCTGCACGCCGTGGCTGCGGACCGGTTCGAGGGTTCGGAGGACTCGACGGGGTTGTACCTGTAGATCTGGGTCGAGGAGGGGCTGGTGACCATCGTCACCAGCCCTTTTCCCTGTTTTTGGCTAGAGTGGGCGGACCTGGTGGCGAGGCCCGCCGGGCCCCGACGAGACGCGCCGTACCGGGTGAAGGCAAAGACGACGCACCCCCGTTTCCTTTCGTGTCCCGGAGGTGCCTGTCATGGCCTGGGTTCTGCTGCTGGTCGCCGGTCTGCTCGAGGTGGGCTGGGCGATCGGTATGAAGTACACCGAGGGTTTCACCCGTCTCGTTCCGAGTGTTCTCACCGGCGCCGGCATCGTCGCGAGCATGGTGTTGCTGTCGTACGCGGCGAAGACGCTGCCGATCGGTACGGCGTACGGCGTGTGGGTGGGGATCGGTGCGGCCGGGGCGGCGGTGCTGGGCATGGTGGTGCTGGGGGAGCCGGTGACAGCCGCGCGGATCTTCTTCGTCTCTCTCCTGGTGGTCGCCGTGGTGGGGCTGAAGGTGACCTCGGGGCACTGAGTCCGGTCGCCTGCTCCCGGTCGCTCACTGTCTGCGGGCGCTCTGCTGGATGAAGCCGGTGAGGCCGTCCTGGCTGCCCTGGCCGCCTCTGCCGGTGTCCGTGCCGGTTCCGGGGGGTCCGCCCGTCCCGTCCGTGCCGTTGGCTCCGTCGGTGCCGCCGTTGCCCGTGTTTCCCGTGTTGCCCGTGCCGTCGCCGGTGACGCCCGTGGTGTCACCGGCGGGTGTGGTGCCGCTGTCCGACGTGCCGCCGCCGGTGGGGATGTCGCCGGTGGTGTCTTCGTCGGTCCGGCCCTGGGTCCCGCCCTCGGTGCCGTCCTCGTCCTGGCCCGGGTTCCGGTTCGCGCTCTCGTCCGTGCCGGGCGCCTGGGACGCGTCGTCCGTGGTGCTCGAGGACGGGTCGGCGCTCGCGGTGGGCGGTGCGGTGTGCTCGGCGCCGCGCTGGAGCCGGAGGTCGAAGTCGCTGACGGGTTCGTCCTTGAGCGCCTCCCGGGTGAACTGGGCCCAGATCTCGGCCGGGGGGCCGCCGCCGTTGATGCGTGACAGGCCCATGGCGCCGTACAGCTCCTTCTGCGCGGCGGTGACGGGGTCCTGGCCCATGACGGAGACGACGGTGGCCAGTTCGGGCGTGTAGCCGGCGAACCAGGCGGCCCTGTCCTCCTCCGCGGTGCCGGTCTTGCCGGCGGCGGGGCGGCCGGCGCCCTGGGCGGCGGAGGCGGTGCCGTTCTGGACGACGCCGCGCAGGACGGCGGTCGTGGTGTCGGCGGCTTCGCGGCTCACGGCCCGGCGGGTCTTCCGCTCGGGCAGCGGCACCGTCTTCTTCCCGTCCTTGGTGATCTTCTCGATCATCGTGTGGGCGCGGTGCTCGCCGTGGTTGGCGAGGGTCGCGTACGCCTCGGCCATGTCCAGGGCGCTGGCGGTGGCCACTCCGAGGGCGATGGAGGGGGAGGCGGTCAGTTCGGGGGTGGTGGCGGGGATGCCGAGGTCGATGGCGGTCTGCTGGACCTTGTCGGAGCCGACGTCGGCCGCCATCTGGGCGTAGACGGCGTTGACGGACTTGTCGGTGGCCTCGCGGACGGTGATGTGGCCGTAGGAGCGGTCGTCCTCGTTGGCCGGGGCGTAGCGTTCGCCGGGCCAGCCCTGGACGGTTCGTTCGTTGGTGCCGTCGTAGACGGTGTTCGGGGTGATGGGCTGTCCGCTCTGGGTGGTGGATCCGTTCTCGACGGCGGAGGCGAACACGAACGGTTTGAAGGCGGAGCCGACCTGGTAGTCCCTGCGGGTGGCGTTGGGGGTGTACTGCTTGACGTAGTCGATGCCGTTGTACATCGCCACGACCTTGCCGGAGCGGGGGTCGATGGCGGCGCCGCCCGCGCGGACGTAGGTGTCGACTTTTCGGTTCTCCGGGTCGAGCCGGTCGATCAGGTTGTCGTTGACGGCGTCGACGAAGGCGTCCTGCTTGTCCTTGTGCAGGGTGGTGGTGATGCGGTGGCCGCCGGCGTCGAGTTCCTCCTCGTCGAGGATCTTGTTCCGGATCAGGTGGTCCTTCACGGTGCGCACGATGTAGCCGCGCTGGCCGGACATGCCGGTGGAGGTGGTGGTCTCCTTCGGCTCGGGGAACTTCAGGCCGGTGCGCTCCGCCTCGTTCAGCCAGCCCTGCTGGACCATGCCGTCCAGGACGTAGTTCCAGCGGGACTCGACGGCGGGCCGGTTCTCCGGGTGGGCGATGACGTCGTACTGGCTGGGGGCGTTGACGAGGGCGGCGAGGTAGGCGGCGCGGGGGGCGTCGAGGTCCTGTGCGTCGATGCCGTAGTAGGCCTGGGCGGCGGCCTGGATGCCGTAGGCGTTGCGCCCGAAGTAGCTGGTGTTGAGGTAGCCCTCGAGGATCTCGTCCTTGCTCTGTTCGCGTTCCAGCTTGATGGCGATGAAGAACTCCTTCACCTTGCGGGTGACGGTCTGCTCCTGGCGCAGGTAGTAGTTCTTCACGTACTGCTGGGTGATGGTCGAGCCGGACTGTTTGCCCTTGCCGGTGGCGGTGTTCCAGGCGGCGCGGATCATCGCCTGGGGGTCGACGGCGGACTCGGTGTAGAAGTCGCGGTCCTCGGCGGCGAGCATGGCGTGCTGGGCTTCCGCGGAGATCCGGTCGAGGCTGACGCTCTCCCGGTTGACCACGCCGTCGCGGGCGAGGACGGAGCCGTCGGCGTACAGGTAGACGTTGGCCTCTTGGGTGGCGAGGGCGTTGGCGGACGGGATGTGCACCAGGCTGTAGCCGAGGAAGAACCCGCCGACGAGCAGGAGGGCGGCGACGAGGAAGCCGCCGAGCACCATCCGCCAGGTGGGGACGAACCGGCGCCATCCGGTGCGCACCCGCTTGCCCCCGGTTCCGCTCCCGGTCCCGGTCCCGGTCCCGGTTCCGGTTCCGCGCTGCGGGGTGCCGGCGGCCCGCGGCTCCCGCGGTGCCCAGCCCTGGCCGTGCTGTTGTGGCTGCGGCTCGTCGCTCATGTCGAGTACGGCCTCCTGTTTCGCCGTGTTCGTTGCGGTAGGCGTGATGAGTTCACATTCGCGTCGTGCATTCCTCTTATAGAGGACTGTCGCATCCGGCGCTCACTTCCCTGTCGACGGCGCGTCTCGGCCTCGCATGCGGCTTCTCACACGTATGGCCCTCGAGGTACGGGGTAGGGCCGTGGGCCGCCGGTTCCGGTGCGGGGTCGTCTGCCCGCGAGGTCGCCGGAAAATGCCTGGCGGGGCGTCAGGCGCGGGCAGTACGATCCTGCGCTTCGGTGTCGGACGCGGAGAGGCCGGGAGGCGGTGGTGGGCGAGGCCGGAGGTGTGGACGCGGCCGGGGGCGCGGGTGTGGGCGTGGCCGCGAGTACCGGCGTACGCCCAGGTGGGGGCTCGGTTCGGTTGTATCTGGCCGTCGTGGCCGGGGGTTTTCGGCGGTACGCGACGTACCGGGCGGCGACGGTGGCCGGGGTGTTCACCAACACCGTCTTCGGGCTGATCCTCGTGTACACGTATCTGGCGCTGTGGAACGAGCGGCCGGATCTCGGGGGGTACGGGCCGGCGCAGGCGGTCACGTACGTGTGGCTGGGGCAGGCGCTGTACGCGACGCTGGCCGTTCAGGGCGGCGGCTTCGAGATCGAACTGATGGAACGGATCCGTACGGGTGAGATCGCGATCGATCTGTACCGGCCGGCCGACCTGCAGTGGTGGTGGCTGGCGCACGATCTGGGCCGGTCGGGGTTCCAGTTGCTGGGGCGGGGGGTGGTCCCCTTCTTGTTCGGGGTGCTGGTCTTCCCGGTGGCGCTGCCCGGCGATCCGCTGACCTGGCTGGCGTTCCTGCTGACGGTGCTGCTCGCGATGGTGGTCAGTTTCGCGATCCGGTACCTGGTGGCGCTGAGCACGTTCTGGCTGCTGGACGGCACGGGCGTGATGCAGATGCTGATGATCCTGGGGCTGCTCTGCTCGGGCATGGTGCTGCCGTTGAACGTCTTTCCCGGGCTGTTCGGGGAGGTCGTGCGGGTGCTGCCGTGGGCGGCGCTCCTCCAGGGGCCGGCCGACGTCCTGATGGGCGAGACGGGCGCGTGGCGGGTCTTCGTGCTCCAGGGCGGGTGGGCGGTGGCGCTGCTGGTGACGGGACGGCTGGTGCAGTCGGCGGCGACGCGGCGGGTGGTGGTCCAGGGTGGCTGACGTCGGCGGGCCGGTGCACGCCGGCGGGTTGGTTCAGGGGGTGCGCGCGTACGGGCTGATCGCGGGGATGTGGATCCGGTCGACCATGACGTACCGGGCGTCGTTCGTACTGACGACCGTGGGGTCCCTGGTGGTGACCGGGCTGGACTTCGTCGGCATCGTGCTGATGTTCTCGCACGTCGACGTGCTGGCCGGTTACGTCCTGGCCGAGGTGGCGTTGCTGTACGGCCTGTCCATGCTGTCCTTCGGGACCGCGGACCTGGTGCTGGGTTCGATGGACCGGCTGGGGCGGCGGGTGCGTGACGGCACGCTCGACACGCTGCTGGTGCGGCCGGTGCCGGTGCTCGCCCAGGTCGCCGCGGACCGTTTCGCGCTGCGCCGGGTCGCCCGCCTGCTGCAGGGGCTGGTCGTCCTGTGCTGGGCCCTCGTCTCGCTGGACGTCGACTGGACGCCGCTGAAGCTGCTGCTGATGCCGGTGACGGTGGTGAGCGGGGCGGCGGTCTTCTGCGCGGTGTTCGTGGCGGGCGCGGCGTTCCAGTTCGTGGCGCAGGACGCGTCCGAGGTGCAGAACGCGTTCACCTACGGCGGGCAGACGCTGCTGCAGTATCCGCCGACGGTGTTCGCGCAGGAACTGGTGCGCGGGGTGACCTTCGTGCTGCCGCTCGCCTTCGTCAACTGGGTGCCCGCTTCCTATGTGTTGGGCCGGCCGTATCCGCTCGGACTGCCGGAGTGGGCGGCGTTCGTGTCGCCGGTGGTGGCGGCGGTGTGCTGCGCGCTGGCGGGGGTGGCGTGGCGGGCGGGGCTTCGTTCGTATCGGAGTACAGGGAGTTAGCCGGTGGACGACGACGGTGGCGGCGGGTTCATCCTTCTCGACCGGGTCGAGAAGGTCTTCGACGTACGGAAGAAGACCGGCTTCCTGAGGCGGGAGCGGCGGCGGGTGCGGGCCGTGGACTCGCTCTCGTTCTCCGTGGCCCGCGGTGAGATGGTCGGTTACATCGGGCCGAACGGCGCGGGCAAGTCGACCACCATCAAGATGCTGACGGGGATCCTCACCCCGAGCGGCGGCCGGCTGCGGGTGGCCGGTATCGATCCCACCCGGGAGCGGGTGCGGCTGGCGCACCGTATCGGGGTGGTGTTCGGGCAGCGGACAACGCTGTGGTGGGACCTGCCGCTGATCGACTCGTACCGGTTGATGCACCGCATGTACCGGATTCCCGACGCGCGGTACCGCGCGAACCTGGAGCGGCTGGTCGAACTGCTGGACCTGCGGGCCCTGTTGGACACCCCGGTACGGCAACTGTCCCTGGGGCAGCGGATGCGCGGCGACATCGCGGCGGCGCTGCTGCACGACCCGGAGGTGCTGTACCTGGACGAGCCGACCATCGGTCTGGACGTCGTCTCCAAGACCAAGGTGCGGGAGTTCCTGCGGGAGTTGAACGCCGAGCGGGCCACGACGGTGCTGCTGACCACGCACGACCTGCAGGACATCGAGCAGTTGTGCTCGCGGGTGATGGTCATCGACCACGGCCGGCTGATGTACGACGGCCCGCTCGCCGGGTTGCACCGGGCGGGGGAGAGCGAGCGGACCCTGGTGGTGGACCTGGAGCGGGAGTTGCCCCCGATCGACGCGCCGGCGCCCGCGCGGGTGGTGCGGGTGGAGGGGCCGAGGCAGTGGCTGGCGTTCCCGGCGGCGGAGTCGGCGGCTCCGCTGGTGGCGCGGATCGCGGCGGAGTACCCGCTGGTCGACCTGTCGGTGCGGGAGCCGGACATCGAGGCGGTGATCGCGAAGATGTACGCGGAGCGGGCAGAGCAGGCGGAGCAGTCGGACGGGACGGGGCGGGCGGACGCGGCGGGGCGGGCGGTCTCGTAGCCCCCGGTCGCTCGTAGCCCTCGATCGGGGGACCTCGTAGGCTGCTGTGCATGACCGACGACGCAGTCCCGGACCTCCGCGCCTCCGATGCCGACCGAGAGCGGGTGGCCGCCGTCCTGCGGGACGCGCTCGCGGAGGGGCGCCTCGACATGGACGAGTTCGAGGAACGGCTGGACGCGACGTACAAGGCGCGGACCTACCGGGAACTCGAACCGATCACCCGCGATCTGCCCGCCCCGGGCGTGACGGCCCCCGCCGTCTCCCTGAGCAAGGCCCCGGAGCAGGGCGACACTTGGGCGGACCGGGTGGTCCCGGGCAGCGAGGGGACCTCGACCTGGGCCGTCGCCGTGATGTCGGGGTTCCAGCGCAAGGGCCGCTGGACGGCGCCGCGACGGTTCAACTGCTTCACCTTCATGGGCGGCGGGCAGATCGATCTGCGGGAGGCGAACTTCGCGGACCGCGAGGTCGTGATCAACGCGGTCGCGATCATGGGCGGGGTGGACGTCATCGTCCCGCCGGGTGTCGAGGTCGTCGTCCGCGGTTTCGGCCTCATGGGCGGCTTCGACCACAGTGAGGAGGGCGAGCCGGGTGACCCGGGCGCCCCGCGGGTGATCGTCACGGGGTTCGCCTTCTGGGGCGGCGTCGGCGTCCAGCGCAAGCTGGCCCGGGCGGAGAAGCAGCGGCTGCGCGAGGAACGCCGCCGCGAGAAGCTGGAACGCAAGGAACGCATGGAACGCCAGGACCGCCAGGAACACAGCCGCGAGCTCGACGCCTCCTCGTCCGGCCAGGCCTTCCTGGACCACGGAGGCCACGGGCACGGGTACGGCTCCTTCGACTCCCTGCACGGCCGACACGGCGAGGAGCAGCGCGAACCCCGCCGCGACGGCGACCGCTGAGCGGGCCGGACCGCACCGGCCGCCCGCTCCCTACAGCCGGGCCGGTGCCCCGCCCTTCAGGTCGTCCAGGTCGAAGACCTCCGCCATCCGCGCGTACCCCCGGTCACTCGGGTGGAGGTGGTCGCCCGAGTCGTAGTCGGAGCGCAGCCGGCGCGGGTCGTACGGGTCGCGCAGGGCCCGGTCGAAGTCGACGACGGCGTCGAAGACGCGCCCCGCGCGGATCTCCGCGTTGATCTGCTGCCGTACCGCCTCGCGCGGGCCGGTGTGGCCGCGGTGGCCGCCGAACGGCATCAGTGTCGCGCCGACGACCTTCAGACCGCGGGCGTGGGCCCGCTCGACGAGGGTGTTCAGGCCGCCGACGACCGCGTCCGGGTCGGCGAGGTTCCGGTCGCGCAGGATGTCGTTGACGCCGAGGACGATGACGACGACCCTGACGTTCGTACGGTCGAGGACGTCGCGGTCGAACCGGTTCAGGCCGCTGGGGTTCTCCGGGGGGCGGCCGAGGCCGTCGGCGAGGACGCGGTTGCCGCTGATGCCCGCGTTGACGACGCCGTGGCGCGGCACGTCCCGCCCGGCCTCGACCGCGGCGCGCAGCCGGTCGGACAGGACGTCCGGCCAGCGGTTGTTGCCGCCCGTGGTGGAGGTGACGCCGTCGGTGAGCGAGTCGCCGAGGACGACGACGGTGCCGTCGGCCTCGTTGCTCAGCACGTCCAGCGCGGTCAGGTAGCGCCAGTAGGCGCTCTCCTCGGTGTACGCGGCGCCGGTCGTGTCGCGGGTGTGCTCGCCGCGGGCGGCGTAGGAGATCTGGCGGGCGCGCGGGTGGTACGTGACCGGTCCGGAGATGCTGGGGGAGTACGTGGTGACCAGGACGTCCCCGTCGTACGGGACGGCGATGCGCACGGCGTCGCTCATCACCTGGCCGCCGGCCGGGATGACGACGGCGGGGTGGCCGCCGAAGGTGAGCCGCCGCATGGTGCCGGGGAGCGCCGCCGCGGTGCCCCGGCCGGCGGAGACGGCGATCGAGGCGTGGGTGACGGTCAGCGGGGACTGCCCGTAGAGGTTGGACAGGGTGATCCGGGCACTGGTGCCGCCGACGCTGGTGTGCACGACGTTGCGCACCGAGCGGCCCGCGAGGCCGGTCGTCTCGGTGCCGGGCTCGCCCCCGACGGGGGAGGCGGCCCAGGAGCCGACCCAGGTGCCGGTGGAGGCGGGTGCGGCCGGGTTCTGCGGAGCGCCGTGGCCGTCGGCGAGGGTGCCGCGGTGTCGCGTACCGTCGTCGGAGGCCGCCGTGACGTAGATGGCGGCGGAAACGGCCACGATCGCGGCGACCACGGCGGCGAGCAGGGCGCGGTACTTCGCGGGCGGCGCCCCCGCGCCTCCGTCACGTCCCCGGGTCATGCTGTTCTGTTCTCCTCGGACGGTGGGAGCCCGAGGCTCCGTTCGGACGATCCCATGATGCGTCATGGACGAGGGGGATCCCCGGCAGGACTTCCTGCGGATCCCCCGTTGAACAGACGCCGGGAACTCCTGTTCCGTTCCGGGAGTCGGACAGGAAGGGACAATGTGTGAGGGATCACCGAACAGGTGCAGCGGGCCGGAGCAGGTGGAGCGAGTGGAGCGGATGAAACGGACCGAGCGGACGAGGGCGGCGGACACCACGGACGCCGGTGCGGGTCCTGGCGCGGGCCCCGGTGCCGGCTCCGCTCCGGGTCCCGGCTCCGGCGGCGCCACGAACCGCACGATGACGACGTTCAGCGCGGCGGACGAGGAGAAGCAGCGCGGAGTGCGCCGGATGAAACTCACCGCCACCGGACTGCTGCTGTTCGTCGCCGTGGTGTACGTCCTCGCCGAATGGGCCTCCCACCGGGGCGCCGGCGCCTGGGCGGGCTATGTCGCCGCCGCGGCCGAGGCGGGCATGGTCGGCGCGCTCGCCGACTGGTTCGCCGTGACCGCCCTCTTCCGTTACCCCCTCGGCCTGCGCATCCCGCACACCGCGATCATCCCCAACAAGAAGGACCAGCTCGGTGTCTCCCTGGGCGACTTCGTCGGCGAGAACTTCCTCTCCGAGGACGTCGTCCGCGGGCGGCTGCGCGCCGTCGGCATCGGCAACCGGCTCGGCGCCTGGCTCGCGGTGCCCGAACACGCCGACCGGGTCACCGCCGAGCTGTCGGCCGCCCTGCGCGGCGCGCTGACCGTGCTGCGCGACTCCGACGTCCAGGCGGTGGTCGGCGAGGCCGTCACGCGTCGCGCGAACGCCCAGGAGATCGCGCCCGGCATGGGCAAGATGCTGGACAGGATCGTCGCCGACGGCGGTCACAAGAAGGCCGTCGACGTCGTCGTCACCCGCGCCCACGACTGGCTCGTGCTGCACCGCGACTACGTGATGGACGCCGTGCACGGCGGGGCCCCCGGCTGGACCCCGAGGTTCGTGGACCGCAAGGTCGGCGACCGCGTCTACAAGGAGCTGCTGCGCTTCATCACCGAGATGCGCGACATGCCCACCCACCCCGCGCGCGGCGCCCTCGACCGCTTCCTCGCCGACTTCGCCTCCGACCTCCAGTCCGACACCGACACCCGCGCCCGGGTCGAACGCCTCAAGGGCGAGGTCCTCGGCCGCGGCGAGGTCCAGGACCTGATCGCCTCCGCCTGGACCGCCGTACGATCCATGATCGTCTCCGCGGCGGAGGACGAGCGCAGCGAGTTGCGGCTGCGGGTACGCGCCTCACTGCTGTCGCTGGGCGCGCGCATGGCGGCCGACCCCAAGATGCAGGGCAAGGTCGACGGCTGGCTGGAGAGCGCCGCGGTGTACGTCGTGACCACCTACCGCAAGGAGATCACCTCTCTGATCACGGACACCGTGGCGAGCTGGGACCCCGAGCACACCACGAGGAAGATCGAGGCGAACATCGGCCGCGACCTCCAGTTCATCCGCATCAACGGCACGGTCGTCGGCTCCCTGGCGGGCCTGGCCATCTACACGGTGGCGCGGGTGGTGGGGGCGTAGTCTCCGTCCTCCCGGGGCATGCCGACCGTGAGGAGCCGAGAAACCATGACCGTCCGCAGGATCATGCCCGACCTCCACGTCGACTCCGAGCAGGCGATGCGCGGCAGCCGCGACTTCTACGGCCTGCTCGGTTTCGAGGAGGTCATGAACATGGGCTGGGTCATGACGCTCGCGTCCCCCGCCAACCCCACCGCCCAGATCAGCTTCTTCACCGAGGAACGCACCGGACCGGTCGTCCCCGACCTGAGCGTGGAGGTCGAGGATGTCGACACGGTGTACGAGCAGGTGCTGGCCTCGGGAGCGGAGATCGTACGGGAGCTGCGGAACGAGGAGTGGGGCGTACGCCGTTTCTTCGTCCGCGACCCGAACGGCCGCGTCGTGAACGTGCTGAGCCACCGGACCTGACCGGGCCCCCGGCCCGCCGGACGTGCGCGACCTGACCGGCGGGCCTGAACCCGCCGTCCGGTCCCGCCCCGGCGGACTCCCTCAGCCCCGCCGGTCGGCGACCGCCCACGACGCCAGCGCCACGGCCCCCGCCGCCCCGAACACCGCCGGCCAGGCGCCGACCTTCTTCGCGAGCGGATGCGACCCGGCGAAGGCGGCGACGTACGCCGCCGACAGCGCCCCCGCGGCCGTTCCTCCGGCCCGCTCCCGCCACTGCCGCGCGGCGGCGGCCCCGGCGACGGCGAGCACGACCCCGCCCAGCTCCCGCTTCCGCGTCCAGCGGGCCACGCCGTACCCGCCGACCAGTCCACTCGCGGCCAGTACCGAGCCGGGAACCTTCGCCATGTTCTGTCCTGTCTTCTGCCGCCGCGCCTGAAGGGCGGGCCCTCACAAGACTCCGAGGCTAACCCCCGGACCGGCCGTATCGCGCCCGTGGTGGGCCGAGTCGTGAGAGGGCCGTGGGTGCCGGAGCCGGGAGTTGAGTATGGGGTTGTCAACTTTCCTCCCGCGAGTTATATAAGAAGGCGTAGGGCATCGCACCTGGACCATTGATGAAAGGAGTGAGCTGTGATGCTCATGCGCACGGACCCCTTCCGCGAATTCGACCGACTCGCGCAGCAGGTCCTCGGCTCCACCGGCCGCCCCTCGGTGATGCCGATGGAGGCATACCGGGCAGGGGACGACTTCATCGTCCACTTCGACCTCCCCGGCATCGACCCCGAGACGATCGAACTGGACGTCGAGCGCAACGTCCTCAACGTGCGCGCCGAACGCCGTTCCCCGGCTCCCGAGAACGCGGAGCTGCTGGTCGCCGAACGTCCCACGGGCTCCTTCACCCGTCAGCTCTTCCTCGGCGAAACCCTGGACACCGAACGCATCGACGCGTCCTACGAAGCCGGCGTCCTGACCCTGCGCATCCCGGTGGCCGAACAGGCCAAGCCGCGCCGCATCCAGATCACCGGCGGCGACAGCCGCAAGCAGATCGGCGGCTGACAGCACGCACGGAACGCGTCCCGCGGACCCCGGCCCCGGCCTCCGCGGGACGCGCCCCCATGCCTGTCCGATGCGAGGGCGACCGAAGCCCCGAGAAGGGAGAGGAGCCACAACATGACCACGCTGACGCCGCAGAAGCCCGTGACGCCGCGTACGGAAGGGGTGATCCCCGCCCCGAACCGCGACCGCCGCACCCGCCGCGACGACGGCGGGGAGGACGGCTGGCGCGAACTGGTGGACGCGGTACGGGAGGCGGGCCGGTACCCGACGAGAGCGGAGGCGGAGAGCGTCACCCGCATCGTCCTGTCCGCCCTCGGCGGCCACGTCGTCGGCGACGAACGCGTCGACCTGGCCCGCGCTCTGCCGGAGGAGGCGGCCAGGGTGATCGCCTCCCAGATCCCGGCGACCCGACCCCTGACGGCGGCGGAGTTCGTCGACTCGCTGGCCACCCGCATCGAGGGGGCGACCCCGGCCACGGCCCGCTGGGACACCAGCTCGGTCCTGAGCGTCCTGCCGCCCCTGGTCGGTGACGCCCTGGTGACCCGCATCCTGGACCGACTGCCCCCGGGCTACGCCCTCCTCTTCGGCCGAGCGGAACTGTCCCGGGCCAAGTAGCCGGCTCCGGGGCCCGCTCTCTCCGGGCCCCGGACCACTCCGCCGGTCCTCACCCCCGCCTCGCCCCGGTCGCCCTGGCCCGCGTCCGCAGCCGCGAGGCGCTCCGCCCCACAGCGGTCAGCCCGCCCCCCCCGCATACCTCACCCACCACGGGATACAGCCACTGCCCCGAGCTCTTCAGGGGCTTCGCGAAGGTTCGCCCTGACGAGCGAAGTCAGTGACGCAACGGTGTGGGATTCAAGCTCAAGTTGCGATCGCCTCTCGCAGTACTACAAAGGAACCATGCAACTGTCACCGCAGGAGCAGGAAAAACTTCTGGTTTGCGTTGCCGCCCAACTCGCCCGCAGCCGACTGGAGCGGGGGGTGCGGCTGAATTACCCGGAAGCGATCGCGCTGATCACCGAGCACGTCGTCGAGGGAGCTCGTGATGGGCGCAGCGTGTCAGAGCTGATGTCCAGTGGACGCAGCGTTCTCGGACGTGAGCAGGTCATGGAAGGCGTCCCGGAGATGATCGACGACGTGCAGGTCGAGGCGACCTTCCCGGACGGAACCAAGCTGGTCACCGTCCACTCGCCGATCGCCTAGGAGGCCCCGTGCTGCCAGGAGAGATCATTCCCGCGGACGAAGCCGTGCCGTTGAACCCCGGACGTGTCCGCACGCGGATCCGCGTGGTGAACCCCGCGGACCGGCCGGTGCAGGTCGGTTCGCACTACCACTTCGCCGCCGCCAATCCTGAGCTGGAGTTCGACCGCCAGGCCGCGTGGGGGCATCGACTGGACATTCCGGCCGGTACCGCCGTGCGCTTCGAGCCCGGCGTCGAGCGGGAGGTGGTGCTGGTCCCCATCTCCGGGCTCCGCAGGATCCGGGGGCTGCGCCTGGAATGGGCCGGTGACCTGGACAGCCGGGACCACCAGCCGACCGAATTCGCCTATGGACGTAAGGGTGAAGGGCACCGATGACCTCGGACCAGAACACACCGCGGATCGACCGTGCACGTTACGTCGAGTTGTTCGGCCCCAGTACCGGTGACCGGATACGCCTGGCCGACACCGACCTGTTCATCGAGGTCACCGAGGATCGCAGCCTGGGACCGCACGGTTCCGGTGACGAGTCCGTGTTCGGCGGCGGCAAGGTGGTCCGCGAGTCGATGGGGCAGTCGATGGCGATCCGCGCCGAGGGCACGGCGGACGTGGTCATCACCGGCGCTGTGATCCTGGACCACTGGGGAGTGGTCAAGGCCGACGTCGGCATCCGCGACGGACGCATCGTCGGCATCGGCAAGGCAGGCAACCCGAACGCTGCCGACGGCATCGATCCGGCGCTGGTGATCGGTCCGTCGACGGAGATCATCACGGGAAACGGCCGGATCCTCACCGCCGGGGCGGTCGACTGCCACGTCCACTTCATCGATCCCCGATCGATCGACGTCGCGCTGGCTTCGGGAACGACGACGTTGATCGGTGGCGGTACCGGGCCGGCAGACGGCTCCAGGGCGACCACGGTGACGCCGGGCGACTGGAACATCGGGCGTATGCTGCAGGCCCTAGACGGCGTCCCGCTGAACATCCTGCTGCTCGGCAAGGGCAACACCATGCGCGGCGAAGCACTGACCGAGCAGCTGCGCGGGGGCGCCGGGGGCCTGAAGCTGCACGAGGACTGGGGATGCACCCCCGCGGTGATCGACAACGCCCTGCGCATCGCCGAGGAAACCGGTGTGCAGATCGCGATCCACAGCGACACCCTCAACGAGTCCGGCTTCCTCGAGTCCACCCTGGAGGCCATCAACGGCCGGTCGATCAACGCGTTCCACGCCGAGGGCGCCGGCGGAGGGCACGCACCGGACATCATCCGGGTCGCCTCCGAGCCGTACATCCTTCCGTCGTCGACGAACCCGACCCTCCCGCACACCGTGAACACGATCGACGAGCACCTCGACATGCTCATGGTGTGCCACCACCTGAAGCCGTCGATTCCGGAGGATCTGGCCTTCGCCGAAAGCCGTATCCGACCGACCACGATCGCTGCCGAGGACGTGCTGCACGACGTGGGCGCGATCTCCATGGTCAGTTCCGACGGGCAGGCCATGGGGCGCATCGGCGAGGTCGTCATGCGCACCTGGCAGACCGCACACACCATGAAACGGCATCGGGGCTCGCTTCCGGGCGACCACCGCGCGGACAACATGCGCGCCCGCCGGTACATCGCCAAATACACGATCAACCCGGCGATCACGCACGGCATCCAGGACGCGGTCGGTTCGGTCGAAGTCGGCAAGATCGCCGACCTGGTGCTGTGGGAACCGAAGTTCTTCGGCGTCAAGCCCCACATGGTCCTCAAGGGCGGGTTCGCCGCGCGGGCCGCGCTGGGCGATGCCAACGCCTCGATCCCCACACCGCAACCGGTGTTCTCGCGTCCGATGTTCGGGTCGTTCCTGAAGCCGGCCGCGGCGAGCAGCGTGCACTTCGTCGCCCCGACAGCGCTGGACGCCGAGCTCCCCGAACGGCTGCGTCTGTTCCGTAGGCTCATCGGTGTCACCAGCACCCGTTCCACCACCAAGGCCGACCTGCCGCTCAACGACGCCACCCCGGAGATCCGGGTGGACCCGGACAGTTTCGCGGTGCGCATCGACGGGGAACTCGTCGAACCGGATCCGGTCTCGGAGCTGCCGATGGCGCAACGCTACTTCCTGTTCTGACCATGTCGTGCTCGCTGGTCATGCTGGCACTTGCCGACGCCCGTTTTCCGGGCGGGGGCCACGCGCACTCGGGCGGGGTGGAGGAAGCCGTGCACCGAGGTCTGGTCACCGGTCCCGGAGGACTGCGGGAGTTCCTGTTCGGACGGCTGCGGAGCGCGGGTCGCCTGGCCGCGGTGTTCGCCGCCGCCGCCGCTCACGCCGCCGCCGCGGGAGTCGACGACCGGTACTGGCGGCGGCTGGACTCCGAGATCGACGCGCGCACGCCGTTCCCCGCGCAGCGCGAGGCGTCCCGCGCGCAGGGGCGCGGGACCGCGCGTGCCGGTCGCATCGCCTGGCCCTCGGCAGCGCTCGACGCGTTGCTGGCGGTGTCCACGCGACCACACCACCCGGCTGTCATCGGCGCTCTGATGGGGGGCGCGCGTGCGGGCACGCCGCAGGAGGCCGCCGCTGTGGCGGCGTACCTGTCGGTCAGCGGCCCCGCTTCGGCCGCTGTGCGGCTGCTGGGCCTCGATCCCTTCGCCGCGAACGCCGCCGTGGCCGCACTCGGGCCGGATCTCGAACGCATCACCGAGTACGCCGCTTCCGTGGCCGGACACGACCCGGCTGCTCTACCCGCGGTGGGCGCTCCCGCGCTCGATCTGCTGGCGCAGGCCCACCAACAGCACCATCGAGACGAGGTGAGGCTCTTTGCCAGCTGACCACGACCACCGGCACGACCACGACCACCGGCACCCGGTGAACTTCGATCCGACCGCGCCGGAACCAGACCCTTTCGGCTCTGCGCCCACCGCGGGACGCCCGCTCCGCATCGGACTGGGCGGTCCGGTCGGAAGCGGGAAGACCGCACTGGTCGCCGCCCTGTGCCGCTCCCTCGGCGCCGAGGTCGACCTCGCCGTGGTGACCAACGACATCTACACGACCGAGGACGCGGACTTCCTGCGGCGTGCCGGCGTCCTCGACCCGGACCGGATCGAGGCCGTGCAGACCGGGGCCTGCCCGCACACCGCGATCCGCGACGACATCACGGCCAACCTCGACGCCGTCGAACGCCTGGAGCAGCGCCACTCCGGTCTGCGCCTGATCCTGATCGAGAGCGGCGGCGACAACCTGACGGCCGTGTTCAGCCGCGGGCTGGCCGACGTCCAGATCTTCGTCGTGGACGTCGCCGGAGGTGACAAGGTGCCCCGCAAGGGCGGTCCCGGCGTGACCACGGCCGACCTGTTGGTCATCAACAAGATCGATCTGGCTGAGCGGGTCGGTGCGGACATGGCGGTCATGACCGCCGACGCGCACCGGATGCGCGGCGGGCTTCCGGTGATCACCCAATCGCTGACCGACACCCCCGAAGCGCCCGAGGTGACGGCCTGGGTCCGAGAGCAGTTGGCGCGGTGAAGGCCCGCGCGCGCCTGACCGTGGAGCTCGACCCGCGGGGCCGCAGCGTCGTCCGGGAGCTGTCCTCGGCCTCACCGCTGACCCTGATGCCCCGGCGCGGGGCCGTCCGACCCGCCGCGGGACCGGCGGACCGGGCGGTGGTGCACCTGGTCAACTCGGTGACGTCCCCACTCGGCGGAGACGAACTGGACCTGCGGGTGCGGGTCGGAGCGGGCGCGCGCCTGCTGCTGCGCGGTGTCGCCGCCACACTGGTGCTGCCCGGCCACCGCCGGGGCGGCAGCCGCAGCACCGTTCATGTCGAGGTCGCCGAGGGCGGCACCCTCGAGTACCTGCCGGAACACACCGTCGTGACCGCCCGAGCCGAGCACGAGGCCGAGTTCCGGGCGAAGCTGGCGCAGGGCGCGCTCGTGCGCTGCCGCGAGGTACTGGTACTCGGGCGCAGCAGTGAGCGTTCCGGTCTGTTGCAGACCAGCACGCACATCACGCGCGGGGAAGTGCCGTTGCTGCGGCAGACGCTCGAACTCGGAAACCCCCGCCTGGAGGCCAGTGCCGGCTATCTCGCCGGGGCGCGGGTCGTGGCCACCGAATCCGTGGTCTGGAAGAACGACCCGGTGGGGCCGACGAGCGGCGAGTGGTGGTCGTTGACCCCGCTGGCCGCCGGCGGGGCGACGGCCACCGCCCTGGCTTCCGACGCGGTGACCGCGCAGCACCGGCTGACCGAAGCCCTTCGGACGCACCCGGACGGGAAGGAGCTCACGGAGGAGCACTGGTGAGCACGAAGACGCCCCCACCGGAACATCGCAATGCCCTCGGCCTCGACGCACTGCGGGGGATCCTTCGCGGAGTCGCGCAGGTGTACCTGCAGAACAACACGCTCACCGGTGTGTTGTTCCTGGCGGGGCTGTTCGTCTCCGGCCCGGTCGCCGGGATGTGCGCACTGCTCGGAAGCGCGGTCGGGGCCGCCACCGCCGCGCTGTTGCGGGTACCGGCCGAGCGGATCGGGCAGGGACTCTACGGCTTCAATTCCGTCCTGATCGCCCTGGGAGCCGCCGGCTCGTTCCGTCCACTGTGGCTCACCGCACTCGCCGCTGTCGGGGGAGCGGTGACAGCCGCGCTGCTCACGCACGTCGCCCGGTACTTTCTGCGCGTACCGGCCTACACTGCGCCATTCGTGTTCACCTACTGGCTGCTGGAGTACCTGGGCGAGTTCAGGCACTGGCCTTCGGCGCCACCGTCCCACCCGGTGCTCGGACTGGGCGTTTTCGCCAGCGCGGCCGAGGTCTTCCTCGTGACGGGTCTGCTGCCGGGCCTGTTCATCCTCGCCGGACTCGCGGTTTCACGGTGGACCCTGGCAGTGGGAGCCCTCGCAGCCGCACTGGCGACGTACGGAATCGTGCAAGGGGTTCCGCTGTTCCCGGCCAACGAGATCACCACCGGCGTCTACGGCTTCAACGCCGTGCTCGTCGTGGTGGGCATGCTCAGCACCGGCAGAGGATGGCGAGCATGCGTCCTCGCCGTTCCCGCGGTGCTGCTGTTGCAGGCCGGGATCGAAGCGGTTGGACTCACTCCGGCCACGTTTCCCTTCGTGCTGGCGATGTGGTGTGCCGACCTCTGGCGTGCTCGCTCGGAGCACGAGAAGTAACCGAGCGCAAGCCGACTCGGTGATGCCGTAGTCGCTGGTGGCGTGGTGCATGCGCGCACAGGAGGCGGGACCCACTGCCCCGGCGGACACCACGTGAGCTGAGCGGGGCCGGGACCGGCGTGGTGGCTTCCGCTTCGCCGGCTCGCCGTCCGGGCGGTCCTTCGACCGGTGCGAAGATCAGGCGCGAACCAGGAGCGCGACGCCCACAGCCAGGAACCCGAGTCCTGCCACGACGGCGATCCCGCCCCATATCCGCACGAGCATTCGGAGTCTCGGTGCGTTGCGCGAGAAGTCCATCCCGGGGTGTTCCCTCCCCAGCCTGCTGAAGCCCCGCAGGATGCCGGATTCGGTGTATGCGGGGTTCAGTTGTGTGTCCACGACCCGTTGGGCGACGCCACGGTGGTCCGTCGCCAGTGCAAGTCCGCCCAGTACGATCCCGACGCCCAGCACCAGCGGAATCAGACTCATTCGTCCCCCAGGAAGTTTGCTGTCGTCGTGACACCGGAGCGTCGGACAAATGGTTCGACGCCCGGCCTCCCCGCCGGACATCCTGCTCGAGCAGCAAGCCGAGTCAAGTCGACCGAGCGTCCTCGGAGGACCGTTGAACCCGACCATCCGCCACATCACCTTCGACTGCACGGGCGATCCCTACGAACTCGCCCAATTCTGGAGTGCCCTGCTGGGCAACTCGATCTCGGACGAGGACAAACCGGGGGACCCAGAGGTTTTGATCGAGGACCCGACCGGCGCCCCGGGCCTGCTCTTCGTCCGAGTGGAGGAGGGCAAGACTGCCAAGAACCGCCTCCACTTCGACCTGAAGCCGACAGGCCGCACCCGCGCCGAGGAGGTCGCCCGAGCCCTCACCCTCGGCGCCCGCCGACTGGCCGACCACACTCGCCCCGACGGCAGGGGTTGGATCACCATGTCCGACCCGGAGGGAAACGAATTCTGCATCGAACGAGGCGAGTTGGGCTGACGGACGGCACGGGCGGCCGGCAGGCCTTCCGTCGACCGTCCGACAGCACGTCGTCGAGCGGCACGTGAACCGGTGGCCCGGCCCTGATCGCATGATCACGGGCCGGGCGGGCCGGACACGCCTCCCGGTCGGTCGACGTCAGCCGACCGAGGCGGCGAACATGCCGGGCTCGTAGGAGCCTCCCCGCTGGTGCACGATCACGGCGAGCCGGTTGGCCGCGTTGATCAGCGCGACCAGGGCGACCAGTGCGGCGGTCTGGTCGTCGTCGTAGTGCTTGCGCACCTGGGACCAGGTCTCGTCGGACACGCCCTGGTGGGCGTCGGCGAGCCGGGTGCCCTCCTCGGCGAGCGCCAGCGCGGCCCGCTCGGCGTCGGTGAACACGGTGGACTCGCGCCAGGCGGCGACCAGGTGGAGCCGGACCGCGCTCTCACCGGCCGCCGTCGCCTCCTTGGTGTGCATGTCGATGCAGTGACCGCAGCCGTTGATCTGGCTGGCGCGCAGCGACACCAGCTCCTGCGTGGACCTCGGCAGCGGCGACTGCTGGACCACCAGGCCGGCGCCGGCGAACCGCTTGGTGAACTTCAGGGAGATCTCGTTGCCGAACAGGTTGAACCGGGCGTCCATGACGTCGTCCTCACTCGTGTTCGTGGTGTTGCACTGGACGAACACGAGACGCCGGCGCCCCGCTCCCTGTGACAGGCCGGCCGTGTGACCCGCGCCATGGCCCATGGACGTCACACATCCGCGAGGGCCGGTGTCAGGCGCGCGGGGCGCCGTCGGGATCAGCCCGTCCCGCGGGCCAGGACGCGGCGGGCCGCCTCGGCTTCCGCCGCCGCCGGGGACAGCTCGTCGAGGGAGTCGAGCTCGGTGTCGCTCTCCAGCTCCCGCTCCCAGGCCGCCGCGAGCTGTTCCTGCTCCTCGCGCGGTTTGGCGCTGACGGCTTTCCGGTGGTCCGGGTCCAGAGCCGTCAGGAATCGTCCGACCGTGTCCGTGGACATGCCGTACTCCTTGTCGCTGGGAAGGTCGCCGGGAAGCAGGCCGCTCCCAGCACCAGCATGGCCAGCCGGTCCGCAGACGGCGACCCGAGACGGAGACGAGTGGAGTGGCAGAGTGGAAGACCGACCCCCGGCTCTTACGGAGACAGAACCGAACATGCGCCTCCTGCTCGTACGCCACGGCCAGACCCCTTCCAACCTCAAGCACCTGCTGGACACGGCAGAACCCGGCCCCGGGCTGACCCCGCTGGGACAGGAGCAGGCGGCCGCCCTCCCGGACGCGCTGGCGGAGGAGAGGATCGACGCCCTCTACGCCTCCACCCTGCTGCGCGCCCAGCTCACCGCGGCACCGCTGGCCACCCGGACGGGACTGGAGGTCCGGGTGCGCGACGGCATCCGGGAGCTGTCCGCCGGCGACCTGGAGATGCGAGGGGACGCCGAGGCCTCCGAGACCTACCTGACCACCGCCTTCGCCTGGTCGGCGGGGGACACCGGACTCAGGATGCCGGGCGGCGAGAACGGGGTGGAGGCCCTGGGGCGGTACGACGCCGTCGTGGAGGAGGCCGCGGCCACCGGGGCCGAGACCGTGGCCATGGTCAGCCACGGCGCCGCGATCCGCATGTGGGTGGCGGCCCGGGCGGAGAACGTCGACGTCGACTTCGCCTCCGCGCACGCGCTGCGGAACACCGGTGTCGTCATCCTCTCCGGCGCCCCCGGCGAGGGCTGGTGGGTGCGCCGCTGGGAAGAGCACTCCATCGGTCCCGAGGACAGCGGCCCGGACGCGAGCGGCCCCGCGGGGGAAGCCGTCGAGGGCGTCGACGGGTAGGGCCTGTCCGGCCCCTCACGCCACCGCGTGCCTGACCCGGCCGCCGGATCGCCCCCTCGGACCACCGGTGCCTTACGGGAACGAGTGGCTGGGGGAGGTGGACGGCACTGCGGACCGGTCCGCGGGCAGGCTGCCGCTCGGCCGGGGGCTCGGTGTCGCGCTCGGGGTCGTACCGGGCGTCGTGCTGGGAGTCGGGAAGGTGGTCCCGGGCGGGACGGCCGGCGGGACGGGGCGCGGGTCGGCCGGTTCCGGGGCCAGCATCAGGTAGGCGGCCCCGGCCAGGGCGGCGGCCGCGAGGCCGGCCAGAGCGGCGAGGCCGACCCGGGACGTCGGGGCCCGCCTCCACCACAGCCGTCGGCGGGCCGGGCGGGGCGGCGAGGCCGGCCGCAGATCCCTTGCCGTGACCGACTCCGCCCGGGCTTCGAGCGCCTGCCGCAGTCGGCGTTCCACGAGGCGTTCGCGTTCCCCTCCGGCCGTCATATCCGTCCCTCCAGAATCCGTTCCAGCGCGTCCAGGGCGCGGCTGGCGTTCGACTTGACCGCGCCCCGGCTGATCCCCAGGGCCTGGGCGATCTCCGCCTCGCTGAGGTCGGCCCAGTACCGCAGGACCAGGACCTGGCGGCGGCGCGGGGTGAGCCGGCCCAGGGCGGCGAGCACCTCGCGGTGCGCCTCGTCCAGCACCACGTGCTCCTCGGCGGAGGGGACGTCGACCGGGGCGGGCGGGGTCCAGGCGCGGGCGGTGCGACGGCGCCGCAACACCGAACGGGAGGTGTTGACGACCGCCGTGCGCAGGTACCCCAGCGCGTTGTCGACCTCGGTGATGTGCTCGCCGTGGCGGCGGTAGAGGGCGGTGAAGGCGTCCTGGACGACGTCCTCGGCGGTGGCGAGGTCATCGACGAGGAGTACCGCAAGGCGGACCATGCCGAGGCGGTGCGCGTGGTAGAGGTCGGTGAGGGTGGGGGGTCGGGGGGCCGCGGTGCCGTACGGGGCCGCGGGCCGCGGGTGCCTTGCGAGCGGGCGGTCGGCAGGAGGGGCCGACCGGTCGCGGAGCAGCAGCAGTGTGCGCAGGGCCGCACGCACGCCCCGCCCGCCGCCGGGCCGCACCCGGGGGAATCCGGGTGCGACGGTGCGGAACGGCAGGGCGTGGTGCAGCACAGGGTTTCTTGAGGCGAGCACGTCAGCGAAGGGCACGCCGCCGCACGACGAACAGGGCCCCGGCCCCGAGCGCGACGAGCCCGGCGGCGCCGGCACCTATGGCGACGGTGGTGGAGTCGGAGCCGGTGTGCGCGAGCTCGGGCTCGGTGGAGGACTGCGTGGCGCCGGGGGCGCTGCTGACGTCCGGGATCGGCTTGGTGTCGTTCGGCGGCAGGCTGGTGACCGGCGACGGGGCGGCAGACGATGTGGCGCTCGGTGGAAGGCTGGCGTCCGGGGTCGGGGCGGCGGACGGGGCGGCGCTCGGTGGAAGGCTGGCGTCCGGGGTCGGGGCGGCGGAGGGGGCGGCGCTCGGCGGAAGGCTGGTGACCGGCGACGAGGCGACAGACGGCGTGGCGCTCGGCTCGGCCGTCGCCCAGGCGGGCACGGCGGTCGCGGCCAGTGCGCCGGTGGCGACGGCGGTGACGACTGCGCGCTTCAGGTAGGACAAGGCGGTTTCTCCCGATGTGCGTCGGGGGCACGAGATCATGCCCTTCTCCCTGCACGACGTGCGAGTGTGCGGGAGGTTGCCGCCCTCCGCGAAAAACTTTCGGCCAGGACCGGGCGGTCGCCGAGGTCGCCTGGGAACCCGGCGCATTCCATGAGTTCCGGCACCAGCCGCCCGCCGGCCGACGGAGTGTACGTTCGTACGCCGAAGCGCATGCTCGCCTGCCCCGTCGACGCACCGCTTCGCCGACGAACCGTGCACGAATCCCGAGCGCCCCCCCGCCCAGGACGGATCCCACGCCTGCGCGGGCAGGCTGGGGCGTACGATACGGGTCGTGGAGTGCTTTGCCGCCTGGCGTACCCGCCGCTGAGGGCCTGGCTCACCGCCGATCCGACCGCGATCGGCGGGGAGCGGGCCGACCGATGCCCTCTCTTCCCCCGGGTGTCCCCGGGTATCAAGCCCTCAGCCCCGAAAGGCACACTTCCATGCGCATGCGCGCGTTCGTTCACGGCGACTTGGCGCCACTCACCGAACTGACCATCGAGACGTTCCGGCCGTTCTACGAGGACTCCTTCCGCCCCTTGGTGGGCGAGGCCGTCTTCGCCAACCAGCACGGCGACTGGCGCGACGACTACCGCAAGCAGGTCGCCGAACTCCACGCACCCGAGCGGCACGCGTACGTCGCGGTCGCCGAGACCGAGGACGGCATCGCGGGCTACGTGGCCTGGACCGTCGACCCGGCGCGCAGGAACGGCAGTGTCACGCACCTCGCCGTGTCCGCCGAGCACCGCCGGCACCAGGTGGGCACCGCCCTGTGCGAGCACGCCTTCGAACAGATGCGGTCCCTCGGAGCCGAGGTGGTCGAGATCGGTACCGGGGGAGACCCCTTCCACGCACCCGCCAGGGCCCTGTACGAGAAACTCGGCTGCACCCCGCTCCCGGTGACCGTCTACTACCGGCAGCTCTGAGCAACCCGACCGCCCCGGGGCGGGTGCCCTCACGCACCCGCCCCGGGTCCGGCCGTCGCCGCGCCCGCGGCCCCACACCGCGCCGGACCGAAATCAAGTCGACGGATGCGTCAAGAGGCCGGCGAGCAGGTCGTCGAGCGGGGCGGGTACGCGGTCGGGTTCGAGGGCCTCGACGAGGACGCGGCCGTAGCGGATCTTGCGCCCCTTCTTCGTGCCGAGGAAGCGCCGCAGCTGCTGCTGCGGGGTGCGGCCCTGCTGCGCGGGCTGGCGCAGGAACCTCTGCAGGGCACGCAGGTCGCCCTCGGCCCGGACGATTTCCTCCACCCGTGCCACACCCAGCGCGCGGATCAGCTCGTCCTCCAGATCCGCCGCGCAGACGAAGAACCGCTGCGGCTGGGCCGCACCGGCCACCGCCGACCCGGTCAGGGCACGGGCGTAGAAGCGACGTTCCCTCACGTCGCACAGTCCCGTGAGGCGCAGGTCCAGGCCGGGTGACGGCCCGAGAAGCCGGGCGAAGCGCCCGACGCTCATCGCACCGCCCATCGGCAGTACGCAGATCCCTTCGTCCTCCAGGTCCCGCCCGCGCCGCTCAGCCAGCGCGTCGACGGCCGCGGCATCGCTCGGCCCTTCGAGCAGGACGACCGCCCGGACGGGCAACCGCGCCGCCAGCTCGCGCGCGGGCTCACCCGGCCCACCGGCATCCCACGCGACGACTGCTTCCCGGAACGCCCCCATGTCGGTCATGTGAGGAGTCTCCGCCCTCTCCGGCCGGCACGGTACGGATTTTCTCTGTCGGAGCCTCGGCGATCTTCCCCTCGGACGGAACCAGTTGATCCGGACGGGTGCTCTTGACAGTGGAGACCTTGACCGGAGGAGAGGATGATCTTGGATACCGCAGGGAAACCCTCGTCCCGGCGTGGAGTGCTCGCCCTGGGAGCCGGAGCAGCACTGGCCGCCGCCCTGCCCGCGAGCGGAAACGCCCACGCGTCGACACCCGAGGGCGGCAGCGAGATCATGCGCCGGCTGAGAGATCTCGAACGGCGGCATTCCGCCCGGCTGGGGGTCTACGCCCGCGACGCCGCCACCGGCCGGACGGTGCGGTACCGCGCGCACGAGCGTTTCCCCGTCTGTTCGCTCTTCAAGACACTGGCCGTCGCGGCTGTGCTGCGTGACCTCGACCGCGACGGGGAGTTCCTGGCCAGGCGCATCCGGTACACCGGGAAGGACGTCACGGACTCCGGCTACGCACCGATCACCGGCAAGCCGGAGAACCTCGCCGACGGCATGACGGTCGCGGAACTGTGCGCCGCCACGATCTGCCACAGCGACAACGCCGCGGGAAACCTCCTGCTCCGGGAGCTGGGAGGACCCACCGCGATCACCCGGTTCTGCCGCTCCGTCGGGGACAGGACGACGCGGCTCGACCGGTGGGAGCCCGAACTGAACTCCGCCGAACCGTGGCGTACGACGGACACCACCAGCCCGAGCGCCGTCGGACGGACCTACGCCCGTCTGGTTCTTGGCACCGCACTCGCGGTCGGCGACCGCGAACGGCTCACCGACTGGCTGCTCGCCAACACCACGGGCGGTGCGAAATTGCGGGCGGGCCTGCCCTCCGACTGGACCGTCGCCGACAAGACGGGGGGCGGGATGTACGGGACCAACCACGATGTGGGCATCGCGTGGCCCCCGGGCCGCTCACCCCTGGTCATGGCGGTCCTCACGACGAAACACGAGCCCGACGCCTCCCCCGACAACCCGCTGATCGCCGAAACCGCCACCCTCCTGGCGAGAGCGCTCACCTGACCCCTGGAACAGGATCTGGAAACGGCTCGGGCGGTGCCCGCGCGGTGAGCGCGGGCACCGCCCGGAGCGATGTCGATGTGGAGGGCGAGGAAAGCGAAAGGACTTGTTCAGGAAAGGAGTTGAGAAGGAAGCCCCTTCATGGCCTCGCCGCGGGCAACGCTAGCACTCAGCCCGGGACCACGTCGCGCAGGTTTTCGAGGGTGATGACCCGGGAGTCCGGGTGCAGCCCCTCGGGACGTTCGAGACCGATGTACGTCACGGGCTCGTCCGGGACCGGCCCGCCGTCCCACAGATCCACGGCCGTGGTGTCGCCGGACATCAGGTCGGCCAGGTACCGCGCAGTCAGGTGCTCGCGCTCCACGACGGCGCGCACCACCTTGGACACCGACACCTGGTTCTGCTCGACCCGGTTGGCCGACGAGATGCCCTTCAGGTACAGGTGCAGCCACTTCGCGCGCCACCGGCCGTCGTCCTCGCGCCGGAACACCAGCGGCAGCGCCACTCGGCCCGTCCCGCGGAGGTCCGACTTCATCCGCACCGTGCGCGGCTCGAACGGCCGGCCCTTCTGTTCGCCGTCGCGCAGCATGAAACCGAAGAACGACTCCTCGACCTCCTCGAAGCCCTCGCCGGCGTAGATGTTGACCTGCGGAACGATGAACGCGCCGCGTACCCGGCCCAGGGGCAGGTCGATGAACTCCGAGGCCCCGTCGGGCGCTTCGGTGACATCGCCCGAGTGCCTGCCCCCGGCAGCCCTGAGGGACGTGTAGGAGAGCCAGGAGCGGGTGCTGTAGTCCGCGTTGAGGAGCAGCGCCGAGAGGTCGTAGTCGGTCCGGTGCTCGGTCTGCTTCCAGTACACGAAGAAGCGCAGCCGTTCGCCGTCGACCGCCGAGAGCGAACCTCGCGGCAGTACGCCGAGCCCGGCCGCGGTCGCCCTGCCGCTGAGCGGGAGCGCCACGTCGAGGACGTCGGGGTCGAGCAGCAGCCGGCCCGGTGCGGGAAGCCTGTGGCGCAGCTCGGTGTCGAGGGCGGCGATCAGACGGTCGCGGTCGGCGGTGGGGACCGGCGGCCGGGTGTCGGGGGTGGCCCAGCCGCGGCCGCGGCGGTTGACGAAGATCCGGGGTGCGCCGGTCTCCCGCTCCCGGTTCTGGAAGTGCTCGCGGACCGAGAGCACGACCCGGCCGGAGACCTCGGGGGCGACCCGCACCGCGGCGGCCACCACCGCGTCCCGCTCGTCCTGGCCGGCGGCGCTGCGCAGCAGGAGGTCCAGGGCGCGGAACAGCTTGCCGGGAGCGGACTCCAGCAGCCGCACCGCACCGGGGACGTCGGACGCGCCGAGCAGCTCCTCGACACGGCTGTCGAAGGACCGCGCCTCCTTCTCGCCCCGCGCCACGGCGAACACATCGGCGGCGTGCGGCCAGCGGGGGTACTCGTGCGGGTGGAGACGCTCACCGAGCCGCTTGAAGGGCTCGCGGTGCGCGTGGACGTCGGCCAGCTTGGCGGGGTTCGCCGCGACCACGGCGTCGAGGCCCGCGAGCAGTGCACGGCGGGCCGGCCGCGGGAGAGTGCGGAACCGGGTCGGCTCCTGCAGCGTCACGTCGCCGCCCGACAGTGCGCAGGCCAGCCGCAGCACGTCGGTGACGGTGTCCAGCAGGAGGTCCGTGCCGACGGCGAGACGGGCTTCGTTGACGACGGCCCGGTTCTCCCGGACCGGGATCGACTCCGGCTGGGGGCCGAGCGCGCAGCACTCGGCGAGGGTCCTGAGGTCGCGCAGGTGCTCCTCGCCCAGGGGTGTCGTGCTGCCCGCCAGGGCCAGGTACAGGTCGGTGAGTTCGTCGTCCAGGCCCCGCCCGAGGTGCAGGACGGTCACCCGGTCGCCCGCCGAGGCGATCAGCTCGTCCTGCGCCGCGAGCATCTCCTCGTAGGTGTGCTGGTACCGGCCGTACGTGGGGAGGCTGAGCAGGTCCAGCACCCCGTGTGCCAGCTGCGTCAGCACGCTCTCGCGCGAGGTGCCGTCGCCGAGCGCCTCCGCCACGCACCGCATCCAGAACTCTTCGGTGTCCGGCACGTTCGCCGGGAAGTCGATGAAGTACGAGTTGTGCCGGACGTGGTCGCCCACCATCTCGCTCACGGTGCGCAGCGTCCGCTGGGCGGTGTGCACGACCGCGGCCTCGGACAGCCCCGACAGCCGCTCCAGCAGCTCCGCCGAGAGCTTGAAGCCCACGGACGTCAGCGCCGCGTCGAACTGCCGCGCGGCGGTGGCTCCTTGTCCGGCGGAACCCCCGGGGGAGGGAAGGCGGTGGGTGTGCCGGATGACCAGCGATTCGAGACTGTGCGCCATCCGGGGATGATCGCAGAGGCGTTCGAGTCGGCGCACCGGAGTTTTCGTACGCGCTCCGACGCCGCGCTCACACCTGCCACAGCAGGATCACCTCATCCGCGACCGACCGCCGTGGGACAGCCCTTGGCCGGGCCGCCCGCACGGCAGTCGAACCGAGGTCTGCAGTCGCAACCGACCAGCACGGAGCCCCGCTGGAATACACGGTCAGCTCCTACCTCGCCCACCGCTACGCACTCCAGGTCGACTTCTCCGTCGCCCGCCACGAGAACCCCTGGCCGCCCCCGGGCTCTTGACCGGCGCAGGCCCGGGTTCACCCGGCGCTCTCCGAGCCGATGTGGGCGAGAAGCGAAGCGATGCCGTCCTCTGCGGCGATTCCACGGGCGAGTTCGGCCGCGCGGCGGCGGTGGGACGGCTCGGACAGGCAGGCCGTGATCGCGTCGCCGAGGGCTTCGGCGGTGAGGTCCTGGAACGGCACGGGCCGGGGGGCGACTCCCAGCTCGTACAGCCGAGACGCCCAGAACGGCTGGTCGGCCATGACGGGTACGGGCACGGCGGGCACTCCGGCCCGCAGCCCGGCCGCGGTGGTACCCGCCCCGGCGTGATGGACGACGGCGGCGGTGCGAGGGAACAGCCAGTCGTGCGGGACGTCGCCGACGGCCAGGACGTCGGCGCCGCAGCCGCTCAGTCCGGCCCACCCCGCCTGCACCACCGCGCGCACGCCTGCCCGCTCCACCGCCGCGGCCACCAGCTCACTGAGCCGTTCCCCCTGCCCCGGTGCCATACTGCCGAACCCGATGAACACCGGGGGCGGACCGGCCTGGAGGAAGTCGACCAGTTCGGCCGCGGGTTGCCAGCCGTCCGGCCGCGCGGGCCACCAGTAGCCCGACACTTCGACCCGGGCCGGCCAGTCCTCGGGGCGCGGCACCACCAGCGGGCTGAAGCCGTGGAAGACCGGCCGGATGTCCACCGGTGCCGAGGGCGTGCCGGCGGGCAGCCCGAGGCGGGCCCGCAGCCGGGTCACTGCGCCCGCGAAGACCCCTTCTGCGCGCCTCAGCACATCCCGGCCCGCGGCGAGGTTTCCCTCCGGCCCCGGGCCGCCGGTGCTCCGTGCGCCTGGCAGCGGGAACTGGCCGGTGGCGAACGCCGGTACGAGGTAGGTGCCGACGACGGGGACGCCGAGCGCTTCACCGGCCGTCCGGCTGAGCGGTGCCGGGCCGAAGGCGGTGAGCAGCAGGTCGGCTCCGCCCGCCACGGCCTCCGCCACCCCATCGGCGAGTCCGTCCGCGTACGCCCTCGTCAGAGCCCGGGCCTCATCCCGCGACGTCGCCCGGGCCCAGTCCCGGATCAGCCTCTGCGGGTCTCCCGGCACAGGCCGGTGGTCGAGACCGCACCCGCCGATGAGTGCGGCGAAGGACGGGTGAGCGGCCACGACGACCTGATGGCCCGCGTCCAGCAGGCGCCGCCCCAGGCCTGTGAAGGGCGCGACGTCTCCCCGTGAACCGGCGGTGATGATCAGAATCCGCATGGAGCGATTCTCTTCGGTGAATGCCGCCCGGTCACCGTCTCCGGCCAGGGGATCTCTCAGCGCACCTGTCTGCTGCAACCCCGGTCGTCTGTGCTGTCGTTGCTCATGAACATCGAACACCGCCACGTCGGCGTGCTGCTCAAAGCCCCGTACATCCGCTGTCCAGAACTCGTGAACAAAGCCAGTTGGAAGACCTTCGGTGAACGGGTCACAGGGGTAAAGAAGTTGGGCACAGGACTCCGGATGTCCGAGACATCGGAGCGGCGTGGGCCACTGCACCCGGCATCCGGGCGCCGGGTCGTCGGCCACTTCGCGCCGTACGCCACGCGGCACGCACCGGCAGGGCGTTGCCGGGGCTACTTCGGCGCTCCGCCCGGGAGAACCGGTTTGCGCCGAACTGGGAAGTGTGACCAAGGCGTTGGCCGCGTTCGAGGCTTCCGCTCTGGCAGGCGGCGTGCGATAAGTTGCCCGCCATGACCGAGCTCGGACCCGTCGCCTGGCCACCTGCCCCGATCAGGACCGAGCGGCTCGTGCTCCGTGAGTCCGAGGCCCGGGACCGTGCGGCGTTCATCGAGCTGTTCGCCTCGCCGGAGGTGTGCACCTACCTCGGTGGCCCTCGACCGCGTGATGAGCTCGAGCGCGCGGTGCCCGAGGTACCCGGGCGGCGCCCCGGCGTCTTCGTGATCGAGCTCGACGGAGCGGTGATCGGCACGGTCACGCTCGACCGGCGCGACGCGGAGCGTCCGGGACACCTCCGTCCGGATGCCGGGGAAGTCGAGCTCGGCTACCTGTTCCTGCCGGAGGCGTGGGGACGCGGGTACGCCTCCGAGGCGTGCGCGGCGGCACTCGACTGGTTCGCCGACGCGTTTCCCGGCGAGCTTGTGGTGCTCTGCACCCAGACCGCCAACGACCGCTCGATGCGCCTCGCGGCGAAGCTGGGGTTCACCGAGGTGGAGCGGTTCGAGGAGTTCGGCGCCGAGCAGTGGTTCGGCGTGTGGTCCTCGGTCACGCCGTCCGGTTGAGCTCGTACCCGACAGCGCGACGGATCCACGGGGCCCCCGATCGGCCCTCGGACGCCGACGAGTTGACGCCATCACCGTCGCGAGGCGTCAGAACCTCGTTCTCACCTGCGCAGCCGGACGGCATCACGGATGCCGGTTCGGTGTGGATCGCCACATCCGCACCGGCGACCAGAAAGGCCCCCGTGCCGCACCGCTGACCGAGATCCGGGGGCGCCGTCCCCTGTGCGGCGCCCCCGGCCGGGTGGCGCTACGGCAGCCGCTTCTCGTAGCCCTCGTCCTCGTCGGAGTCGTAGACCAGCTTGCCGTCGGCGTCATAACCCTTGATGCGCGGGGCCACGGTGACCTGCTGGTCCAGGACGTCAGAGGCGACGAACCAGCCGTGGTCCAGGGCGGCCTGGCTGGTGGCGCCGCCGTAGGTGACGGTCACCCGGGCCACTGACGGTTCGACGGTGCCGATGACACCCCATCGGAACGGAAGCTTCCAGTTGCCGCGGTCGAGGACCGACTGCTGGTAGAGCTTGCCGCCGTTGATGTCGGCCATCACGGGGCCGGCGCCCGGCACGTCGTCGGAGCCCACGCTGGTGTTGAGGCCGCTTGCCTCGCCGTCCTTCACGTTGCAGATCAGCCGGGTCTGCTTCGGTTGCTCCTTCACCGCGACGACGTACACGCCGTCGCCGGGCGCGTTGGAGTTGCCGATGCTGTTCATCGCCAGGATGATCCGGTAGTCCTCGGCCGCGCCCAGGTCCGTGCGGAAGTCGGACGGGCCGCCTGCGTGCGACTGGTCGTATGCGAGGCACTTCTCCAGCCCGTCGACGGCCTGCCCGAAGGTGATCCCGTCGAGGAGCTGGTCCTTTGTGGCCGGCCGCTCGGGCCCCGCCGACGACGCGGACGGCGCCGCCGACGTCTGCGGCGGGGCGAGGACCGGCGGTGTCGATGCCACCGTGTTCCCGCCCGCATCCCCGTCGGCCAGCGCGTACGCCCCCACGGGCATCGCCGCCAGCGTCACCAGGGCCGCCCCGGCCGCCGCCACCCGGCGCCGCCGCTCGATCGCGCCCCGGCGGCGGATCGCCGGGTACGCCACCGGCGCGGGCCGGATCGTGTTCGCGTCCTCGGCGAGCAGCTCGCGCAGCTGCTCCTCGAAGTCCCCGCTGCTTCCCGTCCCCTGCTGCTTCTGCTCCTCGTTCACTTCCTGCCTCCCTGCCCGGACGGCACTCGGCTGCGGACAGGTTCGTCCACGACCTGCGCGAGTCCCGGATGCGTACGCAACTTCGCCAGCGCCTTGGACGCCTGGCTCTTGACCGTGCCGGGCGAGCAGCCGAGCACCTCGGCGACCTCGGCCTCGGACAGGTCCTCCCAGTAGCGCATGACGACCACCGCCCGCTGCTTCGGCGGCAGTCCGGCCAGCGCCGCGAGCAGGGCGCTGCGCTCGTCGGCCCACGAGACGGCCTCGTCGCGCCCGGCCACCTCCGGCGGCACCGCGGTCAGCGCCTCCGTGACCCGCCGCTTGCGGAACCGGTCGCTGTTGCAGTTGACCAGTATCCGCCGGACGTACGCCTCCGGCCTGTCGCTGCGTGAGACGCGCCGCCATGAGCGGTACGCCTTGGCCAGCGCCGTCTGAGTCAGGTCTTCGGCGTGGTGCACATCGCCCGTGAGCAGATACGCGGTCCGTACGAGATGGGACCACCGCGCCGTGACGAACTCTTTGAACTCGGCCTCTTGTTTGGCCTGCATCAAGCACCCTCCCTCGCCCTCCAGACCACGGTGTCGGCGGATTCGGTTGCCCGGGATCCGGTGTCTCGTCGGACAGGTGAGTGGGGCCACTGACAACCACCAGCGGGGACCGAAGCGTCGAGCATCTCCTGGGACGACATCGTCACGTCGGCTGACCGGCCTGGGACGGTCTTCTGGTCGGTCATGCCGAGGAGAGGATCGCCCGTGGGCGGCGCGCAGGCGCTGGTGTTGGGGGACGAGCCCACCACGAGCTGCTGTCTGCCCGAACGCCGGGCCTTCCTGCGCCGGCTCGCTGCCGACGGTGAGACCGGGCTGAGGGCCGCGGCCGAGATCGTGCTCGCGGAAGGTCCGGTCCCGGACGTGGTGCAGAAGATCTTCGATCTTCCAGTGCCCTCTGATCCACGCTGCTGCTGGTGCTCGCCTTGATCGTGGTTGACATCCTCTCCGAGCCTCCCGTCCCGGTGGAGGCCGGCCCTGATCACGCCGAGGTCCCCGTCGGCCGGTCACTGCCGTCCCATTTTCTGAACAGCGTGGCCGCGTAGGGTTCCGGCATGGGACTTTTCACGCGCACGCGCCTGATCGCCTGCGCGACAGCGTTATCGACCCTGGCGGCGGGTCTGGGGATCAGGGCCGTGATGACGGGTGACATCGCCAAGTACGCGGGCGACGCGCTCTACACGGCCCTGATCCACGTGCTCGTGGTGCTGGTCGTGCCCCGGGTGAAGCCGACGGCGGCCGCCGGTGCGGCCCTGGGCTTCAGCTGCGCGGTGGAGCTGTTCCAGCTCACCGGAATCCCCGGTGAGCTGGCGGTGCACAGCCTTGCTGCCAGGCTCGTCCTGGGCTCCACCTTCAACGCGCCCGACCTGCTCTGGTACGCGGTCGGCGCCGTCCTGTCGGCGCTCGTCCACACAGCGGCACAGCGTCCTGTGGTCACCGCCATCCGTCAAGGATGAGTTCCCCGACTCGCCCCGAACCGCGAACTCCGTCGCGACGGAACCGCACGGGCCTCCCCACGCGGTCACGACACCAGATCGCGCACACGATGGGTCATTCCCCGCGGATGCGCCACCTGCCGGTTCCGGGATGCCACACGAGGCGCACCCTGCCCCGGTCCGGTCTGCGGAGGGCCAGCTCGTCCATGTCGAGCGACGACAGGGCCCGCAGTGCCTCGTCAGAGGCGTTCGACCACACGAAGAGGGTGATCCCCGCCTCCGCGTCGTCGGCGATGAGGAGGCGGGGTTCCTCCTCACCCGTGGACTCCTCGACGGCCTCGGCGGCCGGTCCCGGCTCCCCGTTCCCGCGCAGCATCCGGCGGACGAGGCTCCTGGCCTGCCCGTAGGCGTCCTCGGCAGCCTTGGCGACAAGTGCCTGGACGAAGGGCACAACGGCGGTCGTGACCAGCGCGGTGACGGCGACCGTGGCGAACTCCGGTGCGGCGCGCGACAGCTGGCGGCCGCTCTCCTCGATCTCCCGGGCGCGCAGAGCCTCGTATGTCTCCCGCCATGCGGAGGCTTCCTGCTGCCGACCGAGCTGCTCCAGTACATCGGCCAGCTGCCAGGCGCCTCTCACCGAGCCCGCCTCGGCCTCCGGCCTCACGCACTCCTCCGCCTCGCTCAACCGCCCCTGCCTCATGAGCAGGTACGCCAGATCGGTGCGCACGGAGGACAAGCCGTGGGCGATGGCCATCCGATACCAGTGCTCAGCGTCCTCAGGCCGCTTCCGCTTCTCGGCCAGCTCTGCCAGGGAGGTGATCGCCCACGGGTCCCCGTCCTCCCCTGCGTGCCGAAGCCAGAACTCACGCTCGTTGCCGCTGATGCCGCTCTTCCGGCCCATGGCCCGCACCGCCTCGGGCCATCCCGCCCGCGCCGCGCGCCTGCACCAGTCGACCGACCTGGCCTTGTCCGCATCGCCGTTCGATCGCCTGCTGATGGCGAAGTCCCAGTAGACCTCGCTCAGGTGGTACATCGCCTCGTGATCCCCGGCCTCGGCCGCGGCGAGCAGCCACCGCTCGGCGTGCTCCAGGCCGCCAGGGGACTCGTGGAGGTGCTTGCCGAGAGTCTTCATCGCCCCGACGTCACCCGCCTCCGCGGCCAGTTCGAGGTTCGGGTCCGGCTTCCCCCACACCATCCTCGACGCTGCCACCTGTCCCCCTCTTCCGGCGTCCCGCCACGTGCCTCCACGGTGGCCGGCCTTCGCTGCCTCTCACCATGTCCTGACGTTCCAAGTATCCCTTTATAAAGGTGACTTGTGCTGAACATGTTCCGCGAGGACATGGGGGGCCCGAGCCTGTGCCGTCGGGAAAAGGGAGTTGGCGCGAGGTGTGGTAGGCGGTTGACCATTCGCCGTAACGGCGGGGGTTGCTGCCGATGGAGCGGATCTGGGCGTCGGTGCTCATGGCGGCGAAGGCCGCGCCGGGCAGGTCGCCGGCCAGAAAGAACCGTAGGGTGGCCTCGGTGCCGCTCTGGCTCCGCGTCAGTTGCAGACTGTCTCCGTGATGCACCGGAGCTCGGCGAAAGTGCCGCAGCCGGTACTGACCAACTGCTCCGCGCAGTTGATAACTGGTTGACTTTGCTTTCCCTTTGACTACTTTGTACCCCCAACACAGTTGGCATGACCGGGGGCAATCCGTATGAACCGCATCCGTCGTTCCCTCATGTCCGCGCTCGTCGCGGGCGGCCTCGTGCTTGGCCTGAGCGCTTGCTCCGACGACGCCGCCAAGAAGGTCGAGGACGAGCTGGTCGAGGAAGTCGACAAGCAGCTCGACGAAGAGTACGAGGTCACCTATGAGGTGACCGGTGAGAAGGTCGACTCCATCGAGTTCAACGCAGGGGGCGGGGACGCGGCCGACCCGAAGTTCGAGACGGTGGACAACCCCACGCTGCCGTGGAAGAAGACGGTGAAGCTGCGTGGCATCGAGGCACCCGTCGTCATACCGGTGACCGTGGACGCCGACGGCTCGGGCGACCTCTCCTGCAAGATCCTTCACAAGGGCAAGACCCTGGCCGAGGAGTCCGACGCGGGCACGGTCTCCGTGACCGGCTGCGTCGCCGTCTCCCCGATCGTCGGCTGAGCCGGTGGCCGCCGAGGCCGGTCCACCCCCGTGGGTCCGGCCTGCGGCGACGTCAACCGATCCTGAACCGTGGGATCTTGTCCGGCAACGGTGTGCGCTGTCCGGGACAAAGGCCGGGCTGTCCGGGCCGGTCGGAAGGCTGTCCGGAACGGCGGAGGCGGGACACCCGACGTGGCCGGGTCGGGGATTGCCGGGTGTGAGGCGCCTGACGACAATGACGGAATGGCGATCTCAGGTGGCATGGAGCCCGGTGAGGCGCGGACTCCGGCCGAGTACGTCGGACTGCTGCGGCGGCTCAAGGAGCACAGCGGGCTGACCTACCGGCAGTTGGAGGAGCGGGCCGCCGAACGCGGCGACGTGCTCGCGCGCAGCACCCTGGCGGACGTCCTGCGCCGGGACTCACTGCCGCGGGCCGAGCTCGTCGCGGCGCTGGTACGGGCCTGCGGCCCCGGGGAGGACGTGGCCGAGTGGCTCGCCGCCCGGGAACGGCTCGCGGAGTACGAGCACCCCGCGGATGCGGAGAGGCCGGGGGCCTCCGGAGCCGGCGATGCGCCGGAGTCCGATCGCGCCCTGGACGCCGACCGCGTTCCGGGGACGGGCCGCGCCCCGGAGAGCGAGACCGCCGAGGGCGAGGCCACCGAGAGCGAGGCCGCCGGTGGCGGTCGTACGCGTAATGCCCTGCTCACCCCGCTCACCCCGCTCGTCGCGCTGGCCTCGCTCGGGACGGTCGTCCTGCTCGTCATCGCCGCAGTGGTTCTGCTGCCGGACGACGAACGGACGGGAGACTCCAAGGGCGGTGGCCCGGAAGCCGCCATGAGCCCGGCAGCCACCCCCGTGGCGGCCGGGCCGACTCCCGGGTGGTCGCGGTTACGGCCGGTCGGGTCGCCGACGTTGTGCCTGACCGACGGGGAGGCCCGGGTGGACGGCGACACCAAGACGGTCGCGGTGCAGCGGCCCTGCACGGAGGCGGTGCCGCCGCGCACGTATCTCCAACGGGAGTCCGACGGTCTGTACATCATCAAGTGGGACCACCCGGACCACGGCCCCGGCTGCCTCACCGTCCTCGACGGGGGACCGTTCCACGGGATGCTCGAACCCTGGCCCTGGAAGGCCTGCCAGGGCGGCAGCACCGCCCAACGGTTCCGTATCGAGCCCGCCCCCGGCGGCGGCACGGACCACTGGCGGTTCAGGCCGGCCCAGGACGCGGTACCCCTGTGCGTCGGCATCCGCGAGAGCGCCGAGGACCCCGACGGCTCCCAGGGCTCCGACAAGGCGGGCGCGGTGGCCGTGGCCCAGCGGTGCACCGTGCAGGACGCCAACGGCCAGGTGTTCATCATCGAGCCGGAGTGACACACCGTCACCGGCCGTGCACCCACCACCGAACCCGGCCCCACCCCTCGTCGTCCGGAAATCCGACCCCGCCCATGAGGGGTCACCCGTACATCACCGACTTCCCGGGGCCCTCCCGTCGGCGTACGAGCGTGAGACGTGCAGTCGAAAGGGGTGCCCGAAGCCACCTTCTGTGCCTTCGGGCGCCCCTCCTGCAAACGCTCCCTCATCAAGGAGACCCACGCCAGGCCTGCACCTCGGGGGTGCGGGCGAGGCCGTCACCGGAGTGACGACAAGCCGCCGTGCCGCCTGCCTGCGCGTCCGGCCCACTCCGGAGGCGGGGAGCTCCGGGAGGCATCAAGCCCTGACGGGTCCTCCCGTGCCCGGAACGACCCGCCAGTTGCTCCCGTGGGAAGTGCAGTAGGCGTACGACCAGCGGTTGTCGTTCGTCTGGACCCCCCTGGCGATCTTCGTGCTCTTGCCGTTCGTGCAGGTGACCTTCGCGTAGTAGGCGAAGGTCACGTCACAGCGAACCCCGTACGTCCTGCCGTCCACATCCCACGCCTCACCGTTGGTGCACCACGAAGGAAGGGCCAGCGCGCCCTGCGGTGCTGCCCCGACGGCCTGTGCGGGAGCGGCTACGGCACCGAGAGCGAGGACAGCTCCCCCGAGTCCGACACCAAGAGCGGAACGAATACGCACGATGTACTCCTTCTCAGCTGCTTACGGATTCAGCTGGGGCGTCCCCAACTGACGGCCTCAAGAATGGCAAGGACGAAGAAGGAGGAAAGCGGAGAAAGCTGTCCCGGACAGGGCATGGACTGTCCGGCCTGGCCAGGGCCCTGTCCGAGAAGCGTCCGGGACAGGTCTGCCGCAGTGAATGCCGGATCCACTGCGGCAGAGCCCCTGCGGTGATCACCGCGACCCGCGGCGGGCCGCCCCGGCCGCCGGGGCGAGGTGTACGCATGTACTGCGGCGGCATCGGAAGGGTGGGGCGGGCATGACGATGGGAGCAGTGACCGAACTCGGGCCGAGTGCGCGCTTCGGCTACCACACGCCCGGGCCGTGAGGCCGCTGTCCGCTCCGCTGCCGCCACCCCCACACGTTGACGGTGAGAACCTCCTCGTCCCCCGCGCGCGCCACCTCGGCGAACCGGGCAACTCCGCCGACTACGGTGCGACGGGCCCGAAAACCGTGCAGTCCCGCGGCCCGCTCCAGCCGTGGCCGGGCTGGGGCTCGCGGAAACAGTCAGGGCCGAAGGGCGCGGCGGCGTACGGCACGCCGAGGACGGCCACCACACCGTCGACCGGCCGCCGGCCGCGCACGGGGCCGCTCGTCGTCCGGAAATCCGACCCCGCCCACGATGTGCCACTCACGCGCCAGCAGCCTTCCACGGGCCTCCGCGGCCCCGCGAGCGGATGGCGTCCCGCGACGTGGTGTAGGCGATCAACGTTGGGGCGTACGCCGGGGCGTGCGGTCACCTGGATTTCGCTCCCTGCCCGACAGGTGGGCCACCATGCAACTCTCCCTGGTAAACGGCCAGTTCAACCAGGAGGTGCAGGGTGGCCCTGTCCCAGCATGACTTACTCCGGCTGCTGGAGTCACTGCGTTCGGCAGACGGGCTCGAACTCGTCCGTTCCGTGGCCGAGCGGATGCTGCAGGAGCTGATCGAGGCCGAAGCGACGGCGAGGATCGGCGCGGAGTGGAACGAACACACCGAGACACGTACCGCGTTGCGCAACGGGCACCGCGACAAGACGCTGACCACGCAGGCCGGCGACCTGGACCTTGCGATCCCCAAGCTGCGCTCGGGCAGCTTCTTCCCGAGCCTGCTGGAGCGGCGCCGCCGCATCGACCAGGCCCTGTTCGCCGTCATCATGGAGGCCTACGTCCACGGCGTGTCCACCCGCTCGGTCGACGACCTGGTCAAGGCACTGGGCGCGGACAACGGGATCTCCAAGAGCGAGGTCTCGCGGATCTGCGCGGGCCTGGACACGCAGCTGACCGCGTTCCGTACCCGGCCCCTGGACCACATCCGCTTCCCCTACGTCTATCTCGATGCGACCTACTGCAAGGCGCGGGTCGCGCATCAGATCGTCTCGCGGGCCGTGGTGATCGCCACCGGCATCACCGAGGACGGCGGTCGGGAGGTGCTGGGAGTGATGGTCGGCGACAGCGAGACCGAAGTGTTCTGGACCCAGTTCCTCCGTCACCTGCGCGAACGCGGCCTGAACGGGGTCCGGCTTGTCATCGGCGACCACCACTCGGGGCTGGTCAAGGCGATCCGCAAGGTCATGATCGGGGCTGCCTACCAGCGCTGCCGAGTTCATTTCCTGCGCAATGTCTTCGGCGTGATCCCCAAGGACGCCGCGGAAATGGTCGCCGCGACGATCCGCACCATCTTCGCCCAGCCCACCGCCGACGCGGTCCGCACCCAGCTCGACACCGTCGCCGACATGCTCGGCAAGCAGTTCCCCAAGGTCAAGGCAATGCTGCTGGAAGCGAAGGACGACCTGACCGCCTTCGCGGCGTTCCCCGAGCGACATTGGAAGAAGATCCAGTCCACCAACCCGCTGGAGCGGATCAACCGCGAGGTCAAGCGCCGCACCGACGTCGTCCAGGTCTTCCCCAACGACGCCGCGCTCCTGCGGCTGGTCACCGCCGTGCTCTTCGAACTGCACGACGAATGGATCGCCTTCCCCCGCCGCTACCTGCCCGAGGGAAGCATGGACCAGCTCTACCCCGCCGAGCGCCCCGAAAGCGCCCCCGCGCTACCCAACACCACCAACACGACCGCCGGATGATCGGCTACACCACGAGAAGGGGCACGATCCTCGGCAAACGGTGTCGAGCTGCGGAACATCCAGACGATCCCGGTCACCCGGTATCGCTACCGCGGCAACAAGATTCCCAACCCCTGGGTCCCGGACGCCTGCTGACGACAGCATCCGTGGAGAGCCCGGTACTCGGAGACGGGTACGCCGGGTTCGGCGAGCGGCACGGGGAAACGGGCCGGTGGCAACGCCGGAACCGCGCCCCGTGCCGACTCAACGAAGTGAAGACCCCTCCCCAAGCTCTGCGAGCAGGGGATACCCCATGCTGGGACTTCATCTCCGACCACCGCGCCGACTTCGGCGTCAAGCGGCTGTGCCGGGTCCTGGGGGTCTCCCGCTCCGGCTACTACCGGCACCAGGCCACCGAAGAGGACCGCGTCGAACGCCAGGCCCGCGAGGTGGCTGCAGTCGCCGAGATCCGTGCCATTCACGCCGAGCACCGGGGTGCTTACGGCGCCCCGCGCGTCCACGCCGAGCTGAAGGCGCGGGGACGGAAGATCAACCGCAAACGTGTGACACGGCTRATGCGCATCCACCACATCATCGGGCGCCACCTGCGCCGTACCAGGCGAACGACGATCACGGACAAGACGGCCCCGCCGGCCCCGGACCTGATGATGCGCGACTTCACCGCCGACACGCTGAACACGAAGTGGTGCGGTGACATCACCTACATACCTGTCGGTTCGACGTGGCTGTATCTGGCCACGGTGATCGACATCTGCTCGCGCCGAGTCGTGGGCTGGTCGATCGCCGACCACATGCGTGCGTCCCTGGTTACCGACGCCATCGAGATGGCCGTGGCCGCCCGCGGCGGCCAGGTGGACGGCGTCGTCTTCCACACGGACAGGGGCGCCCAATACGTGAGCCGGACCTTCGCCGATGTCTGTCGGCGGCACGGCATCCGCCGCAGCATGGGACGCGTCGGGTCCAGCTATGACAATGCCCTCGCCGAGTCGTTCTTCCAGGGCCTCAAGCGGGAGCTGCTGCACGGACGGCACTGGACGTCGAAGGCGCAGGCTCGCCTGGAACTGTTCCGCTGGATGTCGTACTACAACCGACGCCGCAGGCACTCCGCACTCGGCTACCTCACACCGGTCGAGTTCGAACAACGCCTGATCGCATCACGTAATCTGTCACTCGCCGCATGAAACCCGGTGTCCGCTCCCGGGGATCAACCTCACTGCTCGTCCTGGCCCACCTGCGCTGCGGCGACACCTACGCCCGCCTCGCCGCAGGCTTTCGCATCGGGATCGCCACGGCCTACCGCTACATACGCGAGGCCGTCGACCTCCTGGCCGCCCTCGCGCCCACGCTGGAACAGGCCATGGAGACCGTGCGGAAGAAGGCGTACGTGATCCTCGACGGCACCGTGCTGCCGATCGACCGCATCGCCGCAGACCGGCCGTACTACTCCGGGAAGAAGAAGTACCACGGGATGAACGTGCAGGTCCTCGCCGACCCCGCCGGACGCCTGATCTGGGTCTCGGACGCGCTACCCGGGGCCGTGCACGATCTGACCGCGGCACGGGCCCACGGCATTCCCGCCGCCCTCACCACGGAGGACATCAAGTGCTGGGCCGACAAGGCGTATCAGGGCGCCGGCCCCGCGATCCGCGTCCCGATCCGTGGCAAGCACCTGCGCGGCTGGCGCCGACGTCACAACCGGGACCACGCGAAGATCCGCAGCCTCGGTGAACGCGTCATGGCGATCCTCAAGTCCTGGCGGCTCCTGCGGAAGCTCCGCTGCAGCACCACCCGGATCACAGCCGCCGTCCGAGCCGTCGTCGCCCTCGAACTCACCACCTGATCAAGATGGAAAAGGCTCTGTGTACTGCACCTGTGCCAGGCCGGGCTGAGTACGGCCCAGCCTGATCCGACGCGGCCTGAGGATCGAGACTGATCGAGTAGTGGCATGGGATCTAACGCGCCTACGCTCGGGTTGGCCCCGAACCCAGAGACCGAATGCCGCTCTGACGCTCAGCGGAACACGCAGCCCGAAGAACGATTGGGCTTCACGGTCGGAGAACGGGAGAACGACACAGGTGTCCGAGCACGACTGCCGTGAATGGGCTCGCTTTGGTCGTGGACCCGGTCAGCGCGGGTCTGGCGGCCCTCATCGCACGTGGTCGCCGCGTCGGAAGGCCTCCGGAAGTGCGCTCCACCTACGCAGGTGTGCGCTCGCCTGATAGTACGGCGTAGCTCTGCTCGACAGCGCCGGTCGATCTCGGATGAGCCGCGCCCATCACATGGCGTTTCGAGAGGAACGGATTTGATGCGAAGTATCGACCGCGGCGCTGGGACCCGACCGGCAGCCGTCGCCTCATCGGTCACTGACGTTCTCGACTGGTTGGAAGGGCGCCGGCAGGCAAACACCTACAACACCCGTCTCATCCCCTTGGCACAGCTCAGTGAATGGAATCTCGATCTCGGCACCGGGGACCTCGTACACCGGTCAGGCCGCTTCTACACGGTCACCGGGCTCGAGGTCGCGAACGCCAGCCGGTCCCGCGCCCAGTGGCAGCAGCCGATCATTCTCCAGAGCGAGGTCGGCATCCTCGGGATTCTCCTCAAGGACATCGACGGCGAGCCGCACTGCCTCCTGCAGTCCAAGATGGAGCCGGGAAACGTCAACCTCCTAGAGCTCTCGCCCACGGTGCAAGCCACGAAAAGCAACTTCACCCAAGCGCACGGCGGACGAACCGTGCCCTACCTCGAGTACTTCAAGGACCGCACGCGCGGGCGGGTCGTTTTCGATGCTCTGCAATCAGAGCAGGGCTCCTGGTTCTTCGCCAAGCGCAACCGCAACATCGTGGTGCACACCGAGGTCGAGGTGGAGGAACACGAGGACTTCGTCTGGATCCCGCTCACCATCATCGGTGATCTGCTCCGCGTGCCGAACCTCGTCAACATGGACACCCGGACCGTGCTGTCCGGCATGCTCACCGTGCGCCCAGGCGATCCTGACGAGGTGCCAGCGCAAGACGCGTTCCGGTCCAGCATGGCTCCTGGGCCGGATCGGGCCTACCGTCCTCTGCACAGCACGGTGGGCCTGCTCAGTGCGCTGACCGCCGCCAAAGCCAACAGCGAGATGCGACGGAGGCTGAAGCCGCTGGTCGAGGTCGAGCGGTGGCAGATGCGCGACGGCATGATCTCGCACGACGACGGCCTCCACTTCTCGATCCTGGGCCTCGAGGTCGAGGCCTCCAATCGAGAGGTGGACCGCTGGTCGCAGCCGATGGTCGCGCCACGGGGCCGCGGTATAGCCGCCCTTGTCGGGCGACATCTCGACGACACCCTGCACGTGCTGGTGAACCTCCGGATGGAGGCAGGTGCATTCGATCGGTTGGAGCTGGCGGCGACCGTTCACTTCTGCCCCGACAACTATAAGGGCCCCAGCGCCGTGGGTCCGCCGCCCCGCTTCGCCGACGTCGTGCGAGACGCACGGCCGGAACAGGTCCGGTTCGACTGCGTGCACTCAGAAGAAGGGGGCCGGTTCTTCCAGGCGCAGACCCGCTACATGCTGCTGATCGACGAATCTCTGCCTGACGAAGCGCCACCCGGCTACCTGTGGATCACACCTCGGCAGCTGGCGAGCCTCGTCCGGTTCGGCAACCACGTCAACGTCGAGGCCCGCAGTCTGCTGGCCTGCTTGGGCTTCTTGACCTGACCGCTCCGCCCGGCCGGACAGGAGATCGACGCCGAACTCGTGCACGCGCGCATCTGCGGTGAAGCGACGGGACCGGCCTGATATCAGAACGAGAGCGGTCGAACCTAGCGTGGTCCGCGCCTCCCACCGAGCACCTCAGACTGGAAGGTGTCGAATGAATTCCGACGGATCAGCGACTGCGAATCCCCCACGGGTGCTGCTCGACATCGACGGCAAGGCCGTGTGTGCGCGCGTGCGGCGATCCGAACAATCGAAGGAATCGACACCGGTGGTGCTCGTGGCCGGGGGCGCCGGAGGTGGCGTCGACGGCACGTGGGGCCCGTTGGAGAACCGACTCGCGGAGCTGGGGCCCGTGGTGACTTACGACAGGGCGGGGTCCGGCCACTCGGATGGTCCGCAGCACGCGCGCGTGAGTGAGCTGGCCGAGGAGCTCCACCAAGTTCTGAACAAGCTCGGTGTGCGCCAGCCGGTCGTTGTCGCCGGGTGGTCGTCGGGAGCGTTCGTCGCTGAGGGGTATGCGCTCCGATACCCAGAACACGTCGCCGGACTGGTGCTCATCGAGCCGACTCCCACCGAGCCTCCACCACGTACGTTCGCAGTTCGACTCCAGCTCGTCATCGCCCAACCGCTCATGCGCCTCGCCGCTCTCGCTTCGTGGTCCGGTCTCTTCTCCGGGCGTTTCGGCGCGCGCGCGGCCGACAAGCTCGTCGGCGCGGAATCGTCAGCCGTGGAATCAGCTGAAATTCTTCAGCTATTGCGGAATCCGCGGGAGATCATCGCGGAAGTACGAGTTCAGCAACTCATACCGCGCTACGCCGCTGAGCTGACGCACGCACTCGAAGCACAACCTCTGCCGGACGTCCCAGCCGTCGTCATCAGTGTCGGCAAGCGTGGTCGGATGCCGGCGGCGTACGCATCGAGCCTTGACACCTCCCACCAGACGCTCGCCGGCCGGTTCAGGCGTGGCAGGCGTGTCGTCCTCGAGCACGCCACTCACCAGGTGCCTCTGGAGGAACCAGAAGTCGTCGTCGACGCCGTGCGGTCGGTTCTGAATGCCACCGAAGCTCCGGTCCAAGGTCTGCATGAGCAATCGAAACCCGGTGCACCATGGCGATTCCAAAAGCCTCAGCACATCCAGGTCCCACACGAACGGGCGGCTGAGTAACGACTCCTCAGGTTTCCCCACGACATCGCTGGCCTGCTTACGAGGTCTCCTCGCAGCTACCCGGCACGGGGCGCCGCACGGACACGTCCGGGTGGTCCCATGCTCGTGGCAGGCGACAAGGGCGCAGACACCATCGTGAGAGAGACAAGAGAGCACGTCCCGCCAGCATAGATCCGTACCGTTCCTCCGTCGCACGTCTCGCAGGTCACGACGGCCGGCCCGAAGAAAGGACGTCGATACCTTGAATTCGCGTCGCGTTCTCATCGTCGGTGCCGGCCCCACCGGCCTCGCCCTGGCTGCTGCATTGGCGCAAGGAGGAATTCGCTGCGCCGTGATCGAGAGGCGTCGCGAGCGTGCGGCGATGTCCCGGGCTTTCACCCTAGAGCCGCGCACGATGGAGCTCCTGAACATGCGAGGGTGGATGGACGACTTCCTCGCGCGAGGCCGGGTCTGCCCACACCCACCGCTGGGCGACGATCACGTCCGGCTGGACTACGGCCTCCTGGACACGCCGTTCCCGTTCAGTCTCACGATCCCGCAGTGCGACACCGAGACCGTGCTGGAGAAGTTTGCGGTCAACGAGGGTGCCTCCGTCCTGCGCGGCACACAAGTTGTCGCATTGCGCCAGGACGAGTACGGCGTTGAGCTGACCCTCCGAGCGGAAGATCGGGAGTACGTCGAACGTGCGGATTTCGTCGTCGGCTGCGACGGGGTCGACAGCACGATCCGCACTGCCCTTGGAGTCGGGGTGGACAGTCGCGAATACGACGCTTCGTCCATCATGGCCGACGCGAAGCTGCGCAGACCGCCCGACCGCGCTGAGTACGCACGCATCACCCGACGCGGCATGGTCGCGGTGTTCCCGTTCCAGGACGACGAGATCTACCGCGTCATCGTGTTCGACCGGGAGAGGATGCAGGTGCCGGCCGAGCTGCCGTTGACTCTTGAGGAGCTCACGGCCAGCTGCAGCGCGATCCTCGGCTTCGACATCGAGCCGCACGATCCGCGGTGGATGACCCGTTTCCGCAGCTCTCAGCGCCAGGCCGAGCGATACCGGGTCGGCAGGGTCCTGCTCGCCGGTGACGCCGCGCACACACAGCTTCCGTCTGGCGGCCAAGGGCTTCAGACGGGGATCCAGGATGCGATGAACCTGGAGTGGAAACTGCGCGCCGAGCTGGCCGGCTGGGCGCCGCCGGGGTTGCTGGACACCTACGAGTCCGAGCGGCACCCGATGGCGACCGAGATCCTTCGCAAGACCGACATGTCGTTCCGGTTCCAGACGTCGGATTCGTTCGGAGCACGGCTGATCCGCGCGCTCGTGATTCAGATGATGCGGTTCCGCGCCTTGCAACGGGTGAATCTCGAGCACTTGTCCGGGCTCGCGCTGAGCTACCCGGCGGCCGCCGATGGGCGGTGGGCAGGCCGGCGGATGCCGGACCGTCTTCTCGCCACCGGCGGGCGCGTGCACGAGCTGCTGCGCGGCGGTCGGTTCGCGCTCCTGCACCGAGGCCCTGCCCCAGACGTTGCCGCAGCGTGGGCGAATCGTGCGGTCGTCGCCGAGGTCGCGGCGGGTGATCGTCGTTGGCCGTCGCTCGTTCTGGTGCGCCCGGACGGCTACGTCGCGTGGAGCGGAACCGACCCCGACGGCCTGCGGAACGCGCTACAGCGTTGGTGCGGCATTCCCTCTGCGTAGCCAAGTCGACCTCGGGTCCCTGGGCTTCTCGGGGTGACGTCTCCGCCGGTAGCCGACTCGAAATCCTGCGTGCACTTCAACGCCAACAGGCGCCAGACCTTGTCGACAGCTCGTTGTCGGTTGCCCGTGCGGCGCCCCGTGTCGGCGTACACGTGAACGTCCCCAGCCACGTACGGATGAACGGGGACAGTTTCTGATCTTGACTCTGTCGGGGATCTTGGAGTTGCCGAGGTCAGGTGCCCAGGGTCCGCCAGGACTTCGGCCGGGGGATCTCGTGCTGATCGAGGTAGGTCTGGAAAGCGGTCGGTCGGCGTGGCCGGGGTGCTTCCTCGGTCGGTGGCAGGCCGCTGAGACGCTCGATGTTGATGGCGATGGCAGTCAGAACGTGCTGGAGGTGGACCTTGCCCTGCCCTCGGTAGCGGCAGCGGCGCATGCCGTGGCCGTGGGCGAACTCGTTGACCGTTCCCTCCACTCCGGAGCGGACCGCGTAGCGGGTTTTCCACTCGGGTGTCTGTTGCTCGGCACGGATGCGGAGTTGCAGGTCGCGGAGTTCTCGCGGAGGAAAGCCCACGTTCCGGGCGCCTTCGCGGGAGGTGGTGCACCGGGCGCGGGCCAGGCAGGGGTGGCACTGACTTTTGGTGAACCGTGCCACGATCAGCGGAGCCGCGGTGGGCGAGGAGGTCGGGTAGGGGCCGTGCCAGCCCTGGCTGACCTGCCCCTGGGGGCAGGTGACCTGCCGGCGGTCGTAGTCGATGTGGAAGTCGTCCCGGGCGAAGCCCTCGCCTCGGCGGTGCTGCCGGGTGGGGTTGCCCCGGAGCGGCCCGGAGATGGTGACCTGGTGATCACGTGCGGCTTGTTCCAGGTGGGGCAGGGAGGTGTAGCCGCTGTCGACCAGGTGCTCGGCGGGCAGCAGGCCGCGGCGGTGCAGGCGGGTGTGGATGCCGGGCAGGACCTTGCTGTCGTGGGTGGTGGATGCGGTGGTGGCCACGTCCGTGATCACGTTGGGGCCGTCGGGAGCACACGTCTCGGTCAGATGGGCGGAGAACCCCTTCCAGCTGATGATGTGCCCGTGGCGGGCATAGCGGGCCGAGGTGTCATACGGGGAGACGATCGCCCGGGACGAGGGCGGCAGCCCGGGCCCGTCTTCCGTCTCGGCGGTGCGCCAGCGCAGGTGTCCTGCGGAGTCGCGGTGGTAGTTCTGCACCATGATCTGCCGCAGGGCCTGGACGCGAGGGCCGGACACGCTGTCTGCTCCGTGCCGGTAGAGGTGTTCCAGGAGCCGGACGGCGTCGTTGCCGGTGGCGAGGATCCTGGTCTTGGGCTTGGTGGGGTTCTTGCCCAGGCGGACCGGACGGCCGTAACGGCGCCCCCAGTCCTCGTCGACCAGCTCATCCAGCAGGTGCGGGGCGGCGCCGGCGACTTCCTCCAGCGCGGCACGGACCGCCTCGGTGACCATCTCCAGCCGGGTCAGGTCGCGGACCGCGGCCAGGACATGGGTGGAGTCGGTGCGCTGGGTGGTGCGCTCGCGCACCAGACCGGCCTCCTTGAGGCGGGCCAGGGCGAGGTCGAGGAGACGGTCGGCGCGGTCGCCCCCGGTGAGACGGTCACGGAAGTCGGCCAGCACGCTGTGGTGGAAGCCGGGATCGTCCAGCTCCATGGCCAGGGCGTACTTGAAGTCGATGCGGCAGCGAACCGCCTCGGCGGCCTGCCGGTCCGACAGGCCGAGCACGAACTGCAGCACGCACACGGTGGCCAGCTGGGCGGGCGAGAGGCCCGGACGCCCGTCACGCGGATACCAGTCGGCGAAGTCCTCGTCACGCCACAGCCCGTCCAGGCGGTCTCTCACCCACATCGCCGCCGTACCGGCCGGGTTGCTCGCCCGCGCGATCTGCGCGGTCAGAGGCGGGACTTGCTCACCGGAACGAGGACGGAGCGACAACGGACACCTCGGCAACTGCATGGGCTCTCGGAACATCCCGAGCATGCCCGCCGCTCACGCCGGCGCACCGGGAAACTTCAAGATCCCCGACAGAGTCAAGTTAAGGAAGCGTTCAGGAATACCACTGGTCAGACGGCCATCCACCGGGAATTCCGGTGGCCATCAGCCTGGACTCGGCTGGCCGCACATCTAGACTTTGCCACGGCCGCCGTCACCCTGCACGAGCACCGGGAAGGGGTCGACAAGTTCGCTGCCCGCGAAGTGCGTGAAAGTCAACGAGACGCGCGGATCGTCGTGGAGCCGGTACAGCTTCCTGGGCACCATGACGCTGCTGCTGAGCACGAACTCCCCGAGGTCGTCACGCCACAAGTGGGTCATGGGGCTCGCAATAGGACAATCGTCCGGCCGGGACATCGTCGAGAACTCGCAGGTGAGGGTGCGCTTGAAGACTTCGACCACCTCAGTGGGTAGGTCGTCGGCCATGAAAACCACCCTCCACTTCGGTTGACAGATTCCTCAAGGTCGGACAAAAGGGACGTTTGTCGATGCGGCTGAGACGTTGAGCTCTTTCCATCCTCAGTCTGAGCTGGCCAGATGCAGGCAGAGGACGGCCTGAACGAGACTCGTGATGCGGGTGGTCGAGCACCGGAGCTTGCGGAGGAGTCGCCAGGACTTGAGGGTGGCGACGGCCTGCTCGACGAGGGCCCGGATCTTCGCGTGGGACCGGTTGACGGCCTGCTGGCCGGTGGAAAGCGTCTCCCACCTGCCGCGGTAGGGAACGCGAACCGTGCCCCCCGCGCCCTGGTAGCCCTTGTCGGCCCAGCAGGGGACGCCGGCCTGGGCCAGCGCGTCAACGATGCCGTGCTCGCGGGCCGCGCGGACATCGTGGACGGCCCCGGGCAGGGCCGGAGATGCCCACAGCAGGCGGCCGAAGGGGTCGGCGATGACCTGCACGTTCATTCCGTGTTTCTTGTGCTTGCCGGAGTAGAAGGGCCGGTCGGCGGCGATCCGGTCGACTGGCAGCAGCGTGCCGTCGAGCAGAACGAACGCCTTCATCGAGGCCATCCAGACCGCCTCGGCGAGTGTCGGGGCGAGGTCGGCCAGGAGGCCGACGGCCTCGGTGATGTAGCGGTAGGCGGTGGCGATCCCGATGCCGAACCCGACAGCGAGCCGTGCGTAGGTGTCGCCGCAGCGCAGATGGGCCAGGGCAAGCAGGGCCTGTCGCGCGGCGGGAAGGCGCCGCCACCGCGTCCCGATCTCCCGCCGCCTGGCTGTCAGTTGTCCGGTCAGGAACCGCAAGGTGCGACTGGACAGATCAATCGAGGACGGGTAGACAACCACGCGAAGCTCCTGTCGTTTCGGGACAGAGCGAGGAAACGTTCGCGACTTTGTCAGTCGATACAGAACTCGTTGCCCTCGATGTCCAGCATCGGGATGCACGAATCGTTGCCGTCGTACAGTGTTCGCACGTGTACTGCGCCGAGCGGGACCAGTCGTGCGCATTCGGCCTCGAGTGCGGCGAGGCGCTCTTCACCCACGAGCCCTGTGCCGACCCGCACATCAAGATGCACCCGGTTCTTGACGGCCTTTCCTTCGGGAACGCACTGGAAGTACAGCCGCGGGCCCACGCCTGAGGGATCGATGCAGGCGAACCATGAGTCCCGTTGCTCGGATGGTTGCGAGCGCTTGTACTCGTCCCAGGTGGCGAATCCCTCGGGCGGCGGCGGCACGACATACCCGAGCACCTGGCACCAGAAGCGAGCGAGGCGCTCAGGTTCTGCGCAGTCGAAGGTGACTTGGAACGTCTTGATCGATGTCATCGGTCCTCCATGTTGGCGCGTCCTATTCCAGGGATGCGCGGTTTCATCGCCGTGCGGATCTGGGTCACGCGTGACATGAGTGGCGTCAAAGGGCCAGATCGACTGAGACGATGAGCGAATCGCGCCAATTCCCCCGGTAGGGGGATATTTGATATGAAGTGGGGCTTTGTCAGCTTTCCAGGTAGGGAATCCTGACTGTCCCACGAGGGAGCGGCGCCGACACCCTTCCCGCGACGGCAGACAGTCCACGGGATGTGCTGTGCTGCTGCATTCATGGGTCCGTGTCCTTGAGTCCGGGGCACTGCACGCGCTCCTGGGCCAGTTGCTCGTGGTGGATGACCGCGGGATGAGTCGCCCTGACGGACCGTCGCGTGCGGGAGTCGACGGTCAGTCGGTGGTGCGCAACAGCAGTTTGCCCGTGGACGTGCGTTCGCCGATGAGCTGGTGCGCGCCGACCGCGTCCGACAGAGGGAACTCGGCGGTGACGGGAAGGGTGACCGTTCCGTCGCAGACGGTGCGCAGGGCGCGTTCGGTCAGCGCACGCAGGGCGTCGGGCGCGGACTGGGCGAGGGCGAGCACGGAGAAGCCAGCGACGGATCGGCCCTGCGCGTACAGTTCGCCCTGCCCGGCCCGCCAGGGCTTGGCGCCGCTGGCGTTGCCGAAGGACACCAGGCGCCCGAAGACGGCCAGTGCCTCCAGGCCGCGGCGCAGCGTGTCGCCGCCTACCGGGTCCAGGACCAGGTCGACGCCCCGGCCGCCGGTCGCCCGGCGGACGTCCGTCTCGAAGGTGTCGGGCCGGAACACCTCGTCGTAGCCGTGCTTGAGTGCGTAGTCGGCCTTGGCGTCGCTGGAGGCCACTCCGTACACCGCGCCGGCGCCCGCTGCCCGGGCCAACTGCCCAACCGCCGTGCCGATGCCTCCCGCCGCGCCGTGCACCAGCACGCTCTCCCCGGCCCGCAGCCGCCCCACCTCGTGGACCAGGGCGTGCGCGGTCGGCAGCACCGTCGGCAACGTGGCCGCGGTCCGCAGGTCCAGCCCGTCGGGCACCGGGAAGACCCTCGCGGCCTCCGCGAGCACGATCTCGGCGTAGCCGCCGCCGTCGACGAGCGCGGCGACCTCCTGCCCCGCCCGCAGACCCTCGACGCCCTCCCCGACCGCCCGTATGCGCCCGGAGACCTCCAGGCCCGGACGGTAGGGCAGCGACGCCACCCGGTACCCCTCGGCGCGCGCCTTCACGTCCGCGAAGTTCACCCCCGCCCACAGGGCCTCGATGGTCACTTGACCAGGGCCCGGCTCGGGTGCCGCGGTCTGCACGACGTGCAGCACCTCGGGACCGCCGTACTCCTGGAACTCGATCGCACGCATACGTCAGACCACCCCTCAACGAGTGTTCAACCGAAAGCGAACACTAGTACTGTACGATGACTGTCGAACACTGGCTGGAGGAAACATGAGAATGCCCGAACAGACTGAAGGCGCAAGTCACCGTCCGGCGCCCGTACATACGCACCCTGACGAGGTCCCGCTTCTCACGGCCCTGTCCGCACTCGCGGATCCCGTGCGCATCCAGTTGATCCGCGAGCTGGCCAAACACCCCGACTGGGCGCTCAGCTGCAGCAACTTCGACGTACCGGTCGGCCGGGCCGCAAAGAGCCACCACTTCGCGATCCTGCGCAGCGCAGGTCTGGTCGAACAGCGTGACCAGGGCCCCAAACGACTCAACCGACTGCGCTGCGAAGAGTTCGACGCCCGCTTCCCCGGTCTCCTCGACCTCACCCTCCGCGCCGACGAGACCGAGTGACAGCAGCTGACTCTTCCACGCGGCCGGGCAGCGCCGTCGGCCACCTGCCCGACCGCGGCCATCATTGCCATGCGAGCGCCAACCATGAGCGTTCCGTTGATGCTGGGCGGACAAGGCGTATCAAAGCGCCGGCGGACCTGTCCGGGTGCCGTTTCAGGGTCGTCGCCTCAGAAGGTGGAAGCGCCGCCACAACACCACCCACGCCAAGATCCGATGCCGCGATAAGCAGGCCATGGCCACTCTCAAGGGCTGGCGCCTCCTGCGGAAGCTCCGCTGCAGCACCAACCGAATCACCGACGTCGCAAAGGCCGTCGTCGTCCTTCACCACGCGTCAGCGTGAGGTTGGAAGAGGCTCGTTAACGCCTTTCCGGCGGCAGTCCGCCGAATCTGTCAAACCGCTGACAGACCGAGCAGGGGTGCCAGCCGGGCCACGTCGGTGCTCTCGGCCGCCGGAGCCGATGCCAAGGACTGGTCCGACCAGCGAGCAACGTCAGGGTCTGCGGCGAGCAACGCCGACAGACCACAATTGGAGGTCCTTGCACGATCCGCGCGCCGCGACACGCTGCGCTCCCGCCCCATACGCCTACCGGGCCGCAGGAGATGCGGCAGGGCGATCCCGTTGTACGAAACAACCTCGGACGCGTCGGCAGGTGGTCCACGTCGGCGGCCGCCAAGCGAGCCACGGCCACCCGATCACGGTGCGACGACAGAGCACGACCTCCTCGTCGAACCTCAGGCCGTACCGATGGAGGATCGGCTCTCGAGTCCTGCAGGGGGCCTCATAGCCCGTGCTGCGACGTAGCCCCGCACCGGAGCCGTGGCACGCGGCCGCATCTGACCGGTTGTGTCAGCGGCGAAGAGCATTCGCAGGTCGAGCGCCGGAGCAATTGAAGGGGTCGCGACGTCTGGCTGCCAAGTGTGGTCAGGTCCACGAGGTCGTCGAACATCTGCTCGTGGTCGAACAGAGGGTGACTCCAAACGCTGTAACAGCGAGTTCAGCGACAGGTCGTCAACCTTGTAGTCGGTCTGGACGGGCTTTCGCGGCGCTGGACGTCATCACGTCAAATCACCGCCGTCCCCGCCGGTAACGGCGGTGATTCCTGTCGCCCTCCCGACCTTGTCCGCGACCGCCACCTGTGCGCATCTCCGCGGTTGCGCAATCCAGCGCCGGACCTCACCATGCGGCGTCGCGCCGCCGCGGTTCGAGGTAGGTGCGGACACCCTGCACGACCTGGTCGACGTCGTCGTCGGTGAGTGCTTGGTGCAGGGGCAGGCAAAGGGTCCTGGCTGCCGCTCGCTCGGCACCCGGCAGCTCTACGTCCCCGGCGCGATACGCCGCGACACGGTGCAGTAGTGGATACCGGTACGTGGTGTAAATGCCGCGCTCGTACAGCCATCGCGCCAGGCCGTCGCGCGCTCCCGGATCGGTCTGCACCCAGTAGAGGTAGCAGGAGCTGACGTGACCGGCCGGCACCGGTGGCGGGAGGACCAGCCCATCAACCTCGGCGAGCATCTCGTCGTAGGCCGCCGTGATCTCCTCACGACGTGCGATGAACCCAGGCAGGCGATCCAGTTGGACCCGCCCGATCGCCGCCAGGACGTCGTTGGTGACGGAGCGCCGGGAGAACGACGATACGTCGAAGTCCCACCATCGGGTGCGCGTGCGCTGTGCCTGGTCGTACCCGCTGACCTGCTCGAGCCCGAAGTAGGCGGACGTGGCCGCTCGGGCGGCGAGATCCGGGTCGCGCGCGTGCAGCATGCCGCCGTCGACCGCTACGGCGATCTTCCCGTGGTCGAAGCTCCACACGCCGATGTCACCAAAGGTGCCGCACGCGGTGTCCCCGACCCAGGAAGCCTGCGCGTTCGCGGCGTCCTCCACCAGGTAGATCCGCCGGTCCCGGCACAGCTCGGCGATCGCCTCCACGTCGCCAGGTCGTCCGCCGTAGTGCAGGACCACCACGGCCCGCGTCGCGGGTCCGATGCGCTCCGCGACGTGGTCCACCGTGGGGTTGAGCGTTCGCGGATCGACGTCGCAGAAGACCGGCGTCGCGCCATGCGCGGCGATGGCGTTGGCTACACCAACGAAGCTCACCGTGGGCAGCACCACCTCGTGCCCTGGGCCTACGCCGAGAAGGCTCAGGGCCAAGAAGGTGGCCTCGGTGCACGAGTTGGTCGAGATGATCCGGTCCGCAGGAACACCGAGATGCGCGGCGAAAGCGGCCTCGAAGTCGTCGGTCCGGCTGCCCTTGCCGACCCAGTTCGAGGCGAAGACTTCACGAATCGCCTCAAGCTCGAGGTCGCCGAGTGACGGCTGGAAGACGTTGATCACAGGAGGCCTCCCGTCGGTCGGTCGTGCCGGGCAACGGTAACGCGGGCTGCTCTCCGCTCGGTCTCATCCGAACCTGCTCAGCCGGAAGCGTCACCTCCCCCAGCGATACCTGACCGTCTGCAGCACGGAACATGATGGCCTCGACCCCTTCTTGCCCACGGGGTCGAGGCCATCCTCGCGCTCAGCCACCTTCACCAGACGGACCGCCGTGCGCCGACTTTCAGGTGGAAGTGGATATCACCCGTCCCTGCTGCATCAGCACGACCTGATCCGCGCGTTCCAGCACGGCGGGACGGTGGGAGACCACGATGCAAGTGGCCGACGTGGAAAGCACGCCCCGCCACAGCTCCCGCTCAGTCTCTACGTCAAGCGCGCTGGACAGGTCGTCCATGACCATCAGCGGCGCCGAGCGGGCGAACATCCGAGCGGCGGCGACGCGCTGCACCTGCCCACCGGAGAGGCGCACTCCGCGAACCCCGACCTGGGCGTCGAGCCCGCCGGGGATCTGGCCCAGGTCGACGTCGAGGACGGCCTGGCGAACCGCCCGCTCGGCACGGCCGTCGTCAGGTAGCCCGAGCAGAACGTTCTCCCGCAGCGTGCCCGAGAGCAGCCGCGGAGTCTGCAGTGTGTACGCCACCAGTGGCGGGACGAGGAACTCGGCCGGGTCGTCGACCCGCTCGCCGTTCCACCAGATCTCTCCTGTGGCGCCCTCGTAGAGACCCAGCATTGCGCGCAACAGCGTTGTCTTACCCGAGCTGAACCCGCTATGACAAGACCGCCCAGTCCTACGAAGCGGCCGTCGCCCTCGCATCACTCCTGATGTGGGCGTGACATTTGACGACACGCCCTAGTGTCTTGAGTCTTTGATTCATTGCATAAGTATGCTGGGGTCATGGCGCGAATGGGACGGCCCACGGTCGAGGTGGTTCTCACCGACAACGAACGCGAGACGCTGCAGCGCTGGGCGAGGCGCCGCACCTCTTCCCAGGCCCTCGCGCTGCGCTGCCGCATCGTGCTGGCTTGCGGAGACGGGGCATCAAACACTCGGATCGGCAAGGATCTTGGGGTTCACCCGGTCACGGTGGCCAAGTGGCGCAAGCGGTTCGCAGCCGATCGCCTGGAGGGGCTGGTCGACGAGCCGCGTCCCGGCGCGCCGCGCACCGTGACCGACGCGCGGGTCGAGGACGTGATCGTCCAGACCCTGGAGTCCACCCCGGCCGGCGCCACCCACTGGTCGACCCGGTCGATGGCCCAGGCCACCGGCCTGTCGCAGTCGACCGTCTCGCGCATCTGGCGCACATTCGGCCTCAAACCKCACATGGTCGACACCTTCAAGCTGTCCACCGACCCGCAGTTCATCGACAAGGTCCGCGACATCGTGGGCCTCTACCTCGCCCCGCCCGAGCACGCCCTGGTGYTGTGCGTGGACGAGAAGTCCCAGATCCAGGCGCTGGACCGCTCGGCACCGGTGCTGCCCRTGATGCCGGGCATGCCCGAGCGCCGCACCCACGACTACCTYCGCAACGGCACCACCACMCTCTTCGCCGCGTTGAACGTGGCCACCGGGGAGGTGATCGGCCAGCTGCACCGCCGCCACCGGGCCACGGAGTTCAAGAAGTTCCTCGCCCGCATCGACAAGGAGGTGCCCGAGGGGCTGGAGGTRCACCTGATCTGCGATAACTACGCTACGCACAAGACACCGGCGATACAGCGTTGGCTCGCGGAGCACCCGCGCTTCCACATGCACTTCACCCCCACCTACTCCTCCTGGCTCAACCAGGTCGAGCGGTGGTTCGGACTGCTGACCGAGCGGCAGATACGCCGCGGCGTCCACAAGAACGTCCAGGCTCTGGAACGCGACATCCGCGCCTGGATCAAACTGTGGAACGAAGATCCGCGGCCGTTCGCCTGGGTGAAGACCGCGGACGAGATCCTCGAACGCCTCGCCGGATATCTTCAGCGAATCAAAGACTCAAGACACTAGGTGCTCCTTCGACAACCGGATCCGCTTGGCGTCGCCGTCAAGCGAGTGGTCGTCGAGCGCCGGCAACCGCCAGTCACCGTCGACGAGTTCCCGCACATACGCCGGCCGCCCGTCGGGCATCCACTCCGGGTCCTCCTCGAACCACAGCACCCGGGCGATCGGCACATCGCTGCCGTCCAGGCGGCGGTACACCTCGTACTCGTCGCGCAGGGAGGACGCGATGATGCTGCCGGCCTGGTGATCACGACGGACGGCGAACCGGCGTCTCGACCGATCGTCGGTCTCCACGTCCACGGTCCACGTCTGCCGCGAAACTCCCCGCGACATGCGATCCACTTCGATCACACGGACCCCGCCCGATCCGCGGCAGGGCCCGGGAAGCAGCTTCTCGATGCGGGCGCGGAACCACGACTCGACGAAGCCCGGGTCAGCAAGAGCGCCCGCCATCACAGCCCCAACGGCTCGTACGGACCGTCGAGGAACAGCTCGGTGTGACCTGCCCCGACCCACTGTCGGCCATCCGGGGCGGTGGTGGTGACCCGGGAGAGGTACTCCTTGCCGTGCAACCCGGCCTGGAGAGCGCCGTCGTACCGCGTGTGGTCGAACGGCTGGACGCTGAAGTCGAACTGGTCCCACTCCACCGTGACGCCCGGCCCGTGATAGGTGCGCATCGAGCCACCGTCCTTCCAGCTGCCGCCCTGGTAACCGATGGTGGAGGTCACCCACGGCGGCCCGACCGGCTCGACCTCCTGGGTCCACGTGCCGCCGTCACGATCGGTGAGGGTGATCGTCGCCCCGGCGAGCAGCCGGGTCCCCGGCACCAGCCGCAGTTCGTGCCGGCCTGCGACGAGCGGGTAAACCTCCTTGTCCCAACCGACGTGGAACTGTCCTTCGAAGGGTGTGCCGAAGGTGTCGTTCATGGGGACCTGCCGTCCCTGCGGGTCCTCGTGGATGGCGTAGAAACCGCCGAGGTCACCGGCCCCGAACAGGGTCCAGAAGCGGAGCGCGCGGGGAATGCCACCGGGATCACTCGGCGGCAGCCACTTCGGGGCCGCCGCGAGGGGTGGACGGTCGAAGTAGACCCCCCAGGAGTGGTCACGGCTGCCGTACCAGTGCGACGGGTCGACCACGGTACGCTCGCCGTCGATGTCGATCCAGCCGTCCACCACTCCGGGCTGTGCGTAGCGCGACTGGTCGGTCGTCGCGCGGCCGCGATGGGTGGCGAGGTGGTGTGCCTCGAGGAACGCGGGTGCCAGACCACGCCAGTTGAGCTCACAGGTCATGTTCGAGTCGTTCTCGGCAAGAGTCAGGCGCAGGTGCCGGTAGGGCTCGACCACCTCGAACCGGAACGGCCCGACCGTGGTCTCGCAGAGCTCGCGCCAGGTCCGGCTGAAGCGCACGGTGCGCTGGATCCCGTCCCGCATGACCCCGAGGTAGCCCCCGATCATGTCGGTGTTGGGGTTGATCCTCAGGCCGGAGAAGCAGAACATCCGGTCCTCGGCGCTGAACGCCCCGAAGAAGTAGCCGTCGTCGAAGCCGTTGTCCGTCGTGGCGACCATGCTCAACGGGTACGGCGTCTGATGCACCGGAAGCTCGTCGTAGGGGCTCAGCACGTCCGCGTTCCTCTCGTCAGTGGACCAGGACGGTGCCGTGGGCGCCGTCGACGGTCAGGATGGTCCCGTCGGTGATCTTCTTCGTGGCGTGCCTGACGCCGAGTACTGCCGGGATCCCGAGTTCGCGGGCGACGATCGCGGCATGGGACAAGGTGGAGCCCACATTGACCACCACGGCACCGGCTGAGCTGAACAGCGGCGTCCACCCGGGGTCGGTGAGGGGAGCCACCAGGATCTCACCGGGCTCGAGGTCCGGGGCGTCCTCCGGGTCCTCGATGATGCGGGCCCTGCCGGTGACCACTCCGAAGCAGGCGCCGATGCCCTGGAGGACCTCACCGGGCTCGGCGGGCGTCACGTCGGGCTCCGTCTTCCGGGGCCAGGTCCGTACGTCGGGGATCTCGCCGTCGATGATGAAGGGGGGCTCGAGATCCGAGAGCGCTTCGTACCACTCCCAGCGTTCCTGGATCACCGGACGCATGGCAGCCGGGTCCTCGATGAGGGCGTCGAGCTCACCCTCGCGCAGCATGGTGATGTCCTCGGGGCGGCCGAAGAAGCCACGGAGGGTGTAGCGCATGCCCAGTTCCCACATCGGCAGTCGCGCCTCGTGGAGCACCCGGATGGCGTTCGTCTTGCTGAGCTCCCGGGCAGGCATGTAGACCGCGATCGACCGCAGGGTCGAGTCGAACTTCGCCTGGGCCCCGCCGTCCCCGGCCAGCTTGGTCCGAAGCTGCTCCGTGAGCTCTTCGCGCTCTTCCCGAAGCCGAAGCGTCTGCAGCCGGGGCTCGCGCTCCGGTGCTTGCAGCCGCATCCGGTCGATCATTCCGAGCGGCAGGCCCGGGTGGGTCTCCCACGTCTTGGGAGCGGCCTCCCACTCGTTGGCGGAACGGGAACCGTACTCGTAGAGAAACGCGTCGAACCCCTCGACGAACGTCACCACGGAGGGCTCGTCACTCGACCGCAGACGTTCTTCCAGCCCGTGCAGCCCCTGCTCGAACATCTCGGTCAGCGTGGTGGACGCGACGACCTGACGGCCGAGTTCCCAGGTGGCCTGGCTCGGCGCCGCCGAAGCGACCTCACCGAAGCCCCCCATCAGCCTGACCGCCATGGTCGCGTCACCGAACGGCGCCAGCACCTCCGCGAGTGCACCGGTGACCAGGGAGGACTCATACACCATCGTCAGGTGCTTGCGCAGTATCGGCGCATAGTCCTCAGCCATGATCCTGCGCTGACGGGCGAGGAGATCTGCGTCCGACAACTCGCCGAGGTCGGGGCGCGCGGCCCGGAGCGCCGCCGCCTTCCTGGCGTCCTCCTGGAAGTCGTCGCGGTTCTCGTCCGCGAACACTCGGGCCACCGTGGCGAGGATCCGCTCCTGGAACTGTGCCCTGGCGTCGTCCGGATGGGGAACGTAAGTCGGGGCCTCACGCTCGCCGAGGTAGGTGCGGTCCATCAGTTCGGCACTGGCGCTGGGCATACGGACGCCGAAGACCCGCAGGTTGGAGAGGTTGAGATAGACGTATCCGTGGATCATCCCCTGGATGTCGATCTCGTCCTCGCGGAACTCCTCGAGATCGAAGGCGCCGAAGTCGGCCAGCGCTCGCTTCCACTGCCGCTCGGTCGGCGGGCCGCCGATCATGCTCCAGAACAGCGGTGTGGCGACTTCCGGCGACACCTCGCCGACGTTGGCCCGGGTGTAGACGGGGAACCGTGTGCTCAGGGGCGAGTCCACGACCCAGGGGCGGGAGATGTCGACCACTGCATTCCCTCCAGGAAGGCTCCGATGACGAGTCCCGCGTCACTCTATAACTATACTATTGGGTAGTCGAGTGTCGTGGTTCTTGGATTGAGCGGCGACGATCCACCAACCCTCAGGAGTCGCAGTGACCGTGCTCAGCGGTGTCGGAGTGTTCACCAGCGCCCGCAAGATCAAAGGCCGGGCCGAGGAGGTCGGGCGCATCGCCGAGGAACTCGGCTACGACGCCGTCTGGGTCGCCGACGTGCGCGGCGACCTCACGGTCCTCGGTGAGCTGCTCGCCGCGACGGAGCGCATCCGGGCGGGCAGCGCCATCCTCAGCATGTGGGACCTCGAGCCGTCCGCCGCGGCGGCGGCCTGGGCGGCGGTGGACGCGGCCGGCCCCGGACGTGCCTTCGCCGGCATCGGGGTGAGTCACGCGGCGATCGCCGAGCGCGCGCACCACGTCTACGACAAGCCGCTCACCCGGCTGCGCGGCTACCTCGACGAGCTCGACGCCATGGGCACCGGAATTCCACACAACCAGCGGCTGATCGGCGCCAACGGGCCGAAAATGCTGCAGCTCGCCGGGGAGCGCACCGCCGGGGCGCTGACCTATCTGGTCACCCCCGAGCGCACCGCCGCCCAGCGCAGGGAGCTCGGGCCCGGCAGCCTGCTCGCTCCCGAGGTGAAGGTGGCCCTCGCCGCCGACCGCCGGGGCGCGCGAGAGCTCGCGCGAGAGCACCTCGCCGTCTACCTCACCCTGCCCAACTACCTCGGCAATCTCGAGCGCATGGGCTTCACCGCCGAGGACTTCGCCGACGGCGGCAGCGACCGGCTCGTCGACACCCTGGTCGTCGGCCCCGGCATCGAGGACGTGGCGCGGCGCATCGCCGAGCATCGCGACGCCGGGGCCGACCACGTCTGCCTGCAAGTCCTCAGCACGGGCGGCACGCTCCCCCTGGACCAGTGGCGCCGCCTCGCCCCGGCCGTGTGCGCACGGGGACCGGAGGCGCAATGACGGGAGCCCTCACCCTGGACTCCTTCGCCGCGATCGATGATAATCGTGACGCAAATTATTTAGGGCACGACTTCATCAGTCCTGATGGACGACCCTCACATCGAAAGAGGTCTGAGGTGCGAGTCACCGTGAACGACGGCTGCCAGGGGTGCGGCGTCTGCGAGGCCACAGCGCCCGAGGTATTCGAGATCCAGGACGACGGATCGGTGAAGGTGCTGGTGCAGGTGGTGCCGCTGGAACTCGAACAAGCGGTGCGGAACGCGGCACACGAGTGCCCGACCGAGGCCATCGAGATCAGTGAGTGAGGACATCCGGCGCCTGGTGGTGGTGGGCGCCTCACTCGCGGGACTGCGGGCAGTCGAAGGCGCCCGTCGCGCCGGGTTCACCGGTGAGATCGTGCTGGTCGGCGAGGAGAGCCGGTTGCCGTATGACCGCCCTCCGCTGTCCAAGGCGGTTCTGGCCACTGACGGCCCCGTCGAAGTGCCCCCGTTCCGGTCCGCGTCCTCGCTGGCGAGCGAACAGGGTGTCGACCTGCGCCTGGGAGTACGCGCCACCGGACTGGACACCGGCAGCCGCACCCTGGCGACCACCGCCGGCGACATCGGGTACGAAGCCCTCGTCATCGCGACCGGCAGCCGGGTACGTCATCTCCCCTGCGCCTCGGACGACTCGGTCCTGCACGTCCTGCGCACCGACCGTGACGCGCTCGCCTTGCGCAAGGCTCTCGACGGAGCCTCCTCGGTCGCTGTCGTCGGCGCGGGATTCATCGGCTCCGAGGTGGCCTCCGCCGCACGCGCCCGGGGGCTCACGACAACGCTCGTGGAGGCCGCCCCCACGCCACTGCTCCGCTCCGTCGGGGCCGACGTCGCGCCTCTCCTCGGCCACGTGCACCGGCTCCACGGCACGGACTTGCGCACCGGTGTGGGGGTGACACACGTAGCGTCCGACGGCACGAGCACCGTCCTCACCCTGGACAACGGAAGTACCGTGACTGCCGACGTCGTTGTGGCCGGTATCGGTGTGCACCCGAACGTCGCATGGCTCGCGGGGTCGGGACTCGTCCTGGGAGACGGAATCGTCTGCGAGCCCGACCTGGGGGTCGGGCTCGCGGGCGTCGCGGCGGCCGGCGACGTGTGCAGCTGGGTGGATCCCCGCTGGGGACGCCGCTCGCGCCTGGAGCACTGGACGAACGCCTCCGAGCAGGGTGCGCACGCGGCACGCACCGTACTCGACCCGGCAGGCTCATCCCCCTATTCCTCGACACCGTATTTCTGGTCGGAGTGGTACGGGATCAAGGTCCAGCTGGTGGGCCGCACCGATGGCGACGAGGCCCTCGTCATCGGCACGCCCGAGGACGGACGGTTCATCGCGCTCTACCGCAACGGCGACGAGCTGTGGGGGGCGCTGACCGTGGGCCGCCCCGGCGACACCAACAAGCTGCGACGTCTGCTCAACGCACGGGCCTCCTGGCGCGAGGCGGTGGAGTTCTCGCGCAGCCGCCCCTGAGGAGCGGCTGCGCAGGGCGAACACTCAGGGAGCCCGGGGGCCACCTCCCTCTGGTGCGGCCCTGTCCTCGAGGCGCCGACAGGGGCTTGGCATCGCCGCTCCGGGAAGCGCTCCTGCGATCCCTCCGGCCAGGCATCGGGAGCGGGCACGGTCAGGCCCGTTTCCCGAAGGCGAACACCAGTGCCGGATAGTCGCATTACCAATAACCGGAGTATTGACAATACTGACGGATCCCGGTGCAATCGGAGCGTCGTCCTGGCCGAATCCCGTCGGCCGGAACAGGCGGCGGCCGGGTCTCCGCGTTCGGCGCCGAACGCGGGCGCCCCTGCCCTCGCCTACCGGACCCCGCCCCTTCCGGATTCCGCGGGTACCCCGGCAAGACCATCGGCCACCGGACGCGGAGAACCGGGCGCTGCTCCATCGGGTGCCGGCGAACGGCCATCCGCCGCACTCCGGTCCGGTGTACACACGAAGGGCGAGCACAAACTCGCCACTGCCGCACGGCTTGTGCACGTCCGGCTTCGAGAGTCGGGCCGAGGCACCGGCTCGGGCCGGATCCACCAGATCAGGCTCGCTTCACCACCCCACCCCGATGACGAGCACCATGCCACCCTGCGGGACCTGGACCAAAGAACGCCTCACTGCCGCATGCAGGGGCGCAAGGACAAGACCGGCCCGTCCGGCGGCACGGTCCCGACGAGGCTGACGGCCCACCAGGAATGGATGTCCCACTCATGCAGCACAAGATGACCGCTCCAGGATGGCAGCTCCTGCTCGACCGGATGGCCTCGGAGACGGATCCCGTCCGGCGCCGCAATCTCGACGTGGTCGGCCGGCACGTGGTGGAGGAGGTCGCGGGCAATCTGCCGAAGCTGATGGAGACCCTGGTTGCGGAGCCCGTCTACTCCGTGTGGGGTGCGTCCGACAGCGTGGGCCCCCATGGCCATGACGAGGTGCTCGCCTGGTACCAAGCCCTGGTGGGAAGCGGCCGAAACCGCCTCGACTACGTCCTCCACCGTGTCGTCGTCGACGAGAACACGGTGGTCACCGAGGGGGACTTCCACTACGCCTTCCAGGGCGACGAACTGGGGGCCGACGGGCACACCGAACGGGGAGAGGTGATCACTCCCGACGGACGGTATCTCGTGGTGCACCGAGCCGTCGTCCTCTGGCCCATCAGTGCTGGGGGACTCATCGAGGGAGAGCACATCTACGCCGGTGAACGGCACCGAGTCGTGCGCGTCCTCAACGCCGGTGAGCGTCCTGAGCTCGGCCGCCGAAGCCAGGAACCGGCGTGAGGGGGAAGGCGCCGCGGCGGCTCGGCGGCGACCCTCCGCCGACCGGCCACCTGCGAGGTAAGGCCTGTCTTCCCCTGACCGCACCCACCGGGCCATCCACGGAAGGATCACCATGCCGGAGCTCACGCTGGAGCAGCGCATCGCCCGCCTCGAGGCGATCGAGGAGATCAAACAGGTCAAGGCACGCTACTGCCGCTACGTGGACACCAAGGACTGGGAGGGGTTCGCCAGTCTCTTCACCGAAGACCTCGTCATCGACTTCGGCGAGTCCACATCCAACCCGCAGACCCGCGACGAGTTCGTCGCCTCGGCAGCACGGCACTTCGCCAAGAACCTTTCGATCCACCAGGTGCATCTGGGCGAGGTCGAGATCGTGGACGACACCCGCGCGCATGCGATCTGGCCGATGTACGACCTTGTCGAGAAGACCTCCGAAGACAGCGAGTACGTCTCGCACACCGGGTGGGGCCACTACACCGAGGAGTACCGCAAGGAAGGCGGTCACTGGCTGTGCTGCCGCACCAGGCTCACCCGCCTCAAGCGAGTCGTCCTCGACGACTGAGCGACGGCTGGGCCAGGAACGGCTGCCCCGAGTCCGCTGAGAACAATCGGGCATCGACCGGCTCCCGGCCTGCCGGGAGCCGGAGCGGGCCCCGGCCGACGGCCCGGGCGAACTCGTAGGCCTTCGCAGAACACGCTTCGATCCGCGGCCCCTCGCGGGTCGGTGAGACACCGGGCAGCGAACACGTCCGCGCGCTTGCCCGGGATGCGGCCGCGCCGGCGCTCTCGCGGGCTCCGAGGAACGAGCCACTGACACGTGCCGACGCCGACCCGCCGCCCCTGCCGGCTCCGTCCCATGGCGCGACTTCCTCACCTCCACAGCACCACCCGCTCAAGAGCTGGATCACAAAGCGGAAAACCCGAAATGGTCCATTGCCAAATAATTGGTTAATGGACTTTAATGTGAGACGTGCATCACACCCCGAGGAGGAGCGATGGCAGACATCACGCGTCCATGGATCGTTGACTCGCCGCTGAGCGGGCGGTGGCCGGTCTACACGCGGGCGAACGTGGGAGAGGTGTCCCATTCCGCGACCACCCCATTGATGTGGAGCATGATCGGCGGCCCGCCCGCCGAGCGTGAGTGGAAGCAGGCCCTCGTCGAGTTCGGGGCGTTCGACATCAACGAGTTCCGTGAGGACCTCATCGACATCCAGGGGATGGTCCACGGCTACATCTATCTGAACCTCTCCAACGCGCGGACCTTCGGCGCCAGGATGCCGGGAGCCAGCCCAGAGCTGATGGACCGCACCTACCTCGGGGAGATCGAGGCTCCGCCCTACACTCCCCACCCTGACGACGACAAACCGGAGTACACCGAGCGCATCCTCGCCACCGTGCAGCGTGTGCTGAGCGAGACCTCGCGACCCGACGTCGAGGAGCACAAGCAAGTCGCCGCCAAGCTGCGGGCAGAGCGTCCCGACCTCAGCACGATGACCGACGCCGAGCTCGTCGCCCGGCAGCGGCAGATCATGGCGGGTCCGTACGCACCGATGCTCCGCACCCACCTGCGCATGGTCTACGAGGGATCCGTCGTCACGGGCGCGCTCGACCAGGCGGTGGCCGCGCTCGGCGACCCGAGCCTGGCCATCAAGCTGATGGGTGGTCTCGGCGACATCGCCTCGGCCGCTCCCAACCAGGCCATGTGGGGCCTCAGCCGCCGCGTCAAGGGCGTCCCCGAGCTCACCGCCGAGTTCGACAAGGGCGTCGGCGGCCTCGAGGAGCGGCTCCGGGCGAGCACGAGTCCGGCGGCACGGCAGTTCATCGCCGAGTTCGACCAGTTCACCCGGGACTACGGATCGCGGTCGACCGAGGAGTGGTCCGCCGCTCCGAAGACGTGGGAGACCCATCGCCAGATCCCGTTGGGAATGATCGACCGGATGCGCCTGCAGGACGAGAGCAAGTCTCCGTCGGCGCAAGCCGCCCGCCTCCGCAGGCAGCGCGAGGAACTGACGGCCCACGTCCGCGAGCAGTTGAAGGACGACGCTGCCGCGCTGGGTCAGCTCGAGGCCGTGCTGCGGTCGGCCGAGCTCTACTCCCGCTCCCGCGAGCAGAGCAAGACGAACACCATCCGCTGCCTCCACGAAGCCCGGCTGCCGATGTGGGAACTCGGTAGCCGCTATGTGGCCAAGGGTGTCTTCGGCCGACCCGAGGACATCACCATGCTGCTGGAGGACGAGCTGGAGAAGTTCATCAAGGACCCGCAGTCGTTCGTGCCGGTGATCGCGGAGCGGTGGGAGTGGTACGAATCCCTCTCCGAGCTGGAGCCACCGTTCTTCATCAACGGCGAGATCCCCCCGGTCACCACGTGGCCGAAGAAGAAGGACCCCGACCTCGAGCCCGCCGGCCCCGGAACGGTGCTCCAGGGCCTGGGCGCCTGCGCCGGAACCGCGACCGGAATCGCGCGGATCATCACCGATCCGGAGGACGCTCCCGATCTCGAGCCCGGAGAGATCCTCGTCGCCCCGATCACCGACCCCGGCTGGACACCGATCTTCACCTCTGCCGAAGCCGTCGTCGTCAACGTCGGGTCACCGATGAGCCACGCCGCGATCGTGAGCCGCGAGCTCGGCATCCCGTGTGTACTCGGGGTTCGCGGTGCCACCAAGAAGATCAAGAACGGCACCGTGCTCACTGTCGATGGAGCGGCAGGCACGGTCACCATTCACTGAGCCGACGCGAACGAGGACCACACCCCGTCCGGGTGTGGTCCTCGTTCGTTCCGCACGCCGCCCCTTCGCACGCCGCGCTCCGGGCATGACCGGAACGTCCCCTCGCACGTTGCTGTTTCCGGCCGCGACGACCCGTCACGCGCCGTCCGCGAGCATCTCCGGACGCGGCGTCTGCCAGGGCATCAGTGAACGGGATCCCAGCCCACCGTCGACGGGCAGGACCGTGCCCGTGATGTAGGAGGATGCCGGCGCTGCCAGGAACAGCGCGGCGTGGGCAATGTCCTCCGGCTCCCCCTCCTCGGGCGGCACGGCGCGACGCCAGGCGTCAGGGGCGTCGTCCTCGGCCGCATAGCGGCGCCGGCTGCCGTCGCCATGGTCCACCGCGATGCTCCCGACCCGGATCGCGTTGCAGCGGATGCCCAGGTGCCCGTACCCGCTCGCGATGGACCGGGTCAGCGCCTCGAGGCCGCCCTTGCCGGCGGAGTACGCGTCGAAACCGGGCATCGCCTGAGCGGCCGCGAGCGACGAGATGTTGATGATCGCGCCGTGCCGCCGGTCCATCATCACCGGCAGCATGTACCGGGAGGGCAGGAAAGCACTGGTCAACGTCCGATCCAGCAGCTTGCGCCAGTTCTCCAACGAGATGTGGCCGATCGGCCCGTCGGTGTCGCGGGTGTGCAGGAGGTCTGTCGGACCGGCGTTGTTGACCAGGATGGAGGGAGCACCGAAGCCGTCCACCACGGTGCGTACCAGTGCGCGCACCTCGCTCTCGTCGGTGACATCGGCGCGGACGAACCGCACCGACCCCCCGATCTCCTCCGCGGCCCGTACTCCGGCCTTCTCGTCACGCCCGCAGATGACCACGCGGGCGCCCCGGGCGGCGTACACCTCCGCGATCGCCCGACCGATTCCGCGAGAGCCCCCGGTCACCACGGCCACCTCGCCGTCGAGACGGAAGGGGTCCCGGATGCTGCGCTCACTCATTCTCGCTCCTTCTGTCTGATACCCAGTGCAAGGCGTTGGCGAGGAGACGACGGAACGCCGGGTTACCGAACGCGGCAGCTCCATCACCGAACTGCAGGTACACGATCCGGCTCCGCGGGTGGTTCCGCACCCAGGCCACCACGCCCGATCCGCGGGGGTGTTCCCAGCCGTCGTTGGTGTCGCGTCGCCCGATGACCGCGTTCCAGGTCGACCACAGCGTGCGGTCGGTGAGCTCGGCGTCGGTGACCAGCAACGGCGTGATGTCGGCGTGATGGATCTCGCTGAGGTAGAGCTCGTCGGTGATGGTGAACCCGTCTTGGAGCCCGTCGAGCACCGGATGCCCGACTGCCCCGCCGGCGGGCGTGATCCGCTGCTCCACAGCGTGACGGTAACCGGAGTCCGGATGCCGGTCGTCGCGGACGAACCTGAAGCGGCCCCCCATGATCGAGGCGTACTCCTCCCACGTCGGCCAGGCCGCGAGGGCGTGGTGTACGAACACGAACCCATGTCCCCGCTCGATCAGGGAGGTGAAGTCGTCGCGAAAGGCCCGCGGCGGATCGAAGAGATCCGGGTGCGAGCGATCGGGCTTGAACGCGAAGCCGGGCATGTCGTACAGCAAATAGGCATCCCAGCGGTCGGGCTCCGCACCCGAGAAGTGGAGCTGAGCCGCTGGTTGCTCGACCTGTGTGCAGGCGATGCCGGGAAGCACGTCCAGCAGTTCCGAGAAGGAGTTGCGGTCATAGCCATGGCCCTTGGTCACGGCCAGGATCTGGCGTGGGCTCCCCATCGCTTCCCCTTACTAAGTCTAGTTATCAATTATTGATCATGCGAATGCATCTGACGCAGCACCGGGCTTCCAGACAGCGGCGTCCGTTCCGCCTCGCCGCTGCCGGACGGGCGCACAGGCGGTCGGGCCGGTCTCCCTGGATCCGGCCGCTTCTGCGGCCATGCGGTCCGTGGAAGCTCACGCCAGGCAGCAGCAGCCGGGGAAGGCACGCCGAAGTCAGTGCTGAACGCGGCTGAGCAAGCCGCCGTCGGCCACGAGATTGGCCCCGGTGATGAACGACGCCCGGGGACTGGCGAGGAAGGCCACCGCGTTCGCGATGTCGACGGGATCGCCGTACCGCCCGAGAGGGAGCTTGGCCTTGACCATGTCATAGGCCTCCGGGCGCCCCCGACGCACCTGGTCCCAGGCTCCGCCCTCGAACTCGATCGGCCCGGGAGAAACCGTGTTGACCCGGACACCGGCGGGCGCATAGGCCCGCGCCAAGGCGGAGGCGTGATGAAGTACGGCCGCTTTGATCGCGCCGAAGGAGGCAGGCCCTGACGGCATGTCGACATCCAGGGCGCTGGTGGAACTGATGGCCACAACGGCTCCCTGGCCCGACGCCACGAGGTGCGGCTTGGCGGCCTCCGCGAGGATGGCGAACGCCTGCAGGTCCCCCCGTGCGCTCTCGACCCAGGAGTCGTCCCCCTTCAGGCTGCCGGGCGAGGCGTTCGACACGACGACGTCCAGACCTCCCAGGGCTGCCGCGCTCGAGGCGACGAAGCCGCGCAGCGCGTCGGGGTCGGCGACGTCGACGACGTCGGCGAACACCTGGACACCCCGTTCCTCGAGCTCGTCACGCGCTGCGGACAAGGCTCCCTCGTTCCGGGCGCACAACGCCAACGCGCACCCCTCGTCGGCGAGCACGTCGGCGATCACGCGCCCGATTCCCCGGCTGGCACCCGTGATGAGCGCTCGTCGCCCCTTGAGCCCCAAGTCCATGTGCCCACCCCCTAAAAGTCTTATTCACAATGATTGATTGAGCGACTATGGTGGCAGCGAACCGGACGCCGGACAACCCCTGGGAGCCGCCATGCCCGCCCTGCTGGTGAAGTCCACCATCGACATCGGCATCGTGACCACGAACCAGAAGGCGATGGTGGACTTCTACGGAAACGTTCTCGGGTTCCCGGCTCTGTCCGACGTCCCAATGGACGGCTTCCTCGTCAAGCGCTTCCAAGTGGGCGACTGCGTGCTCAAGATCGTGGAGTTCGACAAGGAGCCCACCGGCCGCGCCGTGGCGGGAGGCCTTGGAGACTCCACCGGATTGCGCTACTGGACGGTGTCGGTCTCGAACCTGGAGGAGGTCCTCAGCGCGGTCCGAGCCGCCGGCCACAGGGTCGTCGACGGGCCCACCGAGGTCCGGCCCGGCGTGAGCATCTCCTTGGTGGCCGACCCCGACGGCAACCTCCTCGAGTTCGTCAACCGGCCCGCCTCCTGAACGGAACTCCCATGACAGACGTCGGACTCGTCCTCCCCCAACTCGGCCCGGTCACCGATCGACACGTGATCAAGGACGTCGCTCAGGCCGCGGAGGACATGGGATTCGCGCACCTGTGGGTGCAGGACCACTTCATGTACGCCCTGGATCAGGAGGGCGAGTACGGCGGCAGCGCCTCGGCACAGCCCGAGGTGTACAAGTCCGTCTATGCCCCGCTCGAGGTCTTGGCGGCGGTCGCCGCCTGGACCGAGAGGATCGGCATCGGCAGCAGCATCCTGGTCGCCGGCAACCACTGGCCGGTGCAGTTCGCCAACGAATTGGCCACCATCGACCAGCTCAGTGGAGGCCGGCTCACAGCGGTCGGCCTCGGTGTCGGCTGGTCCCACGAGGAACACCGGGCGGTCGGGGTCGACCCCAGGACACGGGGCCGCCGGATCGACGAGTTCGTCGAGGTGCTCAAGAAGTGCTGGGCGGAGGATCCGGTCAAGCACCACGGCGAGTTCTTCGACGTTCCGCGGTCGGTCATCCGGCCGAAGCCCTACCAGAAGCCGCGCCCAAGACTGATGTCGGGCATGTGGTCGGAGAAGGGCCTGCGCCGCACGGCGCTCCACTACGACCTCTGGAACCCGGGCTCGATGCCCATCGCTCAGGCCGCGGAGACCCTGGCCGGGATGAACGACATGCGTCCCGACGGCCTCGAGCCCCTGAACGTGATCTACCGCGCGGCCCTGCAGTCCACCGCGGGCAAGACACTGACCGTGGAGCAAGTCGCCGAGCGCACGGTGGAGGCGGCCGAGCAAGGCTTCGAGGCGGTCATCATCGAGACGAACTTCTGCTCCGACATCACCTCGCGGCAGGACTGGCTCGACAAGGTCGCCGACCTGCAGCCCGTGCTGGACGCAGCCCACGCCTGAGACATGGGTTCTGGCTCAATTTCTGGATGCTGTTGGTGATCTCTAGGGGGACTGTAAATCGTTCGGCCCTGTCTCACTTTCGGTGGTGACGGAGAGTCGTGAGGGTCGTTGACATTCGTGTGAAGAATGTCAACGAGCTTGTGCAGACGGTATTTTCGGGTCTGTCCCCGCTGGTCATCGAGGATGTGACCGACGAGGGCGAGCGGATCGCGGTGCGGGCACGGACTGCGCAGGACGCCGCGTTCTGCCCGGCGTGCGGGGCGCTGTCGGGACGGGTCCACGGCTATCAGCTGCGGACGGTGGCCGACGTGCCGGTTGATGACCGCCGGGTGGTGGTCCGTGTGCGGGTGCGGCGTCTGGTGTGTCCCACGCCCGGCTGCCGGCACACCTTCCGCGAGCAGGTGCCCGGGGTGCTGGAGCGCTACCAGCGACGCACGGCCCGCCTGACCGGGCAGGTCAAGGCCGTGGTCAAGGAGTTAGCGGGCCGGGCCGGGGCACGTCTGCTGGCGATACTCCAGGTGGGCCTGTCGCGTCACACGGCTCTGCGCGCCCTGTTGCGCATCCCGTTGCCCACCGGGCGGGTGCCCCGCGTGATCGGCGTCGATGACTTCGCTCTGCGCCGGCGGCACCGTTATGCCACCGTGGTGATCGACGCCGAAACGCACGAGCGGATCGACGTGCTGCCCGACCGTACCGCCGGCACGCTGGAAGCGTGGCTGCGCGAGCATCCGGGCATCGAGGTCGTGTGCCGTGACGGCTCGGCGACCTACGCCGAGGCCATCCGCCGTGCCCTGCCCCACGCGGTCCAGGTCGCTGACCGCTGGCATGTATGGCACAACCTGTGCGAAGCCGCCCTCAGCGAGGTGAAGGCACACAGCACCTGCTGGGCCGCCGTGCTGGACGCGCCCCTGTACGACGGGCCCCGCGCGCGAACCACCCTCGAGCGCTGGCACCAGGTCCACGACCTACTCGACCAGGGCGTGGGCCTGCTCGAGTGCGCCCGCCGGCTTCAACTGGCCCTGAACACCGTCAAACGCTACGCCCGAGCCGACCGGCCCGAACGGATGCTTCGCGTCCCCAAGTACCGCGCCAGCCTTGTCGACCCCTACCGTGAGCACCTGCGTAAACGACGGGCGGAGCACCCCGCCGTCCCCGTCCAGCACCTCTTCGAAGAGATCAAGGCCCTCGGCTTCACGGGCTGCTTGAACCTCCTGCACAAGTACATCAACCAAGGCCGCGCAGACGCCGACCGCAGCCACATCTCCCCACGTCGGCTCGCCCGGATGCTGCTCACCCGGCCCAGCAACCTCAAAAACGAACATCACGACCTCCTGGACCGGCTCACTGGCGCCTGCCCCGAGATGACCCAACTGACCACCAGCATCAGGGACTTCGCCGAACTCCTGACGCCCTGCCCAGAAAATGCCGACAGGCTCTCGGACTGGATCGCACAGGCCCGCGCAGTCGATCTGCCCCACCTGCACGCCTTCACCCGGGGCCTGGAACGGGACCGCGACGCCGTGATCGCCGCACTCACGCTTCCGTACAGCAACGGCCCCACCGAGGGCGTCAACACCAAGACCAAGCGGATCGCGCGCCAGATGCACGGACGAGCAGGCTTCACCCTTCTTCGCCACCGCATCCTCCTCGGATAACGACACGCTCCGTCACCACCGAAAGTGAGACAGGGCCAATCGTTCGGTGTAACTCCTGATCAAGGAAGATGCCCCGATGACCAGTGAGAACGCGTCCGCGACCCAGTCCGTCGAGATGCCTGAGCCGCAGCCGTCGAAGGCGGTGGACGACCAGCTCATCGACGAACTGGCGGGCCGGCCCCAGGCCGAGGGCCTGCAGCTGACCGGAGAAGGCGGGCCGTTGCAGCAGCCGACCAAGCGATTACTGGAGTCCGCCCTCGAGGGCGAGATCACCGACCACCTCGGCCATGCCAGGCACGACCCGGCCGGCAAGAACGGCGGCAACTCCCGCAACGGCACCCGCGGCAAGACCGCGCTCACCGAGGTCGGACCGGTCGAGATATCCGCGCCCCGCGACCGGGACGGAACCTTCGGGCCGAAGACCGTGCGCAAGCGGCAAAAACGCCTGGCCGGCGTCGACGAGATGGTCATCTCGCTCGCCGCGAAGGGGCCGACGACCGGCGAGGTCCGGGCCCGCCTCGCCGAGGTCCACGGGGCCGACGTCTCCCGGCAGGCCATCTCCACCATCACCGACAAGGTCATGGACGCCATGGCCGAGTGGCAGAACCGGCCCCTCGACGTCGTCTGCCCGGTCGTCTTCATCGACGCGATCCACGTGAAGATCCACGGTGCGGTGGCCAACCGGCCAATCCACGTGGCCCTGGCCGTCACCGCGGAGGGCCGACGGGACATCCTGGGCCTGTGGGCCGGCGACGGCGGCGAGGGCGCCAAGCACGGGATGCACATCCTCACCGAGATCAAGAACCGCGGCGTGAACGACGTCCTCATGCTCGTCTGCGACGGTCTCCAGGGTCTGCCCGACGCGGTCGAGACCCTCTGGCCCAGGACGATCGTGCAGAGCTGTGTGGTCCACCTGCTGCGGAACTCCTTCCGCTGTGCCGCCCGCCAGGACTGGGACAAGATCGCTCGTGTCCTCCAGCCCGTCTGCACCGCGCCGACCGAAGAGGCCGCCCTGGAGCGGTTCGCCGAGTTCGCCGGCACCTGGGGCCAGAAGTACCCGGCGATCGTCCGGCTCTGGGAGAACGCGGGGGAAGAGTTCACCCCGTTCCTCCGCTTCGACACCGAGATCCGCCGCATCGTCGGCACCATCAACGCGATCGGGTCGGTGAACGCCAGGATCCGGCGGGCGGTCGAGGCACGCGGGCACTTCCCGAACGAGACCGCCGCCTTGCAGTGCGTCTACATGGCCATCATGAGCCTGGACCCCACCGGCAAGGGCCAGGCCCGCTGGACCATGCGCTGGAAGACCGCGCTGAACGCCTTCGACATCACCTTCGACGGCCGCCTCTCCGCAGCCCGTCGGTAACCCCGACCACCCTGGTTACACCGCTCGTTTGGCCCTGTCTCACATTCGGTGGTGACAGCGTGTCATCACTGATGTGCCTGGTCCGAGCTTCATGGAGAGCAGCCGCAGACGTGCCATCGAGCAGGGCGAGCACGGCGCTGACGGTCGCGTCACCCGTGCTGGGCTGGGAGTGTCACTACCAGCCACGGCAACTACTTACCGTCACCACCGCATGTGAGGCAGGTCCGCTCGTTTGACAGACCCGAGCTGGGCTGGTGGCGTGCGGTGCGTGAGACCGGCCCGCGGCCTCTGTACCGGATGCCCGACCCGTATGCGGGCGAGGGCGAGCCGCCCGTCGACCGCGCCCCGCCGCCGTGGCCCGGTCCTCGGGGCCGGGCTCGGCGCCGGCACCGCACGCCCGCGCCAGCGGTCCCTCGATCCAGTCGGCGAACAGCGCCAGGTCGTCCAGGGACAGCGCGGGGCGGGCCCGCACGTCCTCGACACAGACGCACTGCTCGGACACCGTCGCGAGCGCCTCGACCGACGCCCCGTCGGCGAAGGCCAGCCGCACATGCAACCAGCGCGTCACGCGCTCGCCCTCCCGCATCTCCCACGCGGGCCACACGGACACCGCGCCGTCCGCCGGAGAACGATCGGAAAGATGAAGGAAGGATGCCTCAAGCGCACACGCAACGTAAGCGTGTGGTCACTTTCCAGGCGAGCGAACACGCACCCCTCGTGGCGGACGGCACCCTGTCAGCGGAGCACCGGTGGTGCGATGCTGGAGACATCAGCGATCTCCTGTCGGTCCGTGGGGTGAGGAGTTCCGCCGTGCTGCGTGTCGCCGTCGTAGGTTCCGGACCGAGCGGGTGCTACACCGCACAGAGTCTGGTCCAGCAGGACGCCCAGGTGCGCGTCGACGTCCTGGACCGGCTGCCGTGCCCGTACGGGCTGGTCCGCTACGGCGTGGCACCGGACCACGAGAAGATCAAGTCGCTGCAGAACAACCTCCGCGCGGTCCTGGAGCACGAGCGGGTGCGCTTCCTCGGCGGGGTGGCGGTCGGCCCCTCAGGGGTGTCGGTCGCCCGGCTGCGGGAGTTGTACCACGCGGTGGTGTACTGCGTGGGCGCCGCCACCGACCGGCGGCTGGGCATCCCCGGTGAGGACCTGCCGGGGAGCTGGTCGGCGACCGAGTTCGTGTCCTGGTACAGCGCCCACCCGGACTCCCCCGGGCAGGGAGGCACCCCCACCGACGACGGGTTCCTGCGCGGGGTCGGGTCGGCCGTGGTCATCGGTGTGGGGAACGTCGCCGTGGACGTCACACGGATGCTGGCCCGGGGGGTGCCGGAGCTGAGCCCGACCGATGTGCCGCACGCCGCCCTGACCGCGCTCGGGGCGAGCCGGGTGACGGACATCGCCATGGTGGGCCGGCGCGGTCCGTCCCAGGCCCGCTTCACCACCAAGGAACTGCGCGAGCTGGGCACCCTGCCGGACACCGGGATCGCCGTGGACCGGGCCGAGTTGGCGCAGGATCCGGCCTACGCCGATTCCTCCGGGCTGCCCGCCCCGCAGCGCCGCAACGTGGAGGTGCTGCGTGGCTGGGCCGAGACCCCCGCACCGAGTGCCCGGCGGCGGATCCGGCTGCGTTTCTTCCTCCGCCCGGTCGAACTGCTCGCCCGGGACGGCCGCGTGGGCGCGGTGCGCTTCGAGCGGACGGTGCCGGACGGGCACGGTGGCGTGACGGGCACGGGTGCGTACGAGGACATCAAGGCGCAACTGGTGCTGCGTTCGGTGGGGTACCGCGGAGTGGCGCTGGAGGGTCTGCCGTTCGACGCCTCGGGCGGCACCGTGCCTCATCTGGCCGGGCGGGTGCTGCGGGAGGGTGCCGTGGCGCCGGGCGAGTACGTGGCGGGCTGGATCAAGCGGGGCCCGACGGGTGTCATCGGTACGAACCGGCCGTGCGCCAAGGAGACGGTGGCCTCCCTGCTGGCGGACACGGCCGCGCTGGTCCGCCGTGACGTGCCCGGGGATCCGCTGGTGGCGCTGCGTACCGAGGGGATCGAGCCGGTCGAGTGGGCCGGGTGGCGGGCGATCGAACGGGCCGAGGCGGAACTCGGCGTCTCGCTGGGCCGGAACGTGGTCAAGCTGCCCGACTGGGCCTCGCTGCTCGATGCGGCGCGGAGGACGGGAGCGTAGCGGCTCGGCGGGCGCCGCCCCCTGGCCGACCCCCAACGACGGCCAGGGCTCGCGGCCCCCGCGGAACATCCCGATTGTCCGGGACAGCGACAAGCCGCCGTCTCAGGTACCGCCCACGAACGCACTCACGCATCCGCCGCCGACGACCTGATCCCACTGACCTGCAACGAGATCCAGCACCTGTTCACCACACTCGTCATCCAGCCCACCCACACAGCTGCACACCGACTCCGCTGGTCCGACTGGCGACGCCGTCATCAGGCCCGGTCCCGCACCTGCCACTACCAGCGCCAAGCCGTCTACCAGCCATGAAGATCACGATCTACGGCTGAGTACTAACCCGCGTCCCCCGGACTGTCCGCCACGCCCCCGACGCAAGATCCAGTTGAAGCCCTACCTTCCAGTTGCGCCTAATTGGCAACAGGTAGCCCACATAACCGTTTTGAGGCATCTACGGCGAGGTCGCCATAGGCCACTGAGGTTTTCTCAGCGAAATAATTTTTGCGAAGCGGTGTGATCCGGGTGATTCCGGATGCATCGGGCGGGCAGTGCCCGGTGGCGGACAGACGTGAAGCCCTTGGTAGGACGGTTCTCACCACAAGATCGTCCGCGACAACCAGAGGCTTCGCGTTGGTCACCTATGCTGCCACGCTCGACGTCCCGCGCCACATCGTTGAGTTTCTTGCCCGCCTGCTCGCCACCCACCGGCGGCAACTGCGCACGCCGCGCGGCTCGCGGGCGCTGGGTCCGTTCCGCCAGGCGGTGCCGGTGCTGCGCTGGTTCCGCGAGCGTGGCTGCGTGCACTGCCTGGCTTGTGATGCCGGCGTCTCCCAGGCCACCGGCTACCGCTACCTGCACGAAGGCATCGACGTCCTCGCCGAGCAGGCCCCCGACCTGCACGAGTTCCTGAAGGGCTGTCAGGCGCAGGGCATGGCGCACGTGCCCGCCGCCCGAAAGGCCAGTGCGAGCAGGCCCTGCACGCCGACACCCGCACCACGAACATGCTGATCAGAGACCTGCGCGCACTCGGCGAGCGGACCACCGCCGAACTGAAGGAACGCCGGCGCGCGCTCAAGCACGGCACGCTCGGCCCGAGCCGGATCAGCGACATCGCCCGCGCCGCCCTCGTCCTCAACGGCCACTGGAAATGATCTTTGCTGAAAAACCTCAGTGCCTGCCGAGTTCCCTGCGGCCCTGCGCCTCATCGGGCGCTCACCAGTCCCAGGAGGCTTCCTCGAAGGTGTCGGGGTTGGCGACCCAGCCTGCGTTGAGGACGAGTCGGGAGGTGCGGTGCAGAGCGAGAAACCCGAAGGGACGGTCGAAGCGGGCGCTGATCTCGCGGGCTCGGAAGGGGTGGCGCGGGATGCCGCCGGCCATCATGGCGAAGGCGGTGACGGCCGCGGAGCGGAAGCCGCGGGCGCCGAACGTCGCCGTCATTGCCTGTGCGGCGGCCTGGACGGCAAGTGGCTTGGCACTGATGCCGGGAAAGTGGCCTTGCGAGGCGTCCGTCGCCGTGCGCAGGCCGAACAGGTCCGGGTGGTCGAGCAGGTCGTGGTGGGCTTTGACAGTGAACGGCACGGTGGATACGTGGAGCGTGGGTTCGCCGTCGACACTGGGGACGCGAGTCACGGACAGCCCGGGGCCTGGAGTGCCGTAAGGGAGATGACCGCCGGGCACCATTGCCCGGCGGTTGTGGAGTGCGCCCAGGGCGGCAGTCAGCACCTGGCCCGCGGTTGCTTCAGGTGTTCCGAGGTACAGGTGGACGTCGATGCCATGGGTGCCGATGATCTGAAGTTCGGTGAGGGGGCCGGCTGCCGTGTCCGCGACGCCCACCCGGTTCAGGAGACTGGTGGTTCGGTGCAGGCCGGCCAGGTTCATGCCGCGCCAGGGCCCTGTTTCGGCTTCCATTCCGCCTGGGGTGAAGGGCCGGATCCAGTCGGTGCGGAGGGTCAGGGCGCCGGCCAGCACCAGCAGAGTCTCGTCGTTCACGGTGACCGGCATCGCGTCGATCTGTCCTTGGGTGCACTTGGCTGCCCATGTGTCGAGGCGCAACCGGTCGCTGACGGGGTCGCCGGTGAGCTGCCCGTGCACGCCGGCGGGCAGTTGGTCCAGCCAGGCCGGTTCGACGGGCAGGGTGCCGCGAGTCCACAGTCCCAGGGCTGTGCCCAGGCCAGGCGTCGCCCCGAGCGTGGAGAACAGGTCTCGTGCTGCCGTTGCGGCACCGTCCGCCGGGATGCCGAGCGCGTCCGAGAGTTCCTGCCGGGCGGGACCTGCAGCACCGTCGGCGAGAAGGCCGAGTAGCGGCCACACCCCGGCTGCGGCGAGGACCGTGCCGTCGTGGGGCAGGGCCGCGGCCCAACGCGTGGCCAGTTCGTTGATGGCTTTGACTGTGCCGTGACTGGCCATGCCTGCCCTTCCGTTGCTCCCGCTCCTCGGGAGAGTAGAGCCGGAAGTGCCGACCGGCGAGCGAATTGAACGTCGCGGTCACTGAGAAAACCTCACTGACAGTCCCTAGCGTCATTGCCTGCACACGGTATACATCGAAGATCGGGGGATGATGTGAAACATGCGGTGCGCGGCAGCTCAACGAAACCGCCAGACGACAAAACCACAAGGAAGCGGAGCTTTTCCCTCGCCGCCATGAAGCGGCCGGGCAGCCGTGCAGCCGTGGTGATGACCGCGGCCTGTGTAGCACTCCTCGGTTTGCAGGCCTCACCAGCAGCGGCATCCGGAGTCAACTGTGTGAAGACCGCTGACTCGGGGGACTCCAACTACGCCTGCATCAACGTTTATGGCAGCGGGTTGTACGTCGAGAAAGTGGTGGTCTATGTCCGGTCATGGAAGTGGTTCCCGCCGTGGCCAGCGACTGTCTGCGACGTCAAGGCAGAGGCATGGGGGAACGAGGAGGGCCAGAACCCGTGGAGTCGGAACGGACGGAACGCCACCTGTAACAACCTCTCGACGTCCGTCGAGTTCGTGCTGAACAAGAGGATGGTCCCGTACACGGACATCTGCGCGCGGGCTGCCGCAGAAGAAAAGGCCCCGAACGAGCCCCCGGTGTGCCTCAAGATCTACCCCTGATGGGCGCTGTCGCTCGAATGGCGTCGAGAGAATCAGCACCAAGGACCGCCTCCGATTTTGCGGATGATTTCTGATCACCTCCGCGAGACGGGCTCACCGCAACGCGAAGGCGCCCGCCTCCGGATCTCCTCCGGAGGCGGGCGCCTTCGTGCGTCCAGCTATGCCACTACCGGTACCAGTACTTGACCCCCATGAACTGGCCACCGACAGCGAGGTCAGGAGGCAAGCAGTACTCGCTTGCGGAGGAGCCTGAAGCCAGCACGTCCGTACATCTGCCACTTGATCATTTTGATGCGGTTCACGTGTCCTTCGACGATGCCGGAGTTCCAGGGCAGGGTGAGGCCGGCGATGACGGCGTCACGGTCGCGGTCGATGCCCGCGGCGAGCGTGTGGAGGCTGGGCAGGTCGTCTTTGCGGACGGCATCGAGCCACTCGGGCAACCGTTCGCCCCGGCGTTCGGCGAGCATCCGGGCGAAGGACCGGACCTGTCCGGTGAGGGCGTCGAGTTCGGGGCAGTCGGCCAGGACAGCTTTGAGCCGGAGTTGTTCGCTCTCGGTGAGGGATTCCGGGCGGCTGAGGATCCACCTGGTCACCACCCGCGGTGCCGACGGCTGTGCGGTGACCGGACGGGGGGGGGACGTGCGCTTCTTCCTGATGTAGGCGCTGACAATGCCGTGACTGCCCTGGTAGCCGAGCGGGATGATCTCCTCCCAGAGCTTCCTGCTGGTCCTGGGGAAGCGGGGTCAGGCTGCGGCCTCACTTGCCGTTCGCCGCCCTGGTGCGCTTCTCGCACATGGGGCAGCTTCCGCGGTCCTGGGCAGTGAAGTGCACCCACGTGACGGGGGTGCCGCTGATCTTGCGCTGGTCGGACCAGCTGGCGTTGATCTTGTGCTGGGGACAGGTGACCTTGCGGGTCTGTCAGTCGATCGTGAACGCGCTCTGTGTGAAGTGCTCGCCCTTGTGGTTCTCGTGGCAGGTGTCCAGCCCGCCTGGCCCCACCAGTTCGACGCCGTAATCGTCCCGGACCGTGACGATGTGCGCGGCGGTGATGTAACCAGCGTCCACGTCGTGCTCGTCGGGAAGTAACTCCCGTGCGGTCAGGCCCTGGTGGACTGTCTCGATCACCTCCGTGCCGGCGACGGTCGCGTCCGTGGTGACGACGTGGGTGCTCAGGTGCGGGGCGTCGGGCTCCCAAGTCTCGCTCAGGTGGTCTTGTAACCGCACCAGCCCGAGCCGCGCTTGAGGCCGTGGCGGGCGCCCGGGTAGTAGAGCGAGGACAGTCGGCGCGCCTCCTTGCCGTCGCGGTGGTACTGCTCGACACCAGGCCCGGCGCAGGACCTGGGCTGAGGCCAAAACGCCGAAATCAGTAACGCCGATACGTGGCGGCGTACTCCTCCAGCCCCTGGACGGCGGCATCGAGACTTTCAGCGGGGAGCTTGAGCACGAACGAGTCGACGCCCGCGCCGCGCAACTGCGCAAGGTGCTCGCGGTGATCCGCAGTTGGGAGCCGGCGCCTGAGCACGTAGGCGTGCGCGGACTGCACCTGCACGAGTAGGGACGTGCCAGAACCGGCGGCCTGGTCGCGGATCTCCGCGATCATCTCACTCAGGCCCTCTACGGTCATGACCGGCATCCGGATCTGCCTGGCGACCTCTTGTTCGGTCACCAGGATGGGGCTCCAGCCCGCGTTGCGAGCGGCACGGCGACGCGCGAGCGCACTGTTGCCGCCGATCAGGATCGGAATACCACCGGCCTGCACCGGAGCGGGACGCTGCACGATGCCATGCCCGCGGAAATGGACTCCGGCATGGTCGACGGGTGATCCGGACCAGGCACCGCGCAATACTTCCAGCGCCTCGTCGAACCGCTCGTTACGGGTGTCGAAGTCGACACCGAGAGCCTCGAACTCCTCCGGCAGGTAACCTGTGCCCGCCACGACTGTCAGCCTCCCGCCGGAAAGCCGGTCGACCGTGCCAAGCGCCTTGGCGGCCAAGAACGCATTGTGGTAAGGCAGCACCAGCAGGTAGGTCATCAGCCGGATGCGCTGGGTCACCGCGGCACAGAATGCGAGCGCGGTGGTGACGTCGAGTGTCTCGTGCCCCGCCCGGCTTTCCAGCCACTCCTTGGTAGGCGCCGGGTGCTCGGTGAACGCGATCGCGTCATACCCCAGGTCGTCGGCGCGGCGCGCAACTCGCGAGATCCCCTCAGGCGTGAGCAGTTCGGGAGCAGCGCCGTCGACGGGGTACTCGACTGTGATCAGCATGGGCACATTCCTTCCGGAACACTCCAAACAGTTGACTTCTGCATCGCTGAAGAAGGTGCACGATGCCGCGTGGCAGCACCACGGCTCCGCGCGTAGGCGGGACGGGACCGGCCGCGGCCTGGTGCACCACCGCCATCGCCGTCTACAGCGAGATCAAGACCGTGCAGATCTTCGACCTGAAGTGCCTGTGGTTGGGCAGCCTCAACCACCCCCGGTGCGGGTCGTCCTGCCGCGCTTCGCCGGCTCGTCCCGGGCGGTGGACTGGGCGCTGGTGAGCACCGGCACCACCGCGTCCCCGCAAGAGATCGCCGAGCGCCACGCTAGCCAATGGTCTATCGAACAAGTGTCAAGGACGCATGGCCTGCTCGGCACCGGCACAAGCAGCACGTCTCCCTCGAATACATGATCACCGCGTTCCGGCGGGCCCGGATTACCGCTGCCACCGCAGCTCAGCCTCGCCCCGCCCTGTTCCACTACGCCCCACCGACCAGCGCCGGTACCGCCGCGTGACGGCGAAACTTCAGATCTGACCGTTCCCCCGCCCGTACGGGGCAGGCGGCGCTCAGCCGGACTCAGTCTTCCAGCAGGTTCTGCCGTAGCACCGGGACCACGTCGGTGATCTGGACCTGCTCCGCGTAGCCCTCGATGCCGCCGTGCCTGTGCTGCACCCAGTCGAGGTAGTGGCCGATCGCCTCGGGCGGGGTGAGCACAATGGTCTCCTTGTCCAAGTGCCAGTCCTTCAGGGTTTCGGGAGGGTACGTGTCTTCCAGGTGGGCGAGCATCCGCCGCATGCCCTCGGCACTCATCGCGTAGTCTTCCAGGATTTCCTCGCGCCGCACCCCGAGAAGGCTCAGCAGAAGTGCCACCACGATGCCGGTCCGGTCCCGGCCCGAGGCGCAGTGGACGACCGTGCGCTCCGTTGCGGCGTCCGCGACGGAGCGCCACAACTCCGCGTGTGTGGCGAGGTTCTCCTCGTGCATCTCGCCGTACAGCTCAGCGGTGTTCTTCGGGTCGAGGTAGCGGTGGGCATGCTCGATCGACGGCACTTTCCTCCACAGCGGCCGGGAGAGCCGTCGTGCGCCGAGCTCGTCCCAGCGCCGCGTCCCGCGCTGCTCGATCTCAGCCGATGTGCGCAGGTCGATGACTGTCTTGATGCCGAGGGTGCCGAGCGCGGCCGCGTCCGCGTCAGTGGCGAAGTACGGGTCGTCGGACCGGTAAATCCGACCGGGGCGGAGTCGCTGGCCGCCAGAAGTACGCAATCCCCCGAGGTCGCGCACATTGAACATCTGCGCGAAAGGGATCGCGCGCTCAGCGCGCCCTCGGGCGGTCGTCAGTGTCGGGGTGTCGTCCACCCTCAGAGGCTATTGATCTCAGAGCAAATAGTCTAGTCTGCGACGAACACGCTTCCGGTGCAGTAACTCTAGGCATAGAGTATCTGTGCCGGATCCGGTACAGGGTGAGCAAGTGGAGGGGCGTAATGGGCGAGAGCCACGATGTGGGAGGGCGCCGGATCTCCTACCAGGACGTGCTGAGCCTGGACACCAAGGAGGTACCCGCGCACATCAGCCAGGAATCACGCGGGAACTTCGACTTCGACGAGGCTCCGATCGACATCTACATCTCGCGGGAGTGGCACGAACGCGAGAGGGAGAAGCTCTGGAAGAAAGTCTGGCAAGTCGCCTGCCGAGAGGAGCAGATCCCCGAGGTCGGTGACCACATCGTCTACGAGATCGCCGGCCTCTCCTACCTCGTCATCCGCAGCGCTCCGGACGAGATCCGCGCCTACCCCAACGCCTGCCTGCACCGCGGTCGGCAGCTGAAGGACTACGCCGGACGCTGTGCGGAGATCCGCTGCTCTTTCCACGCCATGACCTGGGACCTCAACGGCGATCTCAAGCGGATCCCGGCCCCCTGGGAGTTCGAGCACATCGATCCCGAGCAGTTCAAGCTTCCCGCCGTGAAGGTCGGGACCTGGGCCGGTTTCGTCTTCATCAACCCCGATCCGGACGCCGAGCCGCTCGAGTCCTTCCTCGGTGACCTGCCGCAGCACTTCGCCCAATGGGACCTCGAGAACCGTTACCTCGAGGTCCACGTCTCCAAGCTCCTGCGCTGTAACTGGAAGGTGGCGCAGGAGGCCTTCATGGAGTGCTGGCACGCTGCGGCCACCCACCCCCAGACGGTTCCGTACGCCGCCTTCGGCGTGTGCCAGGTGGACTGCTACGACAATTTCGCCCGCTTCATCACCCCGTCCGAGGTGGCGGGTCCGATGACGCCCTGGGAGCCCAGCGCCGAAGAGATGCTGCGGGCGACCCTGGACGTCCGCGAGGGCGAGCAACTCCCGGTCACCCTGGAACCGGGAGAGAGCGCACGCTCGTTCATCATCCGGAACACCCGCGAGAAGTGGCGTGCCTTCCTCGGGGACAAGATCGACGAGTGGGCGGACTGCGAGCTCGTCGACAACTTCACCTACACCGTCTTCCCCAACCTCATGCCGTGGGGCGGGGTGCACAAGATCTGCTACCGCTTCCGGCCCAACGGTGACGACCACCGCACCTGCATCATGGACGTCTTCTACATCTCCCCGTTCACCGGCGAACGTCCGGCGCCGGCCGAGGAGGTGAGGCTCGGTTTCGACGACCCGTTCAACAGTGTCCCCGCGCTCGGCATCGTCGGGAACATCCTCGATCAGGACTGCTTCAACATGGAGAAAGTGCAGTTCGGCCTCGAGACGACGAGCAAGAAGACGGTGACCTTCGCCTCCTACCAGGAGGACAACCTCAAATGGATGCAGCAGCTGCTGCGTCGTTACGTGGAGGCTGAGTGACCATGCACGGCGTCAGACATCCCTACACCAAGGACCTCTACGAGCTCGATGACCAGGGTCGGGTTCGAGTCACCAGCACGGACGGCGACCACCTGGGCTACTTCTCGTCCGACGGCCGGTGGCTGGCGGGCGACAAGTTCGACGCCGACCCGCACTTGTGCGGCTGGGTGAGCGCGCCGCGCAAACAGCACCGCATCAGTGCCGCGTCCCGCTGACACTCGGGCGGGTGAGCGCGCACCTCACACCCGCCCAAGTGCCACCAAAGATCCGGCGCACACCGAGGTGACGCACCACCGGCGGTGACGAAGGCTCCGCCTGGCCCTGCAGGAGGACGGAGTACGTGGCTCTCGAAACCGAAGAACAACCACCGGTCGCCCTCGTGACCGGTGCGGCCGGCGGAATCGGCTCAGCCGTGTGTACCGTCCTCGAACCGAACGGCTGGCTGGTGGTGGCGACGGACTTGGAAGCACCCGACCGTGCGCACGGGTCGACGGTGTGCCTGGCACACGACGTGACAAGTCCCGGCTCATGGTCCCGGGCGGTGGGTGCTGCGCTCGACCGTCACAGCCGTGTCGACGGTCTGGTCGACGTAGCCGGTATCGCGCGGCGCGGCATGGTCTGGGAGACCACCGATGAGGACTGGGACGCGGTTGTCTCCGTCAACCAGACCGGTGTGTTCCACGGGATCCGGGCGGTGTCCGGCACCATGCGGGAAGCGGGACGCGGATCCATCGTCGACATCTCGTCGAACGCCGGCCTCACCGCCTTCCCGCACGCGATCACGTATGTGGCCTCGAAGTTCGCGGTCACCGGGCTGACCAAGGCCGCTGCGCCGGTGGCGAGTTCGTCGCCGACGGCGGCCTGCCGCTACCGGGACTGACCCCAGGAGAAGGAATGAAGGCGATGGACACTGCCCACGAGACGTCCCTGGACGCCCTGCGCCGCGACGTGCAGTGGTTGAAGGACGTCGAGGAGATCAAGCGACTCAAGGCACGCTACTTCCGGTACGTCGACCTGCACTGGTGGCCCGAGCTGCGGAGCCTGTTCACCGACGACGCCGTGTTCGAGATCGGCGAGTCGTCCTCGGCCCCGAGGACGACGGAGGAGTTCGTCACATCGGTCGGCCGCCACCTCGGTGAGGCGATGAGTGTGCACCACGGACACATGCCCGAGATCGAGATCGTCGACGCCGGGACGGCCCACGGGATCTGGTCGATGTTCGATGTCGTCGAGCCGTCCCCGAGCAGTGGCTACCCGGTACTGACCGGCTACGGCCACTACACCGAGGACTACCGCAAGGTCGACGGCCAATGGCGCATCGCGCGCCTGCGGTTGACCCGGCTCAGGCGCTCGGTCGACGGCAACGTGATCGACGGGGCCCAGGTGAACGGCCGCCGAAAGTTCGCCGAACCGTGACGAGTTCTACGACTGCTTCACCGACAAGATGGAGAAGCGGCGCGTTCATCCCGCGGACGACCCTCTGACGGATCTCGTCGAGGCCGACCTCGAAGGCGAGCACCCCCTGACCGACGACGAGATCCTCCAGATGCTCGTGCAGTTCCTGGTCGCGGGGAACGAGACCACGACGAACCTCATCGGCAGCAGCGTCCTGCGGCTGCTCCAGGAGCCGGATCTCTTGTCCGAACTGCGCCGGGCCGTCTCGCGGGTTCCCACCTTCGTGGAAGAGGTACTGCGTCTGGAGGCACCGACCCAGGGGATGTTCCGTACGGCCACCCGCGACTGCACGATCGGCGGCCAGGCCATCACGGCCGGATCCATGATCTATCTGATCTACGGATCCGCGAACCGTGACGCAGAGGTGTTCACGCACAGCGACGACATCGTGCCCGACAAGCCGGTGGCACACCATCTGGCGTTCGGGCGCGGGGAACACGTCTGCCTGGGCGCCCATCTCGCCCGGCGCGAGGCCACGATCGCGGTGGAGACGCTGCTGCGGCGGCTGGACACCCTGTCGTCGGCTGCCCCGGGGACGGAGCCGGACTACAACTCGAGCTTCATTCTCCGCGGACCGCGCTCCCTCCCGGTCCACTTCACCATCACACCGGTCACCGACTGACCGGCCGCTCCCTCCACGCACCGACGAAAGGCACCCATGCTGCTGCAGCCGTACCACGCCGGGATCATCGTCCGCGACATCTCCCGGGCCATCGACGACCTGAGCACGAGGCTGGGGTACACGTTCAACGCACCGACCACGATCGTGATACCAAAGGTCGAGGACCGTGTCGCCGGCTCCACCGGTGCGGTCGAACTGGTCGCCACCTACTCCCGGGAGGGACCCTTCCGGCTCGAGGTCATCCAGGGCCAGGGCGAGGGCGTCTACTCCGCCCGGCTTTCGGGGCTGCACCACCTGGGAGTCTGGGAAAGCGATCCCGAAGCCCGCTTGAGGCAGCTGGAGGCAGACGGTGAACAGGTCGATGCCGTCATCCGCAGAGCGGACGGCACGATCTCCGCCTTCTACGCGAGCGCTCCACGTCTCGGCGGCACCCGCATCGAGTATGTGAACGACGACCGGCGCCCCCAACTCGAAGAGTGGTTCGCCACGGGGATCATGCCGCGGTAGCTGCCGTCCGGCGCTGTGTTCCGGCGCCGGACCCGGCACCGTGTCCGGCCACCGCCCGGCCGGCCCGGGGGTTGTGACGTCCCGGCCGGATCCGACAGACCTTGCTGCGGGCCCAAGGCCGGCGGCGTGGCACGGCTCCGCCGGGGCGCATCCCGCGTCCAAGCGGCGGAGCCGAGTCCCTCGGGCCCGTGACGATCCCGGTGCCGGCCGGCGTCAGCTCCGCCGGGTGAAGGTCACGGGCAGGGCAAGCGGCCCTCGCAGGGCGAAGCTCCGCATGTACGGCGTGGGCCCCGGGCCCGCGTGGGCCAGTCCCTCGACGCGTTGGAGCAACGTGGTGATCGCGATGGCGGACTCCCGGCGGGCGAGGTTCGAGCCGAGGCAGACGTGCTCCCCCCGCCCGAAGGCGAGGTGGTGGCTCCGGGAACCGTCCAGCCGGATCTCTTCCGGCTCGGGGAAGGCGGCTTCGTCCCGGTTGCCGGAGGAGTACATCAGATACAGCATGTCCCCGTCCCGGATCTGCTGGCCCCCCAGTTCCACGTCGGCCATCGCGAGCCGGAAGAGCCCCTGGGCGGGCGCCTCGAGCCGGAGCGTCTCCTCCACCACGACGGGTACCCGCGACAGGTCGGACCGGACCGAGGCCATCAGGTCCGGGGAGTCGACGAGACGCTTGACCGTGCTCCCGATCAGGTTCGTGGTGGTCTCGTTTCCTGCGACGAGGAACTGAACCAGCATCTGCAGGATCTCGTGCTCGCTGAGCGACTCCTCGCCACTCATACGGGCCTGGAGGAGATCGGTGAGCAGGTCGTCCTGCGGCTCGCGGCGGCGCTTGCCGAGCTCGGCAGTGAAGTAGTCGTAGAACTCGTCCACGTCCGCGAAGAGCTCGATCAGCTCCTCCCGGGGAAGATCGAGCGCGCCGACGCCCTTGGTGAAGGCGATCGTCCACTTCTTGAAGGTCGGCATCAGCTCATGCGGGACCCCGAGGATGCGGGCGATGACCGTCATCGGCAGCGGCATGGCGAAGTCCCGCATGATGTCGACGGGACCGCCCTCGGGGAAGGCGTCGATCAAGGAGTCGACGATGGCCTGGAACTCCGGTTCCATCTCCTTGACCCGTCGAGGGGTGAAGGCCATGGCGACCAGGCCCCGCTGCCTCTTGTGCAGGGGAGGATCAGCGGTGAGCAGTACGCTCGACTTACTGAGTTCCACCCGTCGCGCCGCCTGCCGGCGAGTCTCCTCCGGGAAGTCCGGGTCGTCGGCGATCTTCTCCGCGAGCCCGGTGACCGAGCTGCGACCGCTCGCAAAGCGGCTCGAGAAGGTGACGGGGTCCTTGAGAACCTCCCGGATGTCGTCGTACCGGCTGACCATCCAGGCGCCGAGTGCGTCGCTCCACACCACCGGGTGGTCTTGTCGCAGGTGTGCGAACGCGGCGAACGGACAGCGGATCGCCTCGTCGTCACGACGGAGGACGGCATTGATCGGAAAGTCCGGCATCACGGTGTCACGTGTCGCGGAGTCCATACTCAGTCCCATCTGTATCGGCGGGTACTAGCCCCGCTGGGCCGCCTGGAGGAAGGGGATGGTGGCCTCGGTGAGCCCGCCATCGACGTAGATGACCTGACCGGTGACGTAGCGTGCGGCGTCACCGATGAGGAACGGCACCACGTCCGCGATGTCATCGGGCCGGGCGCGGCGGCCGAGCGGCACGAGGTCGTTGAAGCGGGACTCGCGCTGCGGGTCCGCACTGACGGACGCCGTGCCTTCCGTCTCCACCCCGCCCGGACCGATCGCGTTGAACCGGACACCGCTCGAGGCGAGCTCCACCGCGCACAGCTTGGTGAGCGACAGCAGGGCGGCCTTGGACGGCGAATAGGCCGCCGTACCCGGGACGGGAATCTTCGCGGCCATCGACACTATGTTGACCACCGCTCCCCGTGCCGCGCTGAGCTGGGGCAGGAAAGCCTGGGTCAAAAGGAGGGGTCCGAGCACGTTGACGTCCATGACCCTGCGGAACTCCTCGGGGTCGACGGTGGCGATCGGCGACGGCGGGAAGATGCCGGCGTTGTTGACCAGTGCGGTCAGTTCGGGAAGGGAGGCGGCCAACCGGCGCACAGCCTCAACGTCGGTCACGTCGCACTGAGCGGCGATACCACCGATCTCCGCAGCGACTTGCTCGGCAGCCGCGCCATCCCGGTCGACCACGACTGCGGTGTAGCCCTCGCGGGCGAGCCGCACCGCGATCGCGCGGCCGATGCCTCGGCCGGCTCCGGTGATGAGGGCGGTGGGGCGTGAGTCAGACATCCTTGTCCTTCTGCGTCGGGCGCCGACGTGCATGGGCGCGGGGTGGTCGTGCGGGATCCGCTGCTGGCCGGTCCAGCTCCCTGGACGGCGACCTCCCGAACGGAACGACGAGCGCGGCCGGCGGTCGCCGGGGCCGGCATCCCTCCGGCCGGCCCTGTGGCGGTGACGGGACGGCCCCGGTTGCCGGGAGCACGGCGTCGGTCTCGGCGTCGTGGGGAATGCGGTACTGCTGTTCGGGACGTCACGCCTCCTGCCGCTGGCGGGGCCCGGCTGTGCCGGAGCCCGTCACCGGCCCTTTCCTCATCCGTCGCGGAAGCGGGGTGGCCTGCGCTCCCGGAACGCCCGGCCTGCCTCCTTCGCCTCTGCGGTGCCGAACGCGACCGTCTGGTTGAGGGCCTCGGCGTCGACTGCCCGTCGGAACGCGGTCTCGAAGGACGCGTTCAGCGCGGACTTCATCATCGACAGTGCGAGCGTGGGACCGTCCGCGAGCCGCTGCGCCCACTGCGCGACGAAGGCGTCCAACTCGGCGTTGGGCAGCACCCGGTTGACCAGGCCGATCCGCTCGGCCTCGACAGCGGGCACCTGCTCGCCGAAGAACACCAGCTCCTTGGCCTTGGCGATGCCCACGAGCCGGGGCAGCGACCAGGACGCGCCGCCGTCGAGGGCGATGCCGCGCTGCGCGAAGATCTCCCCGAACACGGCATCCTCCCCCGCCACCACCAGGTCGCAGCAGAACGCGAGGTTGCAGCCGAAGCCCATCGCGGGCCCCGCCACCTTGGCGATGGTCGGCCGCGGGATGTCGTGCAGCAGCGTGCAGAGCTGCCCCACCCGGTTCATGAAGGTCAGGACGTCGGGCAGCAGCGGCTCGGACAGGTCCATGCCGGAACAGAATGAGCCCTCGGCACCGGTGAGGACGATCGCCCGGTCGTCGGGCGTGCGGGCGACGTCCTCAAGGGCCCGGATCAGCTCCTCGACCAACGACCCGGTGATGGCGTTGCGCCGGTGCGGACGGTTGAGCGTGATCGTGACCACCGCGTCGGCGCGGTCCACCAGCACATCAGCCACAGCGGCCCTTTCCAAGTCCCGCGCAGGCGGCGAACCGGTCCCGGTGCTGGTCCGGTGTGCCGAGGAACAACTCCGAGGACTTCGCCCGCCGGTAGTACAGGTGGGCGTCGTGCTCCCAGGTGAACCCGATACCGCCGTAGACGTGCAGTGTCTCCTCCGCCGTATGCATGAACGCGTCCGCGCACATGGCCTTGGCGAGACTTGCGGCCGTGGCCAGGCGGTGGGCCGTGTCCGCGTTCGGGCCGGCCAGGTACTCGTCGGCGACGGCGACTGCGGCATACGCGGCGGAGCGCGCCATCTCCACTTTCAGCAGCACATCCACCAGAGTGTGCTTGATGGCCTGGAAACTGCCGATCGGACGGGCGAACTGGACCCGCTGCTTGGCGTACTCGACCGCGTTGTCCAGGCAGTGCTGGGCGCTGCCGACCTGCTCGACGGCGAGCAGCACCAGGGCGAGGTCCAGCGCGGTCCGCAGGCTCGTCCCGGCATCCTCGTCGGAGCCGATGAGCCGGGCGGGCGTCGCGTTCAGGGTGACGGTGCCGAGGCGGCGGGTCAGGTCCAGCACCGTCGACGCATCCTGCTGAAGCCCGTCGACGCCGCGCTCGACGACGAACAGGCGCAGAATCCCGTCCGTACGGGCGGACACCAGCAGCACCTCGGCGGTGTCCCCGTCCACGACGAAGGACTTGCGCCCGGACAACCGCCAGCCGTCCCCGGTCCGCTCGGCCTGCATCACGGCCGCATCGACCTCCCAGGATCCGTCGTCCTCGCAGAAGGCGAGGGTGGCGGTCGTCTCTCCCTCGGCGATCCGGGCCAGCAGCTCGCGGGCGAGACCGTCCTCGGCGTTGACCAGCAGCGCGGTCGTCGCGAGCGCCACCGTGGAGAAGAACGGCACGGGAGTCAGGCTGCGGCCCAACTCCTCGGTCACCACCGCGAGGTCGGCGAACCGGCCCCCCGCACCGTCGCACTCCTCCGGTACGATCAGGCCGGCCACACCGATCTCGGCAGCGAGCGACCGCCACAGCTCGGAGTCGAAGGGCTGGGTCACGCCCGGCTCGCCGGACAGGTGCGGCCGTGGCCCGGAACCGCGCTCCAGGCAGCGCCGCACCGCCTGGCGCAGGTTCTGCTGGTCCTCGGTGAGCAGGGCGGCCGTCACGACGCACCCCTGGCCCTGCGCGCGGCGGGCGTCGGCCCGTTCTCCCGGCTCGGCAGCGCCACCACGGCGGTGCCCGGCATGACGTCGTCCCCGCGCTGGTTGCGGGCGAAGGTCTGCACCTGCACGACGTGCTCGCCGTCCGCGTCCACCTCCTTGCCGGTCACCACACCACCGAGCTCGATGACATCGGAGAGATGGACGAAACCGCGGTACTGCGAGGCGAGGTGCTTGACCCAGCCCGCGTCGCCGATCCAGTGCGTCATCAGCTGGATCTGCCAGCACTGGCGCTGGAAGCCCACGTCGTACGGGTACGCGACCCCCATCGCGTGAGCGGCGGCCTCGTTGTAGTGCACCGCGTAGATCGGCTCCTGGGCGCTGGTGGACGGATCACGGAAAGCCCACGCCGGGTGGGTCGCATAGTCGCTGAGGGAGGCGGCGTGCGCCTTCAGCCGCGGGATCGGCGTACCGCCGCCGGCGATGAACGCCACCTCGTCGGTCAGCCCGATCGGCCCCTTGGTCAACGACGCGACGGGGTCACCGACAGCCACCTCCTCCCACCACAGGACCTCCTCGCCGCGCGGCTTCTCCGCCAGCACCCGCGCTTCGATCTCCGCCACCTCGTCCGGCATCCATGGATGCGGGATCTCCAGCGGCTTACGCGAAGTCTTGGTGCTGCGTGCCGTGGCGCGTTCATAGTTGACGACCTGCCAGCGGATCTCGGCGACCGTCTCGCCGCGCTGGTTGCGGTAGGTGTTGGTGAAGTGGTCGGTCACCATCCGGCCGGCGAACTTCGAGGGCCTGGGGCCGGTGAATCCGTCATAGCGACAGGTGGCGGTGATCTTGTCGTTCCAGTAGATCGGAGCGAGCAGGTCCATGTCGGTGGCCGAGTGGAACGACCCCAGACCGGGCCAGCCGAACTGGATTCCCGAGAAGCATCCGATCACAAAGGACGGTGGCGCCACGGGGGCTCCGTAGTCCGACCGCGTGCCGCGCTCGGCGTCGGTCCACAGCGGGTTGATGTCGCCGACGCCACCGGCGAACTTGGCGACCGCGATCCGCGTCGCTTCCTCGTTGTTGATCGAATGGCCGATCCGGAGATCGACACCGATCTTCGCCCGCATCGACTCCATCATGGCGTTGTCGATGACGGCTTCCGCCATCCGGGCCTCAGCGGCCCGTGCCCTGGTTCCCTCGGCTGCCTCGGTGCTCACTTGCCCCCCTTGTCCGGGTTGGCGGTCCACTTCTCGCCCTGCGGAATCCCCGCCTCGGCCACCGCCTTGTCCAGATCGGCGACGGTCCACCGTCCCTCGGTCTGCAGCTTCCACTCCCGGTCGCGCTCCCAGGGCTTGACCCGCTGCACCCGGCTGCCTCCGACGACGAAGACCTCTCCAGTGATCCCGCACGTCGGCCCCGCCAGGTAGGCGACGAACGGAGAGACGTTCGCCGGGTCCCAGCGGTCGAATCCGCCGTCCTTGGCCGCCAGCGCGTCGCCGAAGGCACTCTCGGTGAGCCGGGTGCGGGCCTGCGGCAGGATGGCGTTGACCCGCACGCCGTAGCGGGCGAGTTCCTTTGACGCGACCTGCGTGAGAGACGCGACGGCGGCCTTGGCGGCGGCGTAGTTGGCCTGTCCCGGATTGCCGAAGACACCGGACTCGCTGGAAGTGTTGATCACCGAGGCCTGGACCTGCTCACCCGCCTTGCTGCGCGCCCGCCAGTGGTTGCCGGCGGCCCGGGTGACCAGGAATGTACCGCGCAGGTTGACCCGGACGACCAGGTCCCAGTCGTCGTCAGTGAGGTTGACCAGGACCCGGTCCCGCAGGATGCCGGCGTTGTTGACCACGATGTCCAGCCGTCCGAACTCCCGGACCGCCGTGCGGATGATGTTCTCGGCCCCGGAGGCGTCCGCGACGTCGTCGGCGTTCGCCACGGCCTCGCCGCCTGCGGCCTTGATCTCGGCGACCACCTGCTCGGCGAGCGTGTTCTCAGATCCGGTGCCGTCCTGGGCGCCGCCCAGGTCGTTGACCACGACCTTGGCGCCCTCCGCCGCGAGCAGCAAGGCGTGCTCCCGGCCGATGCCCCGGCCGGCGCCCGTCACAACGGCCACCAGTTGGCCCAGACTCCCCATGCGAACTCCTCGTTGATTCTCACGTCATCGCTCGCGTCCTCTGCGTCAGGACGCACCGCCGCGACTGCCTGGCTCTGACACGTTCGACCAGCCGCCATCGGCCTGGGACCGCTGCCGGGCCAACCGCATCCGACGGCTCCGGCTCTCGACTGTTCGCCGCAACCTTAGTCGCGCATTATATAGTTGTCCACTAGAGTTTTTGCCGTATCACCCATGAGCGGAAGCAGCCGGTCTGGAATGCCGCGCAGGCGCAGCACACAAACCCGACAACGACGTTCCGGCGCTCCGGGCCCCAGCGATCGACACGGGACAGCGGAATGCCGGAAGAGTCTTCGTCCTATGTCAGCGGTGAGCGATGTCTCGGTCTAGACTATTGACCGAATGACCTAACCCAGACCGTTCAACGCTCAAAAACGACGGGAGCAGAAATGCCAGCGCGTGCCAAGAACACGCCAGCACAGAGTTCAGCCGCCGGGACCGATCCAATCGACTGGGCCCGGCACTTCTGGCGGCGCCACGGCCTCGGCGACGACGAAGACGCGTTCATCGCGATGAGCTCGGTGCTCCGCTTCCACCGCCTGATGGTCGACACCGTCGACACCGAACTCAAGCGACACGACCTCAACCTCACCGACTACATGCTGCTCATGACCCTCCAACTCAGCGAGACGGGCACCCGTCTGGTCAGCCAGCTTGCGCGCAGTCTGATGGTGCACCCCACCACCGCCACCCTGGCGACCGACCGCATGGAGGCCCGCAAGCTCATCAAGCGCAAGCCCCACCCCACAGACCGCCGCGCCACGCTGATCCACATCACCGACAGCGGGCGCACTCTCGTCAACGAGGCCACCGAATCCCTGCGTGCCGTCGGCTTCGGGTTCGCCCACGATGTCCACGACGACCAGCGGGAACTCATCGACGTCCTGGCCCGTCTGCGTCTCGCCGCCGGCGACACCGACACTCCCACTCGGGCGGCACGGACCACATAACGCCATGCCGCCCGAGCGCGGCGGGTTCCGGTAGGAGCGCGCACCGTGCAAGGCCCTCGAACGGTCCGCCCGGAGCCGAGCGGGTACTCCACGCAGCACGGCCGGGACTGACGGATCGCCTCGCTTCTCCTGGACAGGGACGGCTCCTTCCGGCCTCTGACCGATCCCCCCGCGGCTCGGGCATCTCAACAGCGGGCCTGGCTCAGCATGCGCTTGTAGAGCTTGCCGTTCTCGCCCCGGGGCAGGGTGCGCACGAACTCGATCGACCGCGGGCACCCCGGGCGCGGCAGGCCGGCCCGGGCGAGCGCCAGCAGCGCCTCGCCGAGCTCGGGACCCGCCACCGTGCCGGGGGCGGGCACGACGAGCGCGTGCACGCGCTGTCCGAGGTCGTCGTCGGGTACGCCGATCACTGCGACATCGGCCACGGCGGGATGCCCGGCCAGGAGGTCCTCGGCCTGCTGCGGGTGCACGTTGACCCCGCCGGAGATGATGACGTGGTCGCGCCGTCCTACGAGGTACAGGAAGCCGTCACCGTCGAGCCGGCCCAAGTCGCCCACAGTGGACCAGCCCCGCTTGTTGCGCGCCGCGCGGTTCTTGGCCTCGTCACCGTGGTAGCGGAACGACTGGGTTCCCTCGAACCAGATCTGCCCGACGTCGCCGACCGGCAGGTCCGGGCCGTCGCTGTCGTCCGGATCGAGGATGTGGACCCTCCCGACGAGCGCCCGGCCGACCGAACCCGGCCGCTCGAGCGCGTCGGAGGGCCCGATGTGGCAGTTCCCGTAACTCTCCGACGCCCCGTAGAGCTCGTGCAGCACCGGTCCCCACCACTCCATGATTCGGTGCTTCAGCTCGGCGGGGCATGGCGCGGCCCCGGTGATGGCCACTCGAAGTGACGACAGGTCGGCCGCGACCCTGACCGGCGCGGGCAGTCGCAGCATCCGGGTCAGCATCGTCGGAACGAACTGAGCATGCGTCACCCTGTACCGTTCGATCGCGGCGAGTGCTCCCTCGGCGTCGAAGGACTCCTGGCACACCACGGTGCCACCGAGCTGCAGGATGGCGAGCACGAAGCGGAACGGGGCCGTGTGGTAGGTCGGTGCGGGCGACAGGTAGACGGTGTCGGCTGTGAAGCCGAACAGGTCCGTGTAACCGCCCAGGTGTGGGGGTGCTTCGCCGGGGTGGAGGTCCGGGCGGGAGTGCCGGATGCCCTTGGGCCGGCCGGTGGTGCCGGAGCTGAACATCATTCGGCTGCCCAGCCGCTCGCCGGGCACGGGGGTGCCCGAGTAGCGGTCGAGGGTCACGGCGTAGTCGTCGAAGCCGGGTGCCCCGCCGATGCACAACCGGAGCGGGATCTTCGGCAACCGGTCGAGAGCGGCGCGCACCGTGCCGGCGTGGGCCGAGGTGGTGATCACCGCCCGGACCGCGCTGTCGGTCAGCACGTCGGCCAGCACGTCCGCGCCGAGGTGCCGCTGGATCGGAGCGATGCACAACCCCGACCGCTGAGTGGCCCAGATCAACTCAGCCCATTCGAGACGGTTCTCGGCGACCACGGCCACGGTGTCGTCGACAGCCAGGCCGGCCTCACGCAAAGCGCGGGCCATTTGGTTCGAGCGCCGATCGAGCTCGGCGTGGGTGATCATCGCGCCGGACCCGGCCATGATCATGGCCGGATGGTCCGGTCGCGTCCGAGCGTGCCGGCCGGGGTACACGTCGACAACCTCGCTTCGTTCGTCTCCGCCGTGGGACGCTGTCCGGGTCAGATCCGCTCGATGATGGTGGCCGTGCCCATGCCGCCGCCGGTACACATGGTCACCAGCGCGGTGTTCAGGTCGCGGCGCTCCAGTTCGTCGAGTGCCGTCTGCAGCAGCATCGGTCCGGTACCGCCGATGGGGTGGCCCAGGGCGATCGCGCCGCCGTTGACGTTGACCTTGTCCTCGTCGATGCCGAGATCGCGGATGACCTTGAGCGGGACCCCGGCGAACGCCTCGTTGATTTCCCACAGGTCGATGTCTGCGACCGTCATGCCTACCTGCCGCAAAGCCGCCCGCGACGCCGGAGTCGGCGCCGTCAGCATGATGACCGGCTCCGCGCCGGCGACCGCCGCGGCGCGGATCCGGGCCCGCGGACGCAGGCCGTGTGCTCGCGCGTAGTCCGGAGACGCCAGCATCAGCGCGCCGGCGCCGTCGACCACGCCGGAGGAATTGCCGGCGTGGTGCACGTGCGAGACCTCTTTGACCTCGGGGTAGACCTGGCTGCACATCTGGTCCCAGGAGAGTCCGTCAGGCTCTCGCACCTTCATGCCGGCCCGGGCGAACGCCGGCTCCAGGGCACCGAGGGCCTCCAGCGTGGTCTGTGGACGGGGGTGCTCGTCGTGATCGAGCAGGACCTGCCCGTCCGGGTCCCGGACCGGGACGATGCTCCGCGCGAAGCGGTCCTCGGCGACCGCCTTGGCCGCCCGCTCCTGACTGCGCAGCGCGAAGGCGTCGACGTCAGCTCGGGTGAACCCCTCGATCGTGGCGATGAGATCGGCAGAGATGCCCTGGGGGACGAGGGGGAACTTGGCCCGCAGTGCCTGGTTGCCGCCGTCGAGGACGGGGCCGCCGCTGCGCGGCCGGTAGCGGGACATCGACTCGACTCCGCCGGCCACCACGAGGCGCTGCCATCCGGCCGCGATGCCCGCGGCACCGAAGGTGACCGCCTGCTGGCCGGAACCGCAGAATCGGTTGAGGCTCACGCCGGGGACGCTGACCGGCCAGCCGGCCGCCAGGACGGCAAGGCGAGCGATGTCGTCGCCGTGGTCGTCGCGCTGGTCGCCGTTGCCGATGACCACGTCGTCGACGTCGGCCGGGTCGATGCCGGTGCGCTCGGCGAGCGCATCCAGAACTTGGGCCAGCAGTTCCTGTGGGTGCACCCCGTGCAGAGCACCGAAGGGCCTGCCCTTTCCTCGTGGGGTGCGCACCCCGTCGATGATCCACGCTTCGGACACGGACACTCCTCACGCCGTCGTTCGCTTCACGAATAAACTCTAGTCATCTATCATCCATTCGTCGAGTGTTTCGGTCCCGACGTGGCCGTGCCTCGCGTCCACCCACCCCTGCAGATCGGACGGGCAAGGATGCCGAATCAGATCCCCGTCGTCGACTACCTCGAACTCGGCGACCGGCCCCACCTGCGGGCCCATGCATGCACCGTGTGCGAGGCCCTCTACTTCGACCGCCGAAACGCATGCGCGAAGTGCTTCGGCACCGAGTTCACCGCCAAGCCGCTGGCGAACGAGGGCCATCTGCGTGCCTTCACCTTCGTGCACCGAGTGAAGAAGCCCTACGCCTCGGCGGTCGTCGCCCTCGACGGCGGAGGCGTCGTCAAGGCGAACCTGCTGGGTGTCGACGCCCCCGAGAAGATCGCACCCCGGATGCCCGTGGTCCTGGAGACCTTCGTCGCGGGCACCGACGATGACGGCACCGAGGCGATCGCCTTCGGTTACCGACCGCGAGGAGAGAACTGATGAGCAGCGGCGACGTGTGGATCATCGGCGCATCGATGACGCCCTTCGGGCGCTTCGCCGACAAGGACCTCATCGACCTGGCCTCCGATGCCGCGCTCGGCGCGCTGGCCGACGCGGGTGCGAGCATGTCCGACATCGGACTGCTCGCCATGGGCAACGTCTACGAGGCCAACTCGCACAACGGGCAGCGGCTGCAGAAGCAGATCGGCCAAACCGGCATCCCGGTCTACAACGTGGTCAACGCATGCGCCACCGGCGCGACCGCGGTCCGCGTCGTGCTCATGTCCATCGCTGCCGGTGAATGCGACACCGGCCTCGCCGTCGGCGTGGAGAAGATGGGCAAGATGGGCATGATCGGCGGGGCTGCCAAGCCCCGCGCGGAGAAGAAGGTCTACGAGCCCAAGGGCCGTTACGGATCGGTCCTGAAGACCGAGGGCGTGCTGGGCACCGGGCTCATGCCGGGCGTGTTCGCCCAGGCCGGCATGGAGTACGCACTCGCTCACGGCGTGACCGCCACCCAGTTCGCCAAGGTCGCGCAGAAGAACCACGCGCACTCGGTGCTCAACCCGCTCGCCCAGTACCGCAAGGAGTTCTCCCTGGAGGAGATCGTCTCCGCCGAAATGATCTCCTACCCGAACACGCTGCCGATGTGCTGCCCGACCGGTGACGGCGGCGCAGCGGTGGTCCTGGTCTCCGACGCCAAGCTGAAGACCCTCGACCCCGACGTGCGCCGGCGCGCCATCAAGATTTCGGCGTCGGTGCTGACCTCGGACCCCTGGACCGAGTCCGACCAGGTGCAGCCCGATGTCAACACGCTGACCCGGCTGGCCGCCGACGCTGCCTACGAGAAGGCAGGCATCGGCCCCGACGACCTCGACCTAGTCGAGCTGCACGACTGCTTCGCAACCGCGGAACTGCTCCACTACGACAACCTGCGGCTGTGCGAGCCCGGTGGCGCGGGCGACTTCATCGACTCCGGAGCCCCCTGGCGCGACGGCAAAATCCCCGTCAACGTATCCGGCGGCCTGCTCTCAAAGGGGCACCCCCTCGGCGCGACCGGGGTGGCCAACCTTTTCGAGGTCGTCACCCACCTGCGCGGCGAGGCCGGCGCCCGGCAGGTCGAGGGCGCCCGCGTGGGGCTCACCCACGTCATCGGGTTGGCCTCGGCGTGCGCGGTGCACATCCTGGAAGCGGCGGCCCGCTGATGGCCGCCCCTTCCTCGGTGAACGTGGCGGCGACGGGCGAACTCACGGTCCCGGACGTCCGCGAGCGCTTCGGCCGCTGGCTTGGCGAGCATGCCGACACCCTCGCCCCCTTCACCGAGCTGCCGACCGACGTCGAGGGGGTGTTCGCCACCCTCTCCCGGCTGCAGCGCCTGCTGTACGAAGCCGGGTGGATCCGGCTCGGCTGGCCCGAGGAACTCGGCGGGCTGGGCGGAACGGTAGCGCTGCGCGGAGTGGTCAGCGAAGAGTTGGCCGCCGCCGGATACCCACCGCCGTTCTCCTTCGGCACGCAGGAGGTGCTCGGCCCGGCCGTCGCCCGTTTCGCTCCGCCGGAACTGAGCAGCCAGGCGCTGCCCCGACTGCTGCGCGGCGAGGAGACCTGGTGCCAGGGCTTCTCGGAGCCGGGCGCGGGCAGCGACCTGGGGTCACTGCGGATGCGCGCGGTCGACGAGGGCGATCACTGGCGGGTCAACGGCGAGAAGGTATGGACCAGCTGGGCCCAGTATGCCGACCGGTGCCTGCTGCTCACCCGCACCGGAACCCCGGAGTCGGCGCACCGCGGCATCACCGCGCTGTTCGTCGACATGGACACCCCGGGTATCACCGTGCGCCCGCTGGTCGCGATGACCGGCGAAGCCGACTTCTGCAGCCTGTTCTTCGATGACGTGATGGTGCCAAAGGACCGGACCGTCGGCGAGGTCGACGGCGGCTGGGCGGTGGCGATGTTCATCCTCAGCTGCGAGCGCGGGGTCGCCGCTTGGCAGCGGCAGGCCTGGATGCGCTGGCGGCTCGGGACGCTGGTCGCCGACGCGCCCGAGCTGAGCGACGCCAGGACGGGTGAGGCCTTCGAACTGGTCCACGCGCTGCGGCTGCTGTCCCGACGGACCCTGCGGTCCCTGTCGGACGGTGAGCCGCTGGGCGTGCGGCCCTCGTTCGACAAGCTACTCATGTCCACCGCGGAGAAATACCTGTTCGACGCAGCCCTGGAGGCGATGCCGGACACACTGCTGTTCGGTGACGACGATCCGGCCCGGGACTGGCGCAACGACTACCTGTACTCGCGCGCCTCGTCCATCTACGGCGGCGCCGCGGAGATCCAGCGCAACATCATCGCCGAGCACGTCCTCGGCCTGCCGAGGGAGTGAGACATGGACGACGACGACCGACGGCTGCTGATCGACAGCCTGTCCCAGGCGGTCGCCGCAGCGGGCCCCGGGGGCCTGCACGACGCCGTGACCGAGTTCGGCTGGCATGAGCTGCTGGCTGAGGAACCCGCAGTGGCGGTCTCCAGCCTCGCGGCCCTGCAGGGCGAGCACCTCACCGACACATCCCTGCTCGACGACGTGGTACTGGCCGCAGCCGGAATCGACGGCCCGGCCCGGGTGGTCTACCCCGACCTGCCCGGCAGCGAGCCCAGCGCGCGGGTCGAGAAGGCGGCGCTCTCGATCACGGGGGTCGTGGCGTCAGGTGACGGAGACCGGTTCGTCGTCCCCGCACTGCGCGGCGACGAGATCGTGATCGTCGTGGTGACCGGCGCCCTGGACGACCCGAAAGCCGCCACGAGCGGGCTGGACCCCGACTCCGGCTGGCATCGGGTGGAAGCCGAGCTCGATCTCTCCGGGGCCGACGTGGTCGTCGGCGAGGACGCCGCCGCACGCTGGCAGGCGATGCGTTCGGCAGGTCACCGTGCACTCGCCCACGAGCTCACCGCGATCGGCCGGCGCATGCTCGTCGCCGCGGTCGACCATGTGGGCACCCGGGAGCAGTTCGGACACAAGCTGGGCAGCTTCCAGGCCGTCAAGCACGCGCTCGCCGACGTGCGGGTGTGGCAGGAGTGCGCCGGCCTCGCCGCCGACGCGGCGTGGGAGGACGGCCTGCCGGAGTCCGCGCAACTGGCCAAGATCCTGGCCGGGCGCTTCGTACGCACCGCAGCCGCCAACTGTCAGCAGGTGCTCGGCGGCATGGGCTTCACCTGGGAGCACGAGTTCCACCGCTACCTCCGCCGTGCCCTGGTGCTCGAACCGCTGCTCGGATCCGCGGCACACCTGCGCACCGGCCTCGGCGCCCGGCTGCGCGCCGGTGGCGTGCCACGACTCGCGCCGCTGTGACGGACGCTTCCCATGAACGACTGTGCCGGGTCTGAGGACCCGGCACAGTCGTTCTCCCATACCTCAACCCGTACACCGGCTGCGGACGGGACGGCCTTGGAGTCTCCTTCCGGCCAGGTGCTCGCGTGCGAAACGCCGCATACCCTCAAGGGCATCGCGGGAGCGCTGCCACGGAGCGACGAGCACCCGGTCCACGCCACTCGCCCGCCAGCCCGCCACGTCCACCAGCGGCCCGGGCGGAGCGGCGACCGTCGTTGTCAGCCGGCGCTCCGCGCCTGCGGCTTTCGTCAACTCCTCCAATCGGGCCAGGACCGATGCCACCGACTCCGGAGTGTGGTGCATGCCGATCCAGCCTTCCCCGGACCGGACCGCCCGACGCAGTGCCGCGTCGGATTCCCCGCCCACATGCACGGGGAGCCGTTTCTGCACCGGTTTGGGTTCGAACGCCACCGGAGGGAATGCGAAGAGCTTGCCGTGGTGCTCGACGACGGGCTCCTCCCAGAGTCGGCGGCACACCTCCAGCGTCTCGTCGAGACGGCGTCCCCGCCCACTGAACTCGACCCCTGCCGCAGCCCACTCCTCGGGCATCCAGCCCGCGCCGACGCCGAGCTCGACACGGCCACCGGACACCACGTCCAGTGTCGCGACCGCGCGGGCCCCGATGAAGGGGTGCCTAAGCCTCGATCCACCGGGTGATGGTTCGTCCAGTGCCTGGACATGAAAGTGGAGATGCACTCTGACCTGGGAAAATAGGAGTTCTCTAGGCTTCTACTCAACCAGTTCGGAGGTGCATCTCCGGGATGCATTCTTCCACGCCGCCACGTGCGGTGTCCGCTGTGTTCGATGACCCGAACCTGGTTGCGCATGCCGGGCTGGTTCCGGTGATGCGGCTGGCCGAACGGTGTGGGCTGTCGGACCTGGTGACGCAGAAGGTGAAGCTGACCGGGACGACGAACGGCGCGGGGGCTGCGGCGGACTCCAAGGTCAGCAGCATCGTGGCCGGCATGGCGGCGGGCGCGGACAGCATCGACGACCTCCGCGTGCTGCGGCACGGGGCTATGCCGACGCTGTTCGGCGAGATTCGCGCCCCGTCCTCGCTCGGCATCTTGCTTCGCGCGT
>NZ_QFRK01000168.1 GCF_003143855.1 Streptomyces sp. NWU339
CCCGGCTTCCTGCCCGGGGTGGGCCAGGAGCACGAGGGCATCATCCGCCGCGGCGCCAAGCTGATCTTCGCCTATGCGGAGGCCACGGTGCCGCTGATCACGGTGATCACCCGCAAGGCGTTCGGCGGCGCCTACGACGTGATGGGCTCCAAGCACCTGGGCGCCGATGTGAACCTGGCCTGGCCGACCGCGCAGATCGCGGTGATGGGCGCGCAGGGCGCGGTCAACATCGTGCACCGGCGCGCCCTGGCCGAGGCGGAGGATGCCGAGGAGACCCGYGCGCGGCTGATGCGGGAGTACGAGGACGCCCTGCTCAACCCCTACACCGCGGCCGAGCGCGGCTACGTGGACGCGGTGATCATGCCGTCCGAGACCCGCCGGCACATCGTGCGCGGGCTGCGTCAGCTGCGCACCAAGCGCGCGGCGCTGCCGCCCAAGAAGCACGGCAACATCCCCCTCTAGCCCAGGAGCCGTTGTGATCAAGGTCGTACGGGGCAACCCCACCCCGGAGGAGCTCGCCGCCGTGGTCGCGCTGCTCTCCGCTGTCCGTGCCCCGGGTCCCGGGCCTGCCCCCCGTTGTGCCGGTGCCTGGGCCTCCCCTCGCCTGCTCTTGCGCACGCCGCAGGGATACGGCCCTGTCGGCTGGCGCGCCTCAGCCCTCCCCCAGTGAATTTCCGAACGGAGAGACCATGAACGTCCTGCGACAACGCGCAGATCTCGGTGGTGCGGCGCCGCCTCGGCTGCGTGTGGTGATCGCCAAGCCCGGACTCGACGGTCACGACCGCGGCGCCAAGGTGATCGCCCGCGCGCTGCGCGACGCCGGGCACGAGGTGATCTACACCGGACTGCACCAGACCCCGGAGCAGATCGTCGCCACCGTCATCGCCGAGGACGCACCCGTCCTGGGCCTTTCCGTCCTCTCGGGCGCCCACCTGACGATCGTGGGGCGCGTGATCGAACTGCTGGCACGGGAAGACGCGAGCGACGTCCGCATCCTGGTCGGCGGCATCATCCCGGACGCCGACGTCCGCGCGCTCGAAGCCATGGGCGTCGCCGCGGTGTTCACCCCCGGTGCGGACATCCGCCGCATCGTCGAGACCGTCGATGCGCTCAGTGCCGACCGGACGCACGTACAGGAGACGGCATGCTGACCAAGGTGCTCATCGCCAACCGTGGCGAAATCGCTGTCCGCGTGGCCCGGGCCTGCCGGGATGCCGGCATCACCAGCGTCGCCGTCTACGCCGACCCGGACCGGGACGCCCTGCACGTCCGCGCCGCGGACGAGGCCTTCGCCCTGGGCGGTGACACCCCCGCCACCAGCTACCTCGACATGGACAAGGTGCTGAACGCCGCCCGCGAATCCGGCGCGGACGCCATCCACCCCGGCTACGGCTTCCTCTCGGAGAACGCCGACTTCGCCCAGGCGGTCCTGGACGCCGGCCTGACCTGGATCGGCCCGCCCCCGGCCGCGATCCGCGCCCTGGGCGACAAGGTCGCCGCCCGGCACATCGCCCAGCGCGCCGGCGCCCCCCTGGTGGCCGGCACCCCCGACCCGGTCACCGGCGCCGACGAGGTC
>NZ_QFRK01000063.1 GCF_003143855.1 Streptomyces sp. NWU339
AGCCCACACCGTTCGGCCAGCCGCATCACCGGAACCAGCCCGGCATGCGCAACCAGGTTCGGGTCATCGAACACAGCGGACACCGCACGTGGCGGCGTGGAAGAATGCATCCCGGAGATGCACCTCCGAACTGGTTGAGTAGAAGCCTAGAGAACTCCTATTTTCCCAGGTCAGAGTGCATCTCCACTTTCATGTCCAGGCACTGGACGAACCATCACCCGGTGGATCGAGGCTTAGTGGGGACGAGGCTCCCAGCCTTAGGGGAGACCCCGAGAACCGGGCCCGGAAGACGAGGGGTTGGTCTCCTCTGCATGCAGGATCTCGACGGCGTACGTGATCAACAGGATGAGGCTCGTCGGAAGCGCACCCCTTCGGGAAGCAGGAGCACTGTCATGAATGCCCATAACCATGTCCGTATCGCCGTTGCCTCCGCGTTGTTAACCGGTCTGGTTTTCGGTCCCGCTGCCGGAGTGGCCGCCGCCCATCCCGTCGGAACGGCTCCCGCGGTGGCGGTGGCGGACTACAAGGGACCCGACGTCACCGCTCTGGAGAAGGCCCTCGCCGGGATCCCCGACGGGGACATCTCTGCCGCCCTCGTCCGGGTGGGGGGCGAGGGCAGTTGGACGGGGACCGCCGGGGTGCGGGATCTGCGGACCGGGGCCCCGGCTCTGGAGCACGCGCGGTTCCGGGCCGGGTCGACGACCAAGGTGGTCACCGCGGCGCTGGTGCTCCAACTCGTCGCGGAGGGGCAGGTGGAGCTCGACGCGCCCGTCACCCGGTATCTGCCCGGCCTGCTGCCGGACTCCTTCACCAAGCCGCCGACCGTACGGCATCTCCTCACGTACACCAGCGGCCTGAAGCCCGGCGCGAACCTCGGGTCGACCACCGAGGAGATGTACGCCAACCGGTTCCTTACCCGCAGCCCCGAGCGGGTGGTCGCCACCGCCGTTGCGAAGGGGCCCGCGTTCACCCCCGGAGAGCGGCAGGTGTACCAGAACATCGACTACACGGTGCTCGGCCTGCTGATCGAGAAGGTGACGGACGACAGTTACGAGGACCAGGCAGACCTACGGATCTTCCGTCCGCTGGAGATGCGGCACACCGGCTTCCCCGCCGGACCGGACCCGCGTATCCACGGCCCGCACCACCGGGCTTACGCGGACATCGGCGGCCGGACCACGGACGTGACGGAGTGGAACATGTCCGACCGCTGGGCGGCCGGGAACATGATCTCCACTACCGCCGACCTGGAGCGGTTCCTGGTGGCCCTGTTCAGCGGCCGGGTGGTGCCGCAGCCGTTGCTCAACCAGATGTTCACCGTCCCCAAGGCCGCCGAGGACGGCAACGGCGCGGCCTACGGCATGGCGTTGGAGCGCTTCGTCCACAACGGGACGGAGATCTGGGGCAAGACGGGGTCCCGGCCCGGCTACCACACGGTGCTGGCCGCGACCCGGGACCTGTCCCGGACGGTGGTGTACTCGGTGAACGCCAAGAGCGCCCGGGAGGACGGCTTCCCGCTCCTCGCACGGTTCGCCCTGCCCGCCTTCAACCGATAGGGCCTGCCCGCACCTTCCGGGCGCCGGGAGCCGACCCCTGCCGGTGTCACGTGTGGGCGGGGACCGGCCATCCGGACGCTTCGGGTCAGGCGGACGGTGCCGGGCGGGGGGTGGTGATGATGGCGGTGCGCAGGGCCTCCACGGCTCGGGTGCGGGCGCCGGCGAGTTCGGGTTCGGGGACCCGGGCCGCGGCGACCGGGACGCTGCGGGGCAGTCCGGCGAAGTGTTCGCGGATCGCCTCGGCGATGCCCGACTCGGCGCCCCAAGCGCCTCCCAGGACGATCAGTCGGGGGTCGGCCAGGGCGACCGCCGCCGCCAGCACGCCGCCCACCGCGCGGGCCAGCGCGCCGCGGGTCCGCCGCGCCGTCGCGGAGTCGCCGAGGGCGGCCGCGCGCAGGGCGTCGACATCGATGGCGGTGGACTCGGCGCGGCGCAGGCCGAGTTCGGCGAAGACCTCGATGAGGGGCAGCGCCGTGCCCCGGGGCCCGGCGGTGAAGAGGTGGGCGATCTCGCCGGCCAACCCGTGGTGTCCGCGGCGGACTTCCGCGTCGGTGACCACCGCGCAGCCCAGTCCCTCACCGAGGTGGACGTAGACGAAGTCGTCGACGCCGAGGGCGCATCCGGTGGCGCGTTCGGCGCGGGCGGCCCAGTTGATGTCGTTGTCGACCAGCACCGCCCCGTCCACCGCACCGGCCAGCACCGCCGCCGGGTCCAGGTCCCCGACCAGGAACGGGGCGTCCGGCAGATGCACCAAGCGCCCGGTGACGCGGTCGACCGGATCGGCCGCGCTGACCACGGCCGTACGCAGTGGGCCGTGCACCCGGGGCCGGACCAGCGCGACCGCTTCGGTCAGGGCCTGTGCGGTCGCGTGCGGGCCCGGGGCGCGGCCCAGGCCGACCTCGGCGCGGGCGGTGGCAGTGCCGAAGGCGTCGACCGTCTCCGCGACGACGCCTTCGGGGCTGATGCTCGCCACCAGGGCCGCCCCGGTGTCCGCGGCCAGCGAGTAGTAGGTGCCGACCCGGCCGCGGCCGGTGGTGCGCTCGCCCGTGTCGGCGAGCAGGCCGGCCTCGCTCAGCCGCCGCACGCTGTCGGAGACCGTCGGCTTGGAGATCCCGGTCCGGGCGGCGATCTCCGCGCGGGTCAGGCGCCCTTCCTCCATCAGCGCGCGCAGCACGTTCTCGTCGGTCAGCGCGCGCAGCATTTCGAGTGACGGCTTGGCCAGTGACATGCCGAGGATTTTAGTCAGGACTCTTGCCCAAATGTGGGTGGGCGGTTAGGTTGCCGTCTAGTAAGGAGTCCTGACCAAAGGAGCCGAGCAATGACGCTGGCAACTGGTACTCAGCAGGCCGGTCTCCCCGCCCTGCCGCACTGGGAGACCACCCCCGACGACCTGGCCGCCGCCATCCGCGAGATCAAGCCCGCGCTGCGCGCCCGCATCGAGGCCTCCGGACGCACCGTCGAGGAGGTCTTCGCCGTCGTCGAGGAGCGCGTCCGCGCCCGCCTGGCCGAGATCCAGGCGGACAAGGAGCGCGGCGAGACCGTGTGGCCGGTCATCGACTACGCGGACATCGCGAACGGCACCGTCACCCCGGAGCAGCTCGACAAGCTCCGCCGCCGCGGCTGCCTCGTCGTCCGCGGTCACTTCGAGCGCGACCAGGCCCTCGCCTGGGACGCCTCGATCGTGGACTACGTGGAGCGCAACGAGTTCTTCGAGAACTACCGGGGCCCCGGCGACGACTTCTTCGGCAGCGTCGGCTCCAAGCCGGAGATCTACCCCATCTACTGGTCGCAGGCCCAGATGGAGGCCCGCCAGAGCGACCGGATGGCCAACGTCCAGTCCTTCCTCAACTCCCTGTGGAAGCACGAGTCCGAGGGCGTGCAGTGGTTCGACCCGGACCACGACGCGCTGTACCCCGACCGCATCCGCCGCCGTCCCCCGGGCGCCGACTCGGGCGGGCTCGGCACCCACCTCGACCCCGGCACCCTCGACCTGTGGATGACGCAGGCCTACCAGCAGGCCTTCCGCCACCTGTTCGACGGCAGCGTCGAGGAGTACGACCCCTGGGACGCCGCCCACCGCACGGCCGGCCCCCAGTACCCCGGCTCCACCATGTGCTCGGCGTTCCGCACCTTCCAGGGCTGGACCGCCCTGTCGGACATGGACCACGACCAGGGCGTCCTGCACACCGTCCCGATCCCCGAGGCCATGGCGTACCTCATGCTGCGGCCGCTGCTCCCGGACGTCCCGGACGACGACATGTGTGGGGTGACCACCAACCAGGTCTTCCCCGCCGACGAGAAGTGGCACCCGCTCCTCATGGAGGCCCTCACCGGCATCCCCGACGTCAAGGCGGGCGACTCCGTCTGGTGGCACTGCGACATGATCCACAGCGTCGCGCCGGTCACCGACCAGAAGGGCTGGGGCAACGTCATGTACATCCCCGCCGCCCCCTGGTGCCCCCGCAACGAGGAGTACTCGGCGAAGGTCCGCGAGGCGTTCCTGACCGGCTCCAGCCCCAGTGACTTCCCCGAGGAGCACTACGAGCGCGACTGGACCGACCGCTTCGACGTCGACCGGCTCAACGAGACGGGCCGACGCGGCCTGGGCCTCGACGACTGACGGACCCGCCCCCCGTGCACCGGGTCGGCGCCGAAGCCTCTCGGCCGGCACGACCCGGTGTGACTCCACGTGACACGGCCGGACGGCGCCCGGCCCTCCCCAGCCCGGTCCTTCCCGGACGGCGGACGGGCCGGGCGCCGTCCGGGCCCGGGCCTGCTCAAGCGCCCCGATCGGCCGATCGGTCGATCAGCCATCCCCCTGCTTCCCACGTCCGGAAGCCGGGCCCCACTTCTCTTCCGAACCGAGCGCCGCCTCCGCCGTATGCGCACCTGCCGCGGCGCTCCCTGTCCTTGCTTCCCGCGCCTCGCTCCTCACCCGAGGCGGACGGCAACGACACACATCACCACAGGAGTCCGTAGGTGACGAGCACAGCACAACAACCTGCCGCCGGGGGCCTCGCGGCCCGGCCGGACCGGCTGCGTCACGTCGTCTTCGTCGCGGCGTCCGCCGCCATGGGCGGCTTCCTCTTCGGCTACGACAGCGCCGTGATCAACGGCGCCGTCGAGGGCATCAGGGGACGGTTCGACGTCGGCGCCGCCACGCTCGGCGCCGTCATCGCCATCGCCCTGCTCGGCGCGGCCGCCGGCGCCATGCTCGCGGGACGGCTCGCCGACCGCGTCGGCCGCCTCCGGGTGATGCAGCTGGCCGCCCTGCTCTTCCTGGCCAGCAGCATCGGCTCGATGCTGCCGTTCACGGCGTGGGACCTGTCCTTCTGGCGCATCGTGGGCGGCGTGGCCATCGGCATGGCCTCCGTGATCGGCCCGACGTACATCGCCGAGGTCGCGCCCACCGAGTACCGCGGCCGGCTCGTCTCCTTCCAGCAGGCCGCCGTCGTGCTGGGCATCGCCGTCTCCCAGCTGGTCAACTGGATGGTGCTCTCCCTCGCCGACGGGGACCAGCGCGGCAGCCTGCTGGGCCTGGAGGCGTGGCAGGTCATGCTCGGCATCGCGGCCGTCCCCGCCCTGGTCTACGGTCTGCTGGCGCTGCGCATCCCGGAGTCGCCGCGCTACCTGATCTCGGTCGGCAGGACCGGCGAGGCCAAGGACGTGCTGCGCACCCTCGAGGGCGCGCAGGTCGATCTCGACGCCCGGGTGGCCGAGATCGAGCAGGCCGCGCGCAGCGACAAGGCACCGCGGTTCAAGGACCTCCGCGGCCGTTTCGGCCTGCTGCCGATCGTCTGGGTCGGCGTCGGCCTGTCGGTCTTCCAGCAGTTCGTCGGCATCAACGTGATCTTCTACTACAGCTCCTCGCTGTGGCAGTCGGTGGGCATCGACCCGTCGAGCTCGTTCTTCTACTCGTTCACCACCTCGGTCATCAACATCGTGGGCACGGTGATCGCGATGGTGCTCATCGACCGGGTCGGCCGCAAGCCGCTGGCCGCGATCGGTTCCGCCGGCATGGCGGTCTCCCTCGCGGCCGTCGCCTGGGCCTTCTCCTACAAGACCGGAACGGGCGACGACATCTCGCTGCCCGACACCCAGGCCGCCGTCGCACTGGTCGCCGCCCACACCTTCGTCCTCTTCTTCGCCATGTCCCTGGGCGTGGCGGCCTGGGTGCTGCTCGGCGAGATGTTCCCCAGCCGCATCCGCGCGGCCGCGCTCGGCGTCGCCGCCTGCGCGCAGTGGGTCGCCAACTGGCTGGTCACCGCGACGTTCCCGACCATGGCGGAGTGGAACCTGTCCGGTTCGTACGTGATCTACGCGATCTTCGCCACGCTGGCGGTCCCGTTCATCCTCAAGTGGGTGCCGGAGACCAAGGGCAGGACGCTGGAGGAGATGGGCTGAGCCCAGGCTCAGCGCTCCAGGAGCACCCGGCCGCCGATCTCGGTCCAGCCGTGCGGCTGCGGTGCGGTCAGGATCTGGGAGCCCGCGCCCTGAGTGATGTTCAGGGCGCGGCCCAGCCGGTCGGTGAGCAGGAGGGCGGCGGCACCGGTCGCCTCGTCCTCGTCGATGCGGTCGTCCCGGCCGGGGAAGGCACGGGCACGGATGCGGCCCGCCGCCTCGTCCTCCCAGGCCCAGGCGTAGATCCACTCCCCCTTCGGGGGTACGGCCAGGTCGTCGACCTCGGTGGCGGTGGCGTACTGGCGCAGGGTGCGCGGCGGCACCCACTCCGCGCGCGCCTCGATCCAGCAGAACTCCCCGTCCTGCCGGGCGCCCACCACCCCTGCCGGGGTGACGAGTTCTGGTACGTCGAGCAACCAGGCCGCGCCGACGCACGGGTGGCCGGCGAAGGGCAGGCGCAGGGTCGGGGTGTAGATGTCGATCACCCCGCGCTCGGGGTCGTCGACGAACACGGTCTCGCTGAAGCCGAGTTTCGCGGCGAACTCCTGCCGGTCGCTCCGCTCGGGCATCACCGAACCGTCGCGGACGACGCCGAGTTCGTTGCCGTACCCGCCCCGGGGGCCGCAGAAGACGCGCACCACGTCGTAATCAGTCACCGGGGCATTCAAGCATCGCGGGGGCGCGGTGCCGGTCCTCCCCACCAGGGACGGCTGACGCCGACGGGCCCCGGCCCGGCCGCTTCCCGCTCCTGCTCCCGCTCCGGCTCCGCGGCTCCGGCTCCGGCTCCGGCTCCGGCTCGGTCACGGTGTGGCCGCTGTGTCCCGTCCGCGTGTTCGTGCCGTACCTCGTCCCGGTAGGGTTCGCCTCCGGGAAGGGGAAGGTGAAGGAACCGGATGTGCAGGGATCTCGGCCTTCGAAGGCTCCGCGGGTTCGACCGGGGCGCGCTGCTCGCGGCATCGGTGACCGCTCTGTCGTTGACGGCGAGCGGCTGCGTGGTGGTGCACGGCGAGCGCGAGGTGCTTCCGGCCACCACCCGCGCCGAAGCCGCGCAGGCGCTCCAGGATTTCACGGCCGCTTACAACAAGGCCGATGAGGCGTACGACAGTTCCCTGGACGCCGAGTACACCACCGGCGCGCTCGGCGACATCGACAAGGCGCGGCTGACGGCCGGGAAGGCCAACAACCCGGACGGCAACCCCGGGCACTCGCCGCTGAAGCTGACGGACGCGAAGTTCACCATCCCCAAGAAGGCCGGCTGGCCCCGCTGGTTCCTCGCGGACGCGGCGGGCAACAAGGGCGGCGGCGTGCGCTGGCTGCTGGTGTTCACCCGCGGCGGTCTCGAGGAGACCTGGGAGGCGGCGTATCTGACGCTGGTGGCCCCGGACGACATACCCGAGTTCCCGCTGGACAAGGACGGCTGGGCCGAGGCCGTCCCCGCGAACGCCACCGATCTCGCCGTGCCGCCCGGCGAGTTGAGCGCGACCTACGCGGCGTACCTGAAGGACGGGAAGGGCGGCGAGGACGGGCAGGGCGGCGGTGCCGCCTTCGCCGAGGGCCCGCACACCAGCGCGTGGCGGGCGCTGCGCACCAAGCAGTCGGCGCGGCCGGGACTGGCCACGCAGTACATCGACGAGCCGCTGACGAACGGCGACTACGCGCCCCTGGCGCTGCGCACCGAGGACGGCGGGGCGCTGGTGTTCTTCACCACGCGCCACTACGAGAAGCAGACCGCCGCGGACGGGGCGTCCGTGCCGACCCCGAACAAGGACGTGCTGGCGCTGACCACGGGGGAGATCCGGCAGACCCTGACGATGGAGTTCGTCTCCAACGAGGTGGCCCTGGCCCCGGGCGACGGCCAGGTGGAGATCCTGGGGCGGATCCAGGGGCTGACGTCGGCGAAGGGCGAGTAGGGCCGGGGCCGCACGGTCCGGACAACCCCGAACAACTCGAACAACCCGAACAACAGGGCCTTATCGACGCAGGGGCCAGGCAGTGGCCGCCTGGTCGGGGTGCTCGACCGCGTGGCGGGCGCAGGCGTCGGTGAGGTACTCCAGCAGGCTCAGCGGGTCGGGCAGCGGATGCTCCGGACCGCGTACCCAGTGCACCGACCGGTTGTCGTCACCGGGCAGCCGCGCGGGCGGTACCAGGACGTAGGAGCCGCGGCAGTGCCAGCGCAGGCCGGGGTGCTCGTCCATGGTCTCGGGGTGGCAGTCCAGCTCGCACGGCCACCACTCGTCCTCGTCCTCGGGGGTGCCCCGGGTGAGGGTGAAGAACAGTATGCGGCCGTCGTCGCTCTCCGCGACGGGCCCAACCTCGACCCCGGCCGCCAGCAGGCGTTCCAACGCCTCGCGACCGGCGTTCAGGGGCACGTCGAGTACGTCGTGCACCATGCCGGTCGCGGTGATGAAGTTGGCCTGCGGCTGGTGGCGGGCCCAGCGCTCGATCTGGGCGCGGTCGGTGGTGGACTGCGTCTGCCAGGCGAACGAGACCGGGTGCCGGGCGGGGGTGGGACAGCCGACGCGGTCGCACGAACATCGGTATCCGGCAGCGGGGTGGGCGGCGGGCGCGAGCGGCAGTCCCGCCTCGGCGGCGGCGAGCAGCAGTTCCTCACGGCCGCCTTCGTCGACGGCCGGTTCCGGGCGGCGGCCGCGCAGCCACCGGGAGAGTTTGCCCTGCCTGCCGGTCCTGCCGCCGAACTCCGCGCTCATCTAACTCCTCGCCTCGCCGTCGTGCCCCTCAGCATGCCCTATGGTCCCACCATCGTGCGCATCGGGGGGCCGGAGCCCACAATAGGCGCACCTGGGACAAGCGGTGCACGGACCGGACGAGGGGCGCCCCGGGGGGCGAAAGGTACACCCCGGGGGTACGCCGGTGCGACCGGGGAGGCGTCGCGGACGCCCCCGGTCAGCGGGGGGCGAGGCCGTACAGGGCGTAGTCGACGAGGGTGTCGGTGTACTCGTGGGTGATCGGTCCCGTGTACTGCAGCCAGCGCTGGGCGAGCGGGGAGACGAAGAGTTCCAGGGCGATGCGCGGGTCGATGCCGGGGCGGACCTCTCCGGCCTCCTGCGCGGAGCGCAGCCGGTCGACGTACAGCTGGAGCGACGGCTCCAGCAACTGGGCGACGAACCTCCGGCCGAGCTCCTCGTTGACGACGCCCTCGGCGGCCAGCGCGCGGGACGGCGCCTCGAACGCCGGGTCGCGCAGTTCGTCGACCGTGGCCCGCAGGACGAGTTTGAGGTCGGCGGCGAGGTCCCCGGTGTCCGGGATCACGTACTTCCCGCCGCCCTCCGGCTCCTGTCCGGCGGTGCGGGCGGCCTGTTCGCTCAGGTCGAGGAACGCCTCCAACAGGACGTCCGCCTTCGACGGCCACCACCGGTAGATCGTCTGCTTGCCGACGCCGGCGCGGGCGGCGATGCCCTCGATGGTGGTCTTCGGGTAGCCGACCTCCACGACCAGGGCGATGGCCGCGTCGTAGATGGCACGGCGGGAGCGCTCACTGCGGCGGGTGGAGTCGGGGGGTGCGGGGTTGTTCGTGGCCATGGGTCGAATTTATCAGGTTGACAAGACGCCGCGTCTCGCCTGACAGTGAGGGAGACCGGACCGAGACGATACGTCTCGTCACCTGCGTCCGCAGAGGGCGCTCACCGGAAGGAGACCACCATGTCCCGAGGCGGAGCCGGAAACATGCTGGGCGTCGGCGGCACCCGGAAGCACCTCGGCCGCGAGGCCCTGCGCGGCGGGGGACGCGACGGACGCGTCGGGGGCGGCCTCGACCCCCGGGCCCGGAAACGCGAGCTGCTGCGCAAGCTCCAGGAGCAACGGAAGGAGCAGCAGAGGCAGCAGGAACAGCGGGAGGACCGGGACGGAGGGGACGCCGGGCGGGAAAGCCGGCCCTAGGGCGTGTACGGAGTCGTGATCACTGGGCTGGTAGAACACTCGTGTGGCGAGACGCGAGCTGAGTGATGACGAGTGGGCGCTGGTCGAGCCGTTGCTGCCGATCGGCGCCTACGGTCCCTATCCGCATCGACTGCGGGACCAACTCGAAGGCGTGATCTGGAAGTTCCGGTCGGGCGGCCAGTGGCGGGAGATGCCGACCGAGTTCGGCCCGTGGTCGACGGTGTACGACCGCTTCCGGCAGTGGCGTGACGCCGGGGTGTTCCAGGCCCTGATGGACGCGATGATCGCGGAAGCCGCCCGACGGGGTCAGGTGGATCTCTCGCTGGTCAGCATCGACTCGACCACGGCCCGGGCCCATCACGACGCGGCGGGCATGGTCGTCGACGAGAAGGTCCTGGCCGCGCTGGAGAAGGCGGTGGCGGAGGAAAAAGGGGCCGCAGCGGGGCGCAAAAGGATCAGGAAGGTGCAGAGCCGGCAGACGGGGCAGACGGAGCCAGGGGCCTGACCCATGCCGAGCGGCGGCAGCGCCGCCGACGGCTCCGGGCCCGTCTGAAGGTCGCCGCGCTGGGGCGTTCCCGCGGCGGGCTGACCAGCAAGGTCCACGTCGCGGCCGAACGGCGCTGTCGGTCGCTGTCCTTCGTCCTCACGCCCGGGCAGGCCGCGGACAGCCCGCAGTTCGTTCCCGTCCTGGGCAAGGTCAGGGTGCCCGGTCCGGTGGGCCGTCCGCGCACCCGTCCCGACGCGGTCGCCGGCGATAAGGCGTACTCTTCCCGTGCCAACCGTGCCCACCTGCGCCAACGAGGGATCAAGGCGGTCATCCCGGAGAAGAAGGACCAGGCGGCGAACCGCAGGAAGAAGGGCCGCCGGGGCGGACGGCCCGTCACCTGCGACGCGGAGCTCTACCGGGACCGCAACACCGTTGAACGCCTGATCAACAAGCTGAAGGCGTGGCGCGGGATCGCCGCCCGCTACGACAAGACCCCCGAGAGCTACCTCGCCGGACTCCACCTGCGTGGAGCCGTCATCTGGATCCGCAGCCTTCAACCAGCACCATGATCACGACTCCGTACACGCCCTAGCTCCCGCCGTCAGTTCCGTCGTCGCCGGCCGCCGGCGGCCAGGGGGCGCCCCAGGACGTGTCCCTCGCCGCCCGGTACAGGTCGCCGTGGCGCTTGGTCACGGTGGTGCGGCTCAGGGCCGGGTCCCTCTCGCAGAGGTCGAGGAGGACCTGGCCCTTGCGGATCTGCGGCTTGCGGACGACGCGGGCGGCGGCCGGGGCGGCGGGCAGGCGGGTGGCGGCGACGTAGCTGAACTTCTCGTCCTCGTAGGGCAGGGAGCCCCCCTTGACCTGGCGGTGCAGTGAGGAACGGCTGACCCGGGCCGCGAAGTGGCACCAGTCCGTGCCGGGGACGATGGGGCAGGCGAGGCTGTGCGGGCAGGGGGCGGCGACCCGGAAGCCGGCCGACACCAGCCGGGCGCGGGCCTCGATGACCCGGGTGTAGCCGTCGGGGGTGCCGGGTTCGACGATCACGACGGCCTGCGCGGCGCCGGCGGCGGCGTCGACGAGGGCGGCGCGGTCGGCGGCGGTCAGTTCGTTGAGGACGTAGGAGACGGTGACGAGGTCGGTGCGCTCGAGGGTGAGCTCCGTGCCGATGCGGGAGCGGTGCCAGCGGACGTCCTTGAGGGCGGGGTTCGCGACGGCGAGTTCCCGGCCGAGGGCGAGTGCGGGTTCGGCCCAGTCGAGGACGGTCACCGGCCGCTCCCCGTCCCAGGTGGCGCTCACCGCCCAGGCGGCGGCGCCGGTGCCGCCGCCGATGTCGACGTGGTCGCCGGGCGTCCACCCGGGCACGGCGTCCGCGAACGCCGCCAGCGCCGACCGTACGGCCTCGAACGTGGCCGGCATGCGGTACGCGGCGTAGGCGGCGACGTCCGCGCGGTCCCGCAGGATGGGCGCCCCGGTCGGGGTGGCGCCCCGGTAGGTGGCGATCAGCCGCTCGACGGCCTGCGCGGCCCGCCGCGGCGGGAGCCCGTCGAGCAGTCCGGCGAGCGCGCCGCGCAGGACGTCAGCGGGAGAGACGGGAGAGGCGGCAGCGGGGTCGTTCACCTGGAAATTCTATGGCGCGGGCCGACGGCCGGATTCACCTCCCCCGGACCGCGCGGGCCACCCGCGTGGCCGCACGCGCGCGGGGGCCGTTGGCCGGGGCCGGGGGGCGGCGGGGGTGGACCGTGTTGGCGAGCAGGACGAGGTAGGTACCCGTGGCGCGGTCGAGGACCAGGGACGTGCCCGTGAAGCCGGTGTGGCCGGCCGCTCCGCGGCCCGCGAGCTCCCCCATGAACCACGGCTGGTCCACGGCGAAGCCCAGGCCCGGCGGGGCGAGGAGCAGGTCCACGAAGTCGGGGCCGAGGATGCGGGCGGGGCCGTGGGCGCCGCCCGCCAGCAGGGCACGGCAGAAGACCGCCAGGTCGCGGCCGGTGGAGAAGAGGCCGGCGTGGCCCGCGACCCCGCCGAGCGCCCAGGCGTTCTCGTCGTGCACCTCGCCGCGCAGCATCCCCCGGTCCGCCTTGGCCCACGGCCGCCGCTGGTCCTCGGTGGCCGCCGCGCCCGGACACGGGCCGAAGTCCGTGGCGGTCATGCCGAGCGGCCGGGTGATGCCGTCGTGGACGAGCGTGTCGAGCGTGCGGCCGGTGAGGCGCTCCAGGACGTGCTGGAGCAGCAGCATGTTCAGGTCGGAGTAGCGGTACGCGCCGGGCGCCGCGACCGGCCGCTCGGCACGCAGCAGGGCGAGCCGTTCCGCGTCGTCGGCGCAGTCGTACAGGGGGAGTTCGGGGCGCAGCCCGGAGGTGTGGGTGAGCAGGTGCCGGACGGTGATGCCGTGCCGGACGGCCGCGGGGAAGTCCGGCAGGTACGCGCCCACGCGGGCGTCGATGCCCAGGGTGCCCCGCTCGATCTGCTGCACGGCGGCCACCGAGGTGAACAGTTTGGTCAGGGACGCCAGGTCGAAGGGGGTGTCCACGGCCATCGGCACCCGGTCGTCCGGCGGCAGTTCCACCGCGGTGCCCGTGTGCTCGTCGTACGCCGCGTAGCGCACGGCCCAGCCCGCCGCCTCCTGCACGGCGAGCACCGGGCCGCGGCCGACGGCCACGACGGCGCCCGCCGCCCAGGGGCGTTCCCCGGTGGTGCCGTCGTGCACCTCGCGGACGAGGGCCCGGAGTTCGCGGGGGTCGAGCCCGGCCCGTTCGGGGGTGCCGTGGCGCAGTCTCGGGGCGCTCAGAAGCCCTCACCCTCCGCACTCGCCCGCCCCCTCCAGGGGCGGCACAGGCCCGTGAAGCAGGCCAGCGCCGCCAGGGCGGCGGTCAGCTGGACGACGGCCATCGGGACGGCGGTGTCCTCCCCGGCGATCCCGACCAGCGGGGAGGCGATCGCGCCGACGAGGAAGGACGCCGTGCCGAGCAGGGCCGAGGCGGCACCGGCGGCCTGCCGGGTGCGCATCAGGGCGAGGGTCTGGGTGTTGGGCATGGTGATGCCCATCGCGGACATCAGCACGAACAGCGCGGCGGCCACGGGCACCAGCCCGACCTCGCCGAACACGCCGAGCGACATCAGCAGCAGCGCGACCGCGGCGACGACCACGACGCAGAGCCCGAAACCGAGCACCCGGTCCAGCCGGACCCGGCCGACCAGCACCTTGCCGTTGATCTGCCCCACGATCATCAGACCGATCGAGTTGAGCCCGAACAGCAGGCTGAACGTCTGCGGGGAGGCCCCGTAGATCTCCTGGACGACGAACGGGGAGGCCGCGACATAGGCGAAGAGGGAGGCGAAGGCGAATCCGCCGGTGAGCATGTAGCCGGCGAAGACCCGGTCGGCGAGCAGCCGGCGCATCGCGTCGAGGGCCGCGCCGACGCCGCCGCCGTGGCGGTCGGCGGGGGCCAGCGTCTCCGGCAGCTTCGCCCAGACCAGGGCCGCCAGCAACACCCCCAGGACGGCGAGGACGACGAACACGCCCCGCCAGTCCGTCACCCGCAGGATCTGCCCGCCGATGAGCGGTGCCATGATCGGCGCCAGGCCGGAGATCAGCATGAGGTTCGAGAAGAAGCGGGCCATGGCCACGCCGTCGTACAGGTCGCGGACCACCGCCCGCGCGATGACGATGGCGGCCGCGCCCGCCAGGCCCTGCAGCAGCCGGAAGGCGACGAGGAGTCCGACGGTCGGCGCGAACGCGCACAGCACGGTGGCGACGACGTAGACCGCGAGGCCGATGAGCAGCGGGCGGCGGCGTCCCCACCGGTCGCTCATCGGCCCGACCACCAGCTGCCCGAGCGCCATGCCGGCCAGACAGGTGGTGAGCGTGAGCTGGACGGTGGCGGCGGGCGCGTGCAGGGACCGGGTGACCTCCGGGAGGGCGGGGAGGTACATGTCCATCGCCAGTGGGGGCGTGGCGGTCAGACCGCCCAGGAGGAAGGTCACCAGCAGGCCGGTGCGGCCGGCGGTCCCGCGGAGCGGCGGCGCCGCGCTCGCCGTCGGGTGCGTCGTCGGACGCGCCGCCGGGTGCGTCGTCGATTCTTCCGTTGAGTCCGTTTGTGCCGTCGAGTTCGCCGTCGGATCCGATATGGACGCCCCGCCCTCGGGCATGTGACCCCTCCCTTTTCGCGTCATAGGCTCCCTATGCTCTCAGCTCGGACGGAGTGCTCGGCGTCGACGACGATGCCATGGGAGCGCTTCCATGGATTTCCGCGGCCGAGGTGCCGACGACACGGGCAGGGGTGGGACGGATGACGGGGCGGAACGTGCGCTGGGGGATTCTGGCGACCGGCGGGATCGCCGCGAGGTTCACGGCGGATCTGGCGGAGCTGGCGGACGCGGAGATCGTGGCGGTGGCCTCACGGTCGGCGGAGTCGGCGCGGGCGTTCGCCGACCGGTTCGGGATCGGGCGGGCGTACGGCGACTGGGAGTCGCTCGCCCGGGACGAGGAGGTCGACGTCGTCTACGTCGCCGCTCCGCACTCGGCGCACCGGGCGGCGGCCGGACTGTGCCTGGAGGCCGGGCGGAACGTGCTGTGCGAGAAGCCGTTCACGCTCAACGCGCGCGAGGCCGGGGAACTGGTCGCCCTGGCGCGCGACCGGGGGCTTTTCCTGATGGAGGCCATGTGGATGTACTGCCATCCCATGGTGCGGCGGCTGAAGGCACTGGTCGACGACGGCGCGATCGGCGAAGTCCGCACCGTGCGGGCCGACTTCGGGCTGGCGGGGAACTTCCCGGCCTCGCACCGGCTGCGGGACCCCGCGCTGGGCGGGGGCGCGCTGCTGGACCTCGGTGTGTATCCGGTGTCGTTCGCACAGCTGCTGCTCGGGGAGCCGTCGGACGTCGTGGCGAGGGCGACGCTCTCCGAGGAGAAGGTCGACCTCCAGACGGGCGCGCTGCTCTCCTGGGACGACGGTGCCCTCGCGTCGGTGCACTGCTCCATCGTCGGCGGTACGGAGACCTCGGCGTCGATCACCGGTTCCGAGGGCCGGATCGACATCCCGTACGGCTTCTTCTTCCCGGACGGGTTCGTGCTGCACCGGGAGGGCCGGGAGGCCGAGAAGTTCACGGCCGACCCGGCGGACGGGCGCCGGGACACGCTCGGCCATGAGGCCGCCGAGGTGATGCGCGCATTGCGGGCCGGTGAGACGGAGTCCCCGCTCGTCCCGCTGGACGGCACGCTCGCCGTGATGCGGACGCTCGACGCGATCCGCGACCGTATCGGCGTCCGCTACCCGGGGGACGCCGTGTGAACCCCGCCTCGTCGACGGCCCGGCGGGCGGAGCCCCACTCTCCTTGATCCACACAAGCGGAATACGAACATCCGCAGCATTGCGGCCGACGGCGGCCATATGCTCAACTCCCCTGCACCAAAGCTTCACACTTGAAGCAGCAGGCTTCCGCAGGCCACTTCCAGGGGGAGGGCAGCCGTTCCACCGCACCGGCAGGGGGTGGCCCCGCGTGGGACCGCGGGGCACGCGCCGGTGGGTGGAACGGCTGCCGTGATCAGGCCCGGCCGGTCTCGAAGCGGCTGATCCTGCCGTCGTCGTCGACGGTGAGGCTCCAGTGGGCGCGCATCTCGCCCCGGGTGCCGTTCCGGTAGCGGACCAGGAGGCTGCGTCCGCCGTCGGACTCGTCGTCGACGTCCATGTGTCCGTGGGAGGAGAAGATCTCCCGGTCGATCCAGTCGGTGAGACCGCGGTCGCTGCCGTCGTCCGCCATGGTCGCCCCGGGCGCGAGCAGGGCCGTGAAGCCCCCCTGGTCATGGTTGTCGACCGCGGTGACGAAGGCGCGTACGGCGGGGTCGCCGAGAGGGGAGGTCCGGATCGTCATGCCTGTCGGCGTCCTGCCGGCCGTCGGCCGCCGCCACCCGAACGGCGGGCGGCGGCGGGCCGGGCGGGACGCCGGGGTGCGACGGTGGTCACGCGAAGCGACTGCCCCGGGAGACGACGTGACCTGTTACGACCGACGCGATCTGGGTCTGCTGCTGCTCCGGCTGGGGACGGGCGGGGCGCTGGCGGCGCACGGCGCGCAGAAGCTGTTCGGCTGGTTCGGCGGTGGCGGGATCGAGGGCACCGGCCAGTTCATGGAGGCCGTCGGCTATGCGCCCGGCAAGGCCAGCGCGACGGCGGCGGGCCTCGCGGAGGCGGGCGGTGGTGCGCTGCTCGCGCTCGGCCTGGCCACTCCGGCGGCGGGTGCGGCGGCGGCCGGTGCGATGGCGGGCGCGGCCGCCGTGCACGCGCCCAACGGCTTCTTCAACCAGGAGGGCGGCTACGAGCACGCCGCGACCCTGGGCCTGACGGCGGCCGGCCTCGCCGTCGCGGGGCCCGGCCGCCTCTCGGTGGACCACGCCCTCGGCCACACGGCCGACCGGAGCTGGATGGTCTTCACGGCCTTCGCCGCGACCGCGGCGGCCACCGCGGTGGTCGTGGGCGCACGGTCCAGACGCCTGCGCAGGGCGAAGGAGGGCAAACAGGAGGCTCTGTTCGAGTAGTACTGCCCACTACCGCCCAGTGCTGCCCGGTACCGCCGTCGTGGTGCTCCGGTCGCCGGGGTCGGGGACGCGGCGGAGACTGAAACCCGGCTTCTGTCCAGGAAACCCCGGAGCGCAGGAGAATGGGCCCCACCCGAGCGTTAGCGCCCCGCGAAAGGCGGTGGCTTCGATGGCTGCCCGCCGCGCTGATCCTCGGCGTGTTCGTCCTCGACCTCCTCACCCCGCGGGGCATAAGGGTGTTCCCCCTGCTGGCGGCCGCCCCCGTGCTGGTCGCGCCCTGGCTCTCCCTGACCGGGACGGTCGCCACCGGCGGGGCGGCGCTCCTCGCCGCGGTACTCCTGCCGCTGGTGAGAGGCAGGCTGCCGTTCGGCGTCGACGACATCGTCCCGTTCTCCACCTTCGTCACCCTGACCTTCCTGGCCGCGGTGGTCAACCGGCTGCTGGCCCGCGAGCGGCGGCAGTTGAAGAACGCCCGCGAGGTCGCCGAGGCCGTCCAACGCGCGATGCTCCCCTCCCCGCCCGGCCGGATCGGGCCGCTGGCCGTGGCCGTCCGGTACGAGGCCGCCGCGCGGGAGGCCGCCATCGGGGGCGACCTGTACGCGATCCACTCGACTCCCCATGGCATCCGGCTGATGATCGCCGATGTCCGGGGCAAGGGCCTGGGCGCGATCCGAACCGTCAACGCGCTGCTGGGCACCTTCCACGAGGCCACCCTTCGCGCTCCGGACCTGCCCGGTGTGGTCCGCTGGCTGGAGGAGCGGGTGCGGGAGGCCCACGTCGCCGAGGACGGGGCAGGACTCGAGACGTTCGTCACCGCCGTCGTCGCCGAGCTGTCCGCCGACGGCTCCACCCTGTGCATGGCCAATCGGGGGCACCCGGCGCCGTTGCTGGTCCACCGCGGCCGGGCCCGCCCGCTGGAGCCGGGCACGCCCTCGCTGCCGCTGGGCCTGGCCGGCCTCGGCACCCCGGACGTCCTCCCGGACGTCCCCGTCGACCGGTACGCCCTGCCCGAGGGGGCGGTCCTGGTGCTGTTCACCGACGGTGTCGTCGAGGCCCGCGACCACCGCGGGGTCTTCTACGACCCCATCCCGCGGCTGTCCCGCCCCCTCCCGCCGGACCCGGACCGCGTGCTGGACGCCCTGCTCGCCGACCTGTACCGGTACACCGCGGAGCACCTCGACGACGACGTCGCGCTCCTCGCCATCGGCCTGCCCCGCGACGCGGTGGACGGCCCCGACGGGGCCCCGGCCGTCCACCGGAGGGAAGCGGACGACGGCCGGCGCGTTTGAAGGAGACCCACGACTCCGCCGGGCCGGTGCGGAGGACCGCCGAGCGCTGTCCGTGGTCTGTGCCAGGGTCTGCGTATGAGCGATCCGAGCACGAACCTCTCCGTGTCCCCCGCGTCCCCCGCCCCCGCCGTACCGTCCGCCGGTCTCTGGGGCTCCGTCGACGCCTTGCACGCCTGGCTGGACGCCAACCGCGCGGTCGACGGCCGGGAGGGTCTGCTGCTGCGCGTCCTGAAGCTGTCCGAGGAGGTCGGCGAGGTCGCCCAGGCGGTGATCGGCGCGACCGGCCAGAACCCGCGCAAGGGCACCACCCACGGATGGGACGACGTTCAGGCGGAGTTGTGCGATGTCGCGCTCACCGCCCTGGTGGCGCTGCGCGGTCTCACGCCCGACGCCCGTGAGGTCTTCGCCCGGCATCTGGCGGGAGTCGCCGAACGCTCGCTGGGCGCCGACGGGGGTGCCCGGCACTGAGCCGGCGGGCGGCCGGCCCCTCACCCAGGGCAACACAGGCACCACCCGGGCCGGGGCCGGTCGGGACCTGAGAGGTCGCTTCACCCTTCGACGCCAACGACCTTAAGAGCGCGGGCGACTTCAACACGTACGGGACGGTCAGACCGAACAGGACTCCCTCGACCTCCTCGCCCACCTGGAGGACCCGGAGCGCACCCCGCCCCCGGTCGGCTATCAGGCCCCCTTCTACAAGGCGGACCGGGTGGACGCCTGACCGCCGGGTCGGCCCGGAGGTCGGCCTCACCCAGCGCCAACGTAGGACGCGGAACGTGAGGGAACCGGTGAACGATCACAGTTCACCAGAACGAGTACCGAAGGCCCTGGGGGCCGGTATCGGGGCAAGCGCAGCCCCTGGCCGGCGGGAGGGCGGTGTGGCTGCCGACCGCGAGGGACCACGCCGGAACGGTCCTCGGCCACCTGCGCGTCATGCGTCGGCGCAAGGACCTGAGCAGCAACAAGATCACGATCGAGCGGGCGCCCACCCCCGCCGACGAGGACCGGCACGAGTTCCTCGTTCGCCGCAGCATCGACGACGGCGGGCCTCCTGTCCGAAGCCCGAAGGGACTCATCCGTGTAGGCCGTCCAGAGGCATCCGGATGGTGATCCGAATGATCGACACGGACGATGGTGCTCGAGTCCCGGCGCAGCACCAGGCCTCTCGGTCCGCTGCGGGGATCGGATGCTCCGCGGCGCCACTGCGAGGTACGCGCCGCGGGAAGCCGGCAGGGGCTCGCCGGACGGCGCTTCACCCGTGCGGTGCCGCAGTGACGGTCGAAGTCGAAGGAGAACCCCGTGGGTCCAGTGGGCGTGGGCCGGTGCCTACCGGCGGGGCTCTTCGCGGTCGGCTCGCGTGTGTGTTCCGGTCGCGGTCACCGTCAGCGCGTGGTGGGCGGTCTGCGACGTCAGGAGATGATCACGTGAGGAATCCCCCCGGGGCCGGCGTCGGCTCGCGCCTGCGGGCGCTGCTGATCACGACGAGCAGCAGGAAGTCACCGGCTGCCCTGGTGTTGATCCTGCTGGTCCTCCTCCCGACGGCGCTGCTGCTGGGTTGGTGGGGCCTCGAAGACCTCAGCGGGGCCCTGACCTACCCGGGGCGCATCACCGGTGCCACCCTCATTCTGGTCACGGGTCTCTCGTTGTTGGGCGCTGTTGCGGTCGTGGACCACTGGGGCCGGAACATCTTCCCCTATTCCGGGTTGGTCGCGCTGATCGGTACGGTCGCGGCATCGTTGACCAACGCCATGCTCCTGCTCGAGACCTTCAGGGACGGCGATTCCACGCTTTACCAGGTGCTGTTCAGCCTGCTCACGGCGGGTTCCGCATGGGCCGTCCTCACGGTGTGGCGGACATCGGTCGTGATCCCCTCTCCGAAGCGGGTGGCCGCGGCAGTGATCGTCTCCTCGGCTCTCGCGGTGGCCAATTTCGGCTACCAGAACCTCTACCAGCCGTCCCGGCACAGTGCCAGGCCCCTCGTCAATATCACCGTGGGAGAGCCTGTGCTGAGCAAGGACCGCAAGAAGTTCGTCGTACCGGTCGACATCAAGATCGAGAACCGCAGCGATATGGGCTTCTACGTGCTCGGCACTGAATTCCACGCCATGGGCGAACGGGTGTCGCTCAGCCAGACGGACCGGCCCCGCAAACAGTGGCGTGCAGATGCCGAGACGTTCCGTGACTTCTATGTGCAACACCCGCTCTCCCGAAGGGAGATCTACCAGCCCGGCCAGTTGGTGTTGGCGCAGCCATGGGTGCCTATCGGAAACTGGATCGAGGCAAACGACGCGCTCGTCACCCAAACGGTTGTGCAACTGCCCATCGACACGCCGTATGACCAGTTGGCGCTCTACGCCTCCGCGTTCTTGGCGCGCAAGGACCGGTTCGTTCTGGAGGAGGTCCATCCGAATGGGTATTCCTGGAGTGGCGGCAAGGTGCCCCAGTGGGTCAAGAAGGACAAGAGCTCCGACTACGTCGCCTACCGCGGCCGGGTGTACGAAAACAATGCGATTGACCAGCACACGATGGCCCCCCGCTACCTCACTGTCTATTGGCGGTTCGGCACGCATGGCGCAGACCTGTTGGGATTCATCCTGCGAAACGGTGAGGAAAACCGCATACTGCCCAGTGCCGGGATTAGCGAAATGGTGAACCGGTACGGCTTGGTCACCGCCGGAACGGGTCCGATCAAACGGACGCTCTGGGACATCAAGAAGCAGGGATGACCGGCATGGCCGCACGGCGCGCGCGGGAACGCCGGTCCCCTCGCTCCAGCCACGCCACGAGGGCGAGGGAACTGTTCACACGGTCCCAGGAATGGGAGTCCCCCATGCCGAACTGCGCCTCCCTCACTGCCCGGCACAGGATCCCGACGTCGAACATCTCCGCGATCAGCGGATGCCTCGCGGAGCGGCAGAGGTCGATGAGTTCGTCGCCGTGTGTCCGCAGGCCGCGGGCGTAGAGCTGGTTGAAGGGGACATTGACGACCCGGCCGTCGATCCGGGGCGGAAGCAGATCCGCCATCGCCTCGCGCAGTACCGCCTTCGGACGACCCGGTTGGAACGCGGTCTCGGCGGGGAGGCGGCGCATCGTGGCGATGACCTCCGGGTCGAGGAAGGGGTGCGAGAGGAAGAATCCGTCCTGCTGTGCGCGGCGCCAGGACAGCGGGTCGGGAGCGGCGATGTAGTTGGCGGCTTCGTAGAGGGACTGTTCGGGCTTGCGCCCGAACACGAAGCGGCTCTCCGCGGTGCAGGCCGCACGGTAGCCGTGAGCCCGCGCGAATCCGGAACGCAGCCATCGGGGGCGGGCGAAGTCACCGAGGCCGCCTAGCACCGTTCCGCGGCGGCGGGCGAGCGCTGTGACCCGTTCGGCGGCCAGTGGAAGAGCCGGCTGCACCACGTGGGCGGAGACGATGTCCCACACTCCCCGCTCGCTGCCCGCGGCCCAGTCACGTGCCTGCCTCGTCATCTGCCGGAGCCGTCCCGTGCGGGCCAGCCTGTGCAGGTGGAACGGGTTGGCGTCCACGATCGGGTCGGCCCCGCAGCCGGTCAGGAGGGTGTCGCAGCCCAGATCCGCCGCGGCGGCATGGAGCCTGCTCCAGAACGGGGCGCGGAAGGCGTGCGCATGAGGCTCGTCCGGGTCTCCCGCGTGGTGCTGGAAGTCGTCGAAGTCGGCCACGTCGTCGACATCGAGGATCACCGGGCGGGCTGCGGGTGCGTGCCGGCGGATCTCCGCCATCGCCTCTTCTATGTAAGGCTGTTCGGCAGCGAGTTCTCCCCTTCTGAAGCGCCCGGCGAGCAGGACGAGGTCCCCGGGGTCGCCCTGTCCCTCGGCCGGCAGACGTGCCGCGAGCAGCGCGATGCTGGTGGAGTCGGTGCCGCCGGAAACATGGCATGCCGTCCTCCTGCCCACACGGCGCCCGACGGCGTTCTCCAGTGCGAGGCGCAGGTCCTTCGCGGCCCCGCCGAGGCCGGGTCCGTCCGCTGCCTGTACCGGCGGATCGTGGGCCTGACGGAAGTGGCGCAGCACCCGGCCGCGCGTCTGCCCCGTGATCGAGAGTTCCACCACCTCGCCACCGAGTACGCGGTGCACTCCGGCGAAGGGGGTGAGTGCCGAGTGGGGTTGCGCCATGTTCCCGGTCAGGTACCGGCAGAAGTAGCGCCGTTCCGGCTCCGCTCCGCCGCCCAGGTGGCGCGCCGAGGTACTCACCGCGGTGACACGACCACCGGACTCCCTGAAGAACAGCGGGATGCGTGCCTGCTCGTCCCGCATCAGCAGGATGCGGTCGCGGCACACCAGGACGGCCGCGTAGTCGCCGGTCGGCAGAGGCGGAGCCGCTTGCGGCCGGCCCCAGTCGTCGAGGAGGCCGCGCGCTCCCGCCACGCGCCCACGGACGGAGCCGGCCCAGCCGGCGACCACCGCGGTCCCGGCCCGTGAGGAAACCGTCGTCACGAGCCCCTGCCGCGCCATGGTTCCGTCTGCCCAGAGCTTCGGGACGCCTCCGTCCCACTCGAGGCGGAGTGCTTCCACGTCACTGCCCTCCGCCGCCGACCGAGAGGACCGGCGCGAACGCGTGCCCGCGCGGATCGGCGTCGGGGACGCACAGGCCGGCCGAAGACGTCCAGGCGTGCAGGGCGAACGGGTGCTCACGCACACCGACGTGGAGTACGGCCTTCAAGCCGCGCCGCCGCAGCAGGACGAAAGCCGTCATGGCCTCGGCCTTGCAGTCGCCGTTGACGAACCAGCTTCTGCGACCGTGTGATTGCACCGCCCGTTTCAGCCGTTCGACGTCCTCCGTGGCAGCGGGGTCCGCGCGGGCGTAATCCGGGGCCGCCAAGGACAGGAGCCGAAGGGCGCGCCCGAAGCCCACGGTTCGGATCAGCAGGTGCACTCCGCGCAGCCAGAGCCCGATCGCGACGTCCGACTGCTGCCTCCGTCGGGCCGTCGCGCATCCGGCGCGGATGAGACCGGTGACGATTTCGGCGCGTTCCTCGGAGACTTCATCAGCGAACTTCCGGATGTCCGCCGTCGCCACTCCGAGAAAACGCGTCCGCCGCCAGTCCGCGATCAGCGCCCCGTCGGACATTCTGGTGACACGGCAATGCGGTGACAGGATCCGCACCATGGCCACCAGGGCATCGGTGTCCTCTGCCGCGTCCTCTGCCACCGCACATCCTCCAAGGTCGGCCTGACACCGCCCCCGCGACGGACCCGGCCCGACGTGGGCACGGTGGTGTCAGGAGTGGTATCCGTGACCGTCGTAGAAGGCTCCGCTGAAGCCCCGGATCAGACGGCCGTTGCCGAGAAGGACGAGCCCGTACGGCATACGGCGCCGCAGCAGTCGGAGAAACATCGTCTACCTCCAGAATCAGGTAGCGTCGGTAAATTTCAGGCTACTCCGCCCTGGATGCCCCGCAACCGGACTGCCGGCACCCGCGCCGCGAACCACTCGTGGTTCGCGGCGCGGGTGCCGATGAATCATCCGGCCCTGGTCACGCGGAGTGTCGACCCTCGTGCGGGCCTGCAAATCCTTCGGCCCCGTCCCCCATGCGATGGTGACGGTTCGTGAGCACGGGGCGTCTCCGCCTTGCGGAGAGTGCGGCCGGTGCTCTGCCCTCGGTGTTTTGCAGCGGACGGCAGCACGTCGAGGTGGCTGACCTTGTCGCGCCGGACTCTCACGGGCGGACGCCCGGCCGATCGGCCCGCCCGACGAGGAGCCGGGCCGAGGACTGCTCCTGGCCGGCGCCCTCGCGAGCCGCCGGGGTGCCGTGCCCGCCACGCCGCCCCGGCAAGGTGGTGCGGGCCGAAGTCGACTGCTCGTCGATCCGGATCCGATGACAGTGGTGAGAGACTCCGCCGATGCCGGAAGGCCGGGATCGGTGGCATCGCGCCTGCGCGTGAGCTTGGTCTCAGGAGCGGTCCTTCCCTGGCATACGGGTCCGGGAACAGGCCCGGGAGCGCCATGATGGGAATCCAGGGATCGCATACCTGTGTGTCGGACAGGCCGACACCCCATGGCGAGGAGCCCGACATGGCCACCGGATCCGCGGACGGCCCCGCGACGCTCTACGGGCCCGTCTCAGCCCTCCTCGGCAGCGCCGCTCTGCTGGCCGCGGTGTTCGCCGGCTTCATCGGCATCGCGATCCCGTTCCTGTTCGGCAGCCTCGCCGTCACCTTCGCGCTCCTCGGCCTGGGCCGCGGGCTCAACCGGGGCCAGTGCGCCATCGGCCTCACCACCGGATCGCTGAGCGTGCTCTACCCGATCTTCCTCGTCGCCGCCCTGAGCACCTGACTGACGGGCTCGGTGCCTACGGGGCCGTGCCCTTGCGGCCCGTTCGCAGCACGTCGCGGGTGTCGCGGTGCTGCACCTGGGCGCCGACCCGGGTGCGGCTCCTGTCGACGTCTCCAAGGAGCTGACCGACAACGCTCTGAAAGACATCGTGCATAACCCGGGTGAGGGTTCGCCGAACCTGCTGCTCGGTAACCAGTTCCTGCAGGGATGAGCAGCAGGATCACAACGGTTGACGTCTCCAACCGCCCGACCGCCCTGGCTCCGTTCGGAGCCGGGGCGGTTTCTCGTCGGGTGAGGTCAGGACTGGGGACGGTTGCGGCAGAGGCAGAACGGGTGCCCGGCTGGGTCGGTGTAGACCTGCCAGCCGTAGCCGGACTCGCCGACGAAACTCTTCTGGAAGGTGGCGCCCAGTTTGATCACCCGGCGGTGCTCGGGCTCGAACTCGTCCACTTCGAAGTCGAGGTGGAACTGCTGCGGATGCTCCTGGCCCGGCCAGTCGGGCCGCTGGTAGTTCTCCACCCGCTGGAACGACAGCTCGACGCCGTCGTTGCGCAGGTTGACCCAGTCCTTGGTGCTGATGTTGGTGTTGATCTCCCAGCTCAGCAGCTCGGCGTAGAACTCGGCCAGCTTCCAGGGGTCCGGGCAGTCGAGGATGACATCGGTGAACTTCAGCATCCGATCACCATAAATCGCGGCGCCGGACGCCCGCGACGCATTAGTCGGCGCACCCCAGGACTTGGCCGGCCCCCTCGGTCAGGCCAACAGGGCGTGTTTGCACGGCCGAACAGCGGCCTCTCGGCCCGGCGGGGCAGCCTGGCCAATGGCTGCAAGGTTGCCGCCGACTCCAACACTTACGGCTACGGTCAGACCCAGCAGGACTACCTCGATCTCCTCGCCCACCTGGAAGACCCGGAGCGCACCCCACCCCCCGGCCGGCTACCAGGACCCCTTCTACAAGGCGGACCGGGATGGCCGAGATGCGCGCCGCACACGCGTACTTCCAGGCACGGCTTGACGCCTGACCGCCCCGGACATGCCTGTGCCCTGTGACTCCCCTCGGAGCCACAGGGCACAACAGCAAAGCGGCGACTCAGCCGATCCGCTCGGCGGCGAACCCGACGAACGCGGCCCACGCCTCCGAACCGACCGCCAAACTCGGACGGTTCGCATCCTTCGAGTCCCGCACGTGCACGGTGTGCGGGCAGGTGGCCACCTCCACGCACGCGCCGCCCTCTTCACTGCTGTAGCTGCTCTTACACCAGGTCAGGGGCGGGTTCGCCGAGGCTCTATGGCAGGCGTTCATAGAGCTCTCCCAGCAAGTTCTCGATGTACGTCAGTGATTCCTGAGGCGTGAGGGCCTGAGCGCGAAGGGTGCCGTACTTGGTTTCCAGCCCTCGCACGAGATGTCGCTCCGTGTGCACCTGACTCACGTTCTGCACCTCAACGTATGAGATTCTGCGCCCCTCTTGAGTATCGAACAGCATGAATGGGCCAGCAAAGACCCGCGTTCTGCTCCCGAGTCAACGGCAAGATCTGGACCTCCACCGTGCGCTTCTGGCCAACTAGGAGCAAATGCTCCAATTGGCCACGAAGAACGCCTCCGCCGCCGATCGGCCTCTGAAGTACCGACTCGTCGATGACGAAGCTCATCAACGGTGCTGGCCGCCTGGCGAAGATCGCCTGCCTCGCCAAGCGAGCCGCCACTCTCTGCTCGATGACCTCATCCTCCAAGGGAGGACGCATCGTAGAGAACACAGCTTGCGCGTACTCTTCGGTCTGCAACAGCCCATTCACTACTTGGGCATCGTAGGCAAGCACACCCAGCGCCTCCGCTTCCAACCGGGCCGCATCCCGGAAGAACGCCGGGTATTGTGCCCGCGCCACCTCATCCTTCATCTCCTGGAGGACCCCGCCCGCGTCGAGCAGTTCGTCCACCACGTCGATGAACCTCGGTGGAGGAATCCGCCGCCCCTGCTCGTAGGCAGCAATAGTGGACGGCGAATACCCTGTCCGCGCACGACCTCCGGCCGCTCCAGCCCCGCCCGCAACCGAAACCGCTTCATCTGCCGCCCGAACACCCGCAAGACGCCCGTTCCTGGCCCCGAAGAAGCCGCCCCCGACTCTCCCTGCTCGGCCGTCGTCTCTCCCGGCTCCCGCGCCAGCTCGCTCATCGTCCGCTCACCTCCGCCGTCTACCAGCCGGTCCGCCCGTATGCTGCCCACCGCTTCGCCGTCGCCGCCCGGCTCCGGCCCGACCAGGAGTCGGGCCGGAGGCTGCTGCTGGTCAACGTCCTCGCGAGCCGCTGGGGCGTCGTGCCCCCGCGACGCCGGCCCTGGCAAGGTGGTGCGGGCCGAGGTCGACTGCCCGTCGGTCCGACGGCAGGGGTGAGAGGCTTCGCCGCCGAGCGGCCCGGGGTGGCCTCGAGGTGGCCGCACCCGGACTCCAGGCGTTGCCGGAGCCCGGGGTGGCGGGGGTCGGGGCCAGGTGCGGTCAGGCCTTCTTGTCCAGTGCCGGGGCGGACGGCGCGGTGTCCGCGTCCGTGTCCGCGCCCGCTTCCGCGTCCGTCTTCTGGGGCGGTACGGCGCCCGTCGCCCGTTTCGCCGCCTGGATCTGCTCGTACACCCGCGTGCGGAGTTCCGTGAAGCGCGGGTCCGCCCGGGTGTGCAGCTGGTCGCGTTCGGCCGGGAGGTCGATCGTCAGCTGTTCCTGGACCACCGTCGGGGACGACGACAGGACGACGACCCGCTCGCCCAGGTAGACGGCCTCGTCGATGTCGTGGGTGACGAAGAGGACGGTCACCCCGAGCTCCTGCCACAGCCGCCGGATCAGGTCCTCGAGGTCGGCGCGGGTCTGGGCGTCGACGGCCGCGAACGGCTCGTCCATCAGCAGCACTTCGGGCTCGTAGGCGACGGCTCGCGCGATGGCGACGCGCTGCTGCATGCCGCCGGAGAGCTGCCAGGGGTACGCGCCCGCGGCGTCGCCGAGACCGACGGCGTGCAGGGCGTGCTCGACCAGCTCACGGCGGCGGGCCTTCGTCAGGTGCTTCTTCTGGCGCAGCGGCAGCTCGACGTTGTCGCGCACCCGCAGCCACGGGAAGAGGCTGCGACCGTACTCCTGGAACACGACGGCCATGCCGGGCGGCGGGCCGGTGATCCGGCTGCCCTGGAGCAGGACTTCCCCGGAGGTGGGTTCGAGCAGGCCGGCGATGCACTTCAGGAGCGTCGTCTTGCCGCAGCCGGACGGACCGACGAGGCAGACCAGTTCGCCGGCGTCGAGGGAGAAGGTGAGGTCGCGCACCGCTTCGACGTGCCGGCCGTGTCCCTCGTAGACCTTCCGCAGGCCCCTTACGTCGAGCATGTGCTGTCCCTTTCCGGCGTTCACGCCGCTTTCCTTGCTCATGACGCCCTCCGGGACCGGCGCAGACCGTGGTACCAGGCCAGGGCCCGGCGTTCGACCACCTGGAACACCAGGGCGAGCAGCACGCCGAGCAGTCCGAGCAGCAGGATGCCGCTCCACATGCCCGGGATGGCGAAGCTGCGCTGGAACTGGACGACGGCGAAGCCGAGTCCGTTGCTGGCCGCGAACATCTCGCTGATGACCATCAGGATGACGCCGATCGACAGCGCCTGCCGCAGGCCCGCGAAGATCTGCGGACTGGCGGAGCGCAGGACCAGGTGGCCGAGGCGCGCACGGCCCTCGATGCCGTAGGACCGGGCGGTGTCGGCCAGCACGCTGTCGATGGCCCGTACGCCCTCGACGGTGTTGAGCAGCACCGGCCAGACGCATCCGGAGACGATGACGACGATCTTCATGGTGTCGCCGATCCCGGCGAAGAGCATGATGACGGGCACCAGGACGGGCGGCGGCACGGCGCGCAGGAACTCCAACACCGGTTCGGTGGTGGCCCGTACGCGCGGGAAGGAGCCGATGACGATGCCGAGTGCCACGCCGAGGACGGCCGCGCCGGCGTAGCCGAGGAGCAGCCGGGTGACGCTGGGCACCACGTCCGCGGCGATGCGCTCGGCGGTCCACACCTCGCGTCCGGTCTCCAGGATGGTGCTCAGCGGCGGCCAGTAGACGTCGGTGCTGCCGGCGGAGGCGAACCACCAGGCGGTCGCGAGGAGGACGGGCAGGCCGACGGCGAACAGCAGCCGCAGGGCCGCGGTGCGCAGGGTCAGGCGTTTCATGGGGTCACCTCGCCCCGGACGGACTGGTGCCAGGCCAGCGAGCGGCGCTCGACGGCACGTGCGCCCAGGTTGATCAGGACGCCGATCAGTCCGGTGACGGCGACCAGCGCGTACATGTCGGGGACGGCGTGGGAGGTCTGCGCGACGGCGATGCGGGAGCCCAGTCCGGGCGTGCCGATGATGAGTTCGGCGGTGATCGCGAGCACGAGGGCGACGGCCGCGGCGAGCCGGACGCCGGTCATGACGTACGGCAGGGCGGTCGGCCACAGCACGTGGCGGATCCGGGCCCAGGTCCCCAGGCCGTAGGAGCGGGCGGTCTCCTCCGCGACGGGGTCCAGGTCCTGGACTCCGTAGAGGACCTGGACGAGGACCTGCCAGAAGGCGGCGTAGACGACCAGCAGCAGCGTGGAGCGCAGATCGGTGCCGAAGAGCAGTACGGCGAGGGGGATCAGCGCCACCGAGGGGATCGGCCGCAGGAATTCGACGGTGCTGGCCGTCGCCTCGCGCAGGTACGGGACCACGGTGATCAGCACGCCGACGGCGATGCCCGCGACGGTGGCGATGAGCAGGCCGAGCGCCCAGCCGGTGAGGGTGTCGCCGAGTGCCGCCCAAAAGGCGACGTCGGAGATCTCCTCGGCCAGGGCGGCGGCGATCGTGCTGGTGGGCGGCAGGTAGTCGGGGGACACCAGACCGAGCCGGGATACCGCCTCGACCAGCGCGAGGAAGCCGCCGAGGCCGGCGAGGCCCAGCAGGGCGTTGCCCGGCCCCGGGCGGCGGGCGCCCGGGGCGTCGGTCTTCACGGCTGTCCGTGTCACGGCTTTCTGTGTCACGGCAGCAGCTTGTCCAGGTCGGGGGCCTTCTCGAACAGGCCGTCCTTCTGGCCGAGTTCGCCCAGCCGCTCGATGGAGGCGCGGTTCGGCTCCTCGGGCCAGCCGGGGAGCGTCATCTCCTTCAGCGTCTTCTCGGGGATCTTGGTGTAGGTGGAGAGGATCTCGCGGACCTCGTCGGGGTGGTTGTTGGCGTAGGCGAGGGATTCGCGGGTCGCCTCGGCGAACTTCTTCACCAGCTCCGGGTCCTGCTGGGCCAGCTTGTCGGAGGTGAAGTAGAGGGCGATGGTGAGGTCGGGCGAGACGTCGACGAAGTTGGAGGCGACGACCCGGCCGCCCTGGCCCTTGACGACGGCGAGCGACGGCTCGACGACCCAGGCGGCGTCGACCTGTCCGGCCTGCAGCGCGGCGGGCATCTGGTCGAAGGCGAGCTCCACGAACTGGACCTTCTCGGGGTCGCCGCCGTCCTTGCGCACGGATTCCCGCACGGAGGTGTCGCCGATGTTCTTCAGCGTGTTGACCGCGACCTTCTTCCCGGCCAGGTCCTTCGCCGACTTGATCGGGCTGTCGCCCTTGACGACGACGCCGCCGACGTCGGCGTTCTCCTTCCCGGTCGTGGCGACGCCGTTGGCGACCGCCCGCACCGGCACGTTCTGGCTCTGGGCGATCAGGAGCGAGGTGGTGTTGCTGAACCCGAACTGGAACTGGCCGCTGGCCACACCCGGCACGATCGCGGCGCCGCCCTGGCCGGACTCCAGCGTGAGGTCGAGACCGCGCTTCTTGTAGAAGCCCTGCTTCTCACCGAGGTAGATCGGGGCCACGTCGACGATGGGGATCACACCGACCTTCACGGCGGTGGTGCCGTCGGACGACTTGCCGGAGGACCCGGATTCGGACGAACCACAAGCGGTCGCGGTGAGCGTGAGCAGAGCGACGGCAGCGACTCCGGCTGACAGACGACGCACAAGGCCTCCCCAAAAGATGCACTTCTCGATGTGTGCGCAGACATGTGTGCGCGGACCGAACGCAAGTTCTTGCCGGGAACCTATGGTTCGCCCCAAGGCGGGTCAACCCCCTGACAAGGGCAACTTTCAACAACTTTGAAGCGCCCCTGAAATGGGCGATCATCGACCGTCACAACCCGTTGGAGCCGCCGCCCGGCGCCAGTTGACGACCACCGGCCGCCGCCATACCGTTCTGCCACCGCACCGATGTTCGGCATGCAAACGGGGGAGGTCGCCGATGATGGGTGGTCAGGAACGGGAAGCCCATTTCGTGCAGTCCCTGGAGCGCGGGCTCGCCGTCATCCGCGCCTTCGACGGCGAGCGTCGCGAACTGACCCTCAGCGACGTCGCCCGCATCTGCGACCTGACCCGCGCGGCTGCCCGGCGCTTTCTGCTCACCCTCGCCGACCTCGGCTACGTCACCACCGACGGGAGGCTGTTCCGCCTCACCCCGCGCGTCCTGGAACTCGGCTACGCGTATCTCGCCGGCTCCTCGCTGCCCGACATCGCCGAGCCCCACCTCGAGGAACTGGTCGCCGAGGTCCGCGAGTCCTCCTCCCTCTGCGTGCTCGACGGCGACGACATCGTCTATGTCAGCCGCGTGCCCACCACGCGCATCATGACCGCCACCATCACCGTCGGCACCCGCTTCCCCGCCCATGTCACCTCGGTCGGGCGGGTGTTGCTCGCCCACCTCCCGGACGAGCAGCTCGACCAGCACCTCGCCAGGTGCGAGCTGCGCCCGCTGACCCCCCGCACCATCGTCTCCCCGCCGCAGCTGCGCGCCGAACTCCAGCGGGTCCGCAAGCAGGGGTACGCCATCATGGACCAGGAGCTCGAGGTGGGTCTGCGCACCGTGGCCGCCCCGGTCCGCGACGGGGACGGCACCGTCGTCGCCGCCGTCAACATCCCCGTGCACGCGAGCCGCAACTCCGTCGACTCGGTACGCCGCGACCTGCTGCCCGCCCTCCTGGCGACCGTGGCCCGGATCGAGGCCGACCTGCACGTGGTCCGCCGCTGACGCTCCGCACGGGTCGGGGCTCCGCTTCCGGAATGCGAAACTCCGGTTATTCACTCGGAGACCCGACGCCGGACCTCTCGTGATCATCTTGTCGGGGCATCGTGCAGATCGTCACCATTTCTGCCCGAGACAAGGTAAGCCCCATGGCACTCCCCGCGAGAAAGTCCCTCACCGTCCTCACCTGCGCCCTGGCCGTCACCCTCGGCATCACCGCCGCGGGGATGTCCGGCGTCTCAGCCGCCCAGGGTTCGGACCGCGTCGCCCAGCAGAACAAGGCCGGCAAGTCGTACGTCGACCAGGCACTCACCGAGACCGTTCTGTGGAGCGAGGACTTCGACTCGGTGCCCACACCCACGGACTTCACGCACACGCTCCCCGAGGGCTGGTCCAAGGAGAACGCCGGATTCACCACCGGCGAGGCCCGCTGGGCGGGCTGGGCGATCACCGACATCCGTGACTGGACCTGGGCGGTGGGCACCGACAAGCGCCACTACTTCACCCGGGCGCACGACAAGCTCGCCGTCGTCGAGAGCCAACACCAGCGCCTCAACGACACCGACCGGCTGAACACCGCGCTGAAGTCCCCGGCCGTCGACGTCAAGAAGCACGACCGGATCGTCCTCGGCTTCGACTCCCACTACCGACAGGGTGACGCTCCGCAGCACGCCACCGTGAGCGTCTCCTTCGACGGCGGCAAGCCGGTGGAGCTGCGGCGCTACGACGCCGACAAGCTCAGCTCCCACGAGGCGATCACCGTCGACGTGCCCGAGGGGGCTCGCAAGGCCGTCTTCACCTGGAGCTACAAGGACGGCCACAACGACTGGTTCTGGGCCATCGACAACGCCCGGGTGTCGCTGCCCATGGGCGAGGTCGAGGGCGAGCCGTCCGCCGTCATCGACGTCATCAGCGACATCCAGGGCGGCATCGACAACTACAAGTCCGCCGTCAAGCAGCTCAACGACATGCCGGACCCGGCCGGAGCCATGTTCGTCAACGGCGACTTCGTCGACCTGGGCAAGCAGGAGCTCTACGACGAGTTCGAGGCCGCTCGCAAGGAGGTCCCGCACGCCTCCGGACGCGACTACTACACCATCGGCAACCACGAGATGCTCGGCCCGGAGGGCTCCGAGGCCTACATCAACCGGTTCCTCGACTTCACCGGCCAGGACAAGGTCTGGCGCGAGGAGATCGTCGACGGCATCCCCAACATCACGGTCAACACCGAGTACTACAGCGATGTGGACCGCAAGGGCGTCGAGCCGTACGTGAAGCTGTCCGACGAACAGCTGAACTGGCTGGACTCCCGTCTCGCGCACTGGGCGAAGCAGGGCAAGCCGGTCATGCTCTACAACCACCAGGCGGTCCCCTACACCGTCACGGAGACCCACAGCTCCTGGAACGGGAACGACTACTTCGACCTCGAGGCGTTCACCAAGGTCGTGGGCAAGTACTCGAACATCATCATGTTCACCAGCCACACGCACCAGTCGCTGAAGGCGGAGGACTGGTGGGGCCGGCTGCGGGCGGAGGCCACCGGCAACATGCGCGGATTCCCCGTGGTCAACACGGGCGCGATCAAGAACGCCACCGAGCCCCACGGCGACCACCAGAGCCGGCGTCTGGAGGGCAACAACTCCTCCGGCCTGCGGGTGAAGGTGTTCGAGGACCGGGTGCGCGTGGAGGCCTGGGACTTCGTCGCCGGGAAGAAGATCAAGCACGTGGACTTCCCCGTCCCCGCCAAGCGCAAGGGCTGACCCCCTGATACCCGCCGCCGGCTTCCTGCCCCCTCCGTCACTTCCGTGCGGGGAGCCGACGGCGCGGCCTCACCGGTGACGCCCCACGGGCCGCGCAGCCGCCCGCACCGGCACGATGATTGCAGTGTGCACATTCTCACGTGGCGAGACGCGCGGATGGCGGTAGCGTGCCGGGCGGCAGCTGACGTGACGACGGCTCCGGCTGCCCACGACACCCGTGTCACCGAAGGAGAAGCGGCCCTTGTCCACCCCCACCGCCCCCACCGCGCTCCGGGGCAGCTACTTCGAGCCCATCGACGACCACCGCTACAAGCCGACGACACACGCGGGCGGGGCCTGGGACCCGGACGAACAGCACTTCAGCCCGCTGGGCGGACTCGTGGTCCACGCCATCGACCGCCACCGGGCCGCCGGACCGGACAACGGCCTGATCCTCTCCCGGATCAGCTACGACATCCTCGGCCGCCTCGCCCTCGACGAGTGCGAGATCCAGGTGGAGACCATCCGCCCCGGGCGGACCATCGAACTCCTCGAAGCGGTCGTACGGATCGCCGGCCGCCCGGTCGTCCGGGCCCGCGCCTGGCTCCTGGCCGGCCTCGACACCACCGCGGTCGCGGGCAGCCCCGTCGACCGCCTCACCCCGCCCGAGTCACTCACCGCCTGGCCGATGTCCGACGTCTGGGCCGGCGGCTACGTCACCTCCCTGGACGTCCGCCCGGTCGCACCTCCCCAGCCGGGACGTACGACCGCCTGGCTCTCCACGCCACTCGACCTGGTCGCCGGTGAGCCCGTCAGCCCCCTCGCGTCGTATCTCGCCCTCGTCGACACCGCCAACGGCATAGCCGCCCGGCAGCCGCCCACGGCGTGGATGTTCCCCAACGTCGACCTGACCATCCACCTCCACCGCCAACCACGAGGCATCTGGACCGGGCTGGACACCACGGTCAGCTTCGGCCCCTCCGGCCAGGGCCTCACCAGCACGGTCCTGCACGACGTCGACGGCCCGGTCGGCCAGGCCCAGCAGATCCTCACGGTCCGGCCCCAGCCGGGGGCATGAGGATCTGCCGCAGGCGCGGGAAAGGTGACGCGAAGATCACCGCACCGATGGGCGCTGGTGTGCGGCCCAGTGTTCGGCGGCGGTGATGCCGAGCAGCACGACATCGTGGTGGCTGCCGGCGAAGAATTCATGCTGGCGAAGCCGCCCCTCCTCGACGAAGCCCAGCCTGCGGTAGAGGGCGAGGGAGGCGTCGTTGAAGGCGTAGACCTCCACCTCGCACTTGTTGTGGCGCTGTTCGGCGAACATGTAGGTGAGGACGAGTTCGGTTGCCTCGGCCGCGTATCCCCTGCGGCGGTGCTCGCGGCTGATCTCGATACCCGTCTTGAATCGTCCCGCACGGCTGTCGGTCTCTCCGACGGTGACAGACCCTGCGAACGCGTGGTCGGCCAGCACCTCGACCACCAGGCGGAACGCGTCACCCCCCGGCGGACGCCCGGCCCGCTCAGCGGTCCAGGAACGGAAACTCTCAGCAGAACGCGGAGGCTCGACCAGGTCGGCGTTGCGGACATCGAAGGTGTTCCGGGTCAAGTCACGGAAGCCTTCCCAGTCTTCAGGCTCGACACCTCGCAGACGCACCTTCTCACCGGTCCACATGTCACTCATGGCGCCTACCACTTCACTGTCGATTGCAGGAACTGACGGCCATGCACTTCGACTTCGCCATGTCGGCCCCCTTCGAACATCAGGGAACATAACCCGCCGCCCGCTCCCGGGTCTGCTGATTTTCCGTACTGCGGGTGCTCTCCTCACCACTGCCGCCCGCGGCAGGGCGTGCCGCATGCCTGTGGCGCGGCGGCCGGAGACCACCGCGCCACAGGTGCCGGTCAGTTCGTACTGCAGGAGACCGTCGGCCAGGTCCAGTTGCCGTTGGGCTGGATGGTCACGCCCCAGTTGTTGCCGTTGCCGTTGGGCCGGGCGGTCAGCACCTGCGCGCTGGGATAACTCGCGCTGACGTTCCAGGTGGACAGCACCTTCGCCGGCGACGGCACGTTCATCGTCACCGTCCAGTCGCTGGACCCGGTGACGGAGACGTTGAGGTTGTACCGGTCACCCCACTGCTGACCGGCCGACAACGTCGCGGCACAACCACCACCGCCCCCGCCGCCGCCACCGCCGCCTCCGTCGGGAGCGACCGCGCGGCCGGTCTGCGGCGAGATCATGCCGGAGCACAAGCCCTTGCCCGCCAGGGTCTGCGCGATGCGCGGGACGGCCGCGAGCGTGTTGGCGGGCCAGTCGTGCATGAGGATGACCTGCCCGTTGCCCAGCCGGGAGACAGCCTGCACGATCGCGTCGGTACTGGCGCCGTTCCAGTCCTGTGAGTCGACGTCCCAGATCACCTCGGTCAGCCCGTACTTGGCCTCGACCGACCGCAGCGTGGAGTTGGTCTCGCCGTACGGCGGGCGGAACAGCTTGGGCGTACCACCGCCCGCGCTCGCGATGGCCTGCTGGGTCCGGGAGATCTCCGAGTCCATCTGCGACTGGCTCTGCTGGGTCATGTGCGGGTGGGTGTAGCTGTGGTTGCCGACCCACATGCCGGCGTCGACCTGGGCCCGGACCAGGGACGGATACTGGGCCGCGTACTGGCCCTGGTTGAACATGGTGGCCCGCAGCCCGTTCTGCTTCAGCGCGTTGAGCAGGGCCTGCGTGTTGCCGCTGGACGGGCCGTCGTCGAAGGTGAGTCCGACATAGCCGTTGCAGGCGGCGGCCTGTGCCGGAGCGGCATCGGCGACGACGGTGCCCGCCGCGGCCAGCGCGGCGACGGCCATCCCGGTGACCAGGGAACGCAAGGACGAACGGAGTCTGGTGCGCATACGAGTGGGTCCTCCTCACTCCTCGTGTCCGGTTCAGCCCGCGCTGCAGGAGACCGTCGGCCAGGTCCAGTTGCCGTTGGGCTGGATGGTCACGCCCCAGTTGTTGCCGTTGCCGTTGGGCCGGGCGGTCAGCACCTGCGCGCTGGGATAACTCGCGCTGACGTTCCAGG
>NZ_QFRK01000117.1 GCF_003143855.1 Streptomyces sp. NWU339
GTCCTGGCTGCTGGTGGTGCCCGCGCTGGGGCTGCAGTTCGTCTTCAACACCGGGCTGGCGCTGCTCTTCGCGCGGCTCGGCAGCCGGACGCCGGACCTGGCCCAGCTGATGCCGTTCGTGCTGCGCACCTGGATGTACGCCTCGGGGGTGATGTTCAGCATTCCGGCGATGCTGGCCGACAAGGACGTGCCGGGCTGGCTGGCCGACGTGCTGCAGTGGAACCCGGCCGCGGTCTACATGGACCTGGTGCGCTTCGCGCTGATCGACGGCTACGGCTCCGCGTATCTGCCGCCGCACGTGTGGGCGGTCGCGGTGGGCTGGGCGCTGCTGGCCGGGGTGATCGGTTTCGTCTACTTCTGGAAGGCCGAGGAGACCTACGGTCGTGGCTGACGCGAACACGGACCCGCGCATGCCCACCGTCATCGCGGACGACCTGCACATCGTCTACCGCGTCAACGGGGCCAGGGGCGGCAAAGGCAGCGCCACGGCGGCGCTGAGCCGCATGATCCGGCGGGGCAAGGACGACGCGGCACGGGGCGTGCGCACGGTGCACGCCGTGCGCGGGGTCTCCTTCGTCGCCTACCGGGGCGAGGCCATCGGCCTGATCGGCTCCAACGGCTCGGGCAAGTCGACCCTGCTGCGGGCCATCGCCGGTCTGCTGCCCGCCGAGAAGGGCAAGGTCTACACCGGCGGCCAGCCCTCCCTGCTCGGCGTCAACGCGGCCCTGATGAACGACCTGACGGGTGAACGGAACGTCATACTGGGCGGGCTCGCCATGGGCATGTCCCGCGAGCAGGTCCGGGAGCGTTACCAGGAGATCGTCGACTTCTCCGGGATCAACGAGAAGGGCGACTTCATCACCCTGCCGATGCGCACCTACTCCTCCGGCATGGCCGCCCGGCTGCGCTTCTCCATCGCCGCCGCCAAGGACCACGACGTCCTGATGATCGACGAGGCGCTGGCCACGGGCGACCGCAAGTTCCAGAAGCGTTCCGAGGCGCGCATCCGGGAGCTGCGCAAGGAGGCCGGCACCGTCTTCCTGGTCAGCCACAACAACAAGTCGATCCGGGACACCTGCGACCGCGTCCTGTGGCTGGAGCGGGGCGAGCTGCGCCTGGACGGGCCGACCGACGAGGTACTCAAGGAGTACGAGAAGTTCGCCGGGAAGTAGCCTGGCACGCCGGGGTCCGCCAGGCCCCGGCGTCTGCCAAGGAAGCGTCAACTCCAGCCCCGCATAGGAATCTTGACGCCAATCGGTGCGTTGTCGTGATGCACGGGACACCCCGGCGGTCGGTATCGCGTTGTACAACGTAAGCTGTAGCGGTGCCTAAAGACGGCAATCAGGGCCATAACGCGCGACGCCGCCCGGCGGTCCCCTCCGCCGGAAGCGTGAGCGGCGTGTCCGAAATAGTGTGAATTGGGTCGGCAGTGTAGAACGGGAGATGTGACGGCAATGGCTACGGAGGCTCCCCTGCTGAACGCAGCATGTGTCGTCCCCGCCCAGGGCAGCCCTCGATGACGCGAACCGGCACGCCGCGCGGCGTCGACCCCGAGCGCGCCACCCTCGACAAGGCCGCCGCCGAGAACTTCCCGGTGGCGCCTTTCTTCCTGCCCAGGGCCTGGCGTGACGACCTGATGGCGGTCTACGGCTACGCCCGGCTGGTCGACGACATCGGCGACGGCGACCTGGCTCCCGGCGGAGCCGACGCCCGGCTGCTCGGCGTCGCCCCCGAACGGGCCGATGACCGAACGGCGCTGCTGGACGCGGTCGAGGCGGATCTGCACCGGGTGTTCGACGACGTCCCGCGCCATCCGCTGCTGCGCGGGCTCCAGCCGACGGTCCGCCGCCACGCCCTGACCCCGGAACCCTTCCTGGGCCTGATCGCCGCCAACCGCCAGGACCAGATCGTCAGCCGCTACGAGACCTACGACGACCTGCTCGCCTACTGCGCGCTGTCGGCCAACCCCGTCGGCCGTCTCGTCCTCGCCGTGACCGGCACCGCGAGCCCCGAGCGGATCCGCCGTTCCGACGCCGTCTGCACCGCCCTCCAGATCGTCGAGCACCTCCAGGACGTCGCCGAGGACCTCGGCCGCGACCGCGTCTACCTGCCCGCCGCGGACATGAAGCGCTTCCACGTCCAGGAGGCGGACCTCGCCGCGTCGCACGCCGGCGCGCCGGTGCGTGCGCTGATCGCGTTCCAGGCGCAACGCGCCCGGGACCTCCTGGAGGAGGGCGAGCCCCTCGTGGCCGGCGTCCACGGCAGGCTGAAACTGCTGCTCGCGGGATTCGTGGCAGGGGGAAGGGCGGCCCTCGGCGCCATCGCCGCCGCCGAATACGACGTACTCACCGGCCCGCCCAAGCCCGGCAAGGTCCGGCTGCTGCGCGAGGTGGGCATGACGCTGCGAGGAGAGGGGTGATCCGGACCGTGGAATCGGAAGCACACGCGTCAGCACCGGTACTCGCCGCATACCGGTACTGCGAGGCCGTCACCGGACAGCAGGCCCGCAACTTCGCCTACGGTATCCGGCTGCTGCCGACGCCCAAGCGGCGCGCGATGTCCGCGCTGTACGCGCTCTCCCGGCGCGTCGACGACATCGGCGACGGCCCGCTGGCGGACGACGTCAAGGTCGCCAGGCTCGAGGACACCCGGGCGCTGCTCACCCGGATCCGGAACGGCGCGGTCGACGAGGACGACACCGACCCGGTCGCCGTCGCCCTGGCGCACGCCGCACAGCGGTTCCCGATTCCGCTCGGCGGCCTGGACGAACTCCTCGACGGCGTCCAGATGGACGTGCGCGGCGAGACCTACGAGACCTGGGACGACCTGAAGGTCTACTGCCGCTGCGTCGCGGGTGCCATCGGGCGCGTCTCCCTCGGCGTCTTCGGTACGGAACCCGGCGCGCGGGGAGTCGAGCGCGCCGCCGAGTACGCCGACACGCTGGGGCTCGCGCTCCAGCTCACCAACATCCTCCGGGACGTCAGGGAGGACGCCGAGGGCGGTCGCACGTACCTGCCCGCCGACGACCTCGCCAAGTTCGGCTGCGCGGCCGGGTTCAGCGGGCCGACCCCGCCGCAGGGTTCCGACTTCGCGGGCCTCGTCCACTTCGAAGTGCGCAGAGCCCGCGCCCTGTTCGCCGAGGGCTACCGGCTGCTGCCCATGCTCGACCGGCGCAGCGGTGCCTGTGTCGCCGCCATGGCCGGCATCTACCGCCGCCTCCTCGACCGCATCGAGCGCGAGCCCGAGGCCGTGCTGCGCGGCCGGGTCTCCCTCCCCGGGCGGGAGAAGGCCTACGTCGCGGTGCGCGGCCTCTCCGGCCTGGACACCCGCAACGCGACCCGGCGGACCGTCAGGAGGCGTGCCTGATGGACACACCGCTCCCAGTCGGCACCCCCGCCGGGAAGCGGCGGGCAACCCTCCGCCGCGACGCCGCGTCCCGTACTGAGACGGCCGTCCGCACACCGTCCGGGCCGTACGGCAGCCGGTCAGGAAAGGGCGCACCATGACCCGTGTCAACAGGCCCGAAGGCTCACTCGCCGGCGATCGGGCACCGGCGGGACGGCATGCCGTCGTGATCGGCGGCGGGCTCGCCGGAGTCACCGCCGCGCTCGCGCTCGCCGACGCCGGAGTGCGCGTCAGCCTGCTCGAGGGCCGACCGCGGCTCGGCGGGCTCGCCTTCTCCTTCCAGCGCGGCGACCTGACCGTCGACAACGGCCAGCACGTGTACCTGCGCTGCTGCACCGCCTACCGCTGGTTCCTCGACCGGATCGGCGGAGCGGCCCTGGCACCGCTGCAGAATCGTCTCGACGTCCCCGTTCTCGACGCCGACCGGCCCGAGGGCCGACGGCTCGGTCGGCTGCGCCGCGACGCGCTGCCCGTACCCCTGCACCTGGGGCGCAGCCTCGCCACGTACCCGCACCTCTCGCTCGCCGAGCGGGCCGGGGTGGGCCGGGCCGCACTCGCGCTCAAGGGGCTCGACCTCGCCGATCCGGCCCTCGACGACCAGGACTTCGGCAGCTGGCTGGCCGCGCACGGCCAGTCGGCGCGCGCCGTCGAGGCACTGTGGGACCTGGTCGGGGTCGCCACCCTCAACGCGGTCGCGGGCGACTCCTCCCTGGCGCTCGCCGCGATGGTGTTCAAGACCGGACTGCTGTCCGACCCGGGCGCCGCCGACATCGGCTGGGCCCATGTCCCGCTGGGCGACCTGCACGACCGGCTGGCCCGTAAGGCGCTGGACTCCGCGGGCGTCCGTACCGAGGTCCGTACCCGCGTCACCTCCGTCTCCCCGCACGGCGACGCGGGGTGGAGCGTCCGGGTTCCCGGCGAGACGCTCGAGGCGGACGCGGTCGTCCTCGCCGTACCGCAGCGCGAGGCGCACGACCTGCTGCCCGCGGGAGCGCTCGACGAGCCGGAGCGGCTGCTCCGCATCGGCACCGCGCCGATCCTCAACGTCCACGTCGTCTACGACCGCAAGGTGCTCGCCCGGCCCTTCTTCGCGGCCCTCGGCAGCCCCGTGCAGTGGGTCTTCGACCGCACCGAGGCGTCCGGCCTGCGGCAGGGGCAGTACCTGGCCGTGTCGCAGTCGGTCGCGCAGAACGAGATCGACGAGCCGGTGGCCGCGCTGCGCGCACGCTATCTGCCCGAACTGGAACGGCTGCTGCCGCGCACCCGCGGAGCCGGCGTACGGGACTTCTTCGTCACCCGGGAGCGCACCGCCACGTTCGTTCCCGCCCCCGGCGTCGGACGGCTCAGGCCCGGCGCCCGCACCAAGGCCCCCGGCCTGTATCTGGCCGGAGCGTGGACCGCCACCGGGTGGCCCGCGACCATGGAGGGTGCGGTCCGCAGCGGCGTCGACGCGGCGGACGCCGCRCCCTCCATGGT
>NZ_QFRK01000122.1 GCF_003143855.1 Streptomyces sp. NWU339
GAGTACGCCGTGGGCCTTCCCCATGGCCTCCCGGACAGCAGAGACAAACCACCCAAGGAGTTCCCCGCCGCCTTCGGCGGCGGTTGCGCACCGCTCCCGGCCCAGATCCGCCAGGYTCGAGCCGGTCTCGCATTGAGGGACGTAATGACGACGGTTCCTCGCGTACTCCTTTCCACCTCGCTCGCCGGACCCGCACCATCTGGCAGTGCTGGCACGTCCCGGCTTTGTCAGGGCCGCTTGCCACCCTCCTCGGCATCACCCAGATCAGGCTGCCCTCAGCTTCACCACCCCGCCACGACAGGGCAGTTGACGCAGGTCTCTCACCTCCGTACGGACCATCAGCACCTCACGGCGCACATCTCCTTCGCGAAATATTGAGCCGCCCGGCGCAGGATCTCGCGTTCCAGCTGCCACTCCTTCTCCGCCTTCAGCAGCCGGGCGTTCTCGGCCCGCAGCCGGGCCAGCTCCTCGACCGGGCTCTCACCGCCCCCGCCCACGCGGCGTTCAGATGTCTGCTGGGCGGCGTCCTTGCGGACCCAGGTCCGCAGTGTCTCCCCGGTGATCCCGAGTTCGGCGGCCACCACCGCATACGTGCGCTTCCCGCCGGCCGCGCGGTACAGCGCGACGGCATCCTTCCTGAACTCCTCCGGGTACGGAGACTGGCGTCCCACCTGGGCATCCCTTCCTGGACCTTCAAGATCCATTGTCAGGGTGTCCACTCCAAGGGAGCAGCCTCAGCACCTGGCGGAGCCGCTTCGCCGAGCAGGGCATACCCGGCTTGGCTGACCGCAACTGAGGTTTTCGCGTCGGAGTGCGTTGCTCCTGTCATAGCGTCAGGACGAGGCCGGACTCGTCGGGGAAGCACAGCCAGGCGCCCTGCTCCCTCACCGTCGTTCCACCACCGGCCAGACTCCCCCGCAAGCGGGGCACCCCCACCTTGACCCAGGTGGCCACCGCCTGCTCGTCGCGTTCGGCGGCCCGGTGCACCGGCACCTGCGCCGTGAAGCCCATCTGCCGCAGCAGCCGCCAGGTCTGCGGCACGCTGAGCCAGACGTGCCGGCGGCGGCCGATGACGGTGGCCACCCGGGCCGGCGTCCGGCGCTGGTCCTCGACCCAGCCGTGCGCCGTGGGGCCCTGCTCCGGCAGGGCGGCCGGCTCCGGGCGCCCCTGCGGCCTGAACCGGCTGGGCCGACTGCTGGGCCCCTTCGAACGCAGCGCCTCGATCCCGCCCGCGCGCCATTGGGCGTGCCAGGCCCGGGCCGACTTCTGCGAGACACGCAGCCGCTCGGCAACCTGCGGCGGCCGCATCCCCTGCGCGAACACCTCGGCGGCCTGGAAGCGGACCTGCTCTTGCTGGTCACGCTGGGGCGCACTCAGGCCGCTACTATCGGGATACCTCATGCCTTCCGGCCTACACCCGACCGCGAGCCCCGCACCCCGACGCGAAAACCGCAGAAGCGGCTCTTTTCAGCTCAAAGAGGTTGGCCGACGCGGGGGCGGCACCGCCCGCAGCAGCTCCCACAGCGGGCGAGAGCCCGCCGCCCACACGCCGAGCGTCTGACGGTCGACGACGTGCAGCCGCTGCTGCTTGGCGAAGACCACGGCCGGACCGGTCACCCGGCCGTTCGTGACGATCACCGCGACGTCCGCGCCGTGCACCTGCCGGGCCGACCCGTTGAGCACCTGCAGATCCGGCGTGCCCACCGCCGAGCCCTGAGCGCCGTTGCGGCGGTGCTTGCACTGGATCACCCAGCGCCGCCCGAACGGATCCGTGGCCTTCACGTCCGCGCCCAGGTCCCCGCGGCCGCCGACCCGCTGGGCATCCCGGCAGCCGTCCCGGTACATCAGGTCCCGTATCGCCTCCTCGAACCGGGTGTAATGCAGTCCGTCCAGCTGGGGCAGCCCGTAGCGCAGGCCCTGCGCCCGCACCGCCTCCCACTGCGCTTGCTGCTGCCGGTTGTACAGCCAGCCGACACCCGCCAGCACGGCGAGCACCAGGACCACGACGAGCACCCACCAGTGCGCCAGCAGCCAGTTGACCACCATCACCACCAGGCCGACGACCGCAGCCGCCACCACGACGAAGGCGATCAGCTGAGTGTCCCTCTGCTGCTGCCTCCTGCTGGGCCGCCGCGTACGCCGCCGCGCCGGCGGCCGCCGCCGGGTCACCGCTCCCACCGGATCGGGTACGACACCGTGGGCTGCGGCTTCTGGACCCGCATGGCCGGGACGTCGTCGAACCGGATCGGATACTGCACCGTCGACTGCGGCCGCGGAGCCCCCTTGCCCCCTGCGGAGACATCCCCGTTGCCCATCCCGACCACGGCCAAGGCCACGACGCCGAAGATCATCATTTCTCGTCGTGCACCCTGAGCCCACCGCGAATGCCCGCGAACCGGTGTCCCGTCAGAGCGCACGTATGGCCGTACCCAAGGCATACAAGCCTCCCCCTCGTATCAACTCCCTGCGCAACCGCCCATGATGACAGGGGGCACTGACAACGAGTCAGGGAAAGGGCACACGCAGTGATCAAGGAAGGTGGGAACAGATCAGGTCACAGCCGGGCACGGGTCATTGCGCGGGGCTCTGCCCCACACCCCGGCCACCCTGAGGAGGGGGTGGGCAGGGGTCTTGGGTGCGGGTGGTGAGTGGTGGAGATGGTGGTGGGTCGCGGTGCGGCCCCCTCGTCGGACGGCACCCGGAGGGCACCACACCGCCCGCCAGCCATCCAGGACGCCCAAGGGCGCCGTGCAAGCGCGGTCGAGCAGGCCCGATCCTGGACGTCCGACGAACGGCGCGGTAGGGCTTCGCCTGCTGCCCAACGAGGGAACCACCCCACTCAGCCCGGACCTACGGCGAAAGACTCGCGCAGCACGGCCCTCAGGGAGTGTCGGCATGGTGGGTAGTGGCCGGGTGTTCGGTTTGCTGAACACCCGGTGGTGGGTGGTCAGCGTTTGATGCGTCCGCGGACGGCGAGGACGGCGAGGGCGAGGAGAGCGGGTTCCACAAGACGGGAGGTCATCTCGATGTAGGTGCCGGCGGTGGTCAGGTCCTGTCCGCTGGAGCGGAACACCACCGAGTTGAGCGTGACGTTCAGGGCCTTCTCGAAGCGCTCGCCGGTGAACCTGTCCCCGGTGGGGTTCTGCGGGTCGTTCTTGTCGATCTCGAAGGTGACCGTGCCGTCGCCGGGCGGCACGGTGCCGGTCGCTTCCTGCTTCGGGTCGTCCTGTGGGAGCCCGAAGCCCATCAGCAGCACGATGGTGACGAGCATGGCGGCAGCGAGCCAGCCCAGGGCGCGCAAGGCGCGCAGGCCGTAGCCGGACAGCAGCCAGTAGCCGTGCAGCAGTCCGCGTTCGGCGCGGGGGGTGCCGGTGCGGTCGCGGCGGCGCATCTCCATCTCGCCGTAGTAGAAGTCCGCCGCCCCCGGCTCGTTCTTGCCGTCCTCGAACGCCTTGCGCAGCGCCCGGTATACCGGCGCCAGCTGCGCCGGCCCGGCGTATCCGGCGCCGGACTCCGCCATGTTCCAGCCCCGGACTGCTGCCGGCTGGTTCGCGCGCCAGTGGTGTTCTTCGGTGAGGGTGCGGCGCTGGGTGAACCGCACCGGGCGCCCGCGCCGCCAGTGCATGCCGGGCGGGACAGGGGCGAAGGAACAGGTTCCCTCCAGCCGCAGCTGGTCCAGATGCACGGTCCCGGTGAACAGGCACCCGGCCAGGTCGATGTCGGCGAGGACCAGATGGGCCGCGTCCACCCCACGCAGCGAGGCTATCCGCACCGTGGCGTCGGGCGCGTGGGCAAGAGCCTGTTCTGCCACCGGCTGTCCGTTAGGGAGCACGAAGGGGTCGGCCTCCGCGGCGATCGTGAGGGGGTACTCGAAGACCGCATGGGCGAAGTCCACCGTGGCGTAACGCAGACGCACCTCGGCCGTTGACGACCAGCGGGTCCGCCGGCACTCCAGGCCGCGCGCGGCGAACGAGAGGGTCACCGGGCTGCTGAACACCGCCTCGGACAGCGTCACCTGCCCGGCGCACACGAACGGCCCGAGGCTGGCCGCCCGCTCGAAGACCGCCTGTTCGAACCGGGCGTTGCCCTGGAAGGTTGCCGACTCGAAGTTGGCCTCGTCCTGGAAGGTTGCTGAATCGAACCGGGCATTGTCCTGGAAGGTTGCTGAATCGAACCGGGCAGTGCTCTGGAAGGTTGCCGACTTGAACCAGGCGTCGCTCTGGAAGGTTGCCGACTTGAACCGAGCTTCACTCTGGAAGGTCGCCGACGGGAACCAGGCGTCGCTCTGGAAGGTCGCTGACTCGAACCAAGCGAGGCGCTCGAAGGTCGCCGCCCCGAACCGGGCAGTGCCCTGGAAGGTCGCCGAATCGAACCGGGCGTCGCTCTGGAAGATCGCCGGCCCGAACCAAGCGAGGCGCTCGAAGGTCGCCGACTCGAAGCTGGCCTCGCTCTGGAAGGTTGCCGACTTAAAGTTGGCCTCGTCCTGGAAGGTTGCCGACTCGAAGTTGGCCTCGTCCTGGAAGGTCGCCGCCCAGAACACGGCGTTGCTTTGGAAGGTCGCCGAACCGAACCGGGCGACGTCCTGGAAGGTCGCCGAATCGAACCAGGCGTAGCCGAGGCGAGGGTGTCCGGTGGCGGGATCGCGGAGGGCATCGAGGAGGGCATCAAGAAGGGGTTCGGTGAAGGGGGTGCCGCTGTGGTCGATGTCGGCGCCGGGAGTCAGGCCAGCCAGGTAGGCATCGCGGTCGACGTCGGCCAGGTGGGCGAGGCATGCGGTGTGGCCGGGGACGTGGACGCCGCTGCAGCCGACGGGATCGGCAGCCGGGTCTGCGCCGTGTGCGCAGTACGGCCAGGGAGGCGCCCCGGGTACGGGGGGTGGGGGAGTGCTCATGGCGTGGCGGCCCGCGCCGAGGCAAGCGCCCAGTCCCGTTCCTTCTCGGCCTGCGCCAACCGCCACGCGGCCCGTCGCACCCGCGCCAACATCCGCTGCTCTCGAAGGAACTTCCCCACCCAGTCACCCCTCACCGGCCACAGCCTGCCAGGCTCCACATGGCGGCACAGGCATGTTCAGCAAACCGAGCACCTACCCAGCCGCTGCCCACCGCACCCACGTTCCTCGAGGGCCAACACGGCCACGGTGGGCGGTTTACCTGGCCGCCGCGGCCAGGCCGGTGCTGCCGGGGCGTAGTGAGTCGGTCGACCGAAGGAGTGCCTTGTGTCCGTCTCCGTCGACTGTGAAGAGTGTTACGGCTCTGGAGAGTGCGCCTACCGGGTGCCTGATGTGTTCACCGTCGTGGACGACTACGGGGAAGTCATCCCGGGGCGGGGTCCACAGACGAGGACCCACGCGTCATCGCGGCCGCAGAGGCGTGCCCGTCGCAGGCCATCAAGATCGCGCCCGCCAGTTGAGAGTCAAGCTCCACGGATGAGGCGGCGCCGGTCTCGGGCGGTGCGGACGAGACCGGCCGGTGCGGTGGCCCGAGCGGCGGGGACAAGACCGCGAATTCGGCCCGTCGGGCATGATTTGCCGCCATCCTCACGAGGCCCCGCCCTTCTTACCGGCGTGTGCTGGCTAGATCTGGAGAGGAGTCGTTCTTCGCGCGGTGGGGGCTGTTCGTGCTCACGATCAATGTGGCGGTGCTGCTGGCAGTCATCATCGTTCTGCGGCTGCGCCGGCGCACCGAGGCGCGGAGCCGCACCGACGAGAAACTGACTGTGCTGGTCGTTCTGGTCTTCGGCATCCTCGTTGCGCCGACCGCGTTCGGGCAGGGTGTGCTGGACGTCGTGGGACAGCTTGCCGCAGGCATCGCCGAATCCAGCCGCTGAAGATGCAGCGCGCTGCCGTCCGGCACGGGCTCTATGCGGCCTGAGCGGCCCTGAGCGGCTTCACTGCACGATGGCGCGACAGAGGGGAGGCCGTCTGGAGGGCCCTCTCCAGCACAGCCAGCCCTGGCAGCGCCACATGCGCTTCATTGATCTGCCTCATGCCTGGCACTACGCACAGGCGCCTGCAGAGATTCTCCCACCCGAACGGTCTTCACTCGACCGAGCGGGCTGCCGGGCGCGGCTAAACGCGCATGCTGGCGTAGCGCACGCCCAGGCCCCACCGCTCCATCACCGGCGCCATGCACCACTGGCACAAGGGGCAGCCGCCGCTGCCGTACTTGTGGGTCTTGCGCTGGCACCCGGCGCAGAGGCCGACCCGGTCACCGGGGCAGATCAGCGCGGACGGGTCGGGCTCCGTGATCGAGGGCGGGGGAGTAGTCATCGTGGTTCCTGTTCCGGGTGACCTTCCCGTCACCGCACCCGCAGGATAGCGGCCCGACTGGCACGACTGTTCGATCCGGGCCAGGGGCGGGCGGCAACAGCGCTTCGGGGAAGTCATCCCGGGCCGTGAGTCATCGGCGAGGACCCGCGCGTCCTTGCAGCGGCGGGAGCGTGCCCGGCCCAAGCCGTCGAGATCAAGCCCACCAGGTAGCTCCGTACGCCGCTGTGCGGCCCGTTCTGCCCGGTATCGGGCAAAACTTCCCCAGCCCGGGCGTGAACGCCGCGCAGTGGCCCCACAGCCGGTCATGAACGGAGACTCCCGTGGGCATCGTCGGAGACGGCCTGGATCGCGCCGTACAAGGGGCGTTGCCGGGACGACGACGGCGACCGGGACCAGGCCGGCGAGTGCCGAGCAGACCGCCGCCGGGGAGGCAGTGTCCCGGGGGAGGAGGTGGAGAAGTCGTGCGTCGCGAGTTCAGTTGAAGTGATCGACTGACCGGTGTTCTACCGCTTACGCTGCGTGCCGGGGAAAGTGAGCTGGGGGGGGTACATGGCTGATCCGATTGAGACCGTTGCTCCGGACGATTCAGGTTCGGTCACGCTTCGGCGGTACGAGTACCAGGTTCATGTGGCTGCGCAAGCCATCCTGGAGATACTCGCTGACGAGCCGGTACGTCACGTGACCTGCGAGCACATTGAGGACATCATTGTTGCCCGCAGCAGCGAGGGACAGGCCAATGAACTCTTCTCGGTAACGTCTCGTGACGTTTTGTGATCTTTGTTCAGATGGTGCGACCGTGTTCGAGCTGGAGCAGGACGAGGGCGGCTCGGGCGATCCGAGTGATGGCCGCGGGGTCGAGGCTGACCCTGCGCAGCGCCTTGAAAGTGACCTTCAGCAGGGCGTTGGCACGTTCGGCGACAGCGTGGACGCCTCGGATCACGGCATTGAACGCCTGGTCGGGCTCGGCGAGTTCACCGCCCTTGGGCTTCTTGACCGGATGGCGGAAGCCGGGCCCGGCGTTCTCGTAGCCGAGGTCGGTCAGGGCAGGGATGCCCAGAGTGGCGGCGAGCCGGTTCAGGGCGTCCACCAGTCCGTGGGCCCGTGCGCAGGTGGTGTCGTGCTCGCGGCCCGGGCGGACCGGGGAGACCCAGATGGGCCAGCCGTCCGGGGCCGCGATGACCTGCACGTTTCCTCCGTGGTGCTTGTGCTTGCCGGACCACCACAGGTCTGCGCCGTTGGGGCCGGCGGCGGCCACGCGGTCGGTGCGGATCACCGTGCCGTCCAGGTTGAGGTGGGTGTACCCGGCTGCCGCCGCCCTCTCCAGCGCGGTGGACAGCTCAGGCGCGTGGTCGGCCAGTACGGTCAGCCCCTCATGCAGATAGCGATAGGCGGTCGGTACCGAGATGCCGTTGTCCCGGGCGAGTTGGACCAGCCGGGTACCGTCGACGAACCAGCGCAGCACGAGCACCGCCTGTTTGAAGACGCCCAGCGCGCGGGTGCCCTTGCGGGTCCCGAGCCGCTCGCGGTGCCCGCGCAGCAGCTTCGCGAGATGCTCGGCGGTTGCCCTGCGGACATCGAGCACGGCGGTGTAGGTGATACTGGACGCCACGTGGAGCCTCTGGTTGTACGGAACGTGATCTTCGCAGACCCGTTCCTATCAGGGGCTTCACTCATGTCTGACGTCGAGTCACCATCCCGCCGTCCGGCGTCATCACGCACCGCAACCGTCACGTTGCCGAGAAGACCTCACTGAGCCGTTTCCATCTTGATCAGCTGGTGAGTTCGAGAGCGACGATGGCGCGGACGACGGTGGTGATCCTCGTGGTGCTGCAGCGCAGTTTGCGGAGTACTCGCCAGCACTTGAGGGTGGCGATGGCGCGTTCGCCGAGGCTTCGGATCTTTGCGTGATCGCGGTTGTGGCGGCGGCGCCAGCCGCGCAGGKGCTTGCCCCGGATCGGGACGCGGACGGCGGGTCCGGCGCCCTGGTAGGCCTTGTCCGCCCAGCACTTGATGCCGTCGGCGGCGAGGGCGGCGGGGATGCCGTGGGTGCGGGCCGCGGTCAGATCGTGGACGGCGCCGGGCAGGGCGTCCGAGACCCAGAGCAGCCGTCCGGCCGGGTCGGCGAGGACCTGCACGTTCATCCCGTGGTGCTTCTTCTTTCCCGAGTAGTACGGGCGGTCGGCCGCAACACGGTCGATCGGCAGGAGTGTGCCGTCGAGGATCACGTACGCCTTCCCGCGGATGGTGTGCATGGCCTGCTCCAGCGTCGGGGCGAGGGTGGCCAGGAGGCCGACGGCCTCGCGTATGTAGCGGTAGACCGTCGCGATCCCAACCCGGAAGCCGGCGGCGAGGCGGCTGTAGGTGTCGCCRCAGCGKAGGTGGGCGAGTACGAGCAGAGCCTGCCGGCCGCAGCTCAGGCGGCGCCAGCGAGAACCGATCCGGCGTCGGTGACCYGCCAGCAGACCGGAGAGRCGACGCAGGGTACGGCTGGACAGATCGATGGCAGACGGGTAGACAAGCACACGAGCTCCTGGCGGATGCGGTGATCTTGGTCGTGAACCCGTCTACCAGGAGCTTTCTTCATGCC
>NZ_QFRK01000073.1 GCF_003143855.1 Streptomyces sp. NWU339
CGATGACCCTGCTCATGATCCGCCGCCTGGCCCGGCCACGCCCGTCGCGGGCGTGAACCGGCCCGGCGCCGACTCCACCGCCCAGCCACGGGCCACCAGCCGTTTCGCCTTCGACCGCAGCGCCTCCACCCGCGCCGGCACCACGTCCATGCCGAAGACGGCGGCCAGTTCCTGACAGGTCATCGGCCCCTGACCGAGCCGGGCCCGGTCCGCGAGTGTGGTGAGGATGCGCTGGTAGTCCACCGGCAGCGCCGACCAGGCCAGCCCCTCGCACCACACCGGCACCTGCGACTTCGGCGTCGCCGCATCCCCGGACACCGACCGCGCGGCCGTACCCGGCGGATCCGTGACGGCCTCCGCCCCGGCGGTGCCGCTGCCCGCCGGGGCCAGCACCGCGCCGACCCGCCTGCGGGCGATCACCCACTCCTGCCACTCCAGCTCGGCCGCAGCGAGTTCGGCCTGGATACGGTCGGCCTCCTCCCGCAGCCCGTCCACGCGACGGCGAGCGGCGAGCTCGTGCTCTTCCAGCAGTCCGACGACCGACGGCATCCGCAACCTCCCCAAGCAGTGACCACCCGACAGGCCACCACTCCCACGGAACCACCACCCCTATGCCCGACCAGGCAGAACGCCGTCCTCAAGCTCGGAAAGACAACAGCTTCTTAACTTCGCGGCATTGGATGATCACCTGCTACCGATCACGCCCACGACCGGCACGAGCACCTCAGCCCCCGCTCACGCCAGCCCCATGACCAGCGAATTCAGGTTGGACGATGCTCATTGGCGAGCTCTTCGGTCATCCGTTCGAGGACACGTTCGGCGACGGTGAGTTCGTCCCGCTCGGCCCGCACCTCCGCCGGCTGCTTGGCCAGCTGTTTTTCGAGTTCGTCCAGCTCCGCGCGCCGCGCGGTGATCCGTTCCGGCAGCTCGGGATCCAGCATGCACCGGATCGTAGAAGTCCGCCTGCCACGGCGAACAGGAACCGGTTGAAGGTGCCGCGAAGTCGACGCCGCACCGGACGCCCTCGCGCCCGGTGCGGACGTCGCGCGCCAGTTCGGAGGCCGCGGGATCAGCGGTAGACCTCACCGGGTCCGCCGAGCCATCGATGGTCGCGTCCAACGCCCAGGAGCGGTGCGAGACAGTGGTCCGCCGGCCCAGCCCGCAGGGCCGGTCCCGCCAGCGGCGCGAACTTGTCGAATATCGATATGTTCCTCTACCGTGAGGATAACGAAAGTCGATAGGGGGAAGTTGTATGAACACGCGACTCACGAGGACTCTGTCCGCGGTGACCTTTGCCCTGGCGGTGCTCTGCGGGCTCGCCTTCTTCGGCACGGGGGTCACGCACATGCTCGACGACGGGGCGGTCTGCGTGCAGACGGACTTCTGGCACAACGCCTCACTGGCAGACCCACTGCCGGTGGGCACGGCCGTGGAGGTGTCCAGCAGTGCTACACGTCTGTGCCAGGACAGCCCCTCGGCGGGGCAGCGCGCCGCCGACCTCGGGAACGAACTGCCCTGGCTGCTGTTTGGTGCTCTCGCGCTGCTGCTCTTCTCCCGGCTGCTCGAGGCCGTCCTGCTGCAGGGACCGTTCACCGAGGCGATGGCGCAAAGGCTCTCCGCTCTCGGCTGGTTCGTCACCGTGGGCACGCCGCTGGCCGGCCTCATCGTCGGATGGTCGCATTCCTGGCTCGTCGGAAGCATGGCGCCGATCGTGGGTTCGGGGCCGACGGTCTCTGGGCCGCTGGTGCTCGTCCTTGCAGGCCTCGCCGCAGTGATCATGGGGAAGATCATGCGGGAAGGCGTACGCATGCGAGAGGACCTCGAAGGGACCATCTGATGCCCGAAGAGGAACCTCACCCGATCCGGATCCACCTCGACCTCCTTCTCGCCGAGCGTGGCATGACACTTACCGAACTGTCTGCACAAGTGGGTATCACCGTCGTCAACCTGTCCGTGCTGAAGAACGGGCGGGCTAAAGCCATCCGCTTCTCGACCCTGGCGAGGATCTGCGAGGTCTTGCGGTGCCAGCCGGGAGACCTGATCACCCACGACCCCACAGAGAGGGGTCTATAGCCCAATGCCGGGTAGTTAGGCAGGGGCTGTTGCATGATCGCGATCGGTCCGGAACGTCGGGCTGGTCCGGCCCTGGGGCGGACGTCCCGGTTCGGGCAGGGGTAAACGCAGTGCAGGCACGGTCTCGGTGATCATGTGAGTGTCGAAGCCCCATGAACACTTGGCGAGTCCGTGCCTGCTCCCGCATCTTCCCTCATGCCCACCGCGCTGGACCAACTGGCCCAGACTCCCGCACCGGCCCCGCTGSCGGACGCGGTCCGYCTGTCCGGATTTTTGGATCTGCTTCCCGATCCACGAGGCGTCCRCGGCCGCCGCTACTCGCTGCCGGCCCTGGTCGCCGCGGCCGCAGCGAGTGTCCTGGCCGGCGCCCGCTCACTGACCGCGATCACAGAATGGATCAGCGACGCGCCCGGATGGGCCTGCCGGGCTCTCGGCTTCCCCGCCGACCCGCTGACCGGCTCGGTGTCCGTGCCGCACCCCCACACCCTGCGCCGTCTCCTCGTCCAGCTCGACGGCGACGCCCTGGACCAGGCGATCGGAGCCTTCCTCGCCTCCCGCGCCACCCCGGCCGGTCCCGAGCTGCGGGCGATCGCGGTCGACGGCAAGGCCCTGCGCGGCTCGCGCACCGCCACCACCACGCACATCACCCTCCTGGCCGCGATGGACCACGCGGGCCACGTCCTGGCCCAGCGGCAGGTCGCGGACAAGAGCAACGAGGTGCGCCACGAGGCGCTCTGTCGTATCCCCGGCCCAGCCGGGAAGAACTCGGAAGGAGGTTCTTGGGCTCAATGGCTAACCCCGAGGCGAAAGCCGGAGGGGACAAGAGCATGCCATGAAAACTTGTGGCCGTGTCCAGAGATCAGGAACGGTGCACAAGGGGGCCCGCGTGATATGGCGAAAGCTAGACTGCCTGAATCCCAATCTCCAGTGATGCAACTCTTCATCCACCGGAAAATTTCTCTGAAACCGGTGCCGCACTCTGCGTTGGATTATTTCGTTGGCGGCGCAACTTCCGGAGTGCTGGGCGATGTCCAGTGAGGACATTCAAGGAGATGAGTGGGGCGCCTACGTCACGCTGCAGACGTACGACAGAGACGAACGTGGGATCGCCTACGGGCCGCGAGGCCCAGGGCGACGGAGTGCTCGTAGTAGTCGCCGGAGTCACGACCGGCCGGGGAGGACGGGAGAGCCGTCCGCAGGGCGAAGGAGCACAGATGATCGGACACACATGCCTGGGAGGTATGCGAAATGCAGAGTGCTGAAACGGTGCTGGGTGTCCTACGTGAACGCGGCCGGCGCGGCCTGCCGCTGGAGGAACTGTATCGGCAGATGTTCAATCCGCAGTTGTATCTGCTGGCTTACGGGCGTATCTACTCCAACCATGGAGCGATGACACCCGGAGTCTCGGGGGAGACCGCGGACGGCATGTCCATCGGGAAGATCAATCGCATCATCGATGCGATGCGCCACGAGCGCTTCCGATTCCGTCCCGTGCGGCGCACTCACATTCCCAAAAAGAATGGTAAGACGCGTCCTCTGGGTCTGCCGTCATGGACGGACAAACTGGTCGGGGAGGTGATGCGCCTACTACTGGAGGCGTACTACGAGCCGACGTTTTCCGACCGCTCCCACGGTTTTCGTCCCGGACGCGGTTGCCACACGGCACTGACCGAGGTGGCCAACACGTGGACCGGGACAACCTGGTTCATCGAGGGAGACATCGCCGACTGCTTCGGATCTTTCGACCATGAGGTCGTGATCACGATTCTGTCGGAGAAGATCCACGACAACCGGTTCCTGTTGCTGGTGCGCAACATGCTTGCGGCCGGATACATGGAGGACTGGGTCTGGCACGCAACACTGTCCGGCTCGCCGCAAGGTGGTGTGCTCTCGCCCTTGCTGTCCTCCATCTACCTGCACAAGTTGGACACGTTCATCGAACAGACACTGATTCCCGAATACACCCGAGGAGAGAAGCGGCGGCACAACTCGGCCTACGTCAAGCTGTCCGGCATCATCGAGCGCGGACGCCGACGCGGCGACCGCGCAGTCGTACGGGAGGCGCGCAAGCAGCGACGCATGCTGCCCAGCAAAGACCCCTACGATTCGGGATACCGGCGGCTGAGGTACTGCCGTTACGCCGACGACCATCTCCTTGGTTTCACCGGACCGAAAGCCGAGGCTGAGCAGATCAAGGCGCGTCTGGCGGCATTCCTGCGTGAGGAACTCAAGCTCGAACTGTCCCCTGACAAAACACTGATCACCCATGCCCGCTCACAAGCGGCACGGTTCCTCGGCTATGAGATCACCGCTCACCACGATCATCGCAAGGGAGCCCGAGGTCGCAGATGGACCGACGGCTTCATCAAGTTGAACGTGCCGCGATCGGTGGTCAAGGCGAAGTGCGCTCGGCACATGCGGCGTGGCAAACCCGCCCACCGCCGCGATCTGGTCAACGAAAGCGACTACACCATTGTCGCGACATTCGGGGCCGAATACCGAGGGCTCGTCCAGTACTACCTGCTTGCCGGGGACGTCTACAAGCTGAACCGGCTCGAATGGGTCATGCGAACTGCGATGCTGCGGACCCTGGCCGCCAAGCACCGCTCGTCGGTGTCGAAAATGACGACCCGCCACAGGGTCAAGACCGAGACACCCTACGGGCTTCGCACGTGCTTCGAGGCCACGCAACCGCGGGAGGGCAGGAAACCACTGGTCGCCAGGTTCGGAGGGATTCCTCTCCGGCGCAACAAGAACGCGGTGCCCCATGACCGCGTCCCCAGCCCCACACCCCACCGTCACCGGGAAGTCGTCCGACGACTTCTCCGCAGCGTGTGCGAGCTCTGCCACCGTCGAACCGAGGTGGAAACCCACCAGGTCCGCACGCTGGCTGGCCTCACCGGGACTGGGACCGCCGCACCCGGATGGAAGAAGCTCATGGCCGACAAACGCCGCAAGACCCTGATCGTCTGCGGTGACTGCCACGACTCCATCCATACCGGAACACCGGCAGGATGATCACGGACATGGTCATCGGAGAGCTCACTGCGGGGAAACTCGCACGGTGAGTTCGGAGGGAGGCCGCGCGAAAAAGGACCAGTTCACGCTGGCACCTCGCCGCGCGGCCGACCCTACATCCCCGCCTTCCAGCCCCTGCTGTCCACCATCGACCTGACCGGCACGGTCATCACCGCCGACGCCCTGCACACCCAGCACACCCACGGCACCTACCTCCGCGAGCGCGGTGCCCACTACATCGCCCAGGTCAAGGCCAACCACCCCGGCCTGTTCGACCGCGTCCGCCATCTGCCCTGGCGCGAGATCGCGCTCGACCACCACGACCGCACCCGGGCCCACCACCGCCTGGAGATCCGGCGGCTGAAGACCGCYGCCTTCGCCCACCTCGACTRCCCCGACGCCCGCCAGGCCCTCCARGTCGTCCGCTGGAGGMAGGACTTCACCAGYGGCAAGCTCACCATCGAACGCGCCTACCTGATCACCAGCCTGCCGCCCGGCACCGCCGGCGGCACCCGGCTCGCCGACTGGATCAAAGGGCACTGGAAGATCGAAAATCTTCTGCATCACGTCCGCGACCGCACGTTCCGCGAGGACGACTCCACGATTCACRCCGGCCGCCTCCCACGCGTCATGGCCGGCCTGCGYAACCTCGCCATCGGCGTCCACCGCCAGGACGGCCACACCAACATCGCCGCCGCCCTACGCCACACCGCCCGCGACTGCCACAGGCCCCTGGCCGCCCTCGGCCTCACCGGATGAACCCGGACAGATCTTGATCATGCAAGGGACCCTGGGTAGTTAGGGTCCGTAAAGAATCAACACGTTGCTTCGCGGTCGCTCCGTCGTTGGTGTGGTACGCGCATACCGAGCGAGGTTCATGACCAACTTGCCCTGAGATTCGGGGCGTCGTTCCCTCACCTGAATGAGCGGCAGCAGCGGATGGCACTGGCCACCGAGGCCCGGCTGCTGGGGCACGGCGGGGTCCGGGCCGTCGCACGTGCCGCAGGGGTGAGCGAGACGACGGTGCGCAAGGGAGTCTTCGAGTTGGAGGGCGGCGAGGCCCCACTGCCCGATGGCCGGGTGCGCCGCGACGGCGGCGGCCGCAAAAGCGCCGATGAGCTTGACCCGCTGCTCGTTCCGGCGTTGCTGGCCCTGGTGGAGCCGGACGAGCGGGGCGATCCGATGTCGCCGCTGCGCTGGACGACCAAGTCGCTGCGGTGCCTGTCCGGGGAGCTGACGCGGCAGGGCCATGCTGTGTCGGCGCCGACCGTGGGCCGGCTGCTGCGGGAGAACGGTTTCAGCCTGCAGGCCAACGCGAAGACCCTGGAGGGAGCCCGGCACCCGGACCGGGATGCGCAGTTCCGGTACATCAACAACCAGGCCAAGAACCATCAGGCGGACGGTGAGCCGGTGGTCAGCGTGGATACGAAAAAGAAGGAAGTCGTCGGCCAGTTCAAGAACGCGGGCCGCCAATGGCGGCCGACGGGTGATCCGGTGCGGGGCGGCACCCATGACTTCCCCGATCAGGAGCTCGGCCGGGCCGCCCCCTACGGGATCTACGACATCACCGCGAACACCGGCTGGGTCAGCGTCGGCACCGACCACGACACCGCCGCGTTCGCGGTCGCCTCGCTCCGCCGCTGGTGGAACGGGCAGGGACGCCTCGACTATCCCCACGCCACCCGGCTGCTGATCACCGCCGACGCGGGCGGCTCCAACGGCTACCGCACCCGGGCCTGGAAGACCGAACTCGCGGCCTTCGCCGCCGAGACCGGCCTGGCCGTCACCGTCTGCCACATGCCTCCGGGCACATCGAAATGGAACAAGGTGGAGCACCGGCTGTTCTCCGCGATCACGATGAACTGGCGCGGCCGCCCGCTGACCAGCTACGAGGTCATCGTGCAGAGCATCGCCGCGACCACCACGCGCACCGGGCTCACCGTCCACGCCGAGCTGGACCCCGGCCGTTATCCCACCGGAGTGAAGGTCAGCGACGCCGAGCTGAACGCTGTGCCGTTGACCGGCCACGCCTTCCACCGGGAGTGGAACTACACCGTGCACCCCCAGCCCACCGAGCCGGCGAACCCCGGCGGACCGGCCGTCGGCCTCGACCGGGAGGCCCTGTCGCACCCCGCCCTGACCGGCATGACCAGCGCCGCCCTGACTGGGCTGACCACGGCCCTGGCAGGCACTGCACGCCCCGGACCGCACTACACGACGCGACGGCGGCGTCCGGCGCCGGGCCCCAGGCGGCGGCCGCAAAGCCAAACTGGACCTGGCCGACCGCGTCCTGGCCACCGTGCTGCGCCAGCGCCTTGGCCTGTCACCCACCGTGCTCGCCCGCCTGTTCACCGTCAGCAAGGACACCATCCGCCAGGCCACCGGCGAGAGCCGGCAGCTGATGGACCAGCACGGGCACACCCTCACCCCCGCGGCAGCGCACCTGAGCACCCTGGCCGGGCTCTTCGTCTACGCCGCCGCACACGGTGTCACCCTCACACCACAGACGAAACCCACACCTTGATTCTTTACGGACCCTTAGCTTCGCTTTTTACTTCCCGGAGCGGTTCGCCCTGGCGTTTTCCCTGATCAGTGGACATGGCGCGGCCATCGCGGGACTCTCCGAGGAGGCAACGAAACGCTCAGGGAGGCCACGATGGCCGCTGTCCTCAGTGTGGCTCCGGACCAGGAGATCCGCGACGGACTGCCGGAGCTGACCGAGTTCCGCGAGCGGGTCTATGCCTGCTTGTCCGTGCGGCGGGATGCTCTGTTCGGCGTGCTGGACGCTGTGTGCTGTCCGGTGGTGGTCCAGTCGCTGGCGCACCTGTCGCTGGCCGAGCGGCACGGGCGGCGGCACGGGAGTGTGTACGGCGCGCTGGCCCGCGGCCGGATCGACGCCGACCGGCTGCGCGAAGAGCTGATACGGGCCCGGGACCGGTGCTGGCCGCTGGTCTTCGCGGTGGACACCTCTACCTGGTGCCGGTGCGATGCGGAGTGCTCGGCCGGGCGCGGCTACTACTACCACCCCTCCCGCCACTCGGCCGGGCAGCCGATCGTGGCCGGCTGGCGCTACCAGTGGATCGCCCAGCTCGGCTGGGCCGCCGACTCCTGGACCGCTCCGATGGACGCGGTCCGCCTGGACCCGCGCTGTGAGGCGCCCGGCCCCGAGCGGGCCGCCGCCGGGCAGATCCGAGACCTGCTGGGGCGCCTGGGCCCGACCGGCGCGGTGCCCTGGTTCGTCTTCGACGGCGGCTACGACCCGGTCCAGCTGAGCGTGGAATGCGGCGATGCTCGCGCGCAGTTGCTCACGCGGGTGAAATCCAGCCGCGTCTTCCACCCGGCCGACTCGGAGTCTTCGACCGGCACCCGCCGCTTCTCAGCGGCCAGCCCTGCACCCCGCTGTTACGTCCCATCTGCGGGGCTTGCCATCACGGAGCATCGTTGAGGGTTCAGTGAGCTTCACCCGTCCGGGCTTCCCCTTGCCTGTGACCCCCGGATGGAACAAGAGTCCTTGGGCTTCTTCCCCGAGCTTCGCACCCCGCCGTTACCAGCGACGCACGTCGGGGAGGGGACGGGCCTTGGACACTGGCCCGGGTCACGTCATCGGCGTCATGCCGACCTCCTTCCTGCGTAACCACTCACAGCGTGCGACCTCGCGTCGCACCCCCGATCTGGCAGTTCTCGGTGCGGCCCGGGGCTTGTAATTGAATAACTGTCAGGTTTGATCTGTGGGGTATCTTTCGATTGGCGTCCCACGGGCCTTCAGCTGCTCCAGGGTGCGGGCGGGCGCTCCGGGCAGTGGCGTGACGGTGATTTTGTGCAGGTCCAGGAGGCGGTGCCCGTCCTGGAACTGATTGGACAGGTTGGTGCGGGTGACGCCCTGAACCGCCCCGGCTCGAATGGAGACTCGATTTCATGAAAGGATCGGGTCATGGCACGACCTTCCCGTTACCCGCTTGAGCTGCGCCGTCGCGCGGTGCGCATGGTCGCCGAGGTGCGCGATGACCACCCGAACGAGACGGCCGCTCTGCAGGCGGTCACGGACAAGCTCGGCATCGGCTCCCGCGAGACGCTGCGGAACTGGGTGAAGCAGCACGAGATCGACGCGGGGACGCGGCCGGGAACGACGACGGAGGAGTCCGCCCAGCTCAAGGCGTTGAAGAAGGAGAACGCCGAGCTGAAGCGGGCGAATGAGATCCTGAAGGCGGCGGCGAGTTTCTTCGCGGCCGAGCTCGACCGGCCACACACGCGCTCGTAGCGTTCATCGCCGAGCACAAGGGCCGCTTCGGCGGGGTCGAGCCGATCTGCAGGACGCTCACCGAGCATGACTGCACGATCGCCCCTTCCACCTATTACGCGCACAAGAAACGCCTGGCAGCCCCGTCTGCCCGTACTGTGCGGGACGCGGAAATCAAGGGGCTGATCCGCCAGGTCCACACCGACAACTACCGTGTCTACGGGGCCCGGAAGATCTGGCGGGAGCTGAACCGGCAGGGTCAGAAGGTGGCCCGCTGCACCGTTGAACGGCTGATGCGCGAGCTGGGCATCGCCGGCGCCGTCCGCGGTAAGAGGGTCATCACCACGATTCCGGACCAGCAGGCCGAGCGGGCGCCGGACCGGGTGGACCGCGACTTCGTCGCCGGCGCGCCGAATCGCTGCTGGGTCGCGGATTTCACGCACGTGGCCACCTGGGCCGGAGTGGTCTACATCGCCTTCGTCGTGGACACCTTCTCCCGCCGGATCGTCGGCTGGTCCGCCGCGACGTCGAAGGAGACCCAGCTCGTCCTGGACGCTCTGGAGATGGCACTGTGGCAGCGCGACCGCGATGAATATCCCTATGTTCAGGGCGAATTGATACATCACAGCGACGCGGGCAGTCAGTACACCAGTTTCCGGCTGGCCGAGCACCTGGACGCGGCCGGCATCGCGGCCTCGATCGGCTCTGTCGGAGATGCGTACGACAACGCCCTGATGGAGAGCACGATCGGCCTGTTCAAAACCGAATTGATCAAGCCGCAGCGGCCCTGGAAGACCCTCTCCCAGGTCGAGCTGGCCACCGCCGAGTGGATCGACTGGTACTGCCACCGACGACTGCACGGTGAGATAGGCCACGTCCCACCCGTCGAGTACGAGACCAACTACTACACGGAACTCACGAAGCCCCAGGTCACCACCACAATCTGAGGTCTCTACCGAACCCGGGGCGGTTCAGTGTCGTGGTCGGTCCCGACATTGACCCAGCCGGTGTTGGTGGCGATGTCGTAGATCCCGTAGGGAATGGCCACCGGCTGGTCGCTGGTGGTGAAGGTGTGGCAGTCGACCCTGATCGGGTTCTTGCCCGGCCGCCAGGCGCGGCCGGGCCGGTCGCGGTGGCCGAGCCATTCCTTGGCTTTGGTGTCGACACTGATCACCGGCTGGCCGTCGTCGAGGAAGGCGGTGGCCGTGGCGTTCAGGTGGGCGAACTGGGCATCGCGGTCCGGGTGGCTGGCGCCTTCGGTGGTCTTGACGGTGCCCTGCAGGCTGTAGCCCAGCTTGTGCAGCAGGCGCCCGACGGTTGCGGCGCTGACCCGATGGCCCTGTGACGTGAGGGTCAAGGCGAGGGCACGCAGCGACAGGGTGGTCCATCGCAGCGGGGAGACGGGATCACCCCGGGTGTGTGGCTCGATCAGCGCCTCCAGCGTCGGCAGCAGGCCGGGGTCGGTGACCGTCAACGGCTTGCGGCCGGCTCCCGGAGCCCGGACCCTCCTCGTCGGCACCGGGTCTGCGGCCAGTTCAGTGACGCCGCGCGCGACGGTGGCGGTGCTGGCTCCGGAAGCGGCAGCCACCAGCGTGATCCCACCGTGGCCGATGGCCGTGGCCTCGCTGGCCAGGTAGAGCCGACGGCGGCGCTCGTCGAGATGCGGCAGGATCCGATCGAACTTTGCCCGTAACTCGGCAACGGGCGGACGCACAGTCATGGTCCACCCTCCCACCAACGCCGCCTGGGCAAGCAGTAATTGAAATACAAGCCCCCGGCCGCACCGAGAACTGCCAGATCGGCGTCTTCGCCGCCTACGCCAGCTCCACCGGCCGCGCGTTGGTGGACCGGGAGCTGTACCTGCCCAAGTCCTGGACCACCGACCGCGACCGCTGCCGCGCCGCGAAGATCCCCGACGAGCGCGAGTTCGCGACCAAGGGCGCCCTCGCCAAGGCGATCGTGCTGCGCGCACTGGCCTCGCCGTTACCGATCGCCTGGGTCACCGCGGACTCCGCCTACGGCCAGGAATGCCGCTTCCGCCGCATACTAGAGAACGCCGGTGTCGGCTACGTCGTGGCTGTGCCGAAGTCCCAGTTCACCGTGGGATGCCCGCGCATCGATCACCTCTTCGCCCAGGCTCCGCAGGACGCCTGGGAGCGCCGCTCGTGCGGACAGGGCGCCAAGGGCCAGCGGATGTACGACTGGGCCGCGATACAACTGCCCGCAGTCGCCGAATTCGACTACCAGGGAAGGGAGTTGGTGCGTCGACGGTGGGCGCTGGCACGGCGCAGCGTGAGCAAGCCGGACGAGATCGCCTACTACCTCGCTTACGCACCTCTGGACGCGGGGGTGGACGACCTGGTGCGGGTCGCCGGCACCAGGTGGGCGATCGAGGAGTGCTTCCAGGCGGCAAAAAACGAGTGCGGCCTGGACCAGTACGAAGTCCGCCGCTATCCGGGCTGGTACCGGCACATCACCCTGGCCATGCTCGCCCACGCCTTCCTTGCAGCCATGACCGCGCAGGCCCGCGAAAAGGGGGCTGCACCGGTGAGGAAACCGAGGTCATCGAGCTCACCGTGGCGGAAGTGCGGCGACTCCTGGCAGCTCGCGCTCCCCAGCACCCCCATGCCCACACCCACGCGCTGAACTGGTCGCACTGGCGTCGACGACGCCAAGCCGTGGCCCGCCACTGCCACTATCGCCGTCGGGGACACTCCTTCGAGGGGCGCCCGGTCAGAAGCCGCCCCTGACCGGGCGGTGCCCGCTACACTCCCACCGCTCGGCAACCGCGCAGGTCAAGACGCGAAGTACTGCTGGAGTACTAACCGGCCCACGGCGTTGTCGGCGAGGGCGGTCACGACGGCGGTGCGCAGTCCGAAGCAGCGTCGCAGGCCTCGTACGACGTTGTACTCGCCGCCGCCCTCCCAGACCTGGAAGGTGCGGGCGGTGCGGATGCGGCTCTCGCCCGGGTCGAAGCGCAGCATCACCTCGCCGAGGGCCACGACGTCGGTCACGGCGTGCTCCGTTCCACGGCCTCGGTGGTCAGTCGGCGGATTTCCTCGTAGTCGCCCTGCTCCAAGTGCGCGACGGTCGCCATCCAGCTGCCGCCGACGGCGAGGACCGCCAGGTCGGCGAGGTAGGCGGCCAGGCGGGAGGCGTCGATCCCGCCGGTCGGAATGAAGCGGGCCTGCGGGAAAGGGGCCGCGAGTGCTCGGAGCGTTCGCAGGCCGCCGAGCGGTTCGGCGGGGAAGAGCTTGACAGGGTGGCAGCCTGCCCGCAGGGCGCATCAGCTCGGTGGCGGTGGCGATGCCCGGCACCACGGGCACCCTCAGCTCCCGGCACCTTGCGACGACCTCCTCGTCGTAGCCGAGGGAGACGACAAAGCGGGCTCCGGCGGTCACGGCCCGTTCCGCCTGATCCCTCGTGAGTACTGTGCCCGCGCCGACGGTCAGCCCACCGTGAGCCGCCATCGTCTTGAGTACCTGCTCGGCGCCGGGGGTGCGGAAGGTGACTTCGGCGCACCGGGCGCCGCCCGCCGCGAGCGCCTCGGCCAGCGGACCGGCCGTGGCAGGGTCGGGCACGGTCAGTACCGGCAGGATCCGAGAACCCTTCAGCACGGAGTCGAGACCGGCCGTCATCGGCCGGGCCGTCCGCCGTCGACCGGCAGAACCGCACCGTAAACGCACGCGGCGGCGCGGGAAGCGAGGAAGGCGGCCGCGCCCGCCTGGCCGTCCGCGTACGGGTGCCGGCGGTGACGGCCGCGGCTCGCGGTGCTCGGTGACGGCCAGCTGCTCGGGGTCACTGTTCGGCGGCACCCTCGCGTGGTCGGATCCGACGCGGGCGGCGCGCAGTACGACGTCGGGCGTAGCGGGCGGCGGGTTCGGACGGACGGTCCGCCGATGGCGGTGTCGGGTCGGCGGCCGGCCGTCGGCCTGGTCCAGAAGGCCCTGAGCTGCGGGACGTCGATCAGGAGCACAACAAATCCCCTCCTCGGGGTCGTAGAAGCGGGTCGCGGTGGCGGACCAGCGGTTCCAGCCGCCGGCAAGGACGCAGAGTGGTCAGCCGGAGCCGAATACCGGTTGGGACCTTGATTCCTTCGACGGCGCGGTAGACCCGCGAAGGCGCGATGGACCCTGCGCCCGGTATCCCGCACCGCGCGGATTCGCTGTCAGCCCCGGCGGCCTCCTGTGTGTCCTCGCCTGAGCGCTCGTCGGCCGCGTACACGGCACTGGTCACGCCGTGTCCCGGACGATGGCGACCGGGCAGTGCGCGTGGTACAGGAGGGCCTGGCTCACCGAGCCCAGCAGCATCCCGGAGAAGCCACCGCGCCCCCTGGCTCCGGCCACCATCAATTGGGCTTTCCGGCTCGCTTCGATCAGGACCTCGCGGATCTCACCGCTCAGGGCGCTGTCACGTTGTTGAGTGTGTGAATGCCTGATGGTACGTCGGGCGTGGTGGGGCCGGGTTCCGGCTCTGGGATCAGGCCGTGGCAGACAGGCCGGCGACGCCGGTGACCTGATCCCAGAGGGTGAAGCGGATGGTCATCTCGGCCCGGTATTCGGTGGCGGTCATCCGGTGGCGGTGGGGGCGGAAGTGGGGTGAGATGCCGCTGAACGCGGCCAGGAAGCGTTGTGCTGCGCCGACGGAGCGGAAGCCCTTCATCGCGCGTTCGCGCTGCCGGGTGGGCTGGTGGCTGTTCTCGGCCCGGTTGTTCAGGCCCTTGTGGGAGCGGTGCTCGACCGAGGGCATGACCTCGCGGTGGGCCGCGCCGTAGGAGCGGAGCTTGTCGGTGACCACCACCCGGGGCACCGCGCGCGTCTTCTTCATCAGGCGGCGGAAGAAGCGCCTGGCCGCGGCGGTGTCCCGGCGGTTCTGCACGAGGATGTCCAGCACCATCCCGTCCTGGTCGACGGCCCGCCACCGGTACGTCAGCTCCCCGTTGATCCTGACGAACACCTCGTCCAGGTKSCATTTATCCCCGGGGCGGGGCCGGCGGCGGCGCAGTCCGTTCGCATAGGTTTGTCCGAACTTGGCGCACCAGCGGCGGACCGTCTCGTGGGAGACGGTCACACCGCGCTCGAGCATGAGCTCCTCCACCTCGCGGAACGACAGCGGGAAGCGGAAGTACAGCCACACGCAGTGGGAGATGATCTCGACTGGGTACCGGTGCCCCTTGTACAACGGCGATGCGTCCCCCACGGAGACCCTCCTCCACCATGATCAACTCGGAGATCATCCCACGGGTCAGCCAATGTGACAGTGCCTTCTGGCCGGCCATCCCGGCTACGCGGCGGGCAGACGATCCCCGGCATCGGCCCGGCCTTCGCCGCCGTCATGGTCGCCGAGATCGGCGACGTCGCCCGCTTCCCGGGCCCCGCCCGGCTGTGTTCGGGGGCCGGGCCGACCCCGCGGCACCGCGCCTCGGACACCAAGGTCCACCGCGGGCCGATCACCAGGCAGGGCTCGTCGCTGCTGCGCTGGGCCTGCGTCGAGGCGGTGCAGCGATGCTCCGCCGACACCCCGATGCGGCGGCTGAGGGACCGCATCGTCGACCGCCGTGGCACCCCGGCCCGCAACGTCGCCAAGGCCGCCGCGGCCCGCAAGCTGCTCACCCTGGTCTACTACGCGCTGCGCGACGGCGAGGTCCGCTGCCTGGCGAAGACGGGTCCGGCGTGAGCAGGCCGGAACCCGGCCGGCGCGCGATCGCGCACTGTCTGGCCCCCGCCTCGGCGGCGCGGCCGTCAACGTGATTGGTCCCGCTTGCCGGAGCGGACCGCCCCATGCAGAGGGCCTGTTCGGGCCGCACGGGCGGAACAGGGCCCCGCGAAGGGATGACCGGCAGCCGAGCCTGCCCACCCCACGACCACACCCTGGGGGCGAGACACCACAACTCCACACCCCGGTCCCGGCGCGACCAGTCTGCGCCGCCCGGGTGCGGCCTCAAGGCGGAGCGCCCGCAGGCGGAGCCGAGGACGAACGGCCTTGAGGCCGCACCCGGGGCTCAGCGCTGCCTGCAAGCGCCCGGAAACCGGAGAAAAAGGACGAGGAGACCTCTTGCCCACCCCCGCTCCTTCAGGGATGACAGTGCCGAAGTACCTGGGGCGGGCCGTCGACCAGGACGGCAGCGTCCTCGACATGCTCGTGCAGAACCGGCGCGACAAGAAGGTGGCACTGCGGTTCTTCCGCCGGCTCCTGAAGGATGATGACCATCCGCTTCGCGAGCTGGAACCAGATCACCGGCGTCGCCGGCCTGCTCGCCGTAGCCTGAGCCACTGTCACCACCGAAGCCGAAACGCGCCGAACCGGCTCACACCCTCGAGCACTCACTCAACCTGACAACGCCGACCCCGCAGATAGCCATCGATCCACAGGTCTTGACAATTACTCGCCCGTTTCAGTGCCGTGCTCCCGCTCCTGCCCTCTGGTCTCCTCATGCCCGTGGTCGAACAGCGAGGGTGTGTGGGAGATACTGCGGTGCGCAACCACAAGCGCAGAGGGGGGATCGGTGCGACCACTGACGAATGACGATCCGCGGCACGTCGGGCCGTTCCGCATCGTCGGGCTGCTCGGTGAGGGCGGGATGGGCCGGGTCTATCTCGGGCGAGCCGCGGACGGGCGGACGGTGGCAGTGAAGACTACGCGCCGCGAAGTCGCCGACGACGGGCGCTTCCGGAAGCGGTTTGCCCGCGAGGTGGCCGCGGCCCGACGGGTGGGCGGACCGTTCGTGGCACCGGTGGTCGATGCCGCTCCCCATGTCGATGTGCCGTGGATGGCCACCGAGTACGTACCGGGCCTGTCCCTGAGCACTGTGGTGGACCGCTACGGGCCGCTGCCCGAAAACGCCGTGGAGTTGCTGGCGTCCGGCCTGTTGCAGGCCCTGTCGGCCGTACACGCACAGGGCCTGGTGCACCGCGACCTCAAGCCTTCGAACATCATTCTCACCGCCACCGGTCCGCGCGTCATCGACTTCGGGATCGCGCGCTCCGCTGTGGACACCACCTTGACGACGGTCGGTGCTGCCCTCGGCACGCCCGGGTTCATGGCACCGGAGCAAATCACGACGGTGGGGCCCGAGATCACGGGAGCGGCGGACGTCTTCGCGTTCGGCGGCGTCCTGGTCTTCGCAGCGACCGGCAGTGGCCCGTTCGGAACCGCCCACTCCCAAGTCCTGATGTACCGCACCGTGTACGAGGAACCCGGACTGGACGGACTCCCCCAAGGCCTGGCGGGGATAGTAGCGGCCTGCCTGGACAAGGAACCGGGCCAGCGACCCACCATGGCGGCACTCATGACGCGCCTCGGCGCGCCCCACTACGACGGCTGGCTCCCGGATCCCCTGGCCTCCGAGTTACGCCGGCTCTCCACGCAGCTGAACGACCCCGGGGCCATGTCCGCGCAGCGGACCGACATCGGTTGGCCTTCTCCTGACAACTTCGAGAGGGTGCAGACCGTTACCAAGACGGACAACCCGGAAAGACCTGCGGGTACGCCCGCTGCGGGTCGGAAGGATTCCGCGCTCTCCCGTTCGGCAGCAACGGACTCCAACCCCGCTCTGGAGGCCACGCACCTGCGCGGAACCATCGTCACCGAGCACGCTGCCGCGCCAGGCCTCGCAGGCCGGCCTGCCTCCCCAGCTCCGTCCGAGGCTGTCCAGGGGGCGCCCAGGGCAACGCCCGTCATCCCCGCTGCCGGCAACGGCACCCCCGTCGACGGATCAGCCGCATCACCCAAACGGGAGAAATCCCGTCGGCTGGCCGCGGGCCTGCTCGCTCTTCTTCTAGCGGGGGCCACGGCCGGGCTGCTCATGTTCAACTCAGGGCTGTTCGACGACGGAACGAACACAGCTGACGACAAGTCAGACGCCGCACCGACCGATGCGCCCAACAGCATTCCGACCGATGTGCCCAGGGACCCAGTTGCCGACATCGGCGACGAGGAGGTCAACACACCAAGGATCATGAAACTTCCCAGCTGCAACGAAAACTCACCAGGCGACTTGGCTTACCACATGGACATCGAGCCCGACCCGCTGCATCTGGGGAAGAAAGCCTCCTTCACGATGACGTTCGTACACAGGGGCGGCCCGCCGTGCCGTTTCGACCTGGGCCGCAGGGAGACCTACCTCGCGGTAATCGCGTCGGATGAGACCATCTGGTCGTCCGCCGATTGCGCCAGCCCCTACGCCCCGCGCCGCTGGGCAAGGCTCGACTCCTCCCACGTCCTCACCATCGTTTTCAAATGGGACTTCCAACAGTCCGAACCGAACTGCGCCGCCCCGTCCAAGAAAGTCTTCGATGAACGCGGCCACTCCTACCGCTACCAGGTCGCATCACCCACCTACCCCGGGGCCGACACCCTTGAATACCCCTTCACCGTGACCGAAGGTGCCGCTTGATGCCACTTGCGTGGCAGCGCATCGCGCTCGCCCGGTCCTTCCACGCGGATGCCGCCGCGCACAGCGGCCAAGTACCGCAGTCACCCTCGTGGTGCACGAGCGGCGCTTCCCCCTGGTAGGTGGACATCCGGGTCTGTATAGCGAACGGCCCTGTCTCACTTTCGGTGGTGACGGAGAGTCGTGAGGGTCGTTGACATTCGCGTGAAGAATGTCAACGAGCTTGTGCAGATGGTGTTTTCGGGTCTGTCCCCGCTGGTCATCGAGGATGTGACCGACGAGGGCGAGCGGATCGTGGTGCGGGCGCGGACTGCGCAGGACGCCGCGGCCTGCCCGGTGTGCGGGGCGCTGTCGGGGCGGGTGCACGGCTATCAGCTGCGGACGGTGGCCGACGTGCCAGTCGATGACCGCCGGGTGGTGGTCCGTGTGCGGGTGCGGCGTCTGGTGTGTCCCACGCCCGGCTGCCGGCACACCTTCCGCGAGCAGGTGCCCGGGGTGCTGGAGCGCTACCAGCGACGTACGGCCCGCCTGACCAGGCAGGTCAAGGCCGTGGTCAAGGAGTTGGCGGGCCGGGCCGGGGCACGTCTGCTGGCGATACTCCAGGTGGGCCTGTCGCGTCACACGGCTCTGCGCGCCCTGTTGCGCATCCCGTTGCCCACCGGGCGGGTGCCCCGCGTGATCGGCGTCGATGACTTCGCTCTGCGCCGGCGGCACCGTTATGCCACCGTGGTGATCGACGCCGAAACGCACGAGCGGATCGACGTGCTGCCCGACCGTACCGCCGGCACGCTGGAAGCGTGGCTGCGCGAGCATCCGGGCATCGAGGTCGTGTGCCGTGACGGCTCGGCGACCTACGCCGAGGCCATCCGCCGTGCCCTGCCCCACGCGGTCCAGGTCGCTGACCGCTGGCATGTATGGCACAACCTGTGCGAAGCCGCCCTCAGCGAGGTGAAGGCACACAGCACCTGCTGGGCCGCCGTGCTGGACGCGCCCCTGTACGACGGGCCCCGCGCGCGAACCACCCTCGAGCGCTGGCACCAGGTCCACGACCTACTCGACCAGGGCGTGGGCCTGCTCGAGTGCGCCCGCCGGCTTCAACTGGCCCTGAACACCGTCAAACGCTACGCCCGAGCCGACCGGCCCGAACGGATGCTTCGCGTCCCCAAGTACCGCGCCAGCCTTGTCGACCCCTACCGTGAGCACCTGCGTAAACGACGGGCGGAGCACCCCGCCGTCCCCGTCCAGCACCTCTTCGAAGAGATCAAGGCCCTCGGCTTCACGGGCTGCTTGAACCTCCTGCACAAGTACATCAACCAAGGCCGCGCAGACGCCGACCGCAGCCACATCTCCCCACGTCGGCTCGCCCGGATGCTGCTCACCCGGCCCAGCAACCTCAAAAACGAACATCACGACCTCCTGGACCGGCTCACTGGCGCCTGCCCCGAGATGACCCAACTGACCACCAGCATCAGGGACTTCGCCGAACTCCTGACGCCCTGCCCAGAAAATGCCGACAGGCTCTCGGACTGGATCGCACAGGCCCGCGCAGTCGATCTGCCCCACCTGCACGCCTTCACCCGGGGCCTGGAACGGGACCGCGACGCCGTGATCGCCGCACTCACGCTTCCGTACAGCAACGGCCCCACCGAGGGCGTCAACACCAAGACCAAGCGGATCGCGCGCCAGATGCACGGACGAGCAGGCTTCACCCTTCTTCGCCACCGCATCCTCCTCGGATAAGGACACGCTCCGTCACCACCGAAAGTGAGACAGGGCCGAACGATTTACAGTCCCGGCTTCGTGACAACTTCTGAGCTTCGGCTCACTGCGCAGCTGTGCATTCGGCTGTGGGTGGCTGCGGATTACCGCCGGGGGCGTTGTCACGTTGTTGGATGTGCGCGGGCCTGATGGCGTGCCAGGGCGTGGTCGGCTCGAGTGTCAGTCTGGGCCAGGCCGTTGCGGCCGTGCCGACGACTCCGGTGACGTGGTCCCAGATGGCGAAGCGGACGGTCATTTCGGCTCGGTGGCCGGAGGCGGTGAGCAGGTGGCGGCGGGGCCGGAAGTGGGGTGAGATGCCGCTGAAGGCGGACAGGAACCGCTGGGCCCCGCCCACGCTGCGGAATCCCTTCATAGCCCGTTCGCGTTGCCGGGTGGGCTGATGGCTGTTCTCCGCCCGGTTGTTGAGGTACTTCGACTGCCGGTGCTCGACGGAGGGCATGACCTCGCGGTGGGCCGCGCCGTAGGAGCGGAGCTTGTCCGTGACGACCACCCGCGGCACCGCGCGCGTCTTCTGCATCAGGCGGCGGAAGAAGCGTCCTGGCKGCGGCCTTGTCCCGGCGGCTCTGCAGGAGGACGTCGAGCACGGTGCCGTCCTGGTCGACGGCCCGCCACAAGTACGTCAGCCCACCGTTGATCTTGATGAAGACCTCGTCCAGATGCCATGTGTCGCCGGACCGGGGCCGCCGGCGGCGCAGGCCGTTGGCGTAGGCCTGCCCGAACGTGGCTCACCAGCGGCGGACGGTCTCGTAGGAGACGATGACGCCGCGCTGGAGCATGAGCTCCTCGACCTCACGGAAGCTGAGCGGGAATCGGTGGTACCGCCACACGCAGGGGGAGATCACCTCGGCCGGGTACCGGTGCCTCCTGTACGACGGTGACGTGCTCTCCACGGACGACCCCTCCCAGCATGATCAACCCGAAGAGCATCCCACCCGGTCAGCCAACGTGACAGCGCCGCCGACTGTCCTGTCCCGGGAACTTCAAGAGTCGGGTGGCCCGGGGGAATCTCACCCCCGGGCTCCCACGGAACGGAGCGTGACAATCTCTCGTCACTCCGCTCTTGTCATCCTGGTCACCAGGCGACGGAGGCTTCAGTTGCCCACCGCCATTGTGCGAACAGCCGGGGATACCGCTTGGCGATCCCCTGCATACACTCGACGGCCTTCCTCAGCCCCGCGAGCCGCTTGTATTTTCGTCGGATCCACCGCACCAAGTAGGCGTTGATGCGCGCCAGGAGGGGATACAACGCCGACCGGTAGAACCGGCCGTAGTAGTTCATCCAACCCGCCACGATCGGATTGATCGACTTGGCGAGTTCCACGAAGGTGAAGCTGGAGCGACGATGTAGCCGCCATCGGCGTACTTCGCGCCCCATCTTGTTCAGAGCATCCTTGCTGACCGCCGGCAGGAACGACAGGAACTTCACGCCGTCCTTGGTCCGTGCACCGCGTGGGCGGAACGTGAACCCCAGGAACGTGAAGGACGTGTGCTCGTAAGAGCCGCGCCGTTTCCCGTCCTTGCAGTACACGATCTTGGTTTTGTCGGGGTGCAGTCGCAGCCCGACCTCCTCCATTCTGTTCCCGAGCATCGCCAGGACCTTGCGGGCCTGGCTCTCGCTGACGCAGTGCACCACCGCGTCGTCGGCATAGCGTTCGAACTGGACACCCGGGCATGTCCGGGTCAGCCACATGTCGAACGCGTAGTGCATGAACAGATTCGCCAGCACGGGCGAGACCGCGGACCCCTGCGGGGTGCCCCGATCCCGCATCTGCAAGGTGCCGTCAGGCAGTTGAAGCGGCGCGCGAAGCCACCGCTCAACGTACAACTTCACCCAGACGGCATCGGTATGAGCCTCCACAGCCTTGACGATGAGGTCCCAACGGACGCTGTCGAAAAACTTCTGAATGTCGAGGTCGATCACCCAGTCCTTCTTCCAGCAGCGCTCCCTGCAACGCTCTACCGCGTCCAAAGCCGACCGCCGGGGCCGGTATCCGTAAGAGTCCTCGTGGAACACAGGGTCCACACGGACACCGAGATGCCGGGCCACGACTGTCTGGGCGACCCGGTCGGCGACAGTGGGAATGCCAAGCATTCTCATGCCTCCACCGTGCCGCTTTGGAATTTCTACCGCACGCACCGGGGGAGGGAAATACGTCCCCGACGACATCCTATTCCAGACCTTGTAGAGGTTGTTCCTCAGATCGGCCTCGAATTCCTCGATGGACTGCGCATCCACTCCCGGCACGCCCTGATTCCTCTTCACATCCTGGAAAGCCTCCCAGACCTCCAACTTCGGAATATCAAACGGCTTGCCTAACGACTTCAACTGCTCCATCGGCTCCTCCCGGACATCGCCGGTTGACCAAACAAACACAGCCACGGATGACCCAGCCCCTTCGCTCCACCCCCATTACAGGGGCTTTATCGCTACTACGGGCCGGTCCGCCAGCGCACCCCGCGACGGTACTCAGTCCCTCACGGTTTCAGCCGCTTGGGACGCTCCCTCTCGCCGCCCAACCCGAGCGGACAGTGTCGGGGTGCGCTTTCTCCTGTTCCATGCGGAAGCAGCAGATCAGGCTCACGTCATCTTCATRCCGGGCACCATCTGGCCAATAAACGGGCTCCCGCCAGACTCATCCCGGAGGCCGAGAAATATCTCCGGTTCTGATGCCTTCTCGCTCTGTTTCGACACGTCAGCAATGATTCGCTTGCGCTCGTCTTCCTGATCCCCACCTGACGCCTCTCACGACGCCTTTTCCTCATCGCTCACCACGACGGTCTTCAGCCAACGCAGCATGAGGCGGTTTGGAGCCTCCCCCCGCAGGGCGACTCCGAAGGGCCAAGTCCTTCATCTCCCGCACAGCATCACTTGAGGATGCACTTCCTACATAGAGCTCCTCATCGTGTTCAGGACACACTCCCCGACAGAGTCGCTCACTGCTTCTTACGGGCGTGTGGTCAGGTCTTGCGGTGGGCCGGGACCGTGGTGGTGCGGAGCATCGGGTCGTTGCGCAGGCGTAGGAAGGTGACGAGCAGGGTGAGTGCCTGTATGAGGGCGCAGGCCCCGATGAGGCTGTTCAGGTAGGGCGGCGGGGTGAGGGCGAGCAGGAGGCCCGCGACGGGGAAGGGCAGCAGCAGGAGCAGGATGGTCAGGGAGAGGGTGGTGCCGAAGGCGGCGGGTGGGATGACCTGTGAGCGGAGGGTGCGCAGGACGACGGTGAGTCCTCCGTCGGCGGCCATGAACAGGGCGATGAGGGTCACGTAGCCGGTGTAGGAGGGGGTCTGGGGCACGGCGAGGCAGGCGGCGGCCGCGACGGTTGCGCTGATGGCGCCGACTCCCCACAGGCCGAGCCGGTCCAGGCCGGCTCGGCAGCAGGCGACCGCGATCAGTGTGGCGGCCGCGGCGATGGACCAGAGCGCGCCGGCGGCGGCCGGGGAGTGGCCGAAGCGGTCCTCCACGAGGATGGGGGTGGCCGCTTGCAGCAGCCCGAGCATGAGATTGGCGCAGGCCAGTCCGGTCACCAGCCGGCGCAGGGACGGCAGGGAGCGCAGGGTCTGCCATCCTTCCCGCAGGCCGCCGCCCGGTGCCGGTCCGCCGTGGCGCGTGGCGCGCAGGGGGGTGGGCGGGGTCTGCAGGGCGAGTGCGGCGGACAGGAAGGACAGCACGCTCAGGCACGCCAGCATGCCGGTCGGGCCGGTGAGCAGGAGAACGCCGCCCAGGGCCGGGCCGACGAGGGTGGCCGTCTGGTCGATGCCGATCAGCACCGACTGCACCTTGTGGGCCTGCCCGTCGGTACGGCGGCTGACGGTGGCGCCGACCGCCTCGTTGGCGATGAAGCTGAACTGTGTCAGCGCCCCGGTCACGGCGGCCAGTGCCATGACGGTGACGGTCTCGCCCGTACCCGGCGGCAGCAGGACGAGCGCGACACCACCGCCGGCGACCAGCAGGGCGCGGGCCAGGGAGGCGAGGAAGCACACGATCGCCGCGCCGCTCCGGTCCACCAGAGTGCCGGCGAAGCCGAACACGGCCACCCGGGGTATCCACTCCAGTGCGAAGGCCAGACCGGTCAAGGAGGCGGAGCCGGTGGTGGCCAGCACGGCGAGCGGCATGGCGTAGGTCGCCATGGAGTAGGCGAGGGCGTCGCAGGCGCGTGGTACGTAGACCCGCCGGAACAGGCTGCCGGTGGGGACGGCCGCGTGCCGGCCGGCCGGTTGGACCTCGTACGGGGAGATGGTCACGAAGTGGGGTCTTTCACTGAGCAGGGGGCACAGCGGACGGTCGGGGCGGTGCCGGCCGCTCACGCCGAGGAGAACGCTGCGGGCGTTCCGAGCAGGGCCATACATGGTGGGGGCTACACGAACCCCGCGCGGAAACAGATGGGACGGGGGCCGTGAAGAGACAAGGGGCACGCCGACAGGGATTGTTGAGGCATGGACTACGGCGCAGTAACAAGATAGCTGAAGTGATCTTCCCCGCAGCCTCGAGGGCGGCGTTCCGCCCCGCGGCCCGAAGGGGGCGTCTGGGCGGCCGTGATGGGCCATGAGGATTCTGGTCATGGGCGGAACCTGGTTCCTGGTCACGTACATCGCGGAGGGCGCACTGGCAAGGGGTGGGCAGTCACCACCTCCAGCCGGGGCGCTCTGATCGAGATGTTGGCGGCGTCAAGCTACGGCGACCGTGCCGTCCGCGGAGACCTGGACCAGCTGACCGGGCACGGGCCTTGGGACGCTGTGATCGGCACATTCAGTTCCGGCTTCGCGCCTGGGTTCGACACTTGCGGGCCCCGGCTTCAGGGTTGGTGGAGGGAGAAGGCCAGGGGGATGGTGAGTTCGGCCTTGGAGAGATCGGCGATGTCGTAGACGAAGGCCTGCTGGTTGCCGCTGTGCACGAAGTTGAGGGAGCGCACCTGAGCCGGCCCTCACCCTGCCCGTACAGCTCGAACTCCAGGTGTTCGACGTCGGTGAACTGAACCGCCAGGCCATGGGCGCGGCGGCCGCCGTCGCGGAAGTACACCTCGCCGAGGGCTTTCGGCGGCGAGGATGCGCAGCTGCCGCTCGCCGGCACCGCGATCCTGGGCGTCGAAGAGGCGGGCCGCGTACTGCGGGGGCAGGGCGAGGGTGGGGTGGCGGATGCGGGCGTCGTCGGTGGTGCCGGGCGCGGCGGTGAAGCCGAACCGGGCCCGGGTGTCGACGACCAGGCCGGTGCTGGCGGCGGCCTGGCGCCGGGCACGCTCGCGGATGCGGGGCTGCCAGCGGGCGCGCACCGCGTTTTGAAGGCGTCGGGTGAGGTCCACGCGGGGCCGGCGGATCTGCTCCTTCACCTACCGTTCCACGGTGCGCTGCGAGACGCGGTGAAGTCCCACTTGACGAAGTCCGGTGCGGCCGGCGGTGGGTCGGCCGGATGTCCTCGTCCTGGGCGTACTTGGGCTTCTGGCCGGTGCGGTGAGAGGGCATGCAGGGCGTCACCGACGGGAAGAACGTTTCCTGTCGGAGCACCAGGTACCAGTCACCGGGAATGGCTCAGCAGAGGGAGTACACGTGCATCGCAAGCGGATACGGAACATCGTCGGCGGGACAGCGTTGACGGTGCTTGTATCGTTCGGGACAGCCTCAGGAACGGGTGCTGCCGCCCCGGCCGCCAACCAGCCGTCGCTCGAGTCGGCGGCCGCCGCCAAGAAACAGGCGGGCCGGGGAAAGCCGAAGCCGGATGCGCGCAATGTCGTGCTCGCGGTACACGGCGGGACCGGTGCACTGAAGCGAGGAGAGGTGGCTGCTGAGGTGGAGAAGGCTTACCGCAACGGCCTCACCAAAGCGTTGCGGGCCGGCGGCAAGGTACTCGAGCGTGACGGGGACAGCGTGGACGCCGTGCAGGCGGCGGTCACCGTGCTCGAGGACAACCCGCTGTTCAACGCTGGTAAGGGCGCGGTTTTCAACGCCGATGCACAACACGAGCTGGATGCATCGATCATGCAAGGCAAGGACCTCAACGCCGGTGCCGTGGCGGGGGTCCGCAACGTCAAGAACCCGGTCCTGGCCGCTCGGGCAGTGATGGACAAGACACGCCACGTCATGCTCTCCGGCGAGGGAGCCGACGGCTTCGCCGCTCAGGTCGGCCTGGAGACGGTCACCCAGGACTACTATTTCACCCAGCGACGCTGGGATCAGCTCATGGAGGACAAGAAAGAACAACGCGACGCACCCCCGGCGGGCAGCGAGGCAGAGCAACGCCAGCACGGCACGGTAGGTGCGGTGGCAGTGGACGAGCGCAAGGACGTGGCAGCTGCGACGTCGACGGGAGGCCTGTCCAATAAGATGCCCGGCCGGGTCGGTGACTCACCGATCGTGGGCGCCGGGGTGTACGCCAACAACGACACCCTCGCGATGAGCGCAACCGGGACCGGAGAGGTGTTCATCCGCGCCGCCACCGGCACGCAGATCTCTGGGATGATGGAATTCGGCAAGGCAGACCTGGCAGAAGCAACGTACGAGGTGGTCGTCAACCGCATTCCACAACTCGACGCCACTGGAGCCGTCATCGCCCTCGACCCCTCCGGAACGTTCGACGCACCGCACAGCTCGTCCGGCCTGTTGCACGGCTACCTCACCGCCGACGGTCAGATCCATACCAAGGTCTTCAGGGACGAATCCCCAGCAAATTCCTGAGCCACCACTCCGGCGTTCCACCCCTCCCACCAGACACCACCTCCCTCAACACACAACGCCGCCCGGACGACAAGCAAGCGGCGACACCCCGCGCATGACGGCCCGTGAACACTGCGGGTACCGATTAATCATCCGACCTGTTCAGGCGGCATGTTGGCACGGACGGCGGTGCGGGCTGCGACGAGGGCGGCGACGGGGTCGGCTGTGGCAGGGGCGCAGGGCCACCATTGGGTGGTGGGGCCGCGGCCTTCGCGGAGGTAGGGGTGCCATCGATTGTCGGGGCCGAGGCGGATCTGGACGCCCTCGTCATCGGCGGTGAGACGGTTGCGCCAGACGCGCACCCGCACGGTGTCCGCGGTGTCGTCCTCGGTCTCCACGTTGTCGGGGTTGCAGAGGGCGGCGCGGGCAGCGGCCATGGCGGCGGTGTCGGGGGTGAGTGGCGCGCGGGCGACGGCGACGCCGGCGGGACCGCCGTGGCGCTGGGCGCGGACCAGGAGGGCGAAGCCGAGTGAAGGCAGGCCAGTGGCGCGTACGAGCTGGTGGAACCAATGCTCGCCGACACCGCTCGCGGCGAGGCGTACGGCGTCGTCGAGCGGGGTGCAGGTGAGAGAGGCGGCGTGCCCGGCTGCAAGGGCGCGGGCGCGCTGAGCGGTGTCCCGAGTGAGAGCTTCGAGGTCGTCGAGGGTGAAGGGGGCCTCAGGCGGGGGCGTGGTCGTGAGGGGGGAAGGGACCGGCCCGGGGTCGGCAGGCGGGCCCTCGGCTCCCTCGGTCTGTGGGACGGGCGGGGTGAAGACGCCGGTGAAGGAGGCGAATGCGTCGCGGGCGGGCACGCCCCGGCCGCGGGGCGTGCCGCCGGTTTCCGGCGCAGCGCCTGTGCGGGTCTGGCGCCGGGTACGCAGCGCGGTGAGGACGGCGTCCTTGGTGCGGCCGCGGAGGGTGAAGAGCCAGAAGGGGTCATCGTCGAGATGGGCGGCGGTGGCGTAGCACAGGGCGGCGGCGTGCTTACAGGGGTAGCCCCAGTCGGGGCAGGAACACTCGGGGTCGAGTTCGCTCGCCTCCGGCAGCAGAGGAACGCCGGTGGTGCGGGCGTCATCAACGAGGTCGGCGGGCATCTCGCCGTCGAGAAGGGCTGCGGTGCGGCCGGCCCGGGCGGCGATGGCGTCGAGAAGGGTGTCCCACTGGGCGTCGGTGAGGACGCGCAGGTGCACCGCGGCGTCGTACGGCCAGGGGGTGCTGCCCTCGACCTCGGCGCGCAGCACACCGGGGGTGACGGTGACTGGGCCGACCATGCCCTTGCGGGCGTATGTGCGGCCGCGGGAGAGGCGGCCGGAATCGAGGGTGGAGGCCTCCAGGGCGTCCACCCAGGCCTGTCCCCACCAGGTGGCGGCGAAGGCGCGACTGCCGGTGCGGGGTGCCTTGCGGGCGGGGGTCATGCGTCGGCTCCGTGGGACAGCGCGACGAGTTCGGCGAGATCGGCGTCGGAGAGTTCGGTCAGGGCGGCCTCACCGGAGGCGATGACCTGGTCAGCGAGGGCGCGCTTGGCACCGAGCAGGCGGGCGACCCTGTCCTCGACCGTGCCCTGCGTGGTGAGCCGATGGACCTGGACGGGGCGATCCTGGCCGATGCGGTAGGCACGGTCGGTGGCCTGGTCCTCGACGGCGGGGTTCCACCAGCGGTCGTAGTGGATCACGTGGGTGGCGCGGGTGAGGTTGAGGCCGGTGCCGGCGGCCTTCAGGGAGAGCAGGAAGACGGGGAACTCGCCCTGCTGGAAGGCGGCGACCATCTCCTCGCGCCGGGGGACGGCGGTGGCGCCGTGCAGGTAGCGGGCGCGTACACCGCGCTCGGCGAAGTGCCGCTCCAGGAGCTTGCCCATCTGCGTGTACTGAGTGAAGACCAGGGCGCCCTCGCCTTCGGCCACCACCGTGTCGAGTAGTTCGTCGAGGAGTTCCAGCTTGCCAGAGCGGCCGGGCAGCGGGCCGGCCTCGCGCAGGTAGTGGGCGGGGTGGTTGCAGATCTGTTTGAGCGCGGTGAGGAGTTTGAGCACCAGGCCGCGGCGGGCGATGCCGTCCGCCTTCTCGATCCGGGCCATGGCCTCGCGCACCTGCGCCTCGTACAGGGCGGCCTGCTCACGGGTGAGCACGACGGGGTGGTCGGTCTCCGTCTTGGCCGGCAGCTCGGGGGCGATCCCGGGGTCGGACTTGCGGCGGCGCAGCAGGAACGGGCGGGTGAGACGGGTGAGCTGCTCGGCGGCCTGCCGGGCCTGTTCGGCGGTCTCTGCGTCGTCGCCCGCGCCCAGCGCGCCGCGCTCGATGGCTCGGGCGAAACGGTCACGGAAGGCGGACAGCGGGCCGAGCAGGCCGGGTGTGGTCCAGTCGAGCAGTGCCCACAGCTCGGAGAGGTTGTTCTCCACCGGGGTACCGGTGAGCGCGACGCGGGCGCGGGCGGGCAGGGCGCGCAGTTCGCGGGCGGTGGTGGCGTACGGGTTCTTGACGTGCTGGGCCTCGTCGGCGGCGATGAGCGACCACTTCACGGCGGCGAGCCGCTCCCCGTCGCGGCGCAGCACACCGTAGGTGACCAGGACAAGTTCGTCCCCGGCAAGGTGGTCCAGGGTGCGCTCGCCGCCGTGGTAGCGGCGTACCGGCACGGCGGGGGCGAAGCGGGCGGCCTCGCGCTGCCAGTTGCCGAGCAGCGAGGCCGGGCAGACCACGAGGGTGGGACCCGCGGTGTCGGGCTGCTCCTGGCGGTGCAGATGGAGGGCGAGCAGCATGACGGTCTTACCGAGACCCATGTCGTCGGCGAGGACGCCGCCGAGGGTCAGGCGGCTCATGTCCGCCAGCCAGGCCAGGCCCCGCTGCTGGTAACCGCGCAGGGTAGCGGTCAGGCCCTCCGGTGCCCGGACGGGGGCGCGGCCCTCGGGGGCGCGCAGCCGGGCGACCAGCTCGCCGAAGGCGCCGGCTGCCTCCACCGCGACGCGCTCACCGTCCCATTCCACTTCTCCGGTCAGCACCGCCTGGAGCGCGTCCAGCGGGGCGAGTTCGCGGCCGCGCCGCCGCTTGAGGCGGGCCACCAGCTTCGGATCGGCGACCACCCACTGGTCGCGCAGCTTGACCAGCGGGCGGCGGGCCTCGGCGAGTTGGTCGAGCTCGGTCTCGGTGAGCTTCTCGCCGCCGAGCGCGACATGCCAGGAGAAGTCGAGCAGGGCGTCACGGCCCAGCAGGGAGTCCACGGTCGCGCCGGGCGCGGTGGCGGCCCCGATCTCCGCCCGCGCTTCGAGGGACTTGACCAGCTCACGCGGCCAGTGCACCCGCACGCCAGCCGAACGCAGCGCGTCGGTGGCGTCCCCCAGCAGCTCCATGGCTTCCTCGTCGTCGAGCCGCAGCATGCTGGGGGCGGCCTCGGCGAGCAGGCGAGTCAGCGGTTGCCAGGCACGGGCGGCGCGGCGCAGTGCGAGCAGCGTTTCCTCCTCGGCGCGCGGACCGAGCAGGTGCTGCGCGCGAACCGGCTCGGCCCACAACTCGGCAGCGTCCAGGACCAGGGACGGATCGGCCGCGGTCCGCAGCTGCAGCGCCGCGTGGAAGACGCGGCGCTGCCCGGCCGGGGGGTCGACCCGCAGTTCCACACTGATCTGCGCGGCCCGCTCGGCCGCGGTTTCGGCCGCCCACTGGGCCAGGCGCGGATACAGGGCGGTCGCACGGTCGGCGTAAGGGTTGCCGGGCACGGCCCAGCTGGCGGCCGGGGTGCGCGGCAGAGCGTCCGCGAGCGCGTCGCAGAACTCCCGTACCAGAGCAGCCGGTTCGGCGATTTGTACGGTTTTGTCGTCCGCCGGGGGCGTAGGGAGGTTGTGGGCGTACGGCGGCAGGGCGGAGGCCAGTGCGTCCAGGCCCCGCTTGCCCCTCGCGCCGGGCGGCCCGAAGCGCCAGGTGGTGTACGTGTCGGAGGTCAGCGCCGGATACAGACGCCCCTCGCCCAGCAGCCGAAGGGCGAGACGGGCGACGGCTGCCCACGCGAGGAGCGAGGGATGGACACCGGTCTCGGGCAGGTCGAGCAGGAGGGCGAGCGCGCCACCGGGATCGAGCGCCCGCCCATCCACGGTGCGGGTGCGCACCCCGCCGCCGTGCGGCAGAACCAGCGGCAGCCGGACCCGCTCCACCGCCTCCGGCGCGGCAGCCTGGGCGGGCACGCGGCGGGCGTCGGCGGCGGACCGGTAGAGCACCAGACGGCCGAGCCGGGCCGGCTGTCCCGGCTTGGCGGGGGCGAACACGGCCGCCCAGCCACCGACGACGAGGTGCTCGCGGACCCAGGCGGTGGCAGCGGGATCGGCGAGCGGTGCGGCTTCGGCGCCGATCTCCCTCACGAGCCGGCTCACTTGACGCTCCCTGCCTTGAATGCGGCCTTCCCCAGCCGCTTGTCTAGGGCCTTGCCGACGGGCTTGACAGCATCGGCCAGCGCGCCGAGCACCTCGCTGGCGTGCGGGTGTCCAGCCTGCCACAGGTCGTCGGCGCACTCGGTCAGCTGGTCGAGCGGACGCCTGCCCTCCTCGGGGCCTACCAGCAGCTGTTCGCACAGCAGTTGCTCGCCCGCCGCGACGAACGGCAGCGCGCCGTCCACCAGCATCCACTCCAGGCCCCGCGCATCCTCCCCCCTCAGCAAGCTCGTCGATCCGGCGCAGCATGGAAGCCGCGTGAGCACAGCCGGTGACCTTCGAAAGGGCGGCCTTGTGCAGCACCGCCTTCGCCCGCCCGGTGCGGTCTGCCTCCAGTACGGTGGCCAGCACCCACGGGGCCTGCAGGCGGCACAGGGCGTCGGCCGGCTCCGTGCCATCGCAGGCGTCCACCACTTGGACAGCCGCGTCCGCCGCGGGGCGAGCCGCCAGCCAGCCCGCCACCTCCGCCGCCACGTCCGTCTCGGAGGAGTAGGCGGGGAGCGCGGCCAGCAGTGCGCAGGCGTCCGCCTGGGCGAGCGAGCCGATCACCGGAACCGAGATGCCCACCGCCACCAGCAGCGCGCGCAGGCCAGAGCGGCCCAGTGTGGTGAGCCGGAAGCGGCCGACGAACGGCGTGCCACGCATGCCGCCGTCAGGCCCGTCGAGCAGCAGGGCGAGCACGGCGTCCGCCGACGGAGGCTCATGGCCCTCACGTTCGGCGGCGCCGAACAGCTCCAGAGTCCCAACGGTGTCATGGCACTGGTCGATGAAGAGCGCCGAGACCAGCCGCCAAACCGGGCCTTCGGGCAGCCCTTCCACGCCGTCGGTGAGGAAGCCATCGACGTCCAGCCACTCCCCATCGGGCAGCCCGTACGCCGCGATCAGCATCAAGAACACCAGCGGCGGGGCTTCCTCGACCAGCTCTCGCAACGGCGCTGTCACGTTGGCTGAGCGGGTGGGATGATCTTCTGGTTGATCATGCGGGAGGGGTTGTCCGTGGACAGCGCGTCGCCGTCGTACAAGGGGCACCGGTACCCGGTGGAGATCATCTCGCCTTGCGTGTGGCTGTACTTCCGCTTCCCGCTCAGCTTCCGTCAGGTCGAGGAGCTGATGCTCGCCCGTGGCGTGATCGTCTCGCATGAGACGGTGCGGCGCTGGTGTGTGAAGTTCGGGCAGCAGTACGCCGGTGCGTTGCGCCGCCGTCGGCCCCGGCCCGGTGATACATGGCATCTGGACGAGGTGTTCGTCAGGATCAACGGAGAGCAGAAGTATCTGTGGCGGGCCGTGGACCAGGACGGCACCGTCCTGGAC
>NZ_QFRK01000020.1 GCF_003143855.1 Streptomyces sp. NWU339
GTCGACCAGTGGGTGGCGCCGGCCGGGGTGGACTCCAGGGTCTGGACGATCACGTCCTCGACCCGCGCGTCGGTCACGGTGCGCGGCGCGCCGGGACGCGGCTCGTCGACCAGCCCCTCCAGGCGATCGGCTGCGAACCGCTTGCGCMACTTGGCCACCGTGACCGGGTGAACCCCAAGATCCTTGCCGATCCGAGTGTTTGATGCCCCGTCTCCGCAAGCCAGCACGATGCGGCAGCGCAGCGCGAGAGCCTGGGAAGAGGTGCGGCGCCTCGCCCAGCGCTGCAGCGTCTCGCGTTCGTCGTCGGTGAGAACCACCTCGACCGTGGGCCGTCCCATTCGCGCCATGACCCCAGCATACTTATGCAATGAATCAAAGACTCAAGACACTAGGGCGCGTGCCGAGGGGCGGCGCCCCGCCGGGCCTTCGGCTTGCTGGCCAGGCGCTCGACGGGGTTCCTCTCCTTGGCACGATCGACTACGGGATCGTGCCAGGCCGGTCGGCCGACGGACGGTGCCGTCAGGTGGATCCGCGAGGGCATGGTTTCGTCGTTCCCGGCGGCTTGTCCGCGAGATGGTCGAGGGCACGTGCGACGGCCGAGTCGCAGCGGCGCCCGATCTCCGTGGCCGTGAAGACAGGAGTACGGAATTCCCGCGGCACCGGGATGCCACGACCCTCGAAGCTCTGCCCGGCCGCATTCCGGTAGTCCTCGTTGCTGAGGTCGAGGAACCAGTCGCCGGGCAGTGTCCGCGACAGTTGGTCCGAGAAGACGCCCTGCGTCGGGCGGCCGATCAACGTGGGCTTCGGCGAGCGGTTCAGCAGCGTCATGACCGCCGTCTCGCCCGCGCTCACCGTGAGGTCGCTGACCAGCAGCGCGATCGGCCCGTGGAAGCCGGGGCGGGCGCTGGGCGACACCCGCAGCTTCTCGTACGGCGTGAACCCGGAGGCCGCCCGGGTGTCGCGCGCCCGCTTCTGGAACGCGACATGGGGCTTGTGCGTCAGCCGGGAGGCGAGTGCGATGCCGAGGTCGTCGAAACCGCCGTCGTTGAGGCGCAGATCCAGCACGAGGCCGCGCCGGCCGTCCTGCTCCGCGACGGCGAACACCGCGTCCAGGGCTTGTTCGAACTTCTTCCGGTCGGCGTCGTACGACTCGTCCGCGAAGTCGTCGAACTGTGTGATGCGCAGGTATCCCAGATCGTCCGGCAGCCCGCCGGCGTACTCCACCTTGCCGTCGATGACGGGAGTGAGCCGCTTGCCCAGCCTTGCTTCGACCGCGGGCCGGAAAACATCGGTGTCCATGTCGTCCGATGCGCGCGTGCCCGGCCGTTTGCCGTAAAGGCTGAGGTCCTCCCCCTCGATACCGGTGTGCATGTCGCCGAGTTCGCGGACCGTGTCACCCAGCAGCTTGCCGAGCATCCGGTCGGTGTTGTGCTCGGCCAGGGCCGCCCGGTCGCGCTCCCTGCCCGTCGTGTCGAGCTTCCGGTGCGCATAGGGCGGGTAGTGCTCGGTGAGGTTCTGCCAGAAGACGTCGAAGGTCTGCAGCCGGCGGTCGGCCGCGTTCCTCGAGATCGCGGACGGGCAGCCGGGCGGCTCCTCGAGCCGGTTCATGCGGATGTGTCCGGCCGACCCCGGTTCCCGCACGACCAGTTGGCCTCCCTGTCTGCGGACGACCAGCTCGGCCTCACCGTCCTCACCGAAGGACGTCGCATCGCCGTCGCGGCCCACCGGTGCCGACGAGGCCCCGCCGAGGCAGCTCGCCGCTGTCCGGTCGTAGGAGGTGAGCCGCGTCTTCCCCGCACCGTCCCGGGCGATGTCGAAGACGTAGCCGTACCCGGCGCTCTGCCATGTCCCCTCGATCGCCGCGTTCCGGTCGCCAGGGGCGCGGTCCGGACCCGAGCAAGCGGTCAGCACCGCGGCGATCCCCACCCACAGCCATCGTCTCCGCGCCATGATCGGGAACGTACCGCAAGAACCCCGAACAACCCGCACAAAAAGGCCGCCCCGGCCGCCGGAGGGCGTCGAGCCGGGCGAGCCGGAGAAGGTGGGCGACGGCCTTCGGGCCTCCCGGACCACCCGTCTCCGTTCGGACAACAATCGGAAACAGCCGTCCCGGTCGTCACTCCTTGTGCGTAAAGTGCTCACTCGCCGAACGTCCTGAACACGTTCAGAAGACGTGGGGGGTCCGGCGGGGAGGGGAAAAGCCCGATGGGCAAGGGGGTCAAGGCCACCGTCATCGGTGGTGTGTTCGCGGTCATGGTGGGTGGCGCCGGGTACGGGGTCTACAACATCGTGTCGGCGGTGAACGGCGGCGGGGGAGGCGGCGGTTCGGACGCGGCCGTGACCAAGAAGTCCGGGCCGCCGGACGAGGAGGAGGTCGCGAAGGCGAGCGGGGCGTTCTTCGCGGCCTGGGAGAAGGGGCAGGCGGAGCAGGCGGCGTCGTACACGAACGACGCCGGGGAGGCGGCCCCGCTGCTGGCGGCCTACGGCGAGGACGCCCGCCTGACCGACGTCGAGATCACGCCGGGCACGGCCACCGGCACCACCGTGCCGTTCCGGGTGAAGGCGACCGCCTCCTACGACGGGAAGTCCGAACCGCTCAGCTACAAGAGTGAGTTGACCGTCGTGCGCGGGGAGACCACCGGGCGCGCGCTGGTCGACTGGCAGCCGTCCGTCGTCCACCCGGATCTGAGGGACGGCGACACCCTGGTCACCGGGGAGGCGGCGCAGCCGCCGATCGAGGCCCTGGGCCGGGACGGCACGGTGCTCACCGAGGAGAAGTACCCCTCCCTCGGCCCGATCCTGGACACCCTGCGCGAGAAGTACGGCGACAAGGCGGGCGGCACCCCCGGCGTCGAGCTGGTGATCCGGCACGCCGACGGGACCGCGGGCGAGGGCGCCGGCGACACGACGCTGCTGACCCTCGCCAAGGGCAAACCCGGCCAACTGCGTACGACGCTCAGCGCGGGGGTGCAGGCCGCGGCCGAGAAGGCGGTGAAGGAGTTCGCCGAGTCGTCGGTGGTGGCGGTGCGGCCGAGCACCGGCGAGGTGCTGGCGGTCGCCAACCACCGCGAGGACGGGTTCAACGCGGCGTTCCAGGGCCGGGTCGCCCCCGGTTCCACCATGAAGATCGTCACCTCGGCCATGCTCATCGACAACGGCGTGGCCTCGATGAACGGCCCGGCGCCCTGCCCGCCCACCGCCACCTGGCAGAGCCAGACGTTCAAGAACCTCACCGGCATGGAGCCGAACGAGAACGCCACCCTCGCCAACAGCTTCCTGCGTTCCTGCAACACGGCCTTCATCAAGCTCATCGACGAGGAGCCGCTCACGGACGCCTCACTCACCCAGGAGGCCCAGGAGCGGTTCGGGCTGGGCCGGGACGACTGGAAGACCGGCATCGTCTCCTTCGACGGCAGTGTTCCCGCCGTCGCGGGTCCGGACCGTGCCGCCGGCGCCATAGGCCAGGGCCAGGTGCAGATGAACCCGCTGAACATGGCGTCGGTGACGGCGACCGCGATCACCGGTGCCTTCCGCCAGCCGTACCTGGTCTCCCCGGAGCTCGACGGCCGGCAGCTGGCGCAGGCGAAGGGCCTTCCGGCGGGCACCGCCGCCCAGTTGAAGCAGATGATGCGGCTCACCGCCACCCAGGGCACCGCCCAGGAGGCCATGGCCGGGCTCGGCGGCGACATCGGCGCGAAGACCGGTTCCGCCGAGGTCGACGGCAACGCCACCTCCGACAGCTGGTTCACCGGTTTCCGGGGCGACGTCGCGGCGGCGGCCATGACCCAGCAGGGCGGCCACGGCGGGGACGCGGCCGGTCCGATTGTCGCAGCCGTGCTACGAGCGGGTGGCTGAGGACGACGCGCGGGAGGGGGGACTCTAGGCTGGTGGCCGTCGTTGGCATGTGAGCGCCATGGCGGGTGAGAGCCATGGCGGATGAGCGCCACGAGGGCAGCGTGCGGGCATCGGGGGAGCCCGGCGGACTTTTTCTGCGGAGGATCGGACAAGCAGTGGGCAACAGAAAGCGCGTCGCCGAGCGACGGAAGACCCCGCCCGCCGTGCTCGGCGGGGTGATCGCCGTCGTCGTCGGCGGTGCCGGGCTCGGCGCCTACGCGCTGTTCGGGGGCGGGGGCGAGGACGACACCCGGACGTCCTCCGCCCAGCAGGCCAAGGAAGCCAGGACCGGCCCGCTGTCCGCCGCCGAGGTCACCGCCGCGGCCGACCGTTTCCTCACCGCCTGGCAGCAGGGCAAGGTGAGCGAGGCCGCCGAGGCCACCGACGACCCGGAGGCGGCCACCGCCCTGCTCACCGGCTACACCAAGGACGCCCGCGTCGAGGACGTCACCCTCACCGCCGGCGCCCGCACCGGCGACAAGGTCCCGTTCTCCGTCAAGGGCACGGTGGCGTACGGGGACTTCACCGAGCCGCTCGCCTACGACAGCGCGCTGACCGTCGTACGCCGGGACGGGGACGGCGAACCGCAGGTCGCGTGGGCGCCCTCCGTCGTGCACCCCGACCTCAAGGCCGGCGACAGGCTGGTCACCGGGGAGGCGGGCACCCCGCCGGTCAAGGCGCTGGACCGGGACGGCGGCGAACTGACCACCGCCACCTACCCGTCCATCGGGCTGATACTGGACGGGCTGCGCGAGAAGTACGGCAAGACGGCGGGCGGCGAGGCCGGCATCGAACTGCGCGTGGTCCGCGGCAAGGAGTCCAAGAAGGCGGAGGCCTCCGACAAGACCGTGCTGGAGCTGAGCAAGGGCACCCCCGGCACGGTGCGGACCACGCTGGATCCGGCTCTCCAGGCCGCGGCCGAGGAGCAGGTGGCCAAGAAGGCCAAGTCGTCGGTGGTGGTGCTGCGGGCGTCGACCGGCGAGATCCTCGCCGCTGCGAACGCCTCGCGCGGCTTCAACACCGCGTTCCAGGGGTCGCTGGCCCCCGGCTCGACGATGAAGGTGCTCACCGCCTCGATGCTGATCGAGAAGGGCCTCGCGTCCATCGACGAGAAGCACCCGTGCCCGAAGTACTTCAGCTACGGCGGCTGGAAGTTCCAGAACCTCGACAAGTTCGACATCAAGGGCGGAACGTTCCGGGACAGCTTCGGCGCCTCCTGCAACACCGCCTTCATCAGCCAGGCGCCCGAGTTGGCGGACGACGACCTGACCAAGCACGCGCAGCAGGTCTTCGGGCTCGCGAAGAACGACTGGCAGATCGGGGTGTCGTCCTTCGACGGCGCGGTGCCGGTGCAGAAGGACGCCCCCATGGCGGCTTCCCTGATCGGTCAGGGCGGGGTGCGGATGAACCCGCTGAACATGGCGTCGGTGTCGGCGACCGTCAAGGCGGGCGTGTTCCACCAGCCGTACCTGGTGTCGCCGGAGGTGGACAACCGCGAGCTGGCCACGGCCTCGCGCACCATGTCGCCGGAAACGCTGTCGCAGCTGCGGGAGTTGATGTCGTACACGGCGACCAGCGGCACGGCGGCGACGGCGATGGCCGGGGTGAGCGGTGACAAGGGAGCGAAGACCGGGTCGGCCGAGGTCGACGGTCAGAAGAAGCCCAACGGCTGGTTCACCGCGTACCGCGGGGACCTGGCGGCGGCGGGCGTCGTGCAGTCGGCCGGCCACGGCGGCAAGACGGCGGGTCCGATCGTGGCGAGCCTGCTGAAGCTCGGCGGCTGACCCGGGCGTGGGCGGCGGTTCACCCGCCGCCCACGCCCGTCAGCGCGGTCAGTGCGGGACCGGTTCGGTGGCCGCCGCGGCCGCGTACGTGCGCCGCAGGAACCGGGTCAGGGCCTTCGTCTCGAACTGCACCACCGACACCCCCTGCGCGGAGTGGAACTCCACGACGGTCTGCACCCGGCCGCACGGCCACACCTGCACGCCGCCGCTTCCCACGGGGGTGCGCAGCCCTCGTTCGAGCAGCGCACGGGGGACGGGCCACTCGCGCTTCCCGGGACCGGGCATCCGCACCGTCACGGTGCGGGGGTCGTCCTCGGCGTCGTAACACAGCGTCACGGGCACCGCTTCGCGGTCCGCGGCCTGCGGAGCGTCCGCGTCCGTGACGATCTGCGCGCGTGCGTACTGCTCGACTGCGTTCATGGGTGGCCCCTCACGGTGCTCTACCTGTACGAAAGCCGCATACCCACTCGTGCTTACAATGTCGCACACATTCCGGAATCCCACTCTCCGTACGGATCCGGTCACGGATGCGCCGAAGCCGTGCCCACCGACGACACCCTGATGCGCGCGCACCGCCTGGAACTGCCGTACGGCTTCAACCCCCGGTCGGTACCGGCCGCGCCGGGCGCGCCCGGCCGTCCGTGACAATGGGCGTGTGACGAACGAGGAGACCGAGGGCTCACTGCTGCTGGACGAGCAGTTGTGCTTCGCGCTGTACGCCGCCCAGCGCGCGGTGACGGCCGCGTACCGTCCGTTTCTCGACGAGCTCGGGCTGACCTACCCGCAGTACCTGGTGCTGCTGGTGCTGTGGGAGCGGGGGGAGACGACGGTCAAGGAGCTGGCGTCGGCCCTGCGCCTCGACTACGGCACGATGTCGCCGCTGCTGAAACGGCTGGAGATCGCGGGCCTGGTCCGCCGGGAGCGGGCGGCGCACGACGAGCGCTCGGTGCTGGTCGCGTGCACCGGGCGCGGGGAGGAGCTGCGGGAGCGGGCGGCGCGGGTGCCCGGCGCGCTGCTCACGACGACCGGGCTCACAGGTGCCGAGGTGGCAAGGCTGCGCGAGGAGTTGTGGCAGTTGGCCCGGAGGGCGGACGCGGCGGCGGAGCGGTCGGACCGACCACGCGCACCGACCACGCATTACCCGTAGTTACTCCCCCCTGGCGACGGCGACTTACTACCCACCAGTACCTTGTGCACGATGTATTTGCGCACGCCTGATTCCGGGAAGGTCCAGCCATGACCGAGGGCACTGCTGTCGCCGCCACCGACACCCGTCCGACGAAGATCATGTACGTCGCCGAGGCCACCGCGCACGGCGGCCGGGACGGCTACGTCACCACCCAGGACGGCCGTCTGGACCTGAAAGTCGCGATGCCTCCCGCGCTGGGGGGCGACGGCAACGGCACCAACCCCGAGCAACTGTTCGCGGCCGGCTTCAGCTCCTGCTTCCACAACGCCCTGATCCTGGTGGGCAACCGGGCCGGCTACGACCTCACCGGCTCCACCGTCGCCGCGAAGGTCGGCATCGGCCCCAACAAGCAGCGCGGCTACGGGCTCGCGGTCGCCCTGAGCGTCTCCCTCCCGGTCCTGGACGCCGGCCTCGCAGCCGGGCTGGTGGACGCGGCCCACGCGGTCTGCCCGTACTCCAACGCCACCCGCGGCAACATCGATGTGACGATCGTGCTGGGCTGACCCAGGCTTCCCCAAGGAATCACAGGCGGACGGCAGCGGTTGCACCCACTGTCGCAGGTATGTGAAAGGGAAGGGACCGACGGACGTGGGCGTGGATGTGCACGGCACAGTGACCGAGGGCTTCGAGCCTGTACGGGAGGCGTTCGCCCGGAACTTCGAGACGCTCGGGGACCGGGGCGCCGCCGTCGCCGTCTACCGGGACGGGCGCCGGGTAGTCGACCTGTGGGCCGGTGTCAAGAACATCGACGACACCGACGACACCGACGGCGCGGAGCCCTGGCAGCGGGGCACGGCCCAGATCGTGCGCTCGGCGACCAAGGGCGTCGCCGCCGCCGTACCCCTGCTGCTGCACCAGTACGGCGAACTGGACCTGGACGCACCGGTCGGCCACCACTGGCCGGAGTTCAAGGCCCACGGCAAGGAGCGGGTGCTGGTCCGGCACCTGCTGAACCACCGGGCCGGACTCCCGTTCCTCGACCGCCCGCTCACCCCTGCGGAGGCGCTCGACCCGCTGCGGGGCGCCGAGGCGGTCGCCGCCCAGGCACCCGCGTGGGAGCCGGGCACCGACCACGGCTACCACGCCCTCACCTACGGCTGGCTGCTCGACGAACTGGTCCGGCGCGTGACGGGCCGGGGAGCCGGCCAGTGGATCGCGGAGCGGATCGCCGCTCCGCTGGGGCTCGACCTCTGGCTGGGGCTGCCCGAGGCGGAGGCCGGCCGGGTGGGGCGGGTCGGCCCGGTCGAGGGGCCCGAGCCGTCCGGCGCGCTGCGCGCCCGCCCCAAGCGTTCGGTCACCGCGGCCTACGCCGACCCCGCCTCCGTCACCCGCCGGGCCTTCGCCGCGATCAGCCCGTCCCCGGACCCGAACGACCCGGCGTTCCGCGCGGTGGCCCAGCCCGCCGCCAACGGCATCGCGACGGCGGACGGACTCGCCCGCTTCTACGCCTCACTGATCGGGCGGGTCGACGGCGTACGCCTCTTCGAGCCGGCCACCGTCGAACGCGCCCGCGCCGAGGAGTCGGCGGGCCCGGACCGCGTCCTGATCGTGGGCACCCGCTTCGGCCTCGGTTACATGCTGCACGGCAGCGCGTCGCCGTTCCTGGCCCCGGGCTCCTTCGGCCACCCCGGCCGCGGCGGCTCCCTGGGCTTCGCCGACCCGGAGTCGGGCATCGCCTTCGGCTACGTCACCAACGGTTTCCGCACGACGGTGACCTCCGACCCCCGCGCCCAGGCCCTGGTACGGGCGGTGCGCTCGGCCCTCGCCGGCTAGCTCATACGTGGATGGGGTGCGAGGTCCGGCCGGACACTTCGTCGATCTCGTCGTGCGCCTTGGTCAGCAGTTGCATCGCGAGTTCGTTCAACGCGCGTGCGCCGGCGACCTCCTCCCCGACCCTGGGCTGGTTCGCGTCGACGTGGTGCCGGCTCGCGTGCCCGTGGGACCGTACCTCGGTCCCGTCGGGCAGCCGGAGCAGCGCCGCCGCGCGCGTGTGCTGGTCGTCCTCCATGAACTCCATCTCGACGTGCCACCCGACCGTGGTGCGCATCGTGCTCGTCATGACGGTCACCTCCGGAAGTCCTGCTTCCAGGGTGCCCCTCCTCCCGTCCGACCGCACCCCATCGCGCCCGGCCGCCGCCGCTATCCGGCGCGCAGCATCAGCCCGATCCCGACGACCAGCAACCCGGCCGCGGCGACGCGCGGAGCGCCGAAGCGCTCCCGGAAGAACAGCGCCCCGATACCGGCTCCCACGATGATCGACGATTCCCGCAGGGCCGCGACCGGGGGTGGGCGGCGGAGTCCTCGTGGTCAGTGGCGGCTGTCGTCATGCGGGGCACGCTAGCGGGCGGTGCGGGCGGCGGGCGACCGGGTTTGTCCCGGTGGTGGGCGCGGCAGGCGCGGAACGAGGAAGCCGGTGAGGGCTCCCCGTCCCCACGGGGCCCTCACCGGCTGGTACTGGGGACCGCAGGAGCTGACGTCCTGCGGTCCGGTGCGGTCATCCGCCGCTGTCAGACACGGACCAGTTCCCGGTCCTCGTCCTTCCTGTCGTCCTGCGTGCGCAGGCCCTCGCCCTCGACGTCCACGTTGGGCAGGACGCGGTCCAGCCACTTCGGGAGCCACCAGGCCTTCTTGCCCAGCAGGGCCAGCACCGCCGGGACGATCGCCATGCGGACGACGAACGCGTCGAAGAGGACGGCGACGGCGAGGCCGAAGCCGATCATCTTGACCATCGCCTCGCTGGAGCCGATGAAGCCGGAGAAGACGGCCATCATGATCACCGCTGCGGCGGTCACGACCCGGGCGCTGTACCGGAAGCCGGTCACCACGGCCTGGCTGGGGTTCTCCCCGTGGACGAAGGCCTCCCGCATCCGGGTCACGAGGAACACCTCGTAGTCCATGGCCAGTCCGAAGACCACGCCGACCATGAAGATCGGCATCATCGACATGACCGGGCCGGTCTCCTCCACGCCCATCAGTCCGGACAGCCAGCCCCACTGGAAGACCGCGACCACGGCGCCCAGGGCGGCCAGCACGGAGAGCAGGAAGCCGAGGGCCGCCTTCAGCGGGACCAGGATCGACCGGAAGACCACGATCAGCAGCAGGAACGCCAGCCCGACCACCAGGGCCAGATACGGCACCAGCGCGTCGTTGAGCTTCTGCGACACGTCGATGTCCATCGCCGTGGCACCGGTGACCAGGATGTCGGCGCCGGCGTCGGCCTTGATGTCCGCTCCGGCGTCCCGGATCTCGTGCACCAGGTCCTCGGTCGCCACGGACGACGGCTTGGAGTCCGGGATGACGGTGATCGTGGCCGTGTCGCCGGCCTCGTTGGGTGTCGCCGGGGCCACCGTGATGACGCCGTCGAGGCCCTTGATGTCGTCGCCGGTCCGCTGGAAGACGGCCTGCGGGTCGTCGCTGTCCTTGGCGTCGACCACGACGACCAGCGGACCGTTGAAGCCAGGGCCGAAGCCCTCGGACAGCAGGTCGTAGGCGCGGCGCTGGGTGGTGGACGTCGGCTGCGAACCGTCGTCGGGCAGGCCCAGTTCCAGGGAGCTCGCCGGGACGGCGGCCGCACCGAGGCCGACGACGCCGAGCAGGAGGACGGCCACGGGACGGCGTACGACGAAGCTCGCCCAGCGGGTGCCCATGTTCGGGCGCTGCGCCTTGTCCGCGCCCTTGTCGCGGCCGCCGCCGAGCAGCTTGCTCTTCTCGCCGGCCGGGCGGACCCTGCGGCCCGCGTAGCCGAGCAGCGCCGGGACCATGGTGAGCGCGATGAGGACGGCGATGGCGACGGTGCCCGCGGCGGCGATGCCCATCTTGGTCAGCATCGGGATGTTGACGACCGACAGACCGACGAGGGCGATGACGACCGTGAGTCCGGCGAAGACGACCGCGGAGCCCGCGGTGCCGACGGCGCGGCCCGCCGCCTCCTCGCGCTCCCTGCCCTCGGCCAGTTCGGCGCGGTAGCGGGAGACGATGAACAGCGCGTAGTCGATGCCGACGGCGAGGCCGATCATCGTGGCCAGGATGGAGGTGGTGGAGCCGAGGTCCAGGGTGGCGGCCAGCGCGGAGATGCTCGCGACGCCGATGCCGACGCCGATGATCGCGGTGAGCAGCGGCAGGCCGGCCGCGATCAGCGAACCGAAGGTGATGACCAGGACGACCGCGGCGACACCGATACCGATGATCTCGGCGGCGCCGGTCTCCGGGACGGCCTGCAGCGCGTCACCGCCGATCTCCACGGTCAGTCCGGTGTCACGGGCGTCCTCGGCGGCGGCCTTCAGGGCGTCGCGCGAGGAGTCCTCCAGTTCCATGCCGGAGACCTTGTAGCTCACCGACGCGTAGGCGACCGCGCCGTCCTGGCTGACGCCTCCGCCCTGGTACGGGTCGGTGACGAGGGCGACCTGGGAGTCGCCGGAGAGCTCCTGGACGGTCTTCTGGACGGTCGCCTTGTTGTCGGCGTCGGTCATCTTCTCGCCGGCGGGCGCCTTGAAGACGACGCGTGCGGTCGCCCCGTCGGCGCTGGCACCGGGGAAGCGTTCTTCCAGCACGTCGAAGGCCTTCTGGGCCTCGGTGCCGGGGATGGAGAACGAGGTGTTGCCGGCCGCGGGAGCGCCGGCCGCGCCGACGCCGGCGAGTGCCAGCAGCGCCACCCAGAACAGGGCGGTGAAGTGTCGTCGCCTGAAGGCGAAGCGTCCGAGTCGATAGAGGAATGTGGCCACGAGGGAGTACTCCCGGTCAGGTCGTGGGTTCTTCAGGGCAGGGGGGTCCAGCCCGACGACGTGAGCGGTGGCGTCCGTCAGGTGGTGATGATGAAGGTGGTGATGAGGGAGAGAGCCGACCGGGGCGGTCAGCGGGTGGACACGCCGAGGGCGGGGAGGACCACGGCGTCGATGTACGAGGTGAGGAAGTCCCGCGTGGGCGGCCGGTCGTCGATCAGCGTCCGTGTGGCGAACGCGCCGACGAGCATGTGCACCATGTAGTCCAGCGCCGGATTGTCCGGGCGGACCTCGCCGCGCTCGACCGCGCGCCGGACGATCCCCTGGAACTCGTCGACCTCGGGTTCCACGAACAGGTCCCTGAAGGCGCGCCGCAGGTCGTCGTTCGTGTGGACCGCCATGGCGAGCGCCCGCATCAGGGCGGCGTTCTGCTCCATGACGCAGTCGTTCTCGCGGCCGATGAGACCGTGCAGGTCGCCCCGCAGGGAACCGGTGTCGATGTCACCGATGCTGCCCGGCTTCTGGTATCGCATGGCTCTCACCACCAGCTCGGCCTTGCCGCCCCACTGGCGGTAGAGGGTGGCCTTGCTGGACCGGGTGCGGGCGGCCACGGCGTCCATGGTGAGGGCGTCGTACCCGACCTCGCGGAGCAGGTCGAGCACGGCCGCGTAGATCTCGGCCACGCGCTCCGGGGTGATCCGGCTGCGCCGCGCCGTCGCGGCCTCGGTCATCCCGCTCACCTCTTCTCGCTCCGGATCTCACCGCGCCGAACGACACGGTTTCGTACACGACGAATGTACCGCAGCCCTTAGAGGAACGAAACCGTTTCGTACGTGCGCTGGGTCACGTCGGGAGAGCCGCCGCCGCTCCGCACGAGTTGCTGCGGTCCGCCACCGGGAAAAGCATGGGAAGAGTGAGTTACCTGCGCCTGCCGCACCTCAACGGCGACCTGCTGTGCTTCGTGACCGAGGACGACCTCTGGCTCGCCCCGCTCGACGCCCCGCGCCGGGCCTGGCGGCTCACCGTCGACCGCACCAAGCTCGGCCACCCCCGCTTCTCCCCCGACGGCCGCCACATCGCGTACACGAGCTGGCGCAGTCTCGATCCCGAGGTCCATCTGGTACCGGTGGACGGCGGGCCGGGCCGCCGGCTGACCTACTGGGGCAGCCCCGACACCCGGGTCTGCGGCTGGACGCCCCCGAACGGCGACGAGAGCCCCGAGATCCTCGCCGTCGCCTCGCACGGCGAGCCGTTCTCGTACTTCAGCTGGTCCTACAAGCTCTCCGCCGACGGTGGGCCGGGCCGCAAACTGCCCTGGGGGCCGGTGAGCGACATCCAGGTCGCCGAGATCGACGGGGAACGCAAGACCCTGCTGCTCACCGGCACCCCGCCGCACGAGCCGGCCAGCTGGAAGCGGTACCGGGGCGGGGCGACGGGCAGGCTGTGGCTGCACGGACGACGCCTGCTCGACGGGCACGACGGGCTCGCCAAGGTCGATGGGCACTTGCAGTCCCCGATGTTCGTCGGCGACCGGATCGCCTTCCTCTCCGACCACGAGGGCGTCGGCAACCTGTACTCCTGCGCGTACGACGGCTCCGACCTGCGCCGCCACACCGACCACGACGCGTTCTACGCCCGGCACGCGTCCAGCGACGGCACCCGGGTCGTCTACCAGTGCGCCGGTGATCTGTGGATCGTCGACGACCTGTCCCCGGACTCCGTGCCGCACCGGCTGGACATCACGCTGAGCGGGCCGCGCGCCGGGCGGCGCCGTTACCAGGTGCCCGCCGCGCACCACCTGGACGGCGTCTCGGTGGACGAGACGGGCCGGGCCAGCGCCGTCGTCGTACGCGGCAGCCTGTACTGGCTCACCCACCGCGACGGCCCCGCGCGCACCCTCGCCGACACCCCCGGCGTGCGGGTGCGGCTGCCGGAGATGCTCGGCGCGAGCGGGCGGGTGGCGTATGTGACGGACGCCGAGGGCGAGGACGCGATCGAGATCGTCTCCCTGCCCCGGGCGAGCGGCCGCCGCCCCACCCGGCGGCTGGCCCCGGGGAAGCTGGGCCGGGTGCTGGAGATGGTGGCCGACCCGGACGGCGAACGCCTGGCCGTCGCCTCCCACGACGGCCGCCTGCTGCTCATCGACACCGGCGAGGTTGGCACCGGCGAGGCCGACGAGGGCCAGGGCTCCGCCACCGCCCCCGCCTCCGAAAACCCGGTCACCGAGCTGAGCCGTTCCCTCAACGGGCCCGTGCGCGACCTCGCGTTCTCACCCGACGGCGGGTGGCTCACCTGGTCGCATCCCGGTATCGGGCGGACGCTGCGGCAGATCAAACTGGCCCGGATCAAGGACCGGTTCGTCATCGACGTCACCAACGGCCGCTTTGAGGACGAGAACCCGGTCTTCACCCGGGACGGCCGCTATCTCGCCTTCCTGTCCTGGCGCGGCTTCGACCCGGTCTACGACGTGCACACCGGTGACCTGTCCTTCCCGCTGGGCTGCCGCCCGTACCTGGTGCCGCTGTCCTCGGCGACCCTCTCCCCGTTCGCCCTCACCCCCGAGGGCCGGTCGGCCGCCGGGGGCCTGGACCCGGTGGAGGCCGAGGAGGAGGACCTCGGCGACAGCGGTGGCGCGGTGACCGTCGAGACCGAGGGCCTGGAGAGCAGGGTCACCCCCTTCCCGGTCACCGCCTCCAAGTACTCGGCGCTGCACCCGGTCGCGGGCGGCGGGCTGGTCTGGCTGCGCTGGCCGATCTCGGGCGCGCTCGGCGAGACGTTCGCGAACCCGGACGACACCAGCGGCAGGCCGACCCTCGAGCACTTCAACATCAGCAAGGCGAAGAGGTCCGAACTCGTCGACCACCTGGACCTCTTCGCGGTCAGCGGCGACGGGACGCGGCTGGTCGTGGCCGACGGGGGCGAGCCGCGCGCGGTGCCCGCGACCGAGCCGGGCGACAGCGACTCCACCGTCTGGATCGACGTCCGCCGCATCCTGCACGAGGCCGACCCGGTGGCCGAGTGGCGGCAGTCGTACGAGGAGGCCGGGCGGCTGATCCGGGCCTACTTCTGGGAACCCGGCATGTGCGGCATCGACTGGGACGCGGCGCTCGACCAGTACCGCCCGCTGATCGAACGGGTCGCCTCCCCCGACGAGTTCGCGGACCTGTTGCGTGAACTGCTCGGCGAACTCGGCACCTCGCACGCCTACGTCACCGCCGCCCGCCGCAACGAGGGCCCCCCGCACTACCAGCGCCGCCAGGGCTTCCTCGGCGCCAACCTGGTGCCCCGGGAGGACGGTTGGACGGTCAAACGCATTCTGCCCGGCGACTCCTCCGACTCCCGCGCGCGTTCGCCGCTGGCCGGCACCGGCATCCGTGAGGGCGCGGTCCTCACCCATGTCCACGGCCGTCCGGTGGACCCGGTCGTCGGGCCCTATCCGCTGCTCGCGGGAGCGGGCGGCACGACGGTGGAGCTGACGTTCGCCCCGGCCGAGGGCACCGGCCCGCCCCGCAGGGTCGCCGTCGTCCCGCTGATCGACGAACGCCCCCTGCGCTACCAGGACTGGGTGGCCAAACGACGCGAGGTGGTACGGGAGTTGAGCGGCGGCCGGTGCGGCTATCTGCACATCCCCGACATGGGCGGCTCGGGCTGGGCCCAGTTCAACCGCGATCTGCGCATGGAGGTGTCCCGTCCGGCGCTGATCGTCGACGTGCGCGGCAACGCGGGCGGCCACATCAGCGAACTCGTCGTCGAGACGCTGACCCGCACCATCCTGGGCTGGGACCTCACCCGCGACGCCCAGCCGGTGTCGTACGCGGCCAACGCCCCGCGCGGGCCGGTGGTCGCCCTCGCGGACGAGGCGACGAGCTCCGACGGCGACATGATCACGGCCGCGTTCAAGCTGCTGAAGCTGGGGCCGGTGGTCGGGCAGCGCACCTGGGGCGGGGTGGTCGGCATGACCGGCCGGCACCGGCTGGGGGACGGCACGGTGATCACGGTGCCGATGAACGCGGCCTGGTTCGACGCGTACGGCTGGTCGGTGGAGAACAGGGGCGTCGCCCCCGACCTCGAGGCGCTGCGCACTCCGTTGGACTGGGCGGAGGGCCGGTACCCGGTGCTCGACGAAGCGGTCCGACTGGCCCTGGAACTCCTGGAGACGGAGCCCCCGGCCGCTCCCCCGACCTACAGCGACGTCCCCGACCGCTCCCGCCCGAAGCTGCCACCGAGGACGCGCAGGACGTGAAGGGGCCAGGGATGCAAGGGATGTGCGGGATGCAAGGGACATGAGGAACTTGGAAACGGGAGAAGGGGCGCCCCTGCGGAGGCGCCCCTTCCCGCTTCAGCAAACGGCCTTCAACGGCCGTGCCGAGCAGCGGCGTTCAGCACACGACGTCAGGCGTCGTAGTCTCGGTCGTGACGCTCCTCGGACTCCTTCCGCCCGCGCTGCGGGTTGTTCGGGTCCTCTTCGCGACGACGACCGCGATTCTGGATCTGCTCCTTGGCCTGGCCGGCCTTCTGCTTGGCCTGCTGCTGCATCTGCTCGGACTTCTCCTGAAACTGATCCTTCATGCCCATGTGGGTTCACTCCCGTTGGGGTGTGGGGGATCTTGCCCGACCAGATTCACACAGGCGGTCACTCCCCGCATGTCGATCAGTCACGCACCGTAGTCCGTTGCTGTTCGTCGGCGTTGCCGCCGGCCCCGACCAGGCCCGTGCGCATGCCGGTGAGGCGGTCCGCGAACCGCCGCATCTCCCGCTGCCCGACGGTCCCGATCACGCCGGGCAGGTATCCGCGCACGCCCTGCATCCCGCGCAGCCACCACTGCCCGTACACATGGCTCGAGCGCCGCTCGATCCCGGCCACGATCCGGTCCACCGCGGGCCCCAGCGGATACGTCCTGTTCGCCGGCCACGGCAGCCGCTGCCTGAGTTCCCGCATCACCTCGTCCTGGTCGGCCCCGCGCACCATGTCCGTGTCGGTCCAGGAGAGATAGCCGACGCCGACCCGCACCCCCCGGTGGCCGACCTCGGCCCGCAGACAGTGCGCGTACGCCTCCACACCGGACTTGGAGGCGCAGTACGCGGTCATCATCGGCGCCGGGGTGATCGCGGCGAGCGAGGCGATCTGGAGCAGGTAGCCGCGGCTCGCGATCAGCAGGGGCAGGAACGCGCGGGCGGTGACCGCCGATCCGATCAGGTTGACCTCGACGACCCGCCGCCAGACCTGCGGATCGGAGTCGGCGAACGGACCGCCATGGGCCACACCGGCGTTGGCGACCACGATGTCGACCCGCCCGAACCGCTCCCCGACCTCCCCCGCGACCCGGATCATCGCCTCGTGGTCGGTGACGTCCGCGTGCCAGTGGCCGCTCTCGCCGTGCAGCCGCGCCGAGACCTGCTCGAGCACGTCCGGCTCCAGCCCGACCAGCGCCACCTTCGCCCCGCGCGCGGAGAGCTTGCGCGCGAGCAACTCCCCCACCCCGCGGGCCGCTCCGGTGACGACGGCGACCTTTCCTTCGAGACCGCCCCTGCTCATGCGGCCACCTCGGCGTTCTCGTGGGGCGCTGCGTTCTTCTTCGCGGGTGCGCGCAGGACGGCGTACTCGGACAGGTCCACGCGCCGGGTCTCGCGCCGGAACTCACTGGTCGTGCCCGGCCAGACGGTGGTGTTGCGGCCGCCGGCGTCCAGGTACCAGCTGGTGCAGCCGCCGGTGTTCCACACCGTGCGCTTCATCCGCTGCTGCACCCGGTGGTTCCAGACGCGGACGGCGCTCCGGCGGGCGTCGAGGGCCACCCTGCCTCCCAGGACGTCGAGTTGGCGGAGGTAGTCGGCGAGGTAGTTCAGCTGGGACTCGATCATGAGGATCATCGACGAGTTCCCGAGGCCGGTGTTCGGGCCGATGAGTGTCATCCAGTTGGGGAACCCGGCGGCCGAGGCGCCGCGCAGGGCCTCCATCCCGCCCGCCCACGTCTCGGCGAGGGTCCTGCCCTCCGCGCCCACGACCCGCTCGGCGATGGGCATGTCGGTCACGTGGAACCCGGTGCCGAACACGATCGCGTCGACCTCGGCCCCGGTCCCGTCGGCGGCGACGACGGTCGACCCGCGGACCTCGCTCAACCCACTGGCGACGACATCGACGTTGGGCCGCGCGATCGCCGGATAGTACGTACTGGAGAGCAGGATCCGCTTGCATCCGATGCGGTAGTCGGGGACCAGTCTGGCGCGCAGGGCCGGGTCCTTGACGGCACGGGCCATGTTGCGCTTGGCCAACTGCTCGACGAGACCGAGCTCACCCGGGTGCTTGGTGAACGCCTGCACCTGCAACTCCCTGACCCCCCACAGCAGTCCGCGGCGCAGCCGGGCGGTGAAGGGCAGCGCCCGGTGCAGGGCCCGCTCGGCGCCGCTGATGGCCCGGTCCAGGCGGGGCAGGACCCAGGGCGGGGTGCGCTGGAAGAGGGTGAGCCGGGAGACGAGCGGCTGGATCGACGGCACGATCTGGATCGCCGAGGCCCCCGTGCCGACCATGGCGACCCGCTTGCCGCGCAGGTCGTAGTCGTGGTCCCAGCGGGCGGAGTGGAAGACCTTGCCGGGGAAGGTGTCGAGCCCGGGGATGTCGGGGACCTTGGGGTCGGACAGCGGCCCGGTGGCGGAGACCACGACATCGGCGGTGAGGGTGCCGCTGCCGGTCTCGACCTCCCACCACAGCCGTTCCGTGTCCCACACCATCCGCTTCACCTCCGAGTCGAAGCGGAGGTGCGGGCGCAGTCCGAAGGTGTCGGCGACGTGCTCCAGGTAGGCGCGTATGTGCTCCTGCCCGGAGAAGGAGCGCGGCCAGTCGGGGTGGGGCGCGAAGGAGAAGGAGTACAGGTGGGACGGCACATCGCACGCGCACCCGGGATAGCTGTTGTCCCGCCAGGTGCCGCCGACGCTGCCGGCCCGCTCCAGGACGACGAAGTCGGTGACCCCCTCGCGCCGCAGCCGCACGGCGGCCCCCAGCCCGCCGAACCCGGACCCCACCACCGCGACCCGTACATGCTCGTGCTCGGCCATCCCGAAGCCTCCAGCCCTCGCGCACCACCGAAAACCCCGCCAGTGAACACTGGCGCAATGGGGAGGGTAGGGCAGGGCCGTACTGATGGGTAGGGGGCACGCAAGGAAAGTTACCGCCGGTACGCCCTAGGCTGCTGCCGTGGCAGAGGAGAACGCAGGATCCGGTGAGCGGCGCGAGTACCGCATGGAGGAGCTGGCCCGACGGGCCGGCATCACCGTGCGCACGCTGCGGTTCTACCGCGAACGCAAGCTGATCCCGCCGCCCCGCCGCGAGGGCCGCATCGCCTGGTACGACGACCACCACCTGGCCCGGCTGCGCACGATCACGGCACTCCTGGAGCGCGGCCACACCCTGAACGGCATAGCCGAACTCGCCGAGGCCTTCGACCACGGCCGCGACGTCGGCGAACTCCTCGGCATGGACACCCCCACCGAGGAGACCCCGGTCCGCCTCACCCCCGAGGAACTCGCCGACCATTTCACCGGCGAGGTCACCCCGGAGAACCTGGCCGCCGCGATGGACCTCGGCTACCTCGGCACCGACGGCGAGGAGATCGTCCACATCAGCCGCCGCCTGCTGGACGTCTCCTCCGCCCTGGTCCGCGAGGGCATCCCGCTCGCCGAGGTGCTGCGCGCGGGCCGGGAGGTCCGCGCCCACGCCGAAGCCATGGCCGACCTCTTCGCCGAGCTGATCCTCCGCCACGCCCCCGAGGACGCCGTCCACCGCCTGCGCCCCCTGGCCCGCAGCGTGGTCGACGCCGAACTCTCCCTGGCGATGGACCGCCGCCTGCGCAAGCAGGACTGACACACGGCTCCTAGCGGTCGTAGACCACGGTCACCGGAGCATGGTCCGACCACCGCTCGGTGTGAGCGGCGGCCCGCTCGACGTACGCCTTGACCGCCCGCTCGGCGAGCCCGGGGGTCGCGATGTGGTAGTCGATCCTCCACCCTGTGTCGTTGTCGAAAGCCCGCCCCCGGTACGACCACCACGAGTACGGCCCGTCGTCATCCGGATGCAGCGCCCGTACGACATCCACGTACCCGCCGTCGGCCGGGTCGAGGACCCGCCCCAGCCACTCCCGCTCCTCCGGCAGGAACCCGGAGTTCTTGGTGTTGCCGCGCCAGTTCTTCAGGTCGGCCTGCTGGTGCGCGATGTTCCAGTCCCCGCACACCACGACCTCCCGGCCGTCGGCGGCGGCCCGCTCCCGCAGACCCTTCAGATAGGCGAAAAACTCCCCCATGAAGCGGATCTTCTCGTCCTGCCGCTCGGTACCGACCTCACCGGAGGGCAGATAGAGCGAGGCGACGGTGACCCCGGGCAGATCCACCTCCACGTACCGCCCGCTGCCGTCGAACTCGGCCGACCCGAACCCGATCTGAACCCGATCGGGCGCACGCCGCGTGTACAGCGAAACCCCCGCACGCCCCTTCGCCGCGGCAGGCGCGTGCACCACATGCCACCCCTCGGGCTCCCGGACGTGCTCGGGCAGCTGCTGCGGCTCCGCGCGCACCTCCTGCAGACACACCACATCGGCGGAGGTCCGCTCCAGCCACTCCACGAAGCCCTTCTTCGCGGCGGCGCGCAGTCCGTTGACGTTGACGGAGGTCACAGTGAACATCAGGGCACGATACCGGCACACTGGACGGGTCCCGTTCCGGGCCCGAAAACCGGACCCTCACCCCACCCGGATTGATATACCTTACTGCGCATGAATATCCGCCGCGTCTCCTACGACCACCCCGACGCCGTCAAGCTGAACGACGAGGTCCAGGCCGAGTACCACGTCCGCTACGGCGACGGCGGCGACGCCACCCACATGGACCCCGCGCACTTCCGGCCGCCCAACGGCATCTACCTGCTCGCCTACGACGAGCACGACACCCCCGTCGCCTCCGGCGGCTGGCGCGTCCAGAACACCAACGGCGAGGGCAACCGCGACGGGGACGCCGAGCTGAAGCGGATGTACGTGACCGAGGGAATGCGCGGCCGGGGCCTGGCCCGCCGCATACTGGCCGCCCTGGAGGACGACGCCCGCGCGGCCGGCCGCCTCCGCATGGTCCTGGAAACGGGCACCCAGCAGCCGGAGGCCGTCGCCCTCTACACCTCCAGCGGCTACGAGCCCTGCGAGAAGTTCGGCTACTACCGCTTCCACGACAGCAGCCTCTGCTACGCGAAGCCGCTGTAGTAGATCAACTACGGTGCTAGAACGACTGATCTCAGATCATCACCGATCATTGCCAGAAGATCTCTTCCACGATGATCTGAGGATCTTCGGTCCGCCGGACAAAGGTGTAGTGCAGCCAGCCGTGTCCGTGGTCGAAGAGGAAGACACGACTGCCCTTGGGGAGGTCGGACCGCACCGGCTGGACCTTCATACCTTCGGGAAGGTCCGCATCCGTGTCGACGCCCCGAAAATAGGGGTCCTTCGCCGTGACCAGTTCGGCGCGCACGGCATCGATCGTCTTTCGCACATGCTCCGGCAGCGCATCGCGGACGGCTTGGGCCTTGAGTGTCCAGTCCATCTGCCAGGGCGGGCCCATGAACCCGTCGCCGGTCACTGACCGGGCTCCAGCCGCTGCACCTCGTGCCGGATGTGGGAGGCCTCCTCCAGAAGCGCCTTGGCTTCGGCGATGTCGGTGGATTCTGCCGCGCGGTGGTGGAGATCCGCCATGTGAGCGTCGAGTTTCGGATCTCGGGCGACCGCGAACTCACCCCACCAGCGGGCCATGAAGGCGGGCACGGTACTGATGTCGTAGGCGTCTGCCACGGCCCACTTCCAGTGCTCGTCAAAGTTGGGAAGGAGCTGCGGGGCATGCTGGGCGATGGCAGCACGCAGCGCCTTCGGGTTCCGCTCGGGCATGGGCGGGACGACCGGCGTGGGTTCTGCGGCGTGTGCGGTCATGACCGGATGTACTCCTTCGTGCTCCTTCGGCGCACCGTGACACCGACGATAGCCCGCCTCGACGACGCGGGTGAGCCGTTCCACGCCGGGGTTCTGGTGCCGGGCCGGGTACCCGGCGCGAGGGGTCACGCGGGCGCTCCCGGGGCGCGGCCATCGGCTCCGTGGCCGTCACCTGCGCCACAGGGCTCGTCGGTGCCGTCCGGCGAAGGCAGGCGTCGGCCGCGGGACTCCGCGACGCGCAGCGCGTCGGCGAGGCACTCGGTCAGCCGGAGCGCGGTGTAGCGGACCTCGACGTTCGGGGTCAGGGGGTCGTCCAACACCCGGCGGGCGGCGCGGAGGACATCCAGCCCGTCCGCGAGTTGCCGGGCCTCCGTCGCGTCGGCGAACCGGGACATGATCCCGCCCTCCTCGCCGGGGACGAGGAAGCAGGGCTTGCCTTCCGGCGACAGCCAGGGCAGCAGCCGGAGCGCGGCGAGCGGGTTCGTCATGCGGCCGCCTTCCGGACGCCGCTGGTGTGCTGGTCGAGGTCGGCACCGAAGCCGGCGGCGAGCACGAGGACCCGGCGACGGTGCCGCCGACGCGCCTGCTCCTGTTCCTGCTCGTGAGCGGTGAGGTAGGGCCGGACGAGCCGGGAGGCGGCGCCGTCGAGGGGGAGGTGCAGGCAGTACGGGGAGCGGTGAAGGGGAAGGCGACCGGAGTCGGCGGTACGGGGAACGGAGTACGCGGGTCCGGCGGGGCACCGGTCCCCCGCGCGATGACTTCCGGTGCCAGGCCCGAAGAGAAGGCCCAACCAACGGGCAACCCGGCGGATAAGGTCGTGCATGTCGACGCTCCTTTTCAGCGTTGGCCACGCCCCGGGAGGTCTGGCCACCTCGCCGGGGTTTCGTCGTTTCCGACCATACCCACAACCGCGTCCCCCTGCACCCCACTTCGTCCCGCCGCGTCCCGACGCGGTGAGAAGCGCCCCAACTCTGCACGGTGCACAAGGGTGCATCACCGTGGAGGGATGACTGACCTCCCGCGCTACGAGTACGTGAAACTCGCGGACGCCATCGCTGCCGAAATCGCCTCGGGCAAGCTGCCGCAGGGAGCAGCACTGCCCGGCGAGCGAGCTATGACAGACCTGTACGGCGTGAGCATCGGCACCGTGCGGCGCGCGATCGTCGAACTGCGGAAACGGGGCCTCGTCGCGACGCTGCCCGCGAAGGGGACATACGTCATCGGCCAACCCGGCACACCCGGGAACGAGGAGGGGACCTCCGAGAAGGAGGCCTCCGACTGACGGCTCCGCCCCGCCCCTGCTCAGCCGACTCCGTGCTTCATTGCCGGGCACCGTGTGACGACGCCGGGCACGCAGGCGGCGACCGGAAACTCGCGAACCCGAAACCGAGAGACCGGGGGCGGGTACCTTGCTGAAAACCGTGAGCACTCGGCGAGCAAGTGTCCCTTTCACGCTCAAACGAGCGGCATATGGACAGTGCTGGCCGAAGTGCTCACGGATTTACGACCGCATGGCTCAGCCGAGGCGTCGTACGGGCTCGCCGGCCAGGAATGCCTCGATGTCCTCGACGGCCTGGCCGTAATAGGTGCGGTAGTTGTTCTGCGAGACGTAGCCGAGGTGGGGGGTGGCCAGGAGCCAGGGCGCGGTGCGCAGGGGGTGGTCGGCGGGCAGGGGCTCGACGTCGAAGACGTCCACGCCGGCTCCGGCGATCCGTCCCTCCCGCAGCGCGGCGAGCAGGGCGTCCTGGTCGACGAGGGCCGCCCGTGAGGTGTTCACCAGGTAGGCGGTCGGCTTGAGCAGAGCCAGTTCGGGCGCGCCGATCAGCCCGCGGGTCCGGTCGCTCAGGACGAGGTGGAGCGAGACGAAGTCGCTGGTGGCGAGGAGTTCCTCCTTGGAGCCGGCCAGTTGGACGCCGACCTCGTCCGCGCGTTCCTCGGTGAGGTTCCGGCTCCACGCGACCACCTCCATGCCGAAGGCGAGGCCCACCCGGGCCACCCGGCTGCCGATCTTCCCCAGGCCGAGCAGGCCGAGACGGCGGCCGTGCAGGTCGGCGCCGACCGTGGACTGCCAGGGGCCGTTCGCGCGCAGCGCGTCGTTCTCGGTGACGATGCCGCGGGCGAGGCCGAGCAGCAGCGCCCACGTCAGCTCGACCGGCGGGGTCGACGTGCTTTCCGTACCGCACACGGTCACCCCGTTGCGTTCGGCGGCCGCGTAGTCGATCACCGAGTTGCGCATGCCGGAGGCGATGAGCAGCTTGAGCCGGGGAAGCCGGTCGAGCAGGGAGGCGGGGAAGGGCACCCGCTCCCGAAGGGTCACCACGATGTCGAAGTCCTCGAGCGCGAGGGCCAGTTCGTCCTCGGTGGCGATGTGCTCGGTGAAGCTGACGACCTCCACACGTCCCTGGACGGGGCCCCAGTCGGCCACGGTGGTGGCGACGCCCTGGAAGTCGTCGAGCACGGCACAGCGAAGCCGCATGTCGGTCCTTTCCGTGGATCTCACGGTGCGAGCGTCCGTCGGCGGCGGCCCGACGAAGGCCGAGCCGGTCGGGAATGTACGTCCTGAGGACGCGCCCAGCCGCGCCCCGGGGCAACAGCAGCGGCAGGATATCCATTGCGGCGGACCGGGTGTCCGTGAAGGCTCGTCCCCGGCGTGCACCGACGTACAGGCCGCGCGGCAGGTCGTCACGGTCCTCCCCGACCCCGCCGGTGCGGTGGTCGACGACGGGCTCGCCGTGGCCAGAGGAGTCGCAGCCGCCGGGCAGCAGGTGCCCGACTGCTGAACTTGTTTGATGCGCCCTCGACTTGGGCGGGACGTAACCGCACCTGAGCAGCCGGGGCCTGTGCGCCACCGGTCCGCACCGCGCGCGGAGTTCGCTTACCTGTCAGGTCATCGTCCCCGGCGCCTCGGCGTGTCAAGCTCCCGGTGTACGGAGTTCGACCGACCGGAAGGACACCATGCCCGCCTACGTCATAGCCCACCTGCAAGAGGCCGCTCCGCACCCGGAGGTCGTCGAGTACATCGAGCGCATCCCCGCCACCTTCGAGCCGTACGGCGGACGCTTCCTCGTGCACGCCACGCAGCACGAGGTGAAGGAGGGCAGCTGGCCCGGGCACGTCGTGATGATCGGCTTCCCGGGGATCGCCGAGGCGCGGGCCTGGTGGGACTCACCCGCGTACCAGGAGATCGCCCCGCTGCGCTCACGGCACATCGAGGGCGACATCATCCTGGTCGAAGGCGTACCCGAGGGCTACGAACCGACCGGCGCCGCAAAGGCGATGCGGGAGGCGCTCCCCGCCGAGTAGCCCTGCAAGCTTCAGCCAGGGCGGGATCGTCCACTCAAACAGGCTAGGCGCCCCTCTTTCGGGTGATGGTGAGGGCAGCGTGACGCCCGCCACAGGACCAGGAGGGTTGCTCGCGTCGACACGAAGAAGCCCCCGCCGGTTTCCCGGTGGGGGCTTTCAGCTGCGGTGGACCTGTGGGGATTTGAACCCCAGACCCCCTCGATGCGAACGAGGTGCGCTACCAGACTGCGCCACAGGCCCTTGCAACGAGTGAAACCTTAGCACCCCGATCGGGGTGCTCGGAAATCCGTTGCCGGTGGGGGGCCGGCCGCGGGTTTTCCAAGGTCATTCGTTGACGGCCCGGGGGCGGTCGCCGTCCTCGTACTGGTCGAACAGCGGGGTGCGGCCGCGCTCGCGGGCGCGGCGGGCCGAGGCCGCGCGGAGGGCGTCGTTGCGCCCGTCGGCGTCGGCCTGCTCCTCCGTGCCGGCCCGGTCCCCTTCCGGGGCCGTGTCGTCGGCGGAGCCGGCCGTCTCCTCCGGAGCCGGGGTCACGGCGCTCGAACGCGCCGAGCTCCAGGTGTCCGCGGCGCCGAGGTCCACGTCGCTGGTGGCGCGCGGGGCTACCGGGGCGGTCACGTAGGTGGGCAGTGGCACCGGGACCGGGTCCCAGCTGTCGCCGCCCTGGCCGGGCCGTTGCCGGCGCTCCCGCTGCTGGTCGACCCACTCGGCGTGGTCGGTCTGCTCGACGAGCGCGCGCCGGTCGGCGGCGAGCGCCAGGAGGCCGGGGTCGGTCTCCGGGCCCGGCTCGAGGTCGGGGTTGACGCCCGGCTCGTGTCCCTCCGGTTCGTCGGGGTCCACCTCGTCCACGGACAGGCAGCGGCGCGGCTGGCGTTCCCGCAACCGCTGTGCGGCGACCTCGGCCTGACGGCGGTCCATCTGGTACGCGAAACGGCGGCGTTCCTGGGAGCGCAGGTAGGCGATGTAGACGCTCAGCAGCACCGCGGGCACTCCGGGCGCCCACAGGAAGGCGAGCCCGCCGACCGCGGCGACGATCGCGCCGAGCGTGAAGGCGAGAAAGAGCATCGTGGTGGTGCGCCGGCGCCGGGCGAGCACCCTCGAGCGCCGGGCCCTCGCCGCGGCGGCCTGCTCCGACGGAGACGGCTGGGGCGGCTGGGGCGGCTGGGGCGGCTGGGAAGACTCGACGGACTGCGACGGCGGGGCCTGCTGGGCCGGGAGCGCCGGCTGCGCCCTTCGAGGGGGTGCTCCGCGCCGGGCGGACGGGACGCGCTCGCGCGGGGGGCGTCCGGTCGGCTCATCGGGGGCCGGTTCGGGTACCGCCCGTTCCGGCTGCCGCGCGGGGTGCGGCCGTACGAGCGCCTGCACCTGCTGCGGACGGGTCTGGGACACGGCGAAGGCCCGGACGTCCACCGAATCGGTGACCGCGTCCGGGTCGTGGACGCCCTGCTCCACCTCCTCGGCGGAGCGCGCCCGCAGGTCCTTGGCGTACCGGCGCTCCATTCCCGCCCGTCCGGACAACAATCGGATGGCGGTGCTGAAGCGTTCCGTCGGACGGGCCTCGTTCAGCTCGTCCTGCCTACGGAGCCACATCGGCACCAAGTAGGCGGCCCAGGCCCCGACGATGACTGCGTAGATGAGGCCGCTGCTGCTCACGCCTCACACGGTAGAGGGGTTTAGGTGAGGCCATCCGCCAATTGAGCCGGTGTGTCGCACGATCCGGCTGATATTTCGAACTTTTTTTGCGAACGATGCGATCAGATGACCATGTAAGCCGGGAATTTTCCCACTTCCAGATGGTCACCACGCGATCAAATTCGAACATTTATTCAATTACCCGGGTGGTGCGGGATTCCGGGATGACGCTGTTCGTCACCGGCACGCCCGTCACCTGCCCTTTCCTCACCGGGCCGCCCGTCCCCGCCCGGCTGCTCGTTCCGGGAACGTGCCCGCTGCCAGCGCCTGAGCAAACCCTCGGGCAGTTCCTCCGCCGTGAGCGCGAAGACGAGATGGTCGCGCCAGGCGCCGTCGATGTGCAGATACCGCGGGCGCAGTCCCTCCTCGCGGAATCCGAGTTTCTCCACCACCCGGCGGCTGGGCCCGTTCTCGGGGCGAATGCACACCTCGATCCGGTGCAGTCCGACGGTACGGAAACAGTGGTCCACGGCCATCGCCACGGCCGTCGGCATCACCCCGCGGCCGGCCACCGCCTCGTCGACCCAGTAGCCGACGTGCCCCGAGCACATCGAGCCCCAGGTGATCCCGGCTACCGTCAACTGGCCGACCAGACGCCCCTGGTACTCGATGACGAAGGGCAGCATCCGCCCCGCGTGCGCCTCCGCCCTCAGGTGACGGACCATCTGACGGTAGGTCGGCCGGTGCACGATCGGACCGGACGGGGTGGGCGGCGGGATCGTCGCCTCCCAGGGGCGCAGCCAGTCGCGGTTGCGCCGGTTGACCTCGCGCCAGGCCCGCTGGTCGCGCAGCTTTATCGGCCGGAGGACGACATCGCCGGCCACCAGCTCCACGGGCCAGGATGAACCGTTCAGCTCGCACCCCCGCCACTGGTACCGGTTCTGGAGTGGTCACCGCCGCGCAGTTGGTCGACCGCGTGCTTCAGCAGCGGCTCCAGGACGGCCAGCCCGTCCTTCACCCCGCCGCTGGACCCGGGCAGGTTGACGATCAGCGTCCGGCCCGCGACGCCCGCGAGGCCCCGGGAGAGGGCCGCCGTGGGCACCTTGTCCCGGCCGTACGCCCGGATGGCCTCCGCGATGCCGGGCACCTCGTGGCCGATCACCGCGCGGGTCGCCTCGGGGGTGCGGTCGGTGGGCGAGACGCCGGTGCCGCCGGTGGTCACGATGACGTCGTACCCGGCCTCGGCGCCCGCGCGCAGCGCGGCCTCCACGGGGTCGCCGTCCGGGACCACCTGCGGGCCGTCGACGGCGAAGCCGAAGCGCCGCAGGCCCTCGGCTATCAGGGGTCCGCCCGTGTCCTGGTAGACGCCGGCGGCGGCCCGGTTGGACGCGGTGACCACCAGTGCGCGGTAGCTCATGCCCTGCTCCAGTCGCCCGACTTGCCGCCCGTCTTCTCCTCCACCCGCACGTCCGTGATGACCGCCTTCTTGTCGACCGCCTTGACCATGTCGATCACGGTGAGCGCGGCGACGGAGACCGCGGTGAGCGCCTCCATCTCCACGCCCGTGCGGTCCGTCGTCTTCACCGTGGCCGTGATCTCCACGGCGTCGTCCACGACCGACAGGTCCAGTTTCACACCGGACACCGCCAAGGGGTGACACAGCGGAATCAGGTCGGGGGTGCGTTTGGCGCCCATGATGCCCGCGATCCGCGCGGTGGCCAGGGCGTCGCCCTTGGGGACGCCCTCGCCGCGCAGCAGTTCGATCACGCGGGGCGAGACCAGGACGCGGCCGGTGGCGCGGGCGGTGCGCGCGGTGACGTCCTTGCCGGACACGTCGACCATCCGGGCGGCGCCCGCCTCGTCGATGTGCGTCAGACGGCGCTGGTCAGGGTGTCCGGGGGTCTCCCCCCGGGAAGGCACGGTCATGATCGTGTGGTGCTCCCGGTCCGGGCCCGCCGCGGTGCGGCGCACGGGCCTGCTGTGCGCGACACGGTACCGCCAACCGGTCGGGCTCAGCCGAGCAGGACCACCTCGAGCTCGGTACCGGGTGCGACGGACTCGACGTCCTCGGGGACGACGATCAGCGCGTTCGCCTGTGCGAGGGCGGCCACCAGGTGGGATCCGGCGCCGCCGACCGGGGTCACCTCGCCGTCGGCGTACCGGCCGCGCAGGAACTGGCGGCGGCCCTTCGGCGAGGTCAGCGGCCCGTCCGCGGTCAGGGTCGCTCGGGTTCTCGGCCGGTGGACGTCCGTGAGGCCCATCAGGGTGCGGATGGCGGGACGCACGAACAGCTCGAAGGAGACGTACGAGGAGACCGGGTTGCCGGGGAGGGCCAGCAGCGGGGTGTGCTCGGGGCCGATGGAGCCGAAGCCCTGGGGCTTGCCGGGCTGCATGGCGAGCTTGCGGAAGTCGATGCCGCTGCCCGGCTCGTCCTCGTCGCCCACGGAGGACAAAGCCTCCCTGACCACGTCGTACGCCCCGACGCTCACCCCGCCGGTGGTGACCATCAGGTCGGCGCGCACCAGCTGGTCCTCGATGGTGTCGCGGAGGGTGTCGGCGTCGTCCGCGACGGCGCCCACGCGGTAGGCGATGGCGCCGGCGTCCCGGGCGCAGGCGGTGAGGGAGAAGCTGTTGGAGTCGTAGATCTGACCGGCGCTCAGTTCCTCGTCGGGCTGGACGAGTTCGCTGCCGGTGGACATCACCACCACGCGCGGGCGCGGGTGCACGCGGACCGTGCCGCGGCCGATCGCGGCCAGCAGGGAGATCTGCGGCGGGCCGAGGACGGTCCCGGCCGTCAGGGCGCGGTCGCCGGCCCGTACGTCGCTGCCCTCGGCGCGCACATGCGCGCGTGCCCGGACCGGGCGGTGGACGAGCACCTGCCCGGTGGCGCCCTCGGGGGCCTGGCTGCGGGCCCGCATCTCGGTGACCGGGCCCTCGCCGAGCCCGCCGTCGGTCCACTCGACGGGGACGACGGCCTCGGCGCCGGGCGGGAGCGGTGCTCCGGTCATGATGCGCGCCGCCTGGCCGGGTCCGACCCGGAGCGGGTCGGACTGGCCGGCCGCGACGTCACCGACGACCTCCAGGGCGGCCGGGTACTGCTCGCTCGCGCCCGCGACGTCCGTGACCCGTACCGCGTACCCGTCCATGGAGCTGTTGTCGAACGGCGGCAGCGACACCGGCACCGTGACGTCCTCGACCAGGACGCAGCCCTGGGCGTCGAGGAGGTTCAGCTCGATGGGTTCCAGGGGGCGGACGGTGGCGAGGATGTCGTCCAGGTGCTCGTCCACCGACCAGAGGTGGTCCGGGCCTGCGGTGCGGGGCGCGGCGGTGCTCAACGTTCCTGCATCTCCTCGGTGACGTAACGGCGGAGCCAGGCCCGGAAGTCCGGGCCCAGGTCTTCACGTTCGCACGCGAGTCGGACAATGGCACGCAGGTAGTCGCCTCGGTCGCCGGTGTCATAGCGGCGGCCCTTGAAGACCACGCCGTGCACCGGGCCGCCGAGCTTCCCCGCGGCGCCAGCCGCTGATGTATGCGTCGCGGCCAGCTGCTGGAGGGCGTCGGTGAGCTGGATCTCGCCGCCGCGGCCCGGCTCGGTCTTGCGCAGTACGTCGAAGACGGCCGGGTCGAGGACGTAGCGGCCGATGATGGCGTAGTTGGAGGGCGCTTCGGCCGGTTCGGGCTTCTCGACCAGGCCGCTGACCCGGACCACGTCGGAGTCGGCGGTGCTCTCGACGGCGGCGGAGCCGTAGAGGTGGATCTGCTCCGGGGCGACCTCCATGAGCGCGATGACGCTGCCGCCGTGCTGCTCCTGGACCTCGATCATGCGCTGGAGCAGGCAGTCGCGCGGGTCGATCAGGTCGTCGCCGAGAAGGACGGCGAAGGCTTCGTCGCCGACGTGCGGGGCGGCGCACAGGACGGCGTGGCCGAGCCCTTTGGGGTCGCCCTGGCGGACGTAGTGCATGGTCGCGAGGTCGCTGGATTCCTGGACCTTGGCGAGGCGCGCGGCATCACCCTTTCGGTCGAGGGCCGACTCCAGTTCGTAATTGCGGTCGAAATGATCCTCCAGGGGGCGTTTGTTGCGGCCCGTCACCATGAGGACGTCGTCGAGACCGGCGGCTGCGGCCTCTTCGACCACGTACTGGATCGCCGGCTTGTCCACGACCGGCAGCATCTCCTTGGGAGTGGCCTTGGTGGCCGGAAGGAACCGGGTGCCGAGGCCTGCTGCGGGGATGACAGCCTTGCTGATCCGAGGGTGCGACTGAATCATGCCCGCAACCATATCCGGTGCCTTTGCGAGGAATCTGCGACTCCGGATATCTGATACTCATATGAGCACAATGAGACGGCGCAGGGACAGAATTGAGACACGACGACCGCGCGAACGATCCTGACAAGCGGGTATTGCGACGGGAAATCCTCCTGGCGAGGAACAGGTTGACGGCGGATGACGTGCGGGAGTCCGCGACCGCGTTGGCCGACCGCGCGCTCGGGCTGCCCGAACTGACACACGCGCGCACGGTGGCGGCGTACGTCTCCGTCGGAAGTGAACCCGGCACGATCGTGCTGCTCGACGCGCTGCGCGCGCGGGGCGTACGCGTGCTGCTGCCGGCCCTGCTCCCCGACAACGATCTGGACTGGGGCGCGTACACCGGCGAGGGCTCGCTCGCGCGTGTGCGCCACGGCGGGCGGATGGCCCTGCTCGAGCCGGCCGGGGAGCGCCTCGGGCCGGACGCCGTGACCGGAGCGGACGCCGTGCTGCTGCCGGGCCTGGCCGTGGACGCCCGCGGGATGCGGCTGGGGCGCGGCGGCGGCTCGTACGACCGGGTGCTGGCCCGGCTGGAGCGCGCGGGCGCGCACCCGGCCCTGGTGGTGCTGCTGTACGACACCGAGGTGGTCGAGCGGGTCCCCGAGGAGCCCCACGACCGGCCGGTGCACGCGGTGGTGACCCCGTCGGGGGTGCGGCGGTTCGGTTGAGCGACGACACCGTTCCGGTGGCCTCGGCGGTCCCGGCGGTCCCGGCATGAGGAAGGCGGCCGTCACGCGCGCGTGGCGGCCGCCTTCCTCATGCCTCATGCGTCGGGGACCGGGCCTGTCAGGGCTTGAGCAGCAGCGTGTTGCTGGTGCTGCCCTCGACCGCCTTGTCCGAGTACGCCCACTCGAGCAGTTCGCCCTCGGCCCACTTGCCCGTCTGGTCGACGTAGTGGGAGTCGTAGGCGTGGCCGGAGGCGCCGGTGAGGTTGATCCACCGCGACTTGTCGAGGTCACCGAGGTTGACCACCATCCGCATCGACGGCACCCACACCACCCCGTAGCCGCCCGCGGCGTTCCAGCCGGTCGCGTTGACCGTGGCCTCACCGCCGCCGAGCTTCCAGGGGCCGCGGTTGAGGACGTACTGCAGGAAGTCGGGGCCGGAGGTGCCCAGGGTCTGGTTCTTCAGGAACAGGCGGTGCAGCCGGCCCCAGCTCCAGGTGTCGATGTCCTTGCCGAGCTTGGCGGTGAGCTCCCAGCGGGCGTCGACCATGGCGCGCTTGAACAACTCGTCGCGGTTCTCCGCGCCGTCGCGGGAGCCCGCCTCCGGAGTCGTCCACCAGTCGCTGTCCTCCTTCTCCATCAGCGTGCGGACCACCTCGAACCAGCGGTCACCGCCGTCAGGCTGGGCCTGGTCGGCCTCGCGCATGCCGCACTCGCGCACCTTGGCGCTCTCGTCGGCGGGCCCGGTGGGATTGACCGGGTCGACCCACAGGCACTGGCCCTTGACCCGCAGCTCCTTGGGCAGCTTGTGACTGAAGGCGAGCTTGAGGACGTTGCGCCAGACGGAGTTGAAGTAGGCGGCGGCCGCGGAGTCGGCGTCCTGGGTGTAGTCCCAGCCCTCCAGCAGCTTCTGCGCCTTGCGGACCTCCGGGTCCTCAATGTCGATCTTGAGCAGTTCGGGCACCAGCAGCTTGGCTATACCGCTGCTGTTGTCGAGCTGCATCTGCCGCATGTCGTCGGTGGAGAGCTTGCCGCCGTCCTTGATCTTCGACTGGATCAGGTCGTTGATCCGCTGGCTGCGGGCGCCGTAGCCCCAGTCGGTGGTCAGGTTGTACGGGTACGCCTCGGGGTCGACCACGGCCTGGTTGGCGGTGACGATGTAGCCGCGGTCGGGGTCGAACTCGTAGGGCAGCGCGTCCTGGTCGACCCAGCCGGTCCAGCGGTACTTCGAGTCCCAGCCGGGCGCCGGGACGGAACCGTTGTGGTTCTTCGCACGGGTGGGGATCCTCCCCGGCAGGGTGTAGCCGATGTGGCCCTCGGTGTCCGCGTAGACGAGGTTCTGCGAGGGCACCTCGAAGAGGGTGGCCGCCTTGCGGAAGTCGTCCCAGTCCTTCGCGCGGTTCATCGCGAAGACGGCGTCCATGGTGCGGCCCGCCTCCAGCGCGGTCCAGCGCAGCGAGACGCCGTAGCCGTCGCCCCGGTCGGGCGCGGCGGAGTCGACGGCGGCCTTCTTCCCGGTCCGCACCAGGTCGGGGGAGCGGTCGGAGAGCAGCGGGCCGTTCTTGGTCTCCCTGACGACGATCTTCCGCGGCGCGCCGCCGGCGACCTTGATGGTCTCCTCGCGCGCCTCGAAGGGCACCACCTTGCCGTCGTACTGGTAGCCCTCGCCGGTGATCTTCTCCAGGTAGAGGTCGGTGACGTCGACACCGGAGTTGGTCAGGCCCCAGGCGACGTCCGCGTTGTGTCCGATGACCACGCCGGGCATGCCCGCGAAGGTGAAGCCGGTGACGTCGTACTGGCACGTGGCGGAGACGCTGCGGCAGTGCAGGCCCATCTGGTACCAGACGGACGGCAGCGCGGCCGACAGGTGCGGGTCGTTGGCCAGCAGCGGCTCACCGGTGATGGTGTGCTCGCCGGAGACCACCCAGGAGTTGGAGCCGATGCCGTCGCCGTTGACGCCGACGGCCGTGGGCAGGTTCTGCAGGACCTCCTGGAGGCCCGAGAGCTGGCCCTCCAGACCGTCCGCGGTACCGGCGGTCCCGGACGCGCCCTCCACACCGCCGGTGCCCGTGCCGACGTCCGTACCCGTCCCCGTGCCCGGGTCGGTGCCCGTGCCGTCGCCGATTCCGGTTCCGGTCCCGTCACCCGTGCCGCTCTCGCCGCCGCCCGACTCGTAGGCCCGGGTCAGCTCGTTGTACTGGCCCTCCTGGACCACCGGCTTGTTCCGGCCGTACGGATACGCCGGGTACAGGTCGGCGATCTGCTCGGGGCCCAGGCGGCTGGTCATCAGGGCGCGGTCGATCTCGTCCTGCATGTTGCCGCGCAGGTCCCAGGCCATCGCCTTCAGCCAGGCCACGGAGTCCACCGGGGTCCACGGCCCGGGCGTGTAGTCGTTGGTGAAGCCCAGCGCCGCGTACTCCAGGGAGATGTCCGCGCCCTCCTTGCCCTCCAGGTAGGCGTTGACCCCCTTGGCGTAGGCGTCGAGGTACTTCTTCGTGGCGGGGGAGAGCTTCTTCTCGTACTCCTGCTTCGCGACCCGGTCCCAGCCCAGGGTGCGCAGGAACTCGTCGTTCTTGATCTGGCTCTTGCCGAACATCTCCGACAGGCGCCCGGAGGTCATGTGCCGGCGCACGTCCATCTCGTAGAACCGGTCCTGCGCCTGGACGTAGCCCTGCGCCATGAACAGGTCCTCGTCGGAGGAGGCGTAGATCTGCGGGATGCCGTGGCCGTCACGTTTGACGTCGACGGGGCCCGACAGGCCCTTGAGCGTGATCGATCCCTTGGTCTGCGGGAAGGAGGCGCGCACGGTGCCGATCGACCAGTACGCCCCGTAGGCGACACCGCCGATCAGGGCCAGCACCAGGACGAATACGAGCAGACGGGCCTTTCGCCCCTTTTTCCTGCCGGACTTGCCGGGTTGCTGACCCGTGGAGGCGGTGGTGTCGGTGGGCATCGCTGTCCTTGCTGTCCTTACGCGAGCGGCAGGGCGGGCTGTGCTTTTAACTGAGCGCTGGGGCAACGATAGGCGCAGGGCCCCGCGCCGCTTGACGCGGAGTCGGGAACCAGCCCGGACGGACGTTCGATGATGCCAGGCGAACGCGTCAAGAACGCGTCAAGAGTTAGGTAAGGTAACGAAGCGGTTCGCCGCGAACGCGTCGGCTCCCCGCGCCCCGCAGCCGAGGTCGGGCGCGCCGCGCGTGAGCCAGGGAAGGGAACGGCCGCTGACTGTCCACCACCTCAACCAGCTCCTGCTCCTCTGCTCGCTGGTCCTGCTCGTCGCCGTCGCAGCGGTCCGGATCTCCTCGCGCAGCGGGCTCCCCAGCCTGCTCGTCTATCTCGGCATCGGCATCGCCATGGGCCAGGACGGCATCGGCGGCGTCCAGTTCAACAGTGCCGAGCTGACGCAGGTCTTCGGGTACGCGGCCCTGGTGGTGATCCTGGCCGAGGGCGGTCTGGGCACCAAGTGGACCGAGATCAGACCCGTCCTGCCCGTCTCCGCCGCACTCGCGACCGTCGGCGTCGCGGTGAGCGTCGGGGTCACCGCGACGGCCGCGCACTTCCTGGTCGGGCTGGAGTGGCGGCAGGCGCTCATCATCGGCGCGGTGGTGTCCTCGACCGACGCGGCGGCCGTCTTCTCCGTGCTGCGGCGCATTCCGCTCCCCCCGCGCGTGGCGGGCACGCTGGAGGCCGAGTCCGGTTTCAACGACGCCCCGGTGGTCATCCTGGTGCTCGCCTTCTCCACGGCCGGCCCGATCGAGCACTGGTACGTCCTGCTCGGCGAGATCACCCTGGAGCTGGCCATCGGCGCCGTCATCGGACTCGCGGTGGGCTGGCTGGGCGCCTGGGGGCTCAGACATGTGGCGCTGCCCGCCTCCGGCCTCTACCCGATCGCCGTCATGGCCATCGCCGTCACCGCCTACGCGGCGGGCGCCATGGCCCACGGCAGCGGCTTCCTCGCCGTCTACCTCGCCTCGATGGTGCTGGGCAACGCCAGACTGCCGCACTGGCCCGCCACCCGCGGATTCGCCGAGGGGCTCGGCTGGATCGCCCAGATCGGCATGTTCGTCCTGCTCGGGCTGCTGGTCTCCCCGCACGAACTGGGCGACGACGTGGTGCCCGCGCTGCTCATCGGGCTGGCCCTGACCGTGGTGGCCCGTCCGCTGAGCGTCGTGCTGTGCCTGCTGCCGTTCCGGGTGCCCTGGCAGGAGCAGACGCTGATGTCGTGGGCGGGGCTGCGCGGCGCCGTACCCATCATCCTGGCGACGATTCCGATGGTGGAGGGCGTCGAGGGCAGCCGGAGGCTCTTCAACATCGTCTTCGTCCTGGTCGTCGTCTACACCCTCGTCCAGGGCCCGACCCTGCCGTGGCTGGCCGGCAAGCTGCGTCTCGGCACGGGTGCGGAGGCCGCCGACCTGGGCATCGAGTCGGCGCCCCTGGAGCGGCTGCGCGGGCATCTGCTGTCGGTCGACATCCCGGAGGAGTCGAAGATGCACGGCGTGGAGGTCGCCGAACTCCGGCTGCCGAAGGGGGCGGCCGTCACACTCGTCGTGCGCGGGGGCACCTCGTTCGTCCCGCTGCCGACGACGATGCTGCGGCACGGGGACGAGCTCCTCGTCGTCACCACCGACCCGGTCCGGGACGCCGCCGAACGCCGCCTGCGCGCGGTGGGCCAGGGCGGCAAACTGGCCGGCTGGCTGGGGGCCGACGGCGAGGGTCCGGAGCGCTGACACGCCCGTCATCCACAGGGGCACGGTCCCGCAATGCTCGGTTTCACAGGATCACAAGCCCTTGCCGCCTGTGGACACCCGCCCGCGCCAAGACGACGCCTGTACCATGCACGGAGTACCCAGATCGAACCAACTCTGCCTGACGCAGAGCTGGCGCGACCGTATGGCGGCCGGCACGCCCCGAGCTGTGGCACCCGGCATCTACCGCAGTCAGCGCAAGAGGACAGCTCTCGGCGTGCCCGAAGCCCGACCGTGAAGGGCCGCGCGCCACCAGGCGGCAGAAAGGCACGGGCCGTGGCATCCACGGTCACCACGTCGAAGGACCCTGCGGCCGCCTCCCGTCCGGGATACGGCCGACTGCTGCGCACCCGCGGCGCCTGGACGTTCCTGCTCCCCGGTTTCGCGGCACGCCAGCCGTTCGCGATGCTCACCATCTCCATCGTGCTGCTGGTGCAGCACACCACCGGTTCGTACGGCGCGGCCGGCGGCGTCGCGGCGGTCACCGGTGTGTCCATGGCCCTGTTCGCGCCCTTCAGCGGTCGGCTCGCCGACCGCTACGGGCAGCGCGCCGTACTCGTCCCCGGCGTTCTGCTGCACACCCTGTCCGCGCTGGCCCTGACCACGCTGGCGCTGACCGACGCCCCGCTGTGGGCGCTGTTCGCCGCGGCCGTGCCCACCGGTGCCTCGGTGCCCCAGGTCGGGCCCATGGTGCGCGCCCGCTGGGGCGTGAAGCTCAAGGGCTCCCCGCTGATGACCACCGCGGCGGCCTTCGAGTCCGTCACCGACGAGCTGACCTTCGTCGTCGGACCGCTGCTGGCCACCGCCCTGTGCACGGGCGTGAACCCGGCCGCGGGCCTGGTGACCGAGGCCGCGCTGACCCTGGTCGGCGGCCTGCTGTTCGCCGCGCAGAAGGCCACGCAGCCCGAGGTCGCCACCGGCGGGCATGCGCGCGTGAAGCACGCCTCCGCCCTGCGCGTCCCCGGGGTGCGCGTCCTGATCGTCACCTTCCTGGGCATCGGGTCCGTCTTCGGCGGCATGCAGGTGTCGCTGGCCGCGTACACCGAGTCGATCGGCGAACCCGGCCTGAACGGCGTCCTGTACGGCGTCTTCGCCGCGGGCAACATGCTCTCCGGCATCGCCTGCGGCGCCATCGCCTGGAAGGTCGCCCCGCAGCGGCGCCTCCTCGTCGGGTACGCGGCTCTCGCGGTGACCGCGTCCGCCCTGTGGACCGCCCAGTCGTCGCTGCTCCTCGCGGGGCTCGGGCTCCTGGTCGGCATGTGCATCGCGCCCGCCCTGATCACCGGCTTCACCATGGTCGACGACCTGGTCCCGGCGGGGGCCCGCACCGAGGCCTTCACCTGGCTGACCGGCGCGGTGGCACTCGGTCAGGCGGCCGCGGTCACGGTCTCCGGACAGTTCGAGGACCGCCTGTGGGCCGGCGCCGGTTTCCTGGTGCCGATGGGCGGCACGGTGCTCGCCCTGGTGACCCTGCTGGCGCTGCGGTCACGGCTGGTGCCGGCCCCGCACGGACGCACCGTCGCACGTGGCGTGGGTCACCGCTCGCCCGTCGCAGTGGACTGAACACGGGGAATACGGCACTATGAATCGTCGTTTAGCACTCATCGAGTGAGAGTGCCAGGAGGAAGACAGTGCCCACCTACCAGTACCAGTGCACCGAGTGCGGCGAGGGCCTCGAGGCGGTGCAGAAGTTCACCGACGACGCTCTGACCGAGTGCCCGAACTGCCAGGGCCGCCTGAAGAAGGTGTTCTCGGCGGTCGGCATTGTCTTCAAGGGCTCCGGCTTCTACCGCAACGACAGCCGCGGCTCCTCGTCGAGCAGCACCCCGGCGGCGTCGAAGTCGTCCGACTCCTCGACGAGCTCGTCGTCCTCCTCGACGTCGTCGGCTTCCTCGACGTCCTCGGGCTCGTCGACCGGCTCCACCAGCACCACCGCCGCGTAAGGCCGCCTTCCCGCGGACCCCTGTCGTCGTCCGACGACGGGGTCCTCGGCGTTTTCCCGGGCGGTCCCGGGGCGTTTCCGGGGCGGTTAGGGTGCGGAGCATGGCGAACATGGCGCACAAGGCGAACGCCGAGATCGGCGTGATCGGCGGCTCCGGTTTCTACTCCTTCCTCGACGATGTGACCGAGGTCCGGGTGGACACCCCGTACGGGGCGCCCAGCGACTCCCTCTTCCTCGGCGAGCTGGCCGGTCGGCGGGTCGCCTTCCTCCCCCGGCACGGGCGCGGCCACCACCTGCCGCCGCACCGGATCAACTACCGGGCCAACCTGTGGGCACTCAGGTCCGTCGGCGCCCGCCAGGTGCTCGGGCCGTGCGCGGTGGGCGGGCTGCGGCCCGAGTACGGGCCGGGGACACTGCTGGTCCCGGACCAGCTCGTGGACCGTACGAAGTCCCGGGTCGGCACGTACTTCGACGGGCTGCCGCTGCCCGACGGCACGGTGCCGAACGTCGTGCACGTGTCGCTGGCCGACCCCTACTGCCCCGTCGGCCGGGCGGCCGCCCTGAAGTCGGCGCGCGGGCGGGACTGGGAGCCGGTGGACGGCGGCACGCTGGTCGTGGTCGAGGGGCCGCGCTTCTCCACCCGCGCCGAATCGTTGTGGCACCGGGCACAGGGCTGGTCGGTGGTGGGCATGACCGGCCATCCCGAGGCGGTGCTCGCCCGTGAGCTGGAGCTCTGCTACACGTCCCTGACCCTGGTCACCGACCTCGACGCGGGCGCCGAGACCGGCGAGGGCGTCTCGCACGACGAGGTGTTGCGGGTGTTCGCGGCGAACGTGGACCGCCTGCGGGACGTGCTCTTCGACGCGGTGGCGGCGCTGCCCGCCACGGAGGAGCGGGACTGCCTGTGCACCTCGGCACTGGGCGGGATGGATCCGGGGTTCGCGCTGCCGTAGGGCCGCACGTTCGGGTGAGGGAGTTTTCCACAGGGCGCGGTGTGTCCACAGGGCCCGGCGGAGAACGGCGGGAAGCCTCATCGTGGGGTGCGCAAGCCGTTCCCTCGCCGCAGGTGGTGTCCCGTGTCGTTCCCTCCGTCCCGTGAGTCCTCACGCCACTCCCCTACCTCCTCTTCCTCCCCCTCCTCCCCTCCCTCCCCCTCCTCCCCTTCCTCCTCCCTCTCGGCCGGCGTCCCGCACCCGCCCCGCGCCCATGTCCCGCCCCGGTGCGCGGTGCCGCACTTCGCACCGGTGCGGGTGCGTGGCGGTCTGCTGCGGTCCGGTCGGCTCGTCCGGCACCGGCGGCGGGCCGCGGCGGTCGGCCTCGCCGTCACGGCGGTGGCGCTGGTGGCGGCGGGCCCACGGGAGACGGACCGGTCCCGCGGGCATCCGGACGGCGCTTCGGGCACGCGCGCCGCGTCGGCGTCGGCCGCCTCGGCGGACGGGTCCGCGGGAGACCGCGTCGTAGGGGCTCGGCGTGCGGGAGCCCGCGTCACGACGCCGGTGCGGATCGCCGACGCCGCCACGGTGCGGTTGTTGCGGCCGGGCGACCGGGTCGACGTCATCGCCGCCGAGGAGCGGGGCACGGGCGGTGCGGCGGGCGGTGGAGCCCGCGTGGTCGCGCGGGGAGCACGGGTCACGGAGGTGCCGGAGCCGCTGGAGGCCCCGGACGCGGGCGGGGCCCTGGTGGTGCTGTCGGTTCCACGTGCCACCGCTGCCGAGCTCGCGGGCGCGAGCGCCACGGCACGGCTGGCGGTGACGCTGTGGTGAGGGGTTCGTCGACCGTTGGCACCGCCTTCATGTCGAGCATCTCGCTCAAGGGGCCCCACCGGGCAGATGGACGGTGCCCTGTCGTAGGTTGCGGAGCGTTCGATTCCCGGCGTCACGCATACGAGATGGAGCTCCGAGGTGAGCGAGAAGAACGAACCGAGCATCTGGCAGGGCTTCAAGGCCTTCCTGATGCGCGGGAACGTCGTCGACCTGGCGGTGGCCGTGGTCATCGGCGCGGCCTTCACCAACATCGTCAACTCGGTGGTGAAGGGCGTGATCAATCCGCTGGTCGGCGCCTTCGGCACCCAGAACCTGGACAGCTACAGCTCGTGCCTGCAGGACCCCTGCACGGGCACCGGCGACGCCGCGACGGGTATCAGGATCCTGTGGGGCTCGGTCCTCGGCTCGACGCTCCAGTTCGTGATCACGGCCGCTGTCGTCTACTTCCTGATGGTGCTGCCGATGGCTCGCTACCTGGCCCGGGTGGAGGCCCGCAGGAAGGCGAGGGAGAGCACACAGCAGGTCGTCGAGACCTCCGAGCTGGAGGTGCTCAAGGAGATCCGCGACGAGCTGGTCGCACAGCGCGGCTCGAACAACGGCGGGCGATAACCGGCACCGGCACGCCATCCGGTCGTCGGACCGCCGGGCGGCGCCCGGTCAGATGTGGTGCGGCGGCTTCTCGTCGAGGAAGCGCTTCAGGTCCGAGGCGCTGTCCCCGGACGGGCGCTCGCCCCATCCCCGGTCCGTGTCGTCCGAGGACTGCTGGTCCAGCGGATCGTCGAAGACCAGCGCGGGCTTCGGCTCGCGCGGCCGGGGTTCGGGGGCGGTGCTCATACCCCCAGAGTACGGCCTCGCCGTTCCCCTCCTCCGTCGGTGACCGCGCGGGAGGAGCGCCCTGCACGAGACTGGCGCCATGACAGTTGACGCGCTCACAGATGTGGCCGGTGTCCGCGTGGGACACGCGACCCGCTCCGGCGGCGGCCTGCTCACCGGCACCACGGTCGTGCTCGCGCCCGAGGGCGGGGCCGTGGCCGCCGTGGACGTACGCGGCGGCGGCCCCGGCACGAAGGAGACCGACGCGCTCGATCCCCGCAACCTCGTGCAGAAGGTCGAGGCGGTCGTCCTGACCGGCGGCAGTGCCTACGGACTCGACGCGGCCTCCGGGGTGATGGCCTGGCTGGAGGAGCGGGGACGCGGGGTCCGCGTCGGACCGGACCCCACGCACGTGGTGCCGGTGGTGCCGGCCGCCTGTGTCTTCGACCTGGGCCGGGGCGGCGACTTCCGGGCCCGTCCGGACGCGGCCACCGGGCGTGCCGCGGTGGAGGCGGCAGCGGCGACCGCACCCGGGGCGCGGGTGCAGGAAGGATGTGTGGGCGCCGGCACGGGGGCCGTGGTCGGAGCGGTGAAGGGCGGGATCGGCACGGCGAGCAGGGTGCTGGATTCGGGGATCACGGTGGCCGCGCTGGTGGTGGCCAACGCGGCGGGGGCGGCGATGGATCCGGAAACAGGGGTGCTGTACGGGGAGTTGTTCCAGGGTGGCCGGGTCCGTCATCCGGACCCGGAGGTGCACGAGGCGGCGCTCCGGCGGCTCGCCGACCTCGCCGAGCGGAACGGCCCTCCCCCGCTCAACACCACACTCGCGGTGGTCGCCACCGACGCGGACCTGTCCAAGGCCCAGGCGCAGAAGCTGGCCGGTACCGCGCACGACGGCATCGCACGGGCGGTGCGGCCGGTGCATCTGCTCAACGACGGGGACACGGTGTTCGCCCTCGCCACGGGCGCCCGCCCGCTCGACGCCGCGAACCCCCTCGCCCTGAACGGGATCCTCGCGGCCGGCGCCGACCTGGTGACGCGCGCGATCGTACGGGCCGTGCGCGCGGCCGAGTCGGTGGACGGACCGGGCGGAGCCTGGCCGTCGTACCGGGAGTTGTACGGCGAGGCGGACGCGTAGATGCGCGGGGGTCGACGGGCGAACCGGCGCCGACCGGTGGGCGGAGCGCGGTGACCGCTGAGCGGAGTCCGGGCTCGACGGCCGACGGCCCGGCGACTCGCACCAGGGGTGGCGACTGAGCAGGGGGTATGCGAGGTCCGCCAGAGCAGGTGGGAATTTCTCGCGCCCCTCGTTCGTTTCCCCGCCGTACCTTTTTCTCAGTTCCCGGACATGATGTCCGCCCGAGGGGCTACGGTATGCACCCACTGGGTGACATGCAGCGACGCCGGGAGAAACCTTGAGCGTTCCGTACGAGACGGCAGCGTACGAACCAGCCGACTCGCCCGAGTCTCCTGAGGAGCACCTCGCGCGACTGCTCGGCCGTGCCCTGAACTCCTTCGAACTGCCCGACGAGGCGGTGCACCGGCTCGACTGCGCGCTGGCACACGACAGTTCGCTGCACTCCGCGCATCACAGCGCCGGCCTGCACCGGGAGACGTACCGGCACACCTGGCTGCTCGCCGACGGCTCGGCGCTCACGCTCTGGGAACTCGTCCACAACGCCACCCCGGGCAGCGAGTCCGAGCACGAGGTGTACGCGGACGAGGAGGAACTGCGGGTCGCGACCGCCCGCTTGCCGCTGCCGCCGGAGACCCCGGAGTTCGAGCTGCCGGTGGTGGTGCAGCTGTCCCGGATCCCCACGCCCCGGCCGGTCTACGTCCCCGACGGTTCGGCGGACCACGCGCGCCGCTTACTGCGCCGGGCGGAGAACACGGACCGTCCGGGCCCCGGGACGGCCGCGCTGCTGACCACGGCGTTCGCCCACCAGATCACCCAAGCCTTCGGCCGCCCGTCCCGCTTTAGGCGCCCGAGGCGTTCAGGACTGAGCTTCTCCCTGTACGAGCACGCGTTCCTGCTGCGTGACGGCGTGGAGATGTCCCTCTGGGAAGTGGAACACACGGCCACGCCCGACGGACGGCACATGTGCGAGGTGTACGTCACCGAGGACGCCGCCCGGGACGCGATGGAGCGCCGCGCCGCACAGGTTTCCTGACCCCGGGCCCCGACGGCCCCGGGTTTCGCCCCGACCCGGTTCAACGGTCGCCCGCGGGGCCCTCCGCCAAGCGCCGCACCAGCACGGCGAACGCCTCGCGCTCCGCCGGCGTGAGCCGCACCTCCTCCGCCCGCGGACCCGTCCGCCGCTGACGCGGAATCGCGCGCAGCGCCCGAAGCGCCTGCCCCGCCGGGGCCGCGTACTCCGGCGCCGACCCGGAGCTCAGCCTCGGCTCCGGCTCCGGTCCCTGCCAGGGGTGAACGTCCCCGCCCCGCCCGCGTTCGCGTCCGCGCCGCAGGACACCGGCCAGGCCCACAGTGCAGGCCACGGCCATCACGGTGAGGACGGCGGTGCCCGCCATCCTCAAGATCGAGTCGTGCTCAGGCATGCGCCCCAGTACACACCACGGTCCGGGACTTTGGTCCCGGACCGTGGTGAACGTGATCTATATCGCAGTTGCCGTGAACGGCTGCGAATTACCTGGAGTGACCTATATGCACACAGGGGTCACCTATACGAACCTAAAGGGGCAATCCGCCGCCCGTTCCCGTCCGCCGCGTCACGCGGCCACCGGCTGCTTCGCCTCGGCCGCCGAGGCCGCCGAGCCCTTGGCCGCGCTCGCGCCACCCGTTCCCGGAGCCGACTTGCGCAGGCCCTTCAGGACGATCACCAGAGCCGTCGTGACGCAGACACCCGCCGCGATGGCGACCAGGTAGAGGAGCGGGTTGCCGATCAGCGGGACCACGAAGATACCGCCGTGGGGCGCGCGCAGGGTGGCGCCGAAGGCCATCGACAGGGCACCGGTGACCGCGCCGCCCACCATCGAGGCGGGGATCACGCGCAGCGGATCGGCCGCCGCGAACGGGATCGCGCCCTCGGAGATGAAGGAGGCGCCCAGGACCCAGGCGGCCTTGCCGTTCTCCCGCTCGGTCTGGTTGAAGAACTTGCCGCGCACCGTGGTGGCCAGGGCCATCGCCAGCGGCGGAACCATACCGGCCGCCATCACCGCAGCCATGATCTTCATCGCGGAGTCGCTGGGGCTCGCGACCGCGATACCGGCCGTGGCGAAGGTGTACGCGACCTTGTTGACGGGGCCGCCGAGGTCGAAGCACATCATCAGGCCGAGCAGGGTGCCGAGCAGGATGGCGTTGGTTCCGGTGAGGCCGTTCAGCCAGTCGGTCATGCCCTTCTGCGCCGAGGCGATCGGCTTGCCGATCACCACGAACATCAGGAAGCCGACCACCGCCGAGGAGATCAGCGGGATCACCACCACCGGCATGATGCCGCGCAGTGCCACCGGGATGCGCACCCGCTGGATCGCCAGCACGACCGCACCGGCGATCAGACCGGACGCGAGGCCGCCGAGGAAGCCGGCGTTGATGGTGAGGGAGATCGCACCGCCGACGAAGCCGGGCACGAGTCCGGGCCGGTCGGCCATGCCGTAGGCGATGTAACCGGCCAGGACCGGGACGAGGAAGCCGAAGGCGACGCCGCCGATCTGGAAGAGCAGGGCGCCCCAACTGGCGGCCTGGGTCCACACGAAGTGTTCCATCACCGACGGCGCCTCGTTGATCTCATAGCCGCCGATCGCGAAGCCGAGGGCGATGAGGAGACCACCCGCCGCGACGAACGGGACCATGTAACTGACGCCGGACATGAGCCACTTGCGCAGCTTGGTGCCGTAGCCCTCGCCGGGTTCACCGGCGCGGTCCACGGGCGTACCGGTGGATGCGGCGGCCGCGGTGACCTCACCGCGCTCGGCCTTGCCACGGACCTCGTCGATCAGCTCGGCGGGACGGTTGATGCCCGCCTTGACGCCGGTGTCGACGGTCGGCTTGCCCGCGAAGCGCTCCTTCTCCCGGACGGGCACGTCGTGGGCGAAGATCACACCGTCCGCCGCCGCGATCACGGCCGGGTCGAGCCGCTCGAAGCCCGCCGAGCCCTGGGGCTCGACGGCGATCTCGATGCCCGCCTCCCGGCCGGCGTTCTCCAGCGCCTCGGCCGCCATGTACGTGTGGGCGATACCGGTGGGGCAGGAGGTGACGGCGACGATCCGGAAGGGACGCGCGTCCTCGCCCGCACCGGACGTGCCCGCCGCGTCGGTGGTGCCCGTGGCGGCACCGGTGGAGGCCGCCACCGGCGCCGCCACGGAGTCTGCGGCGTCCGTGACGTCCGTGGCGTCTACGGCACCGGCGGAGCTGTCAGAGCTGTCAGAGCTGTCAGCCCCAGCCGTATCCGCCGTGGGTGCCGTGGATACCGACTCGTCCGCCGCCGGCCGCTCGTCCCCGCGGACGAGCGCCGCCGCGCCCTCCGCGTCGCCGACCGACCGGAGCGCGTCGGTGAACTCGGCGTTCATCAGCTTCCGGGCCAACGACGAAAGGATCGTCAGGTGAGCGTCGTCCGCACCCGCCGGCGCGGCGATCAGGAAGATCAGGTCGGCGGGCCCGTCCGCGGCACCGAAGTCGATCCCGGCGGCGCTGCGCCCGAAGGCCAGCGTCGGCTCGGTGACGTGCTCGCTGCGGCAGTGCGGGATGCCGATGCCGCCGTCGAGGCCCGTCGGCATCTGGGCCTCACGGGCGGCCACGTCGGCGAGGAAACCCTCCAGGTCGGTCACCCGGCCGAGGGTCACCATCCGCTCGGCGAGGGCTCGCGCCGCCGCTTCCTTGGTGTCGGCGGACAGGTCGAGGTCGACCAGGTCCGCGGTGATCATCTCGCTCATCGCGGGCTCCTTCGCACGCGTATCGCCCGGGGCGTGGGGTGGGCGAAAGGGACAACGGGGACGGTGATGCGGTGGGGGACGGTGGGGCTGCGGAGTCCGGCGCCGGGGCCGGCGCTCGAGGCAGCGGAGGCGGAGTGCGCGGCACGGGAGGTACGGGCGTTCACGACACCGGCTCCTTCAGTGCACGGTCGACCGGAACCGTTGCCGTGACCGTCACCGCGGCTGGGTCCAGGTCGCCCGGCGTGGGCATCACGCTGCCGGGTGTCTGGACGGCCGCCGCTCCGTGGGCGAGCGCCGAGGCGAGTGCCTCCGGCCCGTGCCCGCCGGCGATGAGGAAGCCGGAGAGCGAGGAGTCGCCCGCGCCCACGTTGCTGCGGACGACGTCCACCCGGGCGGTGCCGAACCAGGTGCCGTTCTCGTCGACGAGCACCTGCCCGTCGGCGCCCAGGCTGGCGAGCACGGCGCGGGCGCCCATCTCGCGCAGCTCCCCGGCCGCCTTCACCGCGTCGCCGACGGTGGCCAGGGGGCGTCCGACGGCCTCGGCGAGTTCCTCGGCGTTCGGCTTCACCACGTCGGGCCGCTCGCGCAGCGCCGCGGCCAGCGCGGGCCCGGAGGTATCCAGGGCGATGCGCACTCCGGAGGCGTGCGCCCGTGCGACCAGCTCGGCGTACCAGGAGGGGTCCAGGCCGCGCGGGAGGCTGCCGCAGCAGGCGATCCAGTCGGCACTCCGCGACTGCAGGTGGACCGTCTCCAGGAGCAACTCCTGTTCGTCCGCCGTCAGCTCCGGACCGGGCGCGTTGATCTTCGTCAGGACGCCGTCCGCCTCGGCGAGCGCGATGTTGGAGCGGGTGGCACCGGCCACCGGAACCGGAGCGACCTCGATGCCCTGCGCGTCCAGCAGTTCGGCGACCAGGGCGCCCGGGGCGCCGCCCAGGGGCAGGACGGCCACGGTGCGCCGGCCGGCCGCGGCGACGGCGCGGGAGACGTTGACTCCCTTGCCGCCCGGGTCCACGCGTTCGCCGGTGGCCCGGATGACCTCGCCGCGGTCCAGCGCGGGGACCTCGTACGTACGGTCCAGGGACGGGTTGGGGGTGACGGTGAGGATCATGCACGCACTACTTCCGTGCCGCCGCGCTCGATCGCGAGGGCGTCTTCGGGGCTCAGCCCGCTGTCGGTGATCAGCAGGTCCACGTCGTCCATGCCGCCGAAGCGGGCGAAGTGCTCCTGGCCGTGCTTGGAGGAGTCGGCGAGCAGCACCACGCGACGGGCGGCCGCCATGGCCGCGCGCTTCACCGCGGCCTCGGCGAGGTCGGGGGTGGTCAGACCGTGTTCGACGGAGTAACCGTTGGCCGCGACGAACAGCACGTCCGCGCGGATCTCGCCGTACGCGCGCAGCGCCCAGGCGTCCACGGCGGCACGCGTACGGTGCCGCACACGGCCGCCGATCAGGTGCAGTTGGATGCCGGGGTGGTCGGCGAGGCGGGCCGCGACGGGCAGGCTGTGGGTGACGACGGTGAGCGAGAGCTCCACCGGCAGGGAGCCGGCGAACAACGCCACCGTCGAACCGGCGTCGACGATCATCGTGCCCTCGTTCGGAAGTTCCGCGAGGGCGGCCTTGGCGATGCGCTCCTTCTCGGCGGCGGCGGTCGTCTCACGCTCGGCGAGGTCCGGCTCGAGGTCGAGGCGCCCGACGGGGATGGCCCCGCCGTGCACCCTGCGGACCAGGCCCGCGCGATCGAGGGACTTCAGGTCCCGGCGGATCGTCTCCGCCGTCACCTGGAAATGCTCAGCCAGCGAGACCACATCCACCCGGCCGCCGTCACGGGCGAGCCGCAGGATCTCCTGCTGACGCTCCGGTGCGTACATGCCCACTCACCTCCGACCAATGCCCGAACGCGTGGTTTCCCTTCGAAGGCTACGGCGAGATACCCGAAAAGTAAACAGAAACGGATCCAAGCGGGCGCGAACGGACTTCTGTTTGTGTCTGTTCTCTGCTGACGTCCTCCGATGGCGGCACGGAAACGGATAGACGGGCAGACGGATGACCGAAACAGGTCAGATCGTGTCCTGGTTCCGCGGCACCCTCGAACCCATGACGACGGACACTCCCGCCCGGCTCCTCCAGCTCCTCTCCCTCCTCCAGACGCCCCGCGAATGGCCCGGCGGCGAACTCGCCGACCGTCTCGGGGTGTCCCGCCGCACGATCCGGCGGGACATCGACCGGCTGCGCGACATCGGCTACCCGGTGCGGGCGACGCTGGGCTCGGGCGGCGGCTACCGGCTGGTCGCGGGCAAGGCGATGCCACCGCTGGTGCTCGACGACGAGGAGGCGGTGGCCATCGCGGTCGGACTGCGCGCCGGCGCCGGGCACGCCCTGGAAGGCGTGGAGGAGGCCTCCGTGCGGGCGCTGGCCAAGCTGGAGCAGGTGCTGCCCGGCAGGCTGCGCCACCGGGTGACCACGCTCCAGGCCGCCACCACCCCGCTGATCAGTGGGGACGGCCCGACCATCGCACCCGAGACGCTGACCGTCATGGCCGCCACGGTCGCCGGGCGGGAACGGCTGCGGTTCGCCTACCGGGCGGCCGACGGCACCGAGTCCCGGCGCGTGACGGAGCCGTACCGGCTGGTGTCGACCGAGCGGCGCTGGTACCTCGTGGCGTACGACCTCGACCGCGCCGGCTGGCGCACGTTCCGCGTCGACCGGGTGAGCGAGCCGTTCGCGACCGGGGCGAGGTTCACGCCGCGTGAGCTGCCGACCGGGAGCGCGGCGGAGTACCTGCGGCAGTCCGTGCACCGCGCGCAGGAGTCGTACGACCTCGACGTCACCTTCGCCGCACCGGCCGAGGCCGTCGCGGCGCGGATGACGGGCTGGCTGGGCACGCCCGAGCCGCTGGACGAGCAAAGCTGCCGGCTGCGCACGACGACGGGCGGCCCCAAGGACTGGACGGCGGTACGCCTGGCCATGCTCGGCTACGACTTCACGGTGCGGGAACCCGTGGAACTGGTGGAGAGCGTACGGAAGTTGGGGGTGCGGATGACGAGGGCGGCGGCAGGGCGGTGAAGGAAGGACACGCAGACTTCCACCGCCAGGGCATCACCGTCAAGACGTCACTGCCAGGACATCGCCGTCAGGACATCGCCGTCAGATCGCCCCAAGGGAAGTTTCTTAGCACCGCGAGGTTGGCCAGGGCCAGCTCCGCCGGCCCCTGCGGGCCCTCGGCGGGGGCGTCGCTTGCCGCCCAGCCCTCCGTCGCCGTGCGCACGGCGGCACTGGCTACGGCGGCGGCGAAGCGCAGCCGCGTATCCACGGCAACGTTGTCGAAGGGGAGTTGACCACCCGTCACCCGGTTCTCTCTCGACCCGCCGACCGGCAGCCGCGACGCCAGCGCCTCCGCCAGCGCACGCTCCGACGCCTGGCACACCTCCGCCCACACCCGGCACAAGGACGGGTCGGTGTGTGCCAGCCGGATCAGGGTGCGCATCCACGTCCAGGAGGCCTCCGACACCCCGACACCCGGCGTCAGGGTGTACCGCACGGCGTCCTCCAGGGCCTGCGGCACGGATGTTCCGGGCGGCGCCGTCCGCACCGCCTCCACCCAGCGCCGGGCCCCGGCCTCGTAGAGGGGGGTGATGGCCTCTTCCTTGGCGGCGAAGTACCGGTAGAAGGTGCGCGGGGCGATGCCCGCCGCCCGGGCGATGTCCTCGGCGCGGGTGGCCCGCAGTCCCTCACGGACGAAGAGGCCGGCCGCCGCGCGGGCGATCTCCATACGGGTCTCGGCCTTGCGCCGCTCGGTCAGTGAGGCCCGCGGAGCCGACGACGGCGTCGAGGGCGTGGGGGTGCTGCTCACGCCCAGCAGGCTATGCCCATGTGGCACAATCTGCCATCTGGCGGGCCACCCCGGGGTTCAGGTTCGGGGTGGCCCGTTTTCCTGTCCGTCCGGTCGCCCGTCCGGCAGGGGCTCCGGCGGGGATGGGGAGAGCCGGGCCCGGCACCCGGGGGGAGGGCGCCGAACCCGGCTTGGGAAGTCCCGGCGCCGGGGGGTGGTGCGACGGGACGTGGCTCAGAAGGCCCAGGAGGACGAGACCCCGAGACCCGAACACCCGGGCCTTGCCTTCTTGTTCCCTGGGCTCAGGGGGTTGAAGCAGTGTCACGGCGTCAGGTTTGCGCCGTCTTTCACCACCCCACACTCACGGCGACGCCACAGCAGTCCTGTTCTGTTCCGGCGCCGCGCCGGCACTACGCCACCGCGTCGAAACCGGTGTCGCGGGCCAGCTTCTTCAGCTCCAGCAGCGCGTGCTTCTCGATCTGGCGGATGCGCTCACGGGTCAGGCCGTGCTGCTTGCCGACCTCGGTCAGCGTGCGTTCCCGGCCGTCCTCGATGCCGTACCGCATCTTGATGATGGAGGCCGTGCGCTGGTCGAGGCGGCCTATGAGGTCGTCCAGTTCCTCGCTGCGCAGCAGCGTCATCACCGACTGCTCCGGCGACACCGCCGACGTGTCCTCCAGGAGGTCGCCGAACTGGGTCTCACCCTCGTCGTCCACCGACATGTTCAGCGAGACCGGGTCGCGGGCCCAGTCGAGCACGTCCGTCACCCGCTCCGGGGTGGAGCCGAGCTCGGCGGAGATCTCCGTGGGCTCGGGGTCCCGGCCGTGCTCGCGGTTGAACTCGCGCTGCACGCGCCGGATCCGGCCCAGCTCCTCCACCAGGTGGACGGGCAGGCGGATGGTGCGGGACTGGTCGGCGATCGACCGCGTGATGGCCTGACGGATCCACCAGGTGGCGTAGGTGGAGAACTTGAAGCCCTTGCGGTAGTCGAACTTCTCGACTGCGCGCACCAGGCCGGCGTTGCCCTCCTGGATCAGGTCCAGCAGCGGCAGACCGCTGCGGGGGTAACGACGGGCGACCGCGACGACCAGACGCAGGTTGGAACGGATGAAGACGTCCTTGGCCCGCTCACTCGCGTCGTACAGCGCCTGGAGCTCCTCGGTGGTGGCCCCCACCGTGTTCTCCTCGGTGCCGTCGAGGATCTGCCGTGCGAACACACCCGCTTCGATGATCTGGGACAGCTCGACTTCCTTGGCTGCGTCGAGCAGCGGCGTGCGCGCGATCTCGTCGAGGTACATCCCGACCAGGTCACGGTCGGCTATCTCGCCGCGATGGGCGCGAACACTGCTTGCCGAGTCGGCCGTCTCGCCGGAGGCGGACTTACGACGGGCGACGGCACGGGTTGCCATGCTTGCTCCCTTACGATAATGAGTCAGCGGGTGGTTCCTGCGGATACTCGGCACGTACGGTCAGGTCTGCGTCTCGGTCTCATGCGGACTCTGCTCGAGTGCCCGGCATCTGCTGGAAACAACGACTGGAATCCGGACAGAATTCCCAACCCGCCCCCCGAATTTTCTGATCATGCAGTACCCTGTCGGGCCGCAGGGGACGCGAACGCCGTCGCCCTGCGCGAACGCCCAGGTCAGGCCGGGAGCCGAGGGCGATCTGACACCGCTCACCGCTCTGTGGGACCGGGACGCTCGTGAGACGGCAATCACGCTCGACACCGCGGTCCTCACTCCGGAGGAGCACCACCCCGCCCCCGACTGCTCTCTCCCTTGTAGACGGCCCGTACCGCCCGATGGTTGTCACGGAGCCGCCCCGGGCGGTACCGGGTGGCGGGCACCGGGCGCTCCGGCTGCCTACCACCGCCACCCGTCACCCGTGCACCCGCGCACCCGTCACCGCAACTGCAGCCCTCAGGCCTCAGGCCTCAGGCCTCAGGCCTCAGGCCTCAGCCGAACTGGACCGACCGCTTCGCCAGCCCCAGCCAGAACCCGTCGATCACCGACTTCTGCGTGTCCAGGTCGCCGGCGGCGTCCGCGGCGCCCATGGTCACGAAGAGCGGTGCGAAGTGCTCGGTGCGCGGGTGGGCGAGCGCGCCCGCCGGGGACTTGCGGGTGAAGTCGAGCAGCCCGTCCACGTCACCGGCGCCCAGGGCCCGGTTCCCCCAGTCGTCGAACTCCGTCGACCACCTGGGGATGCCGCCCTGCCGCAGCGCGGCCAGGTTGTGGGTGAAGAACCCGGAACCGATGATCAGCACGCCCTCGTCACGCAGCGGCGCGAGCTTCCGCCCGATGTCCATGAGCTTCACCGGGTCCAGCGTCGGCATGGAGACCTGGAGCACCGGGATGTCGGCCCCGGGGAACATCTCGACCAGCGGGACGTAGGCACCGTGGTCCAGCCCGCGGTCGGGAACGTCCTGCACGGGAGTGCCGGGGGCGCGCAGCAGCTTGCGCACGGATTCGGCGAGCGCCGGAGCGCCGGGGGCGCCGTACTTCACCTGGTAGTAGTGCTCGGGGAAGCCCCAGAAGTCGTAGACGAGGGGGACCGTCTCGGTGGCGCCGAGGGCGAGCGGGGCCTCCTCCCAGTGGGCGGAGACGACGAGGATCGCCTTCGGGCGGGGCAGTTCGGCGGACCAGGTAGCCAGCTGACCGGGCCAGATGGGGTCGTCGGCCAGCGGCGGGGCGCCGTGGCTGAGGTACAGCGCGGGCATGCGTTCCTGAGTGGCGGCGGTCATGGCTGCGACTCCTTCCGGTGATCGGTGCAGATCTGTCCCGAGTTCGCGTGGACAGTGGTGTTTTTTACTTGAACTCTCAACCTCTGCCCCAAACCCTATCGTAATTTTGTTTAACCTTCAAGCAGAAGCGTCGTACAGTGGAGTACATGACGACGGCACCCACATCCGCATCGGCCCCGGGTTCGGCCCCCGAGCCGGCACGCACCGGCGAACCACGCTGGCTCAGCGACGAGGAACAGCGCGTCTGGCGCTCGTACATCGAGGCCAGCACCCTCCTGGAGGACCACCTCGACCGCCAGCTCCAGCGGGACGCGGGCATGCCGCACCTCTACTACAGCCTGCTGGTCAAACTCGCCGAGGCACCACGGCGGCGGCTGCGGATGACCGAGCTGGCGATGCTGGCGAAGATCACCCGCTCCCGGCTCTCGCACGCCGTGGCCCGCCTGGAGAAGAACGGCTGGGTGCGCCGCGAGGACTGCCCCTCCGACAAGCGCGGCCAGTTCGCCGTCCTGACGGACGAGGGCTTCGAGGTGCTGCGCCGGCACGCGCCCGGTCACGTGAACGCCGTACGGCAGGCGCTCCTCGACCGGCTCACCCCCGAACAGCAGAAGTCCCTCGGCGAGATCATGGAGATCATCGCCGAGGGGCTCCAGCCCAGCGAAGCGGGTGCGGACCTGCCCTGGCTCCGCTGAGCGCGGGAGCCGGGGCAGGTCCTGGGAGCCGTACGGACGAGGCGTCCCCTCCTCATCCGTACGGGTGGCCCGAGGGGACGGCGGTCAGTGGGCGACGACCGGCACCGCCGCTTCCTCCTGAGCGCCCTCGGCGCCCCCCGCGCCCCGGCCGGCCCCGTCGGAGGACCCGGTGACCGTGGTGCCCGGGCGGCCCGCGTCGACGAGGGTCAGGGCGATGACCGCGGCCAGGACGAGGATGCCGACGGCGAACCAGATCGCGCTGGTGTAGCCCTGCACCATGCCCTCGAGCCGCACCAGCTGCTGCTGGGACCGGCTCGCGGCGCCGCCGATGTGGTCGGCGACGTAGGACGTGGTGGCCGAGGCCGCGATCGTGTTCAGCAGGGCCGTGCCGATCGCGCCGCCCACCTGCTGCGAGGTGTTGACCATCGCGGAGGCGACGCCCGCGTCCCGGGGCTCGACGCCCTGGGTGGCCAGCGACATGGCCGGCATGAACGCCGTACCCATGCCGAGACCGAGCAGCAGCATGCCGGGCAGCAGTACGGCGGCATAGGAGGAGCCGATCTCCATCCGGGTGAGCAGCAGCATGCCGACGGCGGCGACCAGGAAGCCGGGGCCCATCAGCAGCCGGGGCGCGACCCGGGTCATCAGGCGGGCGCCGATCTGGGTGGAGCCCGTGATCATGCCCGCGACCATCGGCAGGAAGGCGAAACCGGTCCTGACCGGCGAGTAGCCCTTCACGACCTGCAGGTAGTAGGTCAGGAAGAGGAACAGGCCGAACATCGCGATGACCGCCAGGCCGAGTGAGAGGTAGACCCCGCCGCGGTTGCACTCGGTGATCACGCGCAGCGGCAGCAGCGGCGCCCTGACCCGGGACTCGACCAGGACGAACGCCAGGAGCAGGACGGCCGACGCGACGAACATGCCGACGGTCAGCGGATCGCTCCAGCCCTCGGACTCGGCGCGGGTGAAGCCGTAGACGAGCGCGACCAGGCCCAGGGTGGACAGCACCACGCCGGGGATGTCCAGCGGCGAGCGGTTGCGGCCGCCCTTCGGCTCACGGATGACGAAGTACGCGCCGGCCGCGGCGACGACGGCGAACGGGATGTTCACGAAGAACGTCCAGCGCCAGTTCAGGTACTCGGTGAGGAAACCGCCGAGGATCAGGCCGACGGCGCCACCGCCACCCGCGATCGCACCGTAGATGCCGAACGCCTTGGCGCGCTCCCTGCCGTCGGTGAACATCACCGCGAGCAGGGACAGCGCGGCCGGCGCGAGCAGCGCGCCGAACACGCCCTGCAGCGCGCGGGCGCCGAACATCATGACCTCGTTGGTGGCCGCGCCGCCCAGCGCGGAGGCCGCGGCGAAGCCGCCCAGGCCGAGCACGAAGGCCCGCTTGCGGCCCCACAGGTCGGCTGTCCGCCCGCCGAAGAGGAGCAGTCCGCCGAAGGCGAGGGCGTAGGCCGTGACGACCCACTGCCGGTTGCCGTCGGAGATGCCCAGGTCCTGCTGGGCGGAGGGCAGGGCGATGTTCACGATGGTGGCGTCCAGGACGACCATCAACTGGGCGAGCGCGATGAAGACGAGCGCTTTCCAGCGGTTGGCATCCGGTGCGTTCCGTGCGTCCGGTGCGTTCCGTGCTCCTGGTGTGTTCCGTGCTCCCGGTACGCCGGGTGACTTTGACGCTGTTTCAGACATGGGGGTACCCACTTCGGAACTTCGTGACGGAAAATTCAGAGCTTGAGATGAAAAAACGATGTCGTCAGGGAACGACTCGCCCACGGGGGACGGCCGTTGAGGCAGCTCTACGGGTCTTGGTCTGAAGGTCGGACTGGAACTCGGTCTGGAATTCGGTCTGAAGGTCGGGCTGGGACTCGGACGGGATCTCGGTCAGGGAGCGCTCAGTGCGCGCGCAGGTCCTCCACTGTCACCGCCGCGCCCGGCAGGACACCGCGGGCCGGGGCCCGCATCCCGTCCAGGAACAGCTGAAGATGGCGGTGGACGAACCGGTCGGCGTCGAGGCACCCCGTACCGGCCGGCGGCCGGCTGAGCTGGGCGATGCCGACCAGCAGATCACCGAAGTCCACATCGGCACGGAGCTGACCCGCCGCCTTGGCGCGGTCCATGATCTGTGCGACGAGCCCCTCGGCACGTACACGCGCGGCCCCCAGATCGGGGTGGTTCTGGTCGAAGGTGCCGGCGATCATCGGGCACAACGCGCTGATCCGCTCATCGGCGGCGGTGTGCGCGAAGCGCTCCAGCGCCTCGAAGGCGTCCCCGGTCTCGGCGAGTGCACGCTCGGCCGCCTGCGCCGTACGGTCCATCACGGCGCACACGACCTCGCGCACCAGCGCGTCGCGGTCGGGGAAGTTGCGGTACACCGTGGCATTGCCCACGCCGGCCCGGCGGGCGATGTCGTCGAACGGCACGTCGGGCCCGAACTCGACGAACATCTCCCGGGCGGCGGTGACGATCCGCTCCCGGTTGCGCAGGGCGTCGGCACGGGGCCGGGACACCTTGCGCGATACGGAAGGGGCGGTCTGCACGATGCACTCCTGTCGCTCTGCCTGCCGGTGCTCTGCTCACCGGCGTTTCGCTCACTGATGTCCTGCTCGCTCTCGCGATCCGGGGAAGAACTCCCCGCTTCACGCGAACACAGGTCCAAACGGGGAAGCGGTCCCCGCTTATTTCCCACCCGGGAAACCCTTGATGTGATCTGAGCCACATCCGCGCGGGCGTCCGTCACCACCCCTCCCACCCCGTTTCTCCCGCCCCTCCCACCCCGTTTCCCCGGAAACCGCACGATCGGCCCCTTCAACGCGCGCCCACGCACCCCGCGACAGAGGGTGATCGAAAGGGTGCAGTCGGAGACCGGCGGCTGCCGTGTGGAGCGGAGGGCCCCCGCATGCAGGCGCAGCCGACCAGCAGCCGGATATCCCCGCGCCGACTGGCCGCCCTGGCGTCCGTGACCGCATTGACCCTCGCCGCCATACCCTCGGCCGGCAACGGCCACCTCTCCCCGTACAACTCGGCCCCCGGCCCCAGCGCCCTGGCCCCCTCCTCCTCACACGGCCCGTGCATGATCAGCAGCGCCCGCGAGGTGCAGATGTCGGAGGGCATACCCACGGGCGCCGGCTACACCCGCTCCACCGGCACCGTCCGCGCCCTCACCCTCATGATCGACTTCTCGGACGCCCCCGGCGAGGGCGACGCCCTCGACCGCTACAGGGAGTTCTTCCCGCAGACGCAGAAGTGGTTCCGGACCAGTTCGTACGGCCGCCTCGACTACCGCCCCGAGCTGCCGATCCCCGGCTGGCTGCGGATGCCCAAGTCGTTCCGGGACTACGGCATAGAGCGCGGCGCCCCCTTCGACCCCGACTACCGCGAGCTGGTCCGGGACCTCGTGGCAAAGGCGGACCCGAAGGTCGACTTCGGTGCGTACGACCTGGTGAACGTACTGGTGACCCCGAACGCGGGGCCCTCCGCCCTGGACACGGTCCTGTCGGTGACCTTCGCGGGCAACGCGGAGGCCCCGACGGCGGACGGCGTGCCCATCGCCAACGCGTCGTTCGTCTACTCCCGTCAGGACGACGGCTCCGGCTCCCTGGACCGCACCGGTTACCGCGTCCTCCCCCACGAGAACAGCCACGTCTTCGGCCTGCCCGACCTCTACACGGCCGAGGGCGGCGGCGCCGCGGGCCACTGGGACATCATGAGCGAGGACTGGGGCGCCAACAACGACCTGCTCGGCTGGCACAAGTGGAAACTGGGCTGGCTGGACGCGCCCCAGGTGCACTGCGCGGCGGGCACGGGCACCCGTGAGTACACCCTGACGCCGCTGGCCGAGTCGGGCGGCCCGAAACTCGTCTTCCTCCCGCTGGACACCAGCTCCGGCTACGCCGTCGAGTTCCGCACCCGGGCCGGCAACGACGAGGCGGTGTGCCGCCCCGGCATCCTCATCTACAAGGTCGACGCGGACGTCGACACCGGAATGGGCCCCATCACGGTCTACGACTCCCGCCGGAACAGCGGCGGCTGCACCCGTAGCCCCAACGTCCACGCGGAACTCTCCGACGCCACCTTCACCCCCGGCGAGACCTTCATCGACCGCAAGGCGGGAATCCGCGTCAAGGTCCTGGAGCCGACCACCCCGAACACGGACTCGGCCTCCGACACGGACTCCGGCACGGCCTCCGGCACGGGCTCCGACACGGGCTCCGACACGGGCTCCGGCTCAAGAACGCCGGAGTACCGAGTGCAGATCACCCGAGCCTGACCCCTCGTCCGAGGCCCGCGCGGATGCCCGGCCGGGCGGGTGGGGGCTCGCTTCCGACGTCGAAAACAGGCGGCGCGAAAAGGAAGCGGGCAGCAAACGGGCACCGTTCCGAGCGGACCGGGTGGGGATCATGCTCCGTTTTTGGCCGAAGAAGGCCCCTGTCTGCGGGAACAGGCACAGCGAAGCGGGCACATCCGGTCACGGAACGCATGACGTTTTGCCTGGTCATAACCCTGGGCGTAGCCATAAATAGTCCGCAAGAGTCCGAACGGACCGGACTCTGTGGGGCGCGATCGCGCCACACCGGAAACGGCCCGACCGGGTGTCGGCCCGAGTCGCGCAGGGGAGGTGCCACCGTGGACGCCGAAGAACGCCGACGTTCCATCCTGGAAGCGACGCGCCGAGCCGGCTCGGTGGACGTCGCCAGGACGGCCGCCGACCTGGGCATCTCCAAGGAAACCGTACGGCGCGACCTGAACCTGCTGGCGGCTCACGGGCTGGTGCGGCGAACCCACGGCGGCGCCTACCCCGTCGAGAGCGCCGGCTTCGAGACGACGCTCTCCTACCGCACCACCAGCCAGGTCAGGGAGAAGTCGCGGATCGCCGCCGCAGCCGTGGGCCTGCTCGGTGACGCGAAGACGGTGTACATCGACGAGGGCTACACCCCGCAGCTCATCGCCGCCGGCCTGCCTCGCGACCGGCCGCTGACCGTGATCACCTCCTCCCTCGCCGCGGCCGGCACCCTGGCCTCCGTCGAGAACATCACCGTGCTGCTGCTCGGTGGCCGCGTCCGCGGCGCCACGCTGGCGACCGTCGACCACTGGGTGACCCACACGCTGTCCGACCTCGTCATCGACCTGGCCTACGTCGGCGCGAACGGCATCTCCCGCCAATGGGGGCTCACCACTCCGAACCCCGCGGTGAGCGATGTGAAGACACAGGTCATGGCTGTTTCCCGACGCCGGGTGTTCTCGGGCGTCCACAGCAAGTTCGGAGCGGCCAGCTTCTGTCGTTTCGCCGGAATCGGGGACTTGGAGGCGATCGTCACCGACACCGGACTCCCCGCCTCCGAAGCCCGTCGCTACGTCCTCCTGGGACCGCAGGTCATCCGGGTCTGACCCACGGCTCTCCCCCACACACGCCACGCGCCAGACACCACACACCACGCATCACGCATCACACACTCGCCACTCGCCCGACCGGGCGCGGGCCTTCCACGCCCTCGAACACCTCTGGAGCCAACCATGCCCACCCACAAGACCACCCGAGTCCGGAGAACCACCCGCGCCGTACTCGTCGCCGTCTCCGCCGGTTCACTGCTGGCCGCGTGCAGCGGGGCCGGCGGGTCGGGTTCGGAAGCCGGGGGCGAGAGCATCAACGTCCTCATGGTCGGCAACCCGCAGATGGAGGACATAGCGAAGCTGACGAAGGACACCTTCACCAAGGACACCGGCATCAAGGTGAACTTCACGATCCTTCCCGAGAACGAACTGCGCGACAAGGTCACCCAGGACATCGCCACCCAGGCCGGCCAGTACGACGTCGCCACCATCGGCGCCTACGAGGTGCCCATCTGGAACGAGAACGGCTGGCTGCAGGAGCTGAGCTCCTACGCCGAGAAGGACTCCGCCTTCGACAAGGACGACCTGCTCAAGCCCATGGTCCAGTCCCTGTCCGGCGACGACGACAAGCTGTACGCGCTTCCGTTCTACGGCGAGTCGTCCTTCCTCATGTACAACAAGGAGGTCATGGCGGAGAAGGGCATCACCGTGCCCGAGAGGCCGACCTGGCAGCAGATCGCCGACATCGCCGCCAAGGCCGACGGCGCACGCCCCGGCATGAAGGGCATCTGTCTGCGCGGCCTGGCCGGCTGGGGCGAACTCGGCGCGTCACTGTCGACCGTGGTCAACACCTTCGGCGGCACCTGGTTCACCGAGGACTGGAAGGCCCAGGTCAACAGCGCCGAGTTCAAGAAGGCGACCGACTTCTACGTCGACCTGGTCAGGAAGCACGGTCAGTCGGGCGCCGCGCAGTCCGGGTTCACCGAGTGCCTCAACGCGATGAGCCAGGGCAAGGTCGCGATGTGGTACGACGCGACCAGTGCGGCGGGACCGCTGGAGGACCCCAGCTCCAGCAAGATCGCGGGCAAGGTCGGCTACGCCTACGCGCCGGTGGACAGGACGGACAGCTCCGGCTGGCTGTGGACCTGGGCGTGGGCGATGCCGAAGACCACCAAGAAGGCCGACGCCGCCTCGAAGTTCATGCTCTGGGCGTCCGGCAAGGAGTACGAGAAGCTCGTCGGCGAGAAGCTGGGCTGGTCGCGTGTTCCCGCCGGGAAGCGGGCCAGCACCTATGAGATCCCCCAGTACAAGAAGGCGGCGGCGGCCTTCGGTGACATCACCCTCAAGTCCATCGAGCAGGCGAACCCGACGAACCCCGGTGTGCAGCCGCGGCCCACGGTGGGCGTCCAGTTCGTGGCCGTCCCCGAGTTCCAGGACCTCGGCACCAAGGTGACGCAGGACATCTCCGCGGCCATCGCGGGCAAGACCAGCGTGGACAAGGCCCTGGACAACGGCCAGAAGCTCGCGGAGGAAGTCGCCAAGAACTACCGGTGACCCGCCCGGTCACCCTCCGGTGAATCCCGCTGCCCGTCGGACGCCGACGCCCTGACGGGCAGCACCCCCGCCGCGGTGCCCGGTACGCCCTCCTCCGCCCCGGCGGACGCCACCCCGTCGGCGTCCGCCGACCGGGCACCGCCTCTTCCCCACCCCCGGCCGCGATCGGCTGCGACCGGCCGGCTCAAGGACCCCTCATGACCACGCTCACCCCCGCACCCCGAGCGGTGCGCACAGACCCCCCGCACCGGCCGGGCAAACGGGAGACGCCGCACAAATGGCGGCGGCGCATCCCACTGCTTCCGGCGCTGATCTTCACGATCGTCGTGACCCAGCTGCCGTTCGTGGCCACGCTCGTCATCTCGACCTTCCAGTGGAACATCCTCAAGCCGGGCGAACGGCACTTCACCGGCCTGTCCAACTACGGCTTCGTCTTCACCGACGAGAGGCTGCGCACGGCGGTGCTGAACACCATCGTGCTCACCGCTTCGGTGGTGATCCTCAGTGTGGTCCTCGGACTGGGGCTGGCGCTCCTCCTCGACCGCCGCTTCCCCGGCCGGGGCCTGGCCCGCACCCTGCTCATCACACCGTTCCTGGTCATGCCGGTCGCCGCCGCGCTGCTGTGGAAGCACGCCATCTACAACCCCGACTACGGCCTCCTCAACGGCACCCTCAACGCGGTGTACCGCCTCTTCGGAGCCGAGAACGGCCCCACCGTCGACTGGGTGTCGAACTCCGCGATGCCGGCCGTCGTCGTCGCGCTGGTGTGGCAGTGGACCCCGTTCATGATGCTCATCCTGCTGGCCGGACTCCAGGCCCAGCCCGGCGACGTGCTGGAGGCCGCCCGGGTCGACGGCGCCTCGGCCCGGCAGACCTTCCGCCACATCACCCTGCCCCACCTGCGGCAGTACATCGAACTGGGCGTCCTGCTCGGCACCATCTACGTCGTGCAGACCTTCGACGCGGTCTTCACCATCACCCAGGGCGGCCCCGGCTCGCAGACCACCAACCTCCCCTACGAGATCTACCTGACCATGTTCCGCAAGTACGAGTACGGCGAGGCGGCCGCCGCCGGTGTGGTCGTGGTGATCGGTTCCATCGTCGTCGCCACGTTCGCCCTGCGCACCATCGCGTCGCTGTTCCGCGAGGAGGTCTCCCGGTGACCACCACCCAAGCGGCGCCGGCCGCCACTCCCGCGGCCGGGTTCAAGAAGTTCCTCCGCCGCAAGAACGACCGCAGCGGTCAGGGTGGTCAGGGCGACTCACCGCGGCTGACCCCGGTGTGGGCCTTCGTCGCCTGGCTCGCCACCCTGGTCTTCTTCGCCCCGGTGGCCTGGATGGTGCTGACCAGCTTCCACCAGGAGGCCGACGCCGCCACCAACCCGCCCAGCCTGCTCGCGCCCTTCACTCTGGACCAGTACGAACTGCTGCTGGGCCGGGACATCACCCCGTACCTTCTCAACTCGGCCATGGCGAGCGTCATTTCGACACTCCTCGTCCTCGCCCTGGCGATTCCGGCGGCCTACGCGCTGTCCATCAAGCCGGTCGAGAAGTGGACCGACGTGATGTTCTTCTTCCTGTCGACGAAGTTCCTGCCCGTCATCGCGGCGCTGCTGCCGGTGTACCTGATCGCCAAGGACGCCGGGATGCTGGACAACGTCTGGACGCTGATCGTCCTCTACACCGCCATGAACCTGCCGATCGCGGTGTGGATGATGCGCTCCTTCCTCGCCGAGGTCCCCAAGGAGATCCTGGAGGCCGCCGAGGTCGACGGCGCCGGACTCCCCACCGTGCTGCTGCGCATCGTCGCCCCCGTCGCCATGCCCGGGGTCGCCGCCACCGCGCTGATCTGCTTCATCTTCAGCTGGAACGAGTTCCTGTTCGCCGTCAACCTCACCGCCACCAACGCCTCCACCGCCCCGGTGTTCCTCGTCGGGTTCATCACCAACGAGGGGCTCTTCCTCGCCCGTCTGTGCGCCGCCGCCACCCTGGTGTCCCTGCCCGTCCTCATCGCCGGCTGGGCCGCCCAGGACAAGCTGGTCCGCGGTCTGTCCCTAGGAGCAGTCAAGTGAAAGCCGCCCTCATCGAAGCCCCCGGCAAGGTCACCGTCACCACGGTCCCCGACCCCACCCCGGGACCGCGCGACGTCGTGGTGGACGTGGCCGCCTGCGGGCTGTGCGGCACGGACCTGCACATCCTCCAGGGCGAGTTCGCGCCCACACTGCCCATCGTGCCGGGCCACGAGTTCGCCGGCGAGGTCGTCGGCATCGGCAGCGCGGTCACCGAACTCGCCCTCGGCGACCGGGTCGCCGTGGACCCCTCCCTGTACTGCTACGAGTGCCGCCACTGCCGCACCGGCCACAACAACATGTGCGAACGCTGGGCCGCGATCGGCGTCACCACCGCGGGCGGCGCCGCCCAGTACGCGGTGGCCCCGGTGGCGAACTGCGTCAAGCTGCCCGAGCACGTCCGTACCCAGGACGCCGCCCTGATCGAACCGCTGTCCTGCGCGGTACGCGGCTACGACGTCCTGCAGTCCCGCCTCGGCGCCCACGTCCTGATCTACGGCTCCGGCACCATGGGCCTGATGATGCTGGAACTGGCCAAGCGGACCGGCGCAACCCGCGTGGACGTCGTCGACATCAACCCCGACCGCCTCGCCACCGCCCGCCGGCTCGGCGTCTCCGCCACCGCCACCGACGCGGACGAACTGGACCGGCCGCAGGGCTGGGACCTCGTGATCGACGCCACCGGCAACGCGGCCGCCATCCAGGACGGCCTGGACCGCGTCGCCAAGGCCGGCACCTTCCTGCAGTTCGGCGTCGCCGACTACGCCACCCGCGTGACCATCGACCCGTACCGCATCTACAACCAGGAGATCACCATCACCGGCTCGATGGCCGTGTTGCACAGCTACGAACGCGCCGCGGACCTCTTCGCGACGGGCGTCCTGGACCCGGACGTCTTCATCAGCGACCGCATCCCGCTCGACCGCTACCCGGAGGCACTGGAGCAGTTCGCAGCGGGCCAGGGTCGAAAAATCCTCATCACCCCCTGACGCGGGATGAGGGGGCCGGGCACCCGCCCGGCCCCCTCATCACCCCCTGCCCTTATACCGACGACCCTCACCGGTACGTATCCGCTACGCTGTCCCTGGTCGGTCACCGGTACGCCGCGCCCCGCAACCGAGCAAGACCGCGGAGCACCGCGCACCATGCCCGACCAGTGGGCTTGCCCCCTCACAGGGGACGCCTTCGCCTTCGTAGCTCAGGGGATAGAGCACCGCTCTCCTAAAGCGGGTGTCGCAGGTTCGAATCCTGCCGGGGGCACAGACCTGGACCGCAGGTCAGAGAGTGTTTCGGCCCCCCGTTCCGTTCGAACGGGGGGCCTTTCTCATGCCGGGAGTCCACAAAGAGTCCACATCCCCACGGGGAAACGTTCCTTCTCTCACTCGTTCGGGGGACTGGACTGTGTTCTACAGGCACGTAGAGTGGCGATCACGAGAGGGGCAGGTACGTCTCCCCACGCGCGCCTGAGACGCGCCTCTCGTAGACCTGCACGGTGCCCGTCGGGGAGGACGGCCCGAGCAGGCGGAGGCCCCCACCGGGATTATCGGCGGGGGCCTTCTCATGTCCAACGTAGACCGCCCCGGAGATGTTCATCTCCGGGGCGGGACGCCTTGACCATGTCTTGGCGTCTGACGGCCGGAAGGCGGAGACGCGTACGCCCGCCGGCCGCTCCTGCCCGCGCACCACTCGCGCTGTCGCAGACGGGGCGGTGTCTCATTCTCCCCCACGAGTGATCATTAAAAGCCTGGTGAGGCCAGGCTGACACAAGATCGCTGGGGACACAGCGTGTGACGCGTGCCCGCAGACCCGACCGATGACGAGTGGACCGAACGCGAGATGCTTCGCGTCGGCCAGCGCATCCGGGACGTCCGCGAGCACCAGGGCCTCACCCAGGAGAAGGTGTTCCTGGCCGTGCCGATGAACCGGGCGCACTACCAGGACATTGAGTCGGGCAGGGCGAACCCCACGCTCAGGACGCTGGTGCGTATCGCCCGTGCCATCGGCGTCGACCTCGTCGACCTCGTCCGCTGACCCCGGGCATGAGACGGCCCCGCCCATCCGCCACGGGGGATGCGGACGAGTGGGGCCAGTCCAGGGTGCTACGCGGTCACCAACGGCCGACGCAGCAGGGCACGAGCCCGGTCCGCTAGCTCCGGGTCGTCCAGCGTCATCCGTCCCGCCGTCACCCGCAGGTGCCCGTAGTAGGGGCCGTCCAGGTCGACGGTCTGCGTCATGTCGAGCGACCACTCGGCGTCCGGGACGTCGATGCTGCCGGGTTTCATCACGGTCCGGGAGCTGTAGCCCGTGCAGGCGAGCCAGCAGCCGCACCGCTGCTCGTGCGACCCTCCCCACTCGCGGACGAACCCGTGCCGTCCTCCCAGTGCGAACAGGTCGCCGGGTTCGTGGACGTTACCTTCGACGGGGATCACTCCGAGGACTGCGGTGAGGCCGCCATCGGCGGTCGTGTACGCGAGCACGCAGCGGGAGCTGGTCTGCCAGTCGTTCAGGAAAGCGAAGATCGTGACCCGGCCCCGCCCGGATGTGGGTCTCGCCATCGGTGTGTCCTTTCTCCAGGTGGCCGGCCCCCGCCACTGTATGGGCGAGGGCCGACCGCCCCTACACGGTCACGGCTCAGACGTGGTGCTCGCAGGTGGGCAGCGGGTTGCCGCCACCGCCGTCGTCACCGCACGTGTCGCCGCAGTCGACCTCCGCCTGCCACAGCTCGGGGTCGACCCGGTAGCCCGCGGCCTCGATGGCCGCGACCGTGAGGGGGAGCACGTCGGCGGCGGGCGGGTAGGACACCCCGCCGAAGCCGTCGCACGGGTTGTGGTGGACCTTCCGCCAGCCGTGCGAGGTGAAGAAACTGTCGTACTGGTGGGTGTACTCGAAGAACGTGTGCCAGGCCGGGTCCACGGCGCGGCTCATGAACAGGGACGGTGCGCCCTCGGGCTTCTGTGCGCAGGTGGCGAGGTAGGCGAGGGCCTGGTCCGTGATGGCCTCCGCGCGCTCCTGGTCCAGGCCGGTGTTCTTGGCGACCCGGAGGCTCAGCCGCTCGAAGAACTCCGGGGCGACCAGCGTCCTCGCCGCGGTGGCTTCCATGACTGGTGCAGACATTGCGTACTCCACTTCTGGTGAGAGGTGTCGGTGCCGTGCAACCCGTCCCGCCAGACGCTTCCTGTCATCCGGCGGGACGGGGGTCTTGGGGTGCGGCCCTGCCCTCGGGGGTGGGGTCAGGGCCGCACAGTCCCGCTACCGGCCCGGCCGGCGGGCTGCGGGCCGGGAGCGGGGGTCAGTGGGTGCAGCGGCGGATGCGGACGTTGCAGTCGGAGACGCGCGTCCAGTCACCCGCGCTGCGGGCGGTCTCCCGCTGGCGAGCCCAGCGCCGGCAGCTCGTGCAGCCGGGGGCGGGCGCCGGGTCGGGGAGCGGCATGCCCAGGAGCGGCGGGTCCCCCATGGTGTTCAGCGGCTCGGTCACAGCCCGCCCTCCCTGATGAGGCGCTGCGCTGCAACGGCGACCGGACAGGTCGGGTCCGTCTTGCAGCGCTCGCACGCGGGGGCGTGGGTGAGCAGGAGCTTGTACGCCCGCTGCCCCGCGCAGCGCTTGCATCCGCGGGGGAACCAGTCAAACGAGCCGCCCGGCCGCTTCTTCTTCCGCGGGCCGAGGTTGACGGCCGTGGCCAGGGTGAGTGCGATTCCGTCCCACACGCAGACAGCGCCGCGCACCTGCGCCTCGGTGAGCCCGTCCAGGGCGGGTAGCTCGAGGGCCGCTATCACTTGATCCCGGGCGGTCTTCGTCGTGGGGCTGTCGTCCGTACAGGCGGGCTGCGTAGGCTCTGCCATGTCGTCGCTCCCTCGTAGCGATGGCCACGCCCCCGGACCGGTCGCACGGTCGCGGGGGTATTCCCTTCACTGCGGAGCGTAGCCCTAGTGGGCCTAGCTAGCTAGGCGAAACAGGCGAACTCGTCTCGCTCGGCATGGTTCGCCCGCCTAGCGTCTTGATCATGGAGTGGGAGCCGAACGTACCAAGGTGGCGGCAGGTGTACGCGATCCTCGAGGAGCGCATCGCCGACGGTACCTACCCGCCCGGCTCCCAACTGCCCGGTGTGCTGGGCATTCAGGCCGAGTTCGGTATCGCGCAGATGACCGCCCGCCGCGTCCTCACCGAACTCCGTGAGGCCGGCCTCGCGCAGATGCAGCCCGGGGTGGGCACGTTCGTCACCGACCTGCCGAAGAAGTAGCACCGGCTCACACTCCAGTTCGGTTGTACTCGTCCACCCTCGCGGGCGGCGGCGGTGGGTCTATCCGGTGCCGCCGCATCACCCCCGTCAGCTCGTCCACGTACAGGGCGAGGGACCGGACCAGAGACCGCAGCGACCGCACTTCGTCCCGGGCCGTCGTCAGTTCCTGCCGCAGCTCTGTCTTGATCGCCTCGAACGCGGCCCGGTCCTCGGCCCGCTGCGCGGGCTCAGCCTGCACTGCGGCAGTCGTGCGCTGCGCCTCCGACGTCAGCCGGGCCGCCGCTTTCGTGGCCCGGGACGTGAAGACAGCAGCGCCGACCATCGCCGCGGCGGCGAACAGCGAGCCGATGATGCCTGCTGCAACCCCCCACGCTCCGTTCATCTGCGTGCCTTTCGTGGTGCAGGGTGGGGGACGGAGTGCTCAGGCACTGTCGCCAGCCACATGATCAAGAGGACGTGCCCGATACCGAACCACGCGGCCAGGGCCAGCCCTCGCAGGTGCTCCCCCGTTACGGCTCCCCACAGGTACGCGAACCCCCAGACGAACGGCGGCACCTGCGCGGAGTAGAAGCCGAGCCCGTCCCGGCCGACACGCAGCCACGCGAACGCGAAGGTGATCGCCCCGCAGATGATCCACACCGAAGACCAGCAGCGGATGTCCGCGAAGCGGGTGAGCAGGCCGAGGCCGACCGGGCCGGGCTCGGGCTGGAGCGCGAACCCCAACCCGAAGCACACTTTCGCCGAGCCGAGGATGACGAGCGCTGTACCGCGGCGGCCCAGACGTCGGGTGAGCCGCCGGACCGCCGCGCACATCAGATGTCCCTGGTGGGCTTGTTGGGCACGGCCCAGGTGATGCCCCACGCGGCGAGGACGGCGAGCACGATGGTCACGCCCTCCCCGGCCGTCACCACGTTGTCCTGTACGGCGGTGACACCGGCAGCGGACCCGGCCGCTATCCCGGACACGACGGCCTTGGCGATGCTGCTGATCTTCATGGGTCAGGATTCCTTCCAGGTGAGCACGGTCAGGACCGCGCTGGAGATGGTGACGGGCTGCTTGGCCTGGTTGAGGAGCCGCACCCGCATGCCGCGGCCCTTGCCGAGACGCTTCGTCAGCGGGATGACGGCAAAGGTGCCGCCCTTCGTGCCGACAATTTCGCCGATCGGGTGGTCCTGGACGAACTTGTCGCCGTCGTACTCGCTCATGCGGGCCTGGACGACCTCGCCGACGGGCAGGCCGGTGATGTAGAGGCTGACCGATCCGGTGAAGCGGGCCGGGCCGCGCGCCCACACCGACCCGTTGGTGGCGTGGTGACTGGGCTCGTCGGCCCACTCCTTCGTGAACTCGATCGAGTCCCAGGCGCCGGGCCGGAGGCTGTACGGCTTGGCCAGCCCCAGGTTCACGTAGTCGGGCATGTCGTCCTCCTGAACAGGGTCGGTGGTCTTGCCGGTCGCGCGGGCGACGATCCCCGGGAACACGACCTCGCGCCACTGCTTGATACGGGCGGTCCCGGGGCAGGCCGTGCCCGACGTGGACCACTGCGGGAACAGGCTGTGATAGCCGAACCCGGGGTCGTCGTGGGTGCGGCAGATCCGCAGCGGAATCTTGTGGTGCTGGTGCAGCCACACGCCGAGCCGGATCAGCTGCTCGATCTGCTTATCCGTCCACGGGTCGGACGCCTTGGTGTCGGACGCGGTCTCGATGGACACCGCGCCCGTACCGTCCGCCCTGCGGTTGGCACCGGCGTTGGCATCGGCTCGGGTCTCGGTCCCGATGTACTGGGCGAGGTCGCCCTCGTAGCCGAGCCCGAAGTGGCTCTCGAGGTTCGTGCTGTCCCGCCAGTACTCGTAGGTGCGGCGGGCCGTCCACGGGGCGACGATCGAGTGGACGATGCACTGCGTCGGCCGGATGGCGGGCTGCGAGTCGCTCTCGGGTTGCAGCTCCATCTTCGTGGCTCCGGGATACCAAGCCATGTCTTCCTTCTTTCAGAGGAGTCGGGCGTACCGAGGTGCGCCGCCGATGGATCCGCCGCCGCCGTACTTCCCGCCCGTGTTCGTGCCGGAGGTACGGCGGGCACGGACCTGAACCTTCAGCTGAGTGCTGGCCCGGTACGGGGTGAGGTCGAGGGTGAGGGCAGGGAAGACATACGCGCCGGTCGCAGGCACCGTGCCGTTCGCGACGACCACCGAGTCGTTGAACTGGACGTTCCACTCGCCGCCCGTGTTGATGCTGTTGATCGTGTCCCCGATGAACACCAGGCCGAGCGCCAGTGTGGCGGTGCGCGGGGACAGGATCGTCTCCCACAAGGTCACGAACGACGTGCCGTCTTCGTAGACCATGCCGCGCAGGGACGTCGGGTAGAACGGCAACTCGTCCCGCTCCCAACCGGACCGCTGCAGCGCGGCCACCGTGTCCTCGAGCTCGGCGAGCCGCTGGAGGAAGTCGACGCTCTTGGCAACCTTCGGCATCTCACACCCCCACGCACGTCAGCCGGACGCGCTCGGGCCCGTTCACCGCCGTGTTCTCGATGGACACGATGCGCAGCACACCCTCACGACCGCGCGGTGAATCCGGCTCGGGGTCGATGACGAACAGGGCCTCGTCCCCCACGCTGTAGCTGCCGAACGCGGGGTCGACGTCGGCAGCTACCTCGAACGTCGGCTGCACATCCGCCCGCGACCGAGCTGCCAGATCAGCGTTCGTCATGCCCTGCACCTGCGCCTCGTCCACCACCCCGTCGTAAGTGGCCACGCCCTCCAGCAGCGGCCACCCCGAGGCGATCAAGTCGCCAGCCCTCGCGGTCTTCACGATCCGCGCCTCACCGGACCCGGCGCCGAGGCCGGACATCTCCGTCACCAGAGACGTGCCGTCCTCCGGCCAGTCGTAGTCGATGATCGAGCCGTGCCCGCCGCCCTTGGAGAAGACGAGACCGGACTCAGCGGCTGTCCGGCCCCGACGTGGATACCAGGCACGCGCTTGCTTGAAGCGGCGCGGGGACTCGTTGTTCGCGCCACCAGCCCAGCCCAGCTCTATCCCGAAGTCGAACCCGTTGTCAGCCGCAGCCAACTCGGTGATGGCTTTGTAGATCTCGGTCCGCTGGTAGCCGTAATAGGACACGTTGCGGTCGACGCCGTGCGCCGTTCCCCCGAGGAAGCCGAGCCTGAGACCGATGTCGCCGCCGGGCTGGTCTTGCGCGTACCGCAGCAGCGACCACACGATGTGCTGCTGGTCAGCAAAGAGCCTCTGCCCGCCCTCGCTCACGTAGGCCGGATCGAGCAGCAAAGACGTGTCCGTGGACAACGTTCTCTTCACGTGCCGCCGCTGGAAGTACGACAGGAACTCGGACGCCTGGATCTTCTTCCCGCCCTTGACCCGGTCCCGCGTCCAGACGATGCCGCCCCACACGAGGACACCGTCCCGATCGACGTACACGGCGGTACGGGCCGGCTGAGATGCGGTCTCCGGGTCGAGCGGGAGCGTCTCGTCGTTGTACGGGATCGTCCCGGAGAGGCGGCCGATGCCGTTCAGCTCGAAGGAGTACTGGACGCCCGCAAGGGGGAGTTCGGCGAGCAGCTCGTCCGTGCGCAAGTCCGTGAACAGGTACGTGTACGTGTGCTCCGGCTGGGCGTCGGCGGCCGCGAACAGCTGCGCCGACAGCATCGTCAGCTCCGTCATGGGATCGGAGTCACCTCCAGCGTGCCGCCGGAGACCGTCGCCGTAGTGCTGCTGCCCGAGCTGATGTTCCACTGCGGGGTGATCGTGAGGGACTGGCCGGGGGTGGCGCCGGTGATGAGGCGGGTCCGCCCCGCGGCTACACGTCCGCCCACGGCCGTCACCGAGTTGTACGAGGACGCGCCGACGCTGATGGCGCCGGACGCGCGCCACGTGGCATGACACGTTGAGGTGGACGTGTTCGTGTTCTCCAGGTTCGCGGCGACGGAGACGCGGACCATCCCGGACGGGGGCACGGTCACCGTGATCGGGGCCCACGCAGCCGACGTGAAGTCGACGTAGGTCCCGGTCTGGTTGAAGGGGGGCGCGGACTGCTGGAGCGACACCGACGGCCGTAGGTACTCGCGCAGCTGGCGCTTCGGGCCCGCCTGCGTCCCCACTTCCAGCACGTCGGTGTCCGTCAGGTACAGCACCTGCCCCGGGTGCAGCCGGTTCGGCGCGATGGACGACGACACCGGCACGATGCCGCCCGCAGCAACCGAGTAGTTCCGCAGGTCGCTGATGTTGCCCGCGCTGATGCTCGTCTGGTTCGGGCCGATGTTGATGTCCGCGAGGACCTGCGCGTTGTTCGGCAGCGTGCCCCGCTGCGTCGTGCCGGCCGACGTCGCATACGGGCCTTGGATGATCTCCAGCCGCCACTCTGACGACGATCCGACGTACTCACCGTCGTAGACACTCGCCACCACCGTGTCCTTGCGGAACTGGCCGGCCCCGCCCGCAGGTTGCACGGTCAGGACCACGTCAGAGTCGTTGACGCAGATGTAGGTTCCCTGCCCGCCAGCGTCGTGCTGGTCGACGTAAGCGAACCCGGCGCTGACGATGACGGTCATGTTCGGGGTCGGGGACGGCCGAACCTTCAGCTGATAGTTCTGGTATGACGGCTTGACGCCTTGCCGGATTCGCATCGGCGTTGCCTCGTCCACACCGAAGCCCGGGTACGAGATCAACGCGGTCAGGGCCAGCCGGTCAGTGCGGGCCGGGTAGCTGCCCGCCTGCATCCAGGCCGGGGGGTTGATCAGGGCCACCTCAGGCCCTCCTCTCTTACAGGCTGGTGTCGCGCCAGGACACGGTCAGCAGGGACGATTGGCCGGTGACGCCCGGCACGGGGCCGCCTCGGTACGCGAGTTCGTTCGCGCCGGGCTGGAGCAGGGGCCATGTGGACCCGGCACGCACCCAGGTGCGGCGCGGGGTAGCGCCCATGAACAGGACCGCCCGGGTGCGGGTGTCGATGATCAGGTATTCGCCTGGCTGGAGGGTGGCGTCGAGAGCGAGGACGCCGCCGGTGGTGACCTGCTCGATCGCAGGGTTGGTCACGGGCCCGTCAATCCGCAGTACTGGGTACGCGGGCGAGGCGCCGTCGTTGACGGCCGTCAGCCGGCCGGACGTGCCGCTGCTGCCGTACGTCCGGTTCGAGCCTGCCGGCCGCGCCGAGACGCTGGCGTTGGGTGTGCCTTCCCAGGTGCCGCCGTTGGTGCCGTCGATGTACGGGGGCAGGCTGGGGCCGACGACGGCCATGGCGGCGTCCGCCCACCATGTGGCCGCGCCCGCGGCCGAGGTGGTGGCGACGGCGGCCACGCGGTCGACGGTCTGTCCGGCCGCCACCGTGTACGAGCCGGACACTCGCGCCCACGCACCCGGCTTGGCCTGCGCGAGGACGGACGTGGTGCTCAGGGTGGTGGTGCCGCTGCGCCACCACAGTTCCAGTGCGGTGATCCCGGTCGGTGGGATCTTCACGTACACGCCCCACTGGACCGTGTTCCCGGCGGTCACCGGCTCGATGGTCCACGACGTGCCGCCCTGCGCCGACGCCACGCTGATGGCGTGCTGGATACTCCACTGCCCCGCCCACGACTCTGCGTTGACGCGGGTGCGGGTGTTGTTGCTGCCGAAGTTCGTCGTTTCGGTGGTGAACGTCTCCTCGGCGGACGGGTTCAGCACCAGGTTCCGGGCGGTGTCGCCCGCGCCCGCGTACACCAGCGGGTACGTGCGGCCAGCTGACGGGGAGTACGCCGACGTGAACGTGCTCTTCTCCTCGAGCCCGTACAGGTACGGGTCCGCGCAGTAGAACTCCAGCGCGGCATCCCCGATCCGCCATAGGTACTCGGCGTCGTACGGGATGCTGCGCTTGCGCACCTTGGCCCACACGAGGGTGTCTTGATCGAGGAACTGCAACGGTTGCGGCTGACGCTGAGGCTGGGTCGCTGCGCGCAGAGCCAGGCTCAGCGCCCGCAGTCCGTCCGGGGTCTCACCCCGCAGCCCGAGCTTCAGCTGCACCGTCCGGGCGCTGGTGTAGTCGGAGCCGGTGTAGTCGCCGTGCTGGCCCGGCCGGTCCATGTCCTCGCCGCGGATGTCCGGCAGGTCGTCCATGCCCTCGATGACCTTGACCGTGTACGGGCTGCCGGGCCCAAACGTCAGGTCACCCCACTGGATACGGCCGAGTGCCTGCTGCGCCATCGTCATCGCCTCCCTACGAGGCCACGCCACGACAGGGCGCGCAGCATCTCGTCCGGCGTCGCCTGCGTCCCATGCAGATGGATCGTGTTGTACTGGTCACCCCGCCCACCGACCGCACCGGCCGTGACCGTGGCCAGTTGTCCGGCGGTCGGCGTGACCGCGAGCGCACCGCCCACTCCCGTGGCGACGTCCAGCGCCGCACCGGCCACCGTCCGGGCCGCCGCCCGCACCCGGCCCACCGTGGCCAGCAGACCCACCTCGAGGCCACGGCCGTCCATCTCACCGATCCAGCGGAACGCCTGCGACGGCGACTTCGTCTTGTGCTTCTTCTTGACCGTCTTCAGCATGCTCGTCGCGATCTTCGCCATCTGCTTTTCGATGGTCTTCTCTTGCGACTTCAGTCCGGCCACCAGGCCCTGAGCCGCGCGGATGCCCGCCGAGTACAGGGCGTCGCCGACCGTGTCACCCGTGCTCTTCGCCGACCGGGCGAGCTGCGCCTGGAGGGTGTTGATCCGCTTCAGCTCAGCCGGGGTCGCCCGCGCCAACGCGGCCGCCGTCGCCCCGCCGGCCTCGACTCCCGCGTCCGCGATCTGCTGCAGCAAGTCGCTACGCAGCCCGGCCTTCTTCAGCTTGGCGATGTTCTTCTGGAACTCGGTGGTCTTCTTCAGTGCCTGTTGCAACCCGACCGTGATCGCGCTGACGCTGTTGACGTCGGCGTACCCGGTGGTGATGTCGGCCTCATCGAGGATGCCCTTGGTGATGTCCCCGGCCGCCTTGCTGCGGGCCTTCAGCAGGTCATCGAGTTTCTTCTGACCGGCCGCCAGTTTCTTGATGACCGCGTCCCGCTTGGTGGTGAGCTTCTCCAGTTCGCTGATCGCTTTCTTCAGCGTCTTGCCGTAGCCCGAGCGCACGTTCGCGGGCAGCGCCTTCGTGATCGACGCCAGCTTCGAGCGCAGCTTGGCCGTGGTGCCGTCGATGCCCTTGATGAACCCCTCGATCAGCAGCCGACCGGCCGGGGTCAGGATCTTGGCGTCCTTCTTCGGCGGGCCCTTCCAGTCCGTCAGCTTCGAGGTGAGGCTGGACAGGGTGGACTGCACGTCGCTGATCTTCGACGTGATCCCGGAGATGAACCCGGCGATCAGGTCCCGCCCGGCGGAAGCCAGCGTGCCCGCGAGGTTGCCGAGCGCCGTCTTCGCCTTCCCCGGCAGCCCGCGCACCTTGTCCACCGCGTCGGTGACCTTGCCGCTGATCGCGGTCACCATGGTGCGGCCCGCGCCCGTCACCACCGTGGACAGTGTGGAGCCCAGCGTCGACAGGGCAGTCATCGCCCGGCCGGGCAGCCCGCGCAGCCACTCAACCGCCTTGCCCACGGCCTCGCCCACCCACCGGCCGATCTCCCCCGCCTTCTGCGAGATGAACTCGGCGGCCTGCCCGACACCCTCCTTCGCGGTCCGCCAGGCGCCGGAGAAGTCGCCCGACAGCAGCTGGGTGATGACCGTGAGCACCGGCACGACGACGTTGGAGATCACCGCGGCGAGCTTGCCGGACAGGATGGACGCGAGCCCGCCGATGAGTCCGATGATCGGCTGGATCACCGGCATGAGGGCCTCTGCCAGCTGCGCCACCAGCCCGGCGACCGCGGTGATCAGCGGCCCCAGGGCGACCATCAGTTCGGCGGCTGACGTGCCGAGTTGCACGAAGGAGGGGGCGAGTTCGACGAGCAGGTCGCCGATGATCGTCAGCCAGGTCGACAGGTTGTTCGCCAGCAGATCCGCCAACGGCGTGATGATCGCCGGTAGTTCGGCAAGGATCGGCGCCAGGGTCTCCTGAAGGATGCCGGCGAGGGTGCCGACGACGGGGGCGAGCGCCTGGAACACGGTCACCACGGCGTCCAGCAGCGGTGTCAGTGCGGGCAGCAGGGCCGCCGCGAGTTCGCCGATCACGGGCAGCAGTGGGGACAGGGCTTCCACCAGGGCGCCGACCGCTTGCGCCGCCACCACCAGCACCGGGCCGAGCGCCTCGATGATCGGCGAAAGCGCGTCCCCGAGCGCCTCGATCAGCGTCTGTGCGGGTGGGCCGAGCGCCTCGAACACAGGCCCGATCGCCTTCAGTGCCTGTGCGAGCAGCGGGGCCACCGTCGATGCCAGGGTGCTCATCGTCTCGAAGATGGCGCGCAGCCCGCCCTGCACCTCGGGCGTGTTGACGACGTCGGCGATCGCCTGCGTCACCTGCTGGAGCGTGCCGACGAGCCCGCCGCCGCCTTCCGGTACGGCTTTGAAGATCCCGCCGATGATCTGGCCGACGTTCCCGGCGATGTCCGCGAGATCCTTGATGAGGTCGATGGCGGTCTCGATGGCGTCCTGCATCGCCCCCGACTCGAACGCCTTGCCGAGCCGCTCCCCGATGCCGGCAGCCGAGTCCGCCGCCGCCGACGTCAGCCGCTCGAAGGACGGTCCGGCGGCGGCGCCGATCTGCCCCAGCGCCGTGACCACCACGCCCGGAATCCCGGACATGTTCTGCAGGCCCTTGCTCGCCGAGCCGAGCGCCTTGCCCAAGGTGCCGTTGTCTGCCAGCTCCCGGGCCGCGCCCATCGCCCCGGCCGCCATGTCCCCGATCGCGGTCGCCGAGGAGAGCAGGTTCGTGCGCAGGACCGGCAGCACGCTCTTCGCGGTCCGCTCGAGGTTGGCGCCGAGCCCGCGGAACACCTCCTCTTGCACGGCCTGCTGCATGCTGCGCAGCTGCGGGGAGATGTCCCGGACGGCGGTCGCGAACTTCTGCGCCGACGGGCTGAGCTTCTCCAGTGCCTCGCTGAACTCTTCCGTCTTGGACGGGTCCAAGGCTGCGGACAGCGCGTCGTCCATCCCGACGGCCGCGAGTTTGACGGTGCCCTGCGCCAGCGCAACCGACATCATGCCGGTGACCGCAACCCCGGCCGCCGGCGCCACGTTCGCCAGCGTCGAAGCCAGCCCAGCCACCACGGGAACCGCGGCGCCGAGCCCGGCCGCGGCCTTCCCGATCCCGCCGATCGCGCCGGCCGCGGACCCGGCCACCGCGGGGATGCGGCTCAGGATGCCGGTGAGCCGGTTGGGCCGGTCCTCGTCCACGTCGACGTCGATATGGACGTCCGTGTCATCGACCTGCCGTGCAGCCTGCCGCAGCTCCTCCAACTGGCGTGCAGCCGCAGCCGTCGCGGCGCGGACGTTGACGTTGGGGTGTTGATCCCCGATCCGCTGAAGGTTCGTCTCGAGGTCTTCGAGCTGGCGCAGCGCGTCGCCCACAGAGACGTCGACGCCGATGCGCTGCGAGTCGAGCTGCGCCAGCTGCCGGTGGACGCGGGCGAGGTCGCGGTCCAGCGGGTCACTGTCGCCGTCGATGGTGACCTGCGGCAGGTTGCGCAGCAGGTCATCCAACTGCCGGTTGATTCCCTGGCCGAGCGCGGAGCCCATGGCCGAGCCCTGCCGGGACGCGTCGCCGATCGCGCCGGACACGCCGTCGAGGTTGACCGCGAGATGGCTGACCAGGTTCGGCAGGTTGATGTCGTCAGCCATCGGGTCACCTCCGGTTCATCGTGGCGAACCCCAGCAGGGATGCGCCGTCGGCGGGTTCGGGTTCACGGCGGCCGCCGCTCTGGTGGGCGGCCTGGTGCTGCTCAGCCAGCGTCAGCAGCTGGCAGACAGTCATGTCCCAGAAGGCGCCGGGCTGAATGTGGAGGGCACCGACGGCGAGGTAGTAGAGCTCAGCCCAGGGGAAACCGTCTCGATCGCGGCGGTCAGGTCCGGGGTCTCGTCGTCGTTTCCCAGGCTCTCGAGGGCCTTGGAGAACGCAGCGTTGAACGCGTCCACGTACTGGCTGAGGCGGCCGGGGTGGAGCAGGTCGGCGATGTCCGCGCCGTCGGTGCGGCGGCGGAACACGATGTCGCCGGAGATCTTCCGTTCGCCCTTGGCGTCCTGGTGCTCGCGGTAGTGCGGCTCGAACCCGCCCGGGCCGACGGCTCCGGCGCCGACGAGCTGGATGATCGGGCCGAACGCGGCACCCTTGCCGGTGGAGTCGATGGCGGACTGGACGGCGGCCACGGAGCCGTAGCGGGCTTCGAGGAGTGCGAGGGCGCGCATGCTGTAGCGGAGCTGCACGCTGGTGCCGTCGGCGAGGTCGACGGTTCCGCCGTCGGCGAGGAGGTCAAGGCCGTGCGTCATGGTGGTGTCCCTACGTGAGTGCCGGGTTTCGGCCTGCGGATGGGGAGAGAGCCGGGCGGGGCGGGCGCTGAGCGAGAGACGCGGGCCCCGCCCGGAGATCACGGGGTCGCGGCCGTCTCGATCGGGACCGCGGTCTCGTTGATGTCGATGTCGATCCACTCGCCGGTGCTGATCAGCGGCACGGCGCGGGCCTCGTTCTCGATCGTGCGGTAGTCCTCCTCGGCGAGCCCCAGGCCCGGGAACGAGGACATGACGCACTTGAGGAGGCTGAAGTGGACGTCGCCGCCGACGAGGTCACCGCCGCCCGTCGGGGTCTTCCCGACGAGCTTGTACGGCAGGGGCTTCGCGCCCCGCTTCAGCGACCACTTCGTCTTCTGCGCCGGGGTGGTGCCCGAGTCGGTGACCTCGGAGTCGATCAGCGCCACCAGCACGTCCAGGCTCAGCTTCGCGTGCGGGTACGACACGGTGATGTTGGAGATCGTGGCGTCTGAGTCCAACAGGCCGTTGTCGCCGCGCAGCTCCTTGACCTCGACGTCGCCGGAGACCTCCATGCTCTTGATGCCGGGCACGTCGATACCGGGGCCGTACGACGGCTCGCCGCCCTCCGGGTCGCTCAGCAGGGGGAAGATCTTCGCGTCCTCGACGGCGTACAGCTTCGTCACTCGGGAGATGGGCATCTCGGGTTCCTTCCTGGTGCCGGGGTCCGGCCCTTACGTCAGGGGTGGGGTAGCAGGGGCGGGGTCGGGGACGGTGGCCACCGGGCACCCCGGCAGGTCGGGCAGCGGGCCGGCGTCCTGCGGGACGATCAGTCCGTCCACGGCCCACCACGTCCGGCCGGGCTGGCCGTCGGTGGTGTGGATGGCGACGGCGCCGTGCGTGACCGCGACCGCTTCACCGATCAGGGCGACCGTGGCGCCGGGCCGGGCCGGCCAGTGCGGGCCCAGCTGCGCGAGCACCTCGTCCCGTGGCAGTTCGACGAACGTGATCCTCATCCGGGGATCACCTCCTCGCGCAGCAGCTCGCGGTGCACGTGCACGGTGATCGAGTGCCGGACCTGGTTGTCCTCGATCGGGATGCGGTCGATGTCGTCCACGCGGACGGCGGTGACCTTCGCCGGGTGGGCGGGGAGTCGGCAGCCATGGAGGGCGTGCGCGATTGCCTCGGCGAGCCCGTACCGCTCGGTGACGCGGGTCGCCTTCGGGCCGATCTTCACGCGGGCCTGCTGCACCAGGTCGACGGTGACGGTCTCCACGATGTTGATCTCTGCGTCCGGGTCGCCGAAGTCCCCGTTCCCCGCGCGGTCCAGGCCGGCGGGCATGCCCTCCTGCACGACGATGAACGGCGGCGCCTGGCCCTCGCGGGCGCCGTCGCGGAAGACGGGCACGCCGAAGGCGAGAGACTCGAGGCGGGCCTTGATGGCGCCCGCAGTGCTGGCGGCCATCAGCGCCGTCCGATCTGCGAGGCGTGCGCCCGCCAGAAGATCTCGGTCATTTCGATGGCCGGCCGTAGGAACGGCTTCGCTGCGGTGCCGGGGTGGTTGACCTGTGCGACCGGGTGCCGTGCGCCCGGCCAGTACAGGGCCTTCTTCTTCGTCGGCTTGATGACGTGCGGGGCGGTGCCGTACTCGACGGCCGCCGCGTAGTTCACGTTCGTACCGATGACGTAGCCGACGCTGCGCCCGGAGCCCTCGGCCCGGGACACGATGCTGGAGCGCAGTCGGCCGGTGTCGACCGGTGCGCGGCGGCGGGCTTCGTTCTGGACGTCGATGCGGGTGCGGTTGACGGCTTGCTTCACGTCGTCGGACATGCGACCGAAGTACCGGCGCAGGCCCCGCTCGTACTGACGGGTGTTGATCTGCGTCGACACCGAAGTGCCGAGCCGTAGACGGCCCGTCGACCGGACGCGCGCCATCACACACCACCGATCAGCGTCGCGCCGCGGTTGAGGTAGCCCACCAACAGGGCGTCAACCTGCGTCGACCCGGTGGACGACGACGGGGAGACGACGCCCTCCGACGGCCCGTCGTCGGTGCCGTCTTCGATGGCGACGTTGTTGCCCTCGTCGTCCACCTGGAGCGAGGCATCCTCGGCGGCGTCCGCGTCGGGCGGGGTGGCCTTCGCCTGGAGATCGGCGGCGAGCATCGCGCACGCCTGCTGCACCAGCAGCGGCACCTCGTCGTACCCGAACTCACCGACGACCTTCACCTGTTCGGCGCCCCACCGCTCCCACAGGCCGAGCCACCCCCCGTTGTACGACTCGGCCCCGGCCACCAGGTCGTCGTATCCGCCCCACGCGAGGTGCACGGCGTCGATCTGCCCGAGCACCCGCGACGAGGTGAACCGGTACGCGGCGTCCGGGATTGACGTGCCGTCGTCCGGCTCCAGTACCGGCATGACCGCGGTGACCGAGCGGACGCGGCGCGGAAGGATGACCAGTCCATCCGCGCCGACGTCCGCCACCACCACCAGGTCAGTTGGCTCGAAACACTGCTGGGTGTACCGCTCGATGCCCTCTTGGGCAGCCGTGATCCACGCGGCCACCACGGCGTCGTCGCCGGTGACACCCGCGTCGCGCGCGGCTTCGATCGAGCAGTACGCCATGGGTCAGCCCTGCTCGCCCTCGGCGGCCGACTCGTCGGCGGCGTCCAGCTCCCGGCGCACGCCCTCGGTGATCGTCTGCCCCTTGGCGACGATCTGTCGGGCGTAGCCGCCTGGGTGGGTGTGGACGACCGGGCCGGTGGGCCCGCCGGTGCCGGCGGCGTCCAGCTTGCGGTACGCGTCCTGCGGGGCGGTCTGGCCGACGGCCCAGCCCTCGCCTGCGTCGTACTCCTGCGTGCGGATGACGGCCGCGTTCGGCTGCTCCGGGGTGGCCTGCTGGGGTGTCTCGTCGGGGGTGCTCTTGCTGCGTGCGGCCATGAGATGGCTCCTCACGTGGTGTGGAAGGGGTGGCGGGGTGGGCGCGGCCGGGGACGGTCGGCCGCGCCCGGTCAGGGATCAGGCAGCAGCCGGATCGAACGTCACCTTCACGAAGGCGCGGGGCGTGTGCACGGCCACGTTCGCCCGCCGCTCGGCGAGGATCACCAGCGTGTTCGCGAGGAAGAAGTCCGCGTGCGAGTCGGTCATCAGGATCGTGATCCCCTGCCGCTCCCACAGGGTGGCGCCCATCCGGTAGCCGCCGAGGAGCGCGGTGCCTGCGGCCATGGCCACGGAGGTGACGACGGTCAGGCCCCAGATCCGCATCGGCGCGCCCGAGTCGGTGACCGAGGTGATGACGCGGAACTGCCCGTTGGCGTCGGTGTCGAGTTCGATGTCTTGCCAGTCGAGGGGGTTCATCACCACCGCGTCCGGCGGGTACAGCGCCAGTTCACCCTGCGTCTTGGCCTTGCGGAGGGTGATCAGCTTCGGGTCGGTGTTCCCCGCCTCCGGCTGGTAGGCGCCGATGCCCGGGGTGGTAAGAATCCCCTGCATCTCCATGGCGCCGTTACCGGTGAGGATCTGCCGATCGAGCTGGTACTCCAGGCCGTACGTCAGGCGGCCGTTGATGTAGCCCATCATCTGGCCGTCGTCGTCCGCGGCCTGCCTCGTGATCGGCACCCAGTGAGCGACGGTCTTCAGCGTGGTGGTGATGGTGTCCCACGTGAACGGGCCGGACTGCGGCTTCATCGTGCCTTCGGGCACGACGGTGGCCTTGTTCCACGTGCCCGGTCCGGAGACGGGGCCAGTGGTGTCGCGGACGTACTCCAGCGTGTTGCCGCTGGAGGTCTGCCTGTCCAGCAGGTTCGCGATCAGGAGCGGGAAGTCAGGGTTCTGCGGGATCTGCCCCGGCTGCCGCTCGGGCCGGGTCGGCACACCGTTGGTGGTGGTGACCGTGCCGGTGGGCGCGTCGCGCTGCTCGAAGGAGACGGCGCCGGACTCGCCGCGCAGGCCGCGGGCGCGGTACTCCTCCAGCGCCTTGGAGCGGATGAACCGCTCGGCGACGGTGAGGGGGTGCTCGTTGCCCTTGTCGTCGGGCTGCATGCCCGGCTGCTCGCGGCGGGTGTCCGGGGCCGGGTCTCCGGCGGGGAGCTGCGCGGCCTTCAGCGCGCGCAGGCGTGCGTCCCGCTGGTTGGCCTGCTCGATCTTCGCGGCGATGTCGTCGGCGCGCTTCAGCAGCTCGTCGATGTCGCCGTCGTAGTTCTCGTCCTGGAGGAGCTTGGCGACTTCGTCGCGCTGCTCCAGCAGGGTCGGGGCACCGCCCTTGATGGGGTAGATCGGGTACCGCTTGCGGGGGTCCTCGCCGTTGGCGGCGCGGCCCTTGCGGTAGCCGAGTGCTCGGCGTGCGCTCATTGGCCGGTCCTCTCGGTCCGTGGACGGCACGACAGCCGCCCATCCGTCATGGGTTGCTGCGTCCGTCTGTCACGGCCGGTGGATCGCGCCCGGCAAGGCTCGCGGCTTTTACGTCCGGTGCGAGCGGCCCGGATGTGGGGAGGGTAGATCGATCACGGGGTGTCGTGTGGGTGGGGGCTGCAATTCGCGTTCCCCGACGAGGCGTCTACCGGCGTCGTCGGCCGCCCCGGCCCGCGCCCTGCCGCGCCGGGAGCGAGCGGTACGGGGCGCTGCGCTGGTTGCGGTGAGCCCAACGCCGGGCGAACGACTTCCTGTTGGCGAAGGCCCAACGCCACTGTGCCTTGCTCCTGAACCGGCCCATCACGTGCCTCCCACGGTGGTCAGCTTCAGCCACGCCGCACGGCGTGCCCGCTCCTGCATGCGCCTCTCCTGCTCCACCTCGTGCGCGATCGCCGAGTCCCGTCCGTGCTCCCGGTCGTACGCCGCCAGCCGCTCGGCGAGAGTCGGTTCACCCGTCTCGGTGTACAGCGCGCCCAAGGCAGAGCGCACCGTCTTCAGCTTGCTGCCGGGTACCGCGGCCATGCGGGCCGTAATCTGCGAGACCTCCACCAGCCGCGCCGAGCGGATGTTGTTCAGCGTGTCGTCGCGGTCCTCGTCGCTCATCTCGGCGAGCTTCTTCCAGTCGGGCAGGTCGGTCCTGACGAACCCGACGGACAACTCTCGTGCGCTTCCTGACCGGGCCTTGATGCGCGCGTCCCGCCCGGCTGCGGTGTTGTCGTACAGGCCGTCGATGTGCAGGAAGTTGTCCTGTTCATCCGCGCGGAAGGTGCCGATCGGGTCGAACGGGCTGTGCATCCACAGGTAGGCGTACGCGCCCTTGTCGATGCCGCGCCGGAAAACCTTGGGCTGGAAGGTGGTGCCGTAGCTGTCCTTCTTCCCGTACTGGCAGGCGACGCCGTTGAAGGTGCCGTCCTCGTCGTCGCCGACGCGGAACTCTGCCGTGTCGAAGATGCGGAACTCGATCTCGTTCACTGGCCCTCCTTGGCCTTGTTCAGGGCGTTCTCGGCGTACACCTCGGCGACGCCGTTCATCACGTCCCGGTGGGAGCTGGACAGCTTGGGGGCGTACCGGTAGACGGCTCGGCCCTGCTTGTCGCGGCCGTCGTACTCGTAGACGACCTGCCCGTTGCCGAACGTCATCAGCTTGGGCACCTCCCCGTCCGGGTCCGGCCGGACGGCGATGTCCTGCTTCCCGTCGAACGGCCCGCGGCGCACCTCGGCGAACGGCACGCCGGGCGGGCAGTACGCGCCCTCGTACTGGCCGTGCCCGGCGGGCTGGAGGATCGCGCGGACCTCACCGCGCAGCAACGTCGCCATGCTCAGACCGCCTTGCCCGCGTCGATCAGATCGGCCATGCCCCGCAGCCACGCCACGGTCCGTCCCCCACGGGACGGGTGGTGCGTCTCGGACACGTTGGCGTGCTCGCGCAGCATCTTCGCGCTCGGCGGCGCAGGCGCCAGGACGTAGCCGAAGCGCAGCAGCAGACGGTTAAGGACCTTCATGGTCAGGACTCCTGTCGGGACGGTACGGGCGGCGGCGGGGGCGGCAGCGGTACAGGGCTACGGCCCGGCTGCCGCGTGGTCTTCTGGCCCTTCTTCGGGTCTTGCGCCACGGTCAGGACTCCTCGAACTCGAAGGTCAGCGCACACCGGCACTGAATGGACTGCGCGGCCGGGGCGGTCGGATCCGCCGGCCACCGCGACTTGGTGAGCGTGAACCGCTTGTTCATCGCGACGCTGCGGCCGTTCTCCTGCCGGTGCGTCTCCCGGGTCCGCTTGTCGGCCGTGGCCAGCCACGTCTTCCGTACCGCGCCCGCGTCCAGTGCCGCCAGGAACGACGCCTGGTTGTAGCCGCCGACGGTCTCCGTCCGCGCGATCATCGTCGCCCGGAAGTCGGACAGGTTCGTGAACACCTTCTGCAACCGGGCGCGCAGCTCCGGGATCGACTCCCCCTCAGCCACGCCCGCCGCCAGCAGCTGCGCCCGCAACACCTGCTCCGTCGTCGCCGTCACCTGCCCCGACAGTTCGTCGATCCGGTCCTTGAGGGCCTGCGCAACGTCCGGCTCGTCCAGGTCGAAGCTGCCGATGATCTCCGTGCCGCCTCGTTTCCACACTCGCTCGACGAACGGGCGCACCACCTCTGCCGTGCGGCGCTTCCAGTACCGGCCGTCGAAGATCTCGCGGACCTTGATGCGCTCCTCCCACCCGTCCGGGCCGGTGGCGACGTCCATGTCGGTGAGGCGGGCGGCCAGCACCTGCTCCGGGTCCGGCGGCGCGAGGGTGAGGGACTGTTCGCGAGCGAGGGCACACGCCTGCGTCCGGGTCTCCTCGAGCCACTGCGCGCTGCGCTGCGGCTTGGCCATCAGCCGGTCGAAGTCCCTCAGCACCCGCTCCCGCTGCTCCTTCGCGAGGGCCTGCACCGCGCGGCGGCCGGCCCGCTCCAGTTCGTCGTACGCCTCGTTGATGTCCGTCAGCGACGGCGACGACGGGGCGTCGTCCGCACGCGTCAGCTCCAGTCGACGGGGCGTCGGACGGGCGTCGACCTGCGGCGGCGCACCACCGAGGAGGCGCGTCAGCACGGTCTCGACGGTCCGCTCGACGACGGCCGTCACGTCGGGCGTCGGCTGGAGCAGACGGGAGAAGTCCGCGTCCCACGACCGGGCATCGTCGCTGCCGGCCTGCCCCTGCACAGGGGCGAACTGGCTGCGGTACGGCGTGAGCGTGTGGACGCCGAGGCCGCCCGGCAGCGGGTCGTAGCCCAGCTCGGCACGCGCCTCGTCGATCGTCAGCGTGTCGGCGTACACCGACGCCCGGGTGCGGTTGGCCACCGAGTCCTGCGAGTCCTGGAGCGCGGCCACCCCAGCCAGATCCCACCCAGCCTCTTCCATGTCGGAGGGCAGCAGCACGCGATCGATCTCGCTGCCGATGATCTCCAGCTTCGGACTGATCGTGTCCGACCACAGGGTGGCCTTCGCCGCGCTGCGGTTCTCGTACGTCGTGCCGGCCGCAAGGTAGTCGTGAGGGATGCCAAACGCCATCATGACCTCGGCCGAGTTGGCCATGCGCGACTCGAGGTAGGCCATCTCCTCCGGGGTGAACGTCAGCCGCTCGTACCCGATGCCCTTCCCGCCGGCCTGCCCGCCACCGCCCGGTGTGGAGCGCACCAGCAGGTTCTTGCCCGCGTTCTCCGGGCCCTGCATGCTGGAGCGCCATGCGGCCTTCACCTGGTTGAACTCGTTCTCGTTCATGTCGCCGAGGTAGACGACGCCAGTCGGGCGGGCCCCGTTGGCGTAGCTGGAGCGCTGCCACTCCCGGGCGTACGCGTCCATGTCGACCGCATGCCTCGCTGCGCGCCACGGCGGCAGGCAGCCCAGCGGATCGAACGGATGGGGGTACCGGAGCCACAGCATCTCTTCCGGCAGCACCGGCACCTGTGTGCCGTCGAGGCGGCGGACCATGAACCCGACGATGTTCGTCGTGGTCGGCCGCTGCGCGAGCGGCTTGTCCACGATGATGTCCACCTGGTCATAGACGAGGTGCATCTCGGTGACGGGGCCGAGGCCGGTCTCGCCGCGGTCAAGCCACACGAACGCCTGCCCGGCGAGTTCGCCCTGCTGGAGCATCAGCGACTTGAAGACGCGGGCGGACATGAGGGGGTTGGGCCGCTTGTTGAAGAGGTGCGCGACGGGGTGCCCGTCGATCACGGAGCCGTCCGGCTGCCGTACCGCCAGAGGCACCGAGGAGCCGTTGTCGGCGATCGCCGCAACGCACCGGTACGCCACGGCGCTGTTGGCGTAGCCGCGGGCCTCGGCGTCCAGGGCCATGGTGAGGGACTGCTGCCCGCCGATCGACGCGACGGTGACCGGCTGCCGGCCCCGCAGCGTGTCCAGGCCGGCCGCGGCCCGCGTCTCGGCTGCCCTGCGCAGGGCCCGGTTCCTGTAGTAGCTCACGTCGTCCTCCTAGGCGACCGCGGCGAGGTTGCCCGCGGGCGCGAGCATGAGGTCAGTGAGTGCCCACACGTAGGCGTCGAGACGGTCGGGGCTGTCGTCGCCCGGTACCCAGGTCGTCAGCTGCTCCTCGAGGTCCGGCAGTGAGCCGACGATGTGCGCGCTGTTCTGGTCGGTGAGCGCGGCCACCGGCTCAGCCCGGGTGGCCTTGCCCTTGCTGGCGTACACGATCCGGTAGTTCACGGTCGGGTCGACCTGCCTCACGACGGTCCCGATCCACTCCCCGCCGTTGTTGACCTCGGCCACGATCGCGTCCGCCTTGTGCTCGTGGTACGCGCGGATCGCGGTGCGGGCAGCCTCGATCGGCGGCATCCGCGCGGACAGGTCATCGATCACGTAGCCGTGTCGACGCTGGAAACCGTTCTTGTCCGGCAGGTACGTCGACCCGAGCCCGGCGACGATGATGCCCATCTCGTCGGCCTCGTCGCTGCTGGTGGCCGCGGGGTCCATGGCGACGACGATGCGGTCCATCGGCGGGGCTGCGCCGACGCGGGCTTTGTCGAGTCCGGCCCACGACCACAGGGCGCCCTCGATGTCCTCGAGGAGTACGCCGTCCAGTTCCTGCGCCTCGATGCGCGTCCCGGCGTACTTGGCGATGAGGTGGGCGCGCTGCTCCTCGGGGAGGTGGATCGCGTCACGGGTGCGGCCCTGCGTGGTGATGACCTTTGGGTTCGCCTTCAGGTCCCGCAGTTCCTTGCGCGGCTTGGGCGTGGTGGACGCGATGTAGTGCGGGTTCTTGCCGATGCGGAGGCCCATCTCCGAGTGCGTAATGGCGTCGGAGAGGCGGCGCATCGCGGCGGCCTCTTCCATCCAGACGAGGCACCGGTTACCACCGGCCCTCAACCTCTCCACATCGTCCGGCGTATGGGCACCGAACAGCTTGGCTTCGGCGCCGTTGGGCCAGCGTGCGAAGGTGCCGCCGGCCGTCGTCCTCAACACCACGCGCGGGTCGTGCGCCTTCAGCCCGGACGGCCCGTTGACGCAGGCCTCGACGGCGTCACCTTGCGTGGGCGCCACGATGGCCATCCTGTGCCCGCCGTTCAATCGCGGGTCGCAGGGCGGGCCGTTGACGTGGGCGACCATGTAGCGGGCGCAGCCGTCCGTCTTGCCGGTGCCGCGCCCGCCGAGCTGGAGCCACCAGCCGAGCGTGGGGATCTCGTCCGGTGGGACCTGCCACGGGTACGGCGTCCACCGGTCCCAACGCTTCTGCCACAGCCGGTCTGCCAGCTCAGCCTCGAGCAGCTCGAGGGCCTCCGGGGGGAGCCCGGCGAGCTTGGCGTCGAGGCTGGCGGCGTGCACGGTGCGGCTACTCCCATTCGTAGTAGGGCATGTCGATGCCGGTGTTGCGGCGGTGGATCATGCGGCTGTTGTGGCCAGCGGGCAGTTCGCAGGTGATCGAGGGGTCGCGCGGGTAGGGCGGGCACGGTGCGGGCTCGGGGGCCTCTTCGTCGGTGGGCTGGTCATCGGCCGGCGGTGTCTCGGCGCCTGGGTCTTCGTCGGGCGGGTCCGGCGGGAGCTGCGATTCGCCCTCGGCGGGCGGCTCCTCGGGTGCGGGCTCCGGGGGCGGCTCGGGGGTGGGTTCGGTCATGTCTCCTCCAGCTGTGCGATCTCGTCGGCCAGTTGCTTGATGCGGGCGGTCATCTCGTCGGTGACGGTGGCGTTGACCTTCACGGGCGCGTAGAGGCCGAGGAGCTTGGCCTGATGGTCGAACAGCTTCACCAGGCCTTCGACGGCGCGGACGTTGCCCTTGATGACCTGCGGCATGAGGCTGTTGATGGCGATGTCGAGGTTGGCCAGCTGCTCGCCGAGGTACTGGCCGTGCGCCTCGGCGGCCTGCGCGGCGAGTTCCGCGACGCCGCGCTTCCACGCTTGGTAGACGTTCTTCACGTCGCACTCGAGGCGTTCGCCGATCTGCCGGAAGGTGAGGCGTTCTTGGGTGCGCAGGCGTACGACCTCGTGTTGCCGCGTGAGGCCGAGATCGTGGTGTGGTTGCCGCCAGGCCATGTCACCTCCCTGATGGGAAGGTACGGATTTCTGCGGCGCTCCGATCTTGGGGGCTGCAATTCGCGGGTGCGCGAAGGCCCCGCCGACGCTGGTCGACGGGGCCCGGGGTGGTGCGGTGGGTCAGCAGGCGTCGTACTTCCAGACGCCGTCCTCCCGCGCCCACGGCTGCGCCTGCTGATCGAACTTCGGCAGCCCCTCGATCTTGTACGAGACACGGGCCAGATCCCCCGACACCTCGGCCGTCACATCCGTGGCCGGGTGATCCGAGCCGTAGTCCTTCTTCGCCTGCCTCAGCGTCTCCCCGTAGACGAGCGGGTTGATCTCCTTCCGGCAGCGCTCGGACAGCATGCGGTGCGCGGTGCTGGCCTCGGCGGCGAAGTACGCCTCGGTGTACTCCTTCACCGCAGTCTCGAGCGGGTCGTCCCCGCTGGACGGGGCGCTGCTGGGCTCGCTGCTCGGGGTGCTGCTGGTGGTCGGCGCGGACGGCTTGGGGTCGGCGCTGGTGTCGTCGTCGCTGGAGGAGCAGGCGGTGAGCGCGAGCAGCAGGACGGCGGTGATGGTGGTGGCGCGGGTGCGCATGTGTCCCCCCATGGGCGGTGTGTCTGGTGGGGGCATCGTCGCATGCGGGCATGGGCGAGGCCCTCGCCCGGGGGAATTCGGCGAGGGCCTCTCATGACGGTGCCCACTGTAGGGCGGGGGTGTGACAGCGGCAGGTGGTCAGATGCAGGGGAAGTGCGACGGCGGGTAGTGGCCGGCGCAGTTCGGGCAGTAGTTCAGCGGCAGTTGCTCGTACCGGAGGGCGGCGAGGAGTCGGCGGATCATCGGGAGGTCACCTCCCCCGCAGCGACGTGGATGTGGGTGTGGTTGGGCCGGTCCGGGGGCGACGTCTTGTAGATCAACATCCCCTCTTCGGATTCGAGAGGGGTCACGCCGATAAGCTCGTGACCTGCGCACTCTCGACAGGAGGGGCGCCCCTCCTGCGGTGGGGGAGGGGCGGACGAAACGGACACCCGGCGGCGGGCGGACCACCACACGGCGGCCACCCCGGCCACCCACACGGCGAGCACACCGGCCTCCGGCGAGACGGCCCACACCCCGGCGAGGGCGGCCCCGGCGAGGACGACGAGGACGCATCCACCGGCGAGCGGCGACCGCTCCTCGAGCTCCTCGGCCGGCTCCTCGGCCGGGGTGTCCTCCCGCTTCCGGCGCGCCATCACAGCGCCCCGTATACGGTGTCGCCGAGCCAGTTCACGGCGACCGCGATCGGGGCGGCGGCGAACCCGGCCACGCCCGCGCTGGTGCCGAGGCAGATGCCGCACCAGGCGCCGCGCTTCAGGTCGCTGCCGTAGCGGGACTTCTTCACCGCGGCCACCAGGCCCACGGTCAGGATCAGCACGATCGCGCCGCCCGTCTGCGTCAGCGGCAGGTACACGGCACCGCCCGCGCTCTGTCCGGCCGCGCCTCCGACGCCCCACACGAGGGCCACGTCACCGAGCCAGTTGGAGATCCACAGGGCGGCGCCCGCAGCCCAGCCGATCAGCCCGCCCACGCCGAGGATGGTGAGCACGCCGTACGACCACGCGAGGAGGAACGGGAGCAGGGCCCCAGCGTGGCCGGCGGGGTTGGAGCGGAGGGCCTTCGAGCCGGGCCACCAGGTGACGAGGTAGTGGACGAGGAGGCAGATGCCGACGGTGACACCGCCGAGAGTCACGATGGTCATGGGGTCCTTCAGCGGTACATGGCGACGCCGAGCGCCGCGAGGGTGAGGATGAACGCGCAGGTCCCGGTGACGGGCGGGACGGTGCGGATGTCGACGAGGGCCAGGCCGAGGAGTCCGGCGACGGCGGCGAGCACGAACAGGACGGCGAGCACGGCGTCACCCGGCGCGGTGCAGGGGCGACGGGCGCTGAGGCAGGGCCTCAAGGTGCGGCTCGTGCGCCTCGATCTCCTTGCGGATGGTGCCGCGCAGGGTCGACGCACCGGGCGCGGCGAGGTTCGCGGCCTCCAGCGCAGTCTTCATCTCGCCCGTGGTGGGCCGGTAGCCGGACTCGTACAGGGGGCGGATCACGGCGCAGCGCGGGTCGCTGTACCGGATGGCCGGGGGCTGCTCCTCGAGGGCGGGCGGCTGCTGCTGCTCCTCGGCGGCCGGGAGGGCCGGGGCCTGCTCGGGCATCGGCGGCACGGCCGGTGCGTGCTGCGGCTCGGCGCGCTCCACGGTCACGACGGGCGTGGCCTGCGTCGTCTCCGGGCGTCGGGCGAACCACACGTGCAGCTGCCGCATCAGCGCGCCGAACGCGAGGAGTGCGGCCACCGGCGGGACCGCGGCGACGACGTACTGAAGCGCGGGCGCGTCGGAGCCGACGCCGGCCACGTTCAGGCCGATCGAGCCGAGCGCGCCGACCGCAGTCAGGCAGATGGCCCACCAGTCGACGGTGCGCAGGTAGGAGGCGCGCAGGATCAGCAGTTCACCGGCGAGGTAGAAGAGGTCGAGGACGGCGGGCCATGCCCAGGCGCGGGCGGGGTCCATGCCGAGGCCGTTGCCGGCGGCGACGTCGTGCAGGTGGTGGTAGGAGAGCCAGAAGGCGATGCCGGTGATGGCGGTGATGATGGCGGCGGCGCCGACGGCGAGGCCGAGCCCGCTCATGGCGGCGGGGGGCGGGTTATGCGTAGGCTTCGGTTCAGCCATGGGAGCGCTCATCTCCTGTGGTCAGGCCCCTGGTCGGTGTTCGCTGCACCGTCGGGGGCCGTTCTGTTGTGGGGCGTCGTCGGGCGTTGTCGGCCCGTCATGACGCGGTGTCGGGTAGCCGACACGGTGAAGGGTAGCCGACACGGGGCGGTGTGTGCAGACCTACGCTCCGGCGGGGAGGTACGGGGTATGGGCGAGGAGACGGACGACGCACGTCAGGCGGCAGACGACGTGCTGGCTGCGGTGCGCGCTGCGTTGCGCGGGCTGGAGGCGATCCCGGACGCGACGGTGCGGGCGCGGGCGGCGGGTCTGGTGCTGCGGGAGTGGCCGGCGGAGCGGACGTTGGCGAAGGAGATCCGGCAGCAGGCGGTGGACACGCTGCACCGGGGCGGGATGGACTTCCCGGAGATCGGTCAGGCGATCGGGACGGACCGGTCGCGGGCGTGGCGGATCTGGAAGGGCATGTCCTGAGCGCGGGGCCGCTGGAGTCGTAGCGCCTCGGGGTGGGACTTACGCCGCGTAGGGCTCCCCACCAGCCGCTGCGCCAGAGCAGCACCGGCCCCGCGTGGGCAGTGTGCCAGAGACGACGACGCCCCGTCACCGGCCGTCGTGCGGCGGGGTGACGGGGCGTCTGGCCTGCGTCGTCAGCCGTGCGGCTGCGCCGTGGACGTGGTGTAGGCGAACGCCTCGGCGAGGTTGTTCAGCGCCTCGGCCGCAGTCGGGCCGGTGGTCTCCTCGTTGATCTTCTCGGCCGTCTCGGCGATGGCCTTGTAGAGCGCGAGGCGCGCTTCTTCCTTCGCGCTGTCTATCGCTGCCATGGTGCTCCGTTCGTGGTCGTGCTGGTGGTGTTGGGGTGGACGTGTGGGGCGTGGCGGGTGGTTCCCGGTCAGCCCGTGGTGGGCTGCTCGGTGCCGTCGAGGGCGCGGCGCACGGCGGCGGTGGCGAGCGGGCCGAGGTGGGTGTCGAGCAGGGCGCGCACGCGCTCGAGGGCGGCCTGCGCCTCCCGCGCCTCCCCCTCGGCCTTCGACACCGCGGCGATCATCTCGTCGACCAAGCTGACGTCCCCGCCCTCCTCCTCGAGCATGCTGCGTGTGAGGCGCAGTTCCCGCTTCGTGTCCCGCCACTGTCGGTTGCGGAGGCTGATCTGCGCCCACAGGTTCTGTATCTGGGTGGGGTCGGCGCCGTTGGCTCGGAGGCCGGAGCGGAGGGTGCGCAGCTCGGTCTCGGCGATGTCGGCGCGGCGGCGCTGCTCCTCGGCTGCCTGCTCGGCGGTGTGCTCGCGGTCGATCGCGTCGTTGGCGCGCTTGTGCTCGTACTCCAGGACGGCGCGCAGCTTCTCCAGCTCGACGGCGATCCGGTCGCGTTCGCGTTCGATCTCCTCGGCCTTCGCCTTCCACGTCTCCCGGCCGTTGATGATCTGTTCGACGCGGCGGCGGAGGGCCTCGCCTTCGCCGGGCAGGGAGAGGACGCCGCGGGCTGCGCGGTCGGCGAGGACGCGGAGCAGGTACGGCGTGTCCTCGTCGGCGGCCGGGGCCGGGCGGGGCTTGTGGACGTCGAGGATGACCCCGTCCGAGGCGGGGTCATGGACCCATCCGGCCGCGCCGCCGGGAGCGGTGTACCACGTGAGCGGGTCGCCGCAGACGCAGCGCGGCCCGTCGTCGGCCGTCGTCGTCGGGGCGTCGCTGACGATGGCGACGGGCGTCTGCTGCGCGTCGGCGATGCGTCGGACCTGCGTCGTCAGGTTGTCGAGGGCGCGGACGACGGCCCGCGCGTCCGGGCTGGTTCCTGCGGGGCTCATGCGTGGTCCTTCGGGTCGGGGTGGTCGGGAAGGTCGGGGTCGAAGTCGAGGGCGGCGAGGACGGCGTTGAAGCGGGCGAACTCGCCGCGGACGACGGCCTCGTCGTCGGCGGGGTGGGCGCCGATGGGGACGTGGCGGATGCGGGCGGTGGCGTGGCCCCAGCACCAGCCGGCGGACAGGCCGAGGACGAGGGCGAGGACGGCGAGGGCGTAGGCGTCGGTCATGGTGCTCCGTTCGGTGGTGGGTCAGGAAGCGATGGGGAACGCCTGTGCGGCCGCTGGAGCGCCCCGCACAGCCCCGGCCGCCCCGGAGGAGCCGGAAGCCGCACGGGGCCGCTGGAGCCGCCGTGACGAGGCGGCAGGGGCAGCCTTCTGCTGCGCCCACCACCCCGCCTTGCACGAGTCGCACGCGGTCTCCCCCAGCCGCCGGTGCAGGAAGTAGCCCGTGCCGGTGCCGCCCTTCGCGTGCTCCTCGGCCAGCCGCTCCCGCCGCCGCGCCTCAACCACGGCCTCGTGCGCCGCCACACAGTCGCCGCCCACGCAGTCCACGCCCGGCTTCTCGCGGTACGTGTGGTGCGCCCGGTACGCCGACTCGGACCCGCACGCCTGCCGCAACCGGCCCTGCTCGTCGAACCGCCACGGCCGGCCATCCGCGAAGCTGCGCCGATCCGCGGCCGTCGTGCCGCCCCACACGCCGTACGGCTCCCGCTCAGCAATCGCGAACTCGGCGCAGGCGTCCCGCAACGGGCAGGGCTGGCAGGCGCGGACAGCGGCGTCCCGCTCGCGGGTGTTGTCGCTGAAGAACGGCTCGGGGTCGAGGCGGCAGGGCAGGCCGGGGGTGCGGATCATCAGGTCGTGCAAGGCGGTCACTGGGGCTCCCCGAGGGTTGGTGGTGGGGCAGTTGGCAGGGCTGGTCAGGCGGTAGTGGGGGGCTCGAGGGTGAGCTGTCCGGCGTTCTCGATGGCGGCGCGGCGGGTGGCCGCAGCGGTCTGGCGGTGGTGGTCGCGGTCGTAGTGGAGGTGGCAGCCCTGGCACATGGCGCGCAAGTTCTCGTCGCGGCAGTCCTCGGGGGTGTGGTTGAGGTGGGCGACGGTGAGCACGACCGTGCTGCCGGTGCCGTAGGCGGGCTGCCCGTTGCGGTTGGGGCAGCGGCCGGTGTGGGTGCCGCGTCCGCACTCGCCGAGGCATTCGCAGCGGCCTGCGGCGCGTTCGGTGCGGATGCGGAGGCTGATCTCCGGCCAGTTGGTCGGGTAGCGGTGGCGGTTCTCGGGTCGGATGGGCATCAGGCGGTGTGCCTCTCCGGGTTGGTGGTGGCGAGGTGGGGTTCGCAGCGGGCGTGCACGGTGCGGCCGGGCCGCTGCGGGTCGGGGAGGATCGGGCGGCGGCAGACGTGGCAGCGGGTCCAGGTCTCGTAGTCGTCGGGGTCCGGCGCCGGAGCGGTGTCGTCGTGGTGGTGTTCCTGGTGATCGATCTGGTCTTCCGGAGCGCCCACTACCTGAGGTTGGAAACCGACCTCGGCCCCGTCATGGGTAGAGACATGGGTAACCCCTGGGTTGTTGGGGTCGCGGTGACCCCAACCGGTGGGGTCGCGGTGACCCTTAGTCGGTGGGGTCGCGGTGACCCCTTCTCCTGAATCCGTACCGTCGGTAACAAGGGGTCGCGGTGACCCCTTCTGGTTGGGGTCGCGGTGACCCTTACTTCCGTCGTCGTCCGACCACTCCGGAGCCCGCTTCCCCGGCTTCCGCGCAGTCGACTTCAGGTAGTCCTCGGCGGCCTGCCAGTCCGGGAACGGATGCACGACGATCACGTACCGGACCGGTGCGCCCTTCTTCCGCTCGCCGAGCACCCGCACGACGCCGGCACGGATCGCGGCCTCGAGGTAGCGGCGGCAGTCCTTGACCGAGCAGCACGAGGCGGCGGCGATGTCGCTGATCCGGATGGGTTTGCGGTCCGAGGAGAACGCGACCTCCCCGGAGGCGCTCGCGTAGTTGCGGAGTTGGCACAGGAGCAGGGGCAGGCCGGACCGCCGCAGGTACGTGGACATGGCTCGTGTCCACTTCCACGACAGGGCGTTGCCGTAGGCGTTCGGGACGCTGCCGGGCGCGGGGGCCTGCTCGTCGCTGCTCAACTCGGTCTCTTCTCGGTGCGGGTGGCGGGTGCCGGTGGGGCCCGGGACGGCGCACGGTGGGGCCATCCCGGGCGGCGGGTGGCTAGCGCACGTACTCGGCGCGGCGCTTGTCCTCGAGGCGGCGCTTGTGCGCCTTCAGCTCGTCCTCGGTGGGCTTGCTGCGGGTGACGTCGAGGAGGGCGGCGTCCGGGCGCTGCGGGCCCTCACCGACCTCGTCCAACGTTCCGTCGATCTGCCGGCCCCTCCACATGGCGCGCTTGGCGTCGGCGAGGGCTGCGGCGTCCTCGTCGGAGCGGGCGACCTCGCACGAGGTGACGCGCACCTTCACCTGCGGGTCCTTGTCCTCGCCCTCGGCGTGCCCGGTGTACGACTTCGAGGTCAGTTCGACGATGGCGAAGACGACCATGCCGGGCTTCTCGAAGAGGCCGCGGCGCTGGGCGCGGGACAGGCTGGTCTCGATGGCGGCGGCGGCCGAGTCGAGCTTGACCTCGGGGACGTCGGCGGGGGTGAGCTTGGGCATTGCGTTCCTTCCGGGTTCGGTGGTGCTCGGGTTGGGGGTCAGGAGTCGCCCGCGATGGCCCGCAGCTGCTCGATGCCCTGCTGGCCGCTGCGGACAAGGGCGATGGCGGCGGCGTAGCCGGGGAAGGCGACGGCGAGCCGCTCGGCGTTCTCCGTGTCGGCCGACGTCCAAAGGCTCAGCAGCTTGGTGGCGAAGGTGCTCGGCGGCCATCCGCCCAACTGGTCCTGCCACAGCACGTGCGCTGCGGTCTCCATGGGGATCTCGGTCTCCTCGTTCCACTGCGTGGCGACGTGGTGGAGGACGTGAGCGGCGGCGGGCTTGCTGAGGCCCTTTGCGGCGGCCTCGATGGAGACGCTGCCCTTGGTGGCTCCGGGGCGGATGATGACGAAGGCGAGGGCGTCACTGCCGTCGATGGCGACCATGGTCGTCTCGGGCTGGTTGGTCATGTGGTCGGTCCGTTCTGGTGGTAGGCGTCGGCCGCCTCAGCGGCCTGGATGGCGAGCGCCTCTTCGGCGCAGACCTTGTGCGCGGGCTTCATGCGGCGGTCCCGCAGATGGGTGGGGAAGCCGCAGTACCGGCAGGGGAGTTCGCGGTCAGACCAGTGCGACGAGTCGCGCCAGTCGAGGAGCTGGCCCGGCCGGTACTCGGGGTCGACGGGCGGGGCGCGGCGGCGTCGGCGGGCGGTCACTGAAGCGCCTGGTAGCCGAGCGGGTCCTCACCGGGGGCCAGGCCGCGGACGACGAGGACGAGTTGCCCGCCCTTCACCACCCGGCCGAGCCGCATGTCCGGGCCGACGACCCGCGTGTGGTCGTCGTCGTCGAACAGGCCCGCGTCCACCAGCCCATCGACGGCGGCTTTGAAGGACGGATAGAGGTTGGCCGGGTCCGCCCGCCGGTTGGAGCCCGGGTGCACGATGCCGAGGATGTGCGCGCGCTGAAACAGCGGGCCCGGCTTCGCAGCGGCGAGCGCATCCATGAGCGTCGGGCACTCGCTCACGGCCTCCATGGCTGCGTCCCGGATCGCCTTCGTGTACTCGGCCTTCCGCCGGTGGTGCAGTCGCTGGTTGGCGTTCAGCAGGAACAGCCCGGTGGGCAGGGGGATGACGAACGGTGCGGGCCGGGGCCCGGCCGCCGTGGTGGCGGCCGGACGCTCCGGGTCAAACAGGGTGGTCACTCGGTGCCCCCCGAGTGCGGCGCGCTGGTGAACGGGCCGTGCAGGGTGACCGTGCGACACGTCCAGCAGACACGGCCCCCGGTCCGCAGGAAGGCGTGCAGCCGGTCACGCTTCTCGGCCGGGCAGTACGCGGTGTCGTTGACGGTGGTCTCGGTGGCCTCGACGGGTCGCGGCTGCGCGGTGGGCGGCACGGAGTCCAGGCGGCGCGGGCGGTGCTTCCCGTTGGGGGCCACGATCTGCCGCACTATGCGGCCAGCACGACGCAGCTTCACGCGGTCGCCCCCGATCCCGGCTGACGCGCGGCCGGCCACTCCGTGGTGCCCTCGGCGGCGGGCGCGTGCTGCTCGGGCTGGGACGTCGGCTGTGTGGTGCCCTCGGCGTGCTGCTGGGTGATCTCGGCGACGGTCACGCGCTGCTGCGGGAACTCCTCGTCGATCGTCACCTCGCCGCGGTTGATCGACTGGTAGACGATCTGGAGCTGTGCGACGTCGAGGTTCAGCCACTTCTCGGTCGGCCGCCCGCGGTTCTCTTCGAGCTGCTGGACGGTGACGCCGATGTTCTCGAAGGCGGTGACGGCGTCGGCGATGCGCTGCGCGAGCGGCTTGTCACCGGGCCCGTTTTGGAGGGTGTGGTTCGCAACCTCCTTGGCTTCCTCGCGGTACCAGTCGGGCAGTACCGTGAAGATCATTTCGCGGAGGCGGCGGGCGCCGTTGTTCGTGTTGTTCTCGTAGACGTCCCGCGGGTCCTCCAGCGGCTTCCGCCCCGACGTCTTCGTGAAGCGGGCGTGCGGCACGACGAACGTTGTGGACGCCCGCTCGTTGGACTCCAGGTCCCACGCCCACGCCTGCATCTCGGACTCGCCGGCCGCGTCGTCGCGGCGCAGCTCGTTCAGGCCGTGGTGGATGTTGCCCCAGCAGCGGGCCAGTTCCTTGGCGAACTGAATCGTCTCGCCGGTGACGTTGCCGTCGCCGCGGTTGAAGCGGAAGAACGAGCGGGCGGCGAGGGACTGCTGCCGGAACGCAGACCGCATCTTGCGGGTGGCGGCCTCCTCGTTGCGGGGGAACTGGCGGGCCACGATCACTGCGGCCTGCACCTCGGCGACCGCGCGGGACTGCTCAACCGCGGTGCCCTGCCCGATGAACGACGGGGCGGGCGCGGCCGGGGCCGCGAACTGCTGCTCTGCTACGGGGTAGTTCACAGGTACTCCAGGGAGTCTCGGGTCTCGGCCCAGCCGGGCAGGGAAAGGGGCACGACGTCGTCGCTGTAGCCGGGCCAGTAGCCGGTGGCGGTGCAGTGCGCGAAGGTCTCGAGGGCGCGCCGGTTGCGGGCTGCGCCGATACGGCGCGCGGTGGCGTTGACCTCGATGACGGTGATGACGTACGGAGCGGCCTTCTCCTGGCAGACGAAGACGAACGCGGCCTGGTCGTCAGCGATGTCGAGGGCGTGACAGGCGGACCGGTACCAGTCGTCTTGCTGGTGGTAGCCGTACTCCTCGATGTCCTTCTCGAGCTTCTCGGGGTTGGCCGACCGGCAGGTCTTGTAGTCGGGAATGATCAACCGCCCGGACCGAGGGTTGGGCAGCCAGTCCAGGCGCGCCCTGCGCATGACCCCGGTCTTCTCGTCCCGCCAGAACAGCGACTGCTCGGGCTTGCCGTGCTCGGGGTCGAACAGCAGGGAGGCGACGGGGTGACGGCGCAGGGCGTCCGCCATGTCGTGCACCTGGTCGTACTCGGCGCGCTTCAGCGGGATCGCCCCGGCGGCGCGGGCCTCGGCAACCTCGGCCTTCGCGACCTTCGTGTCCCACCGCTCGTAGTCGACGAGGCGCAGCTCGGGCCCGTTGCCGAGGACGAGCTTGTGGGCGGCGTTGCCGATGTCCCACACCTTCTTCACCGGCTGCGGGTTGTCCTGCTCGTACCGGAAGATCGCCGGGCACGAGGGCGGGAGCAGCTTCCGCGCGCCGCTCGAGGAGAGGGCGTACCGGTGGGAGTGGTACGTCTCGTTGGTCATCTCGTAGATGCCGGGCTCGGTGATGGGGGCCGGGCCGGCGGCCGGGGCCTCGAGGGCCCCGGCCTGCGCGACGGTCGTCATACGGCGCCGTCCTTCCTGGTGGTGAGGGTGTAGAAGCGGCCGTCACCCGCGCCGTGCTTGGTGAGGTGGCCGCGGCGGGCCAGTTCGGCGAGGTCGCGGCGGGCGGTGCCGCGATGGACCGGTCCGCCGGTCGTGCGGCGCATGGCCTGCACGCTGCCGGTGGACCACTTGCCGCCGTGGGTGCGGATGGTGTCGAGGAGCTGCGCGAGGCGGGCCTCGTCGCTGAACTCCTCGGTGGGGGCGCCTGCGTGCATGCGCCCCGTGGCGTACCCGGAGCGGTACACCGGGTCCGTCTCCTTGTCGGCCACGGCCATCACGGCGCGGGCGAACCGCTCGAGGTCTCGGCGGTCTGTGAGCTGGGCGTGGGTGTCGGCGTCTCGGAGGGCGGCGACGTACCGTTCGATCCGCTCGGCGGGGTAGTTGCGGGCGGTCATCGGCTCTCACCCCGTTCGGCGGTGTCGGCCCAGTCGCAGCAGGTCCAGTCGTCGGCGCCGAGGGCTGCGAGCTTGTGGCGGCGGACGCCGTTGTGGGGCGGCCCGTAGCGCCAGCCGATGGCCTGCTGCTCGCCGGTGTCCGGGTCCGCGCTGAGGGCCAGGCACTCGAAGCGGAGGTCGGCGCAGCGGCGGCTGCGGTAGGTCCGGCCGGGCTGGAAGAAGGCGGGAGTGGCATCGGCCCCGACGGGGCTGCTCTTCTCCTCGGCGCGGGCGGCGGCGTCATCTCCGGCGTACTGGTGCAGCAACCGCCGCACCTCGGCGCGCTGCTGCTCGGCGGGGCCTCCGTCGTGGACGACGACGTGCAGGGTGCGGGCCAGACCGCGCAGCATCTCCAGCTCGCCCGGGTACGACTGAGCGGTCATCGCGCACCACCCGTCTCCACCAGCACGCGACGCTCCCGACGCTGCGCCCGGTACACCCGCCAGTACTCGGTGTTCGCCCGCCGGCACGGCGCGCACCGGCAGCCGTGGTTCTTGTACGTCGATGTCTTGCCGTGCCCTGCCCAGTCAGCTGCGGTCGGGTCCTGCTTCTTCGATTCCCGCCACTCGGAGCACCGCTGCCGGTGTGCCTCGCGGCAGTCGTCGCAACGGCAGCCCTTCCTGTACGTGCTGTAGTGGCCGTGTCCGTGGTCGACGGGCGGGCGGCCGGGCTTGCGCTTGGGCGCCGACGGGGTGAGCCCGAGCATGCTGAGCAGCTGGCGGCAGTCGTCGGCGTCCTGGGCGTGCTCGGCGACGACGAGGAGCACCGTGCGGGCGCTCATCGGGTGACCTCCTTCGTCTCGAGGTGCCAGGCGAGGAGGAGCAGCAGCGCGGCCAGCTGGAGCCGGGCCTTCTGCGCCGCCCGCTCGGCCGCCGCGTCGATCCCGTCCACGACCGCGCGGGCCGTGTCCAGCGACGGCAGGTCCCGGGCGGCGAGGTGGACGACGAGGAGCGCGCCCGGCAGGTACAGGGCCGAGCCGATGGCGGCGGCGGTGAGCCACTGGGTGGGGTCGGCGGCCATCACTCGTCACCTTCCGGGTCGTACTCGGAGGCGACCTCCAGCGGCGTGACCACGTAGCCCGTGCCACGGATCAGCCCGCCGGTCTCGGCCGGGGTGATGTGCAGCTCGTACTCGGCGTCGGGGCCGATGTCGTCGGCCACCCAGCTCATGTGCTGGATCGACCCGGCGGGCTCCTCCTGCTGCACCTTGGCCTCGCAGTGCGCCTGTGCGGCCTCGCGGCTGGTGTACAGGCCCATCACGATCGAGTCGTGCTGCGCCCGGTAGGCCGTGCCCTGCGCGGCCTCCAGTTCGGCGACCCGAGCCCGCAGCTTCTCGATCTCGGCGTCCCGCGCGATGACGTGCTCGTGCAGCGTCCGGGCCCGCTCCTGCTCGGCACCGGCGGGCAGTGCCGCACGGAACGAGCGGATCATCTCCTCGACTTGCGACAGTGCGCCCTCGGCTTCGGCGGTGTCGGCGGCCATGCCGATCGCGCACAGGAAGTTGTCGAGCGACTTCGCGTCGAGGAGCCGGGCCCACGCCAGCGGCGACACCTCGTGCTCGCCGAGCCGGGCCTGCGCCTCACGCAGCAGCCTGTCCAGCGTCTCCGCCCGCGACTTCTGCGCCTCGAACGCCGCACGGTAGTGCGCGGACTCGGCGGCGGTCTCCGGCGACTGGAGCATCTGCGCCGACTCCAACGCGAACGCAGCCTGCGCCGCCAAGTCGTACGCCGGACCGACACCCCATGCCGCGTCGATCACCTTCTTCGCCCCGAGGGCGAGGGACGAGATGCTCATGCCGACACCTCGTTCGCGTCCGCAGCCGCCTCCAGCACCGCAACCGCGCTCTCGGTGGTCCGCGACTCGACGTCGCCCCACGCGTCGACGTGCGCCTCCAGGTCGAAGATCCCGCCGAACAGCGGGCCCTCCCCGTCGACCTCCAGCCGCAGCGCCAGCACGGTGATCGCCTCGTCCGCCAGCAGCGACGTGCGGTGCGGGTCGTCGGTCGTCACGCACTTCAGCGCGGCCACGATGCTCATGGGGCGCAGGAAGTGCGGGACGCACATCTCCCGGTCGAACGAGTCCGGGACGAAGTCGCCCTTGTGCAGGCCGTTGGTGGCGATCAGCCGAGCCGCCGCGCGGAACACCGCACTCACGGTCGACGGCCGCGCCAGCGGCGACTCATGCAGCGGGAGAACCCTCCTGCTGCTCTGCAACAATGTGCCCATCGGGGCCTCTCTTTCTCTGGTTGGTTGGGGCGCCGAACGAGGGGTCACCAGGCCGGGAAGTCGGGTGGCCCTTCGGCGCGTTGTGGGGTGGGGGTCAGACGCTGACCGGCTCGGCGGCCTGCGTGGCGTGCCAGGCGCGGACCGCCTCCGGGTTGAAGCGCCGGCCTCGGAACGCCGTCGGCTCGACGGGGCACCCCTTGATCACCCACTGGTTGACGGTCCAGTTCGAGACGCCGTAGAGCGCCATCAGCTGGGCCGTGGTCAGCAGGGGGGAGAGCCCGGTGGGCGCCAGGGTCTGCGTGCGCTCAGCGAGGGTCTGAGTCGCCATCGTCTTTACACCTTTCAACCGTGTCAGTAGTAATGGTGGGCATGGCGAAATGGTGCTCGAGGGGTTCACCGAGCGCGGCGACTATCAGCTCGGCGGTGCGCTGCCGACAGACGTCGACCGCCCACCTGCCGCGACCGGTGACCTTGACCACCGTTCCGAGACTCACGCCCCGTCCGCGCTTGTCCACCTCCCGGGTTCGGGCAGCGAGACTGGCTTGGGTCAGCCCGCGACGCCTCATCGCGTCTCTGAGTGGCTCGCCTTCGCCCTTGCGGATCAGGGTGGTCATGTGTGCCTCGCGCAAGTTGGGGACTGCTGCGGCGGGTCGCCCCGCCGTTGCTACGTTTCTACCGTAGCAGTATCAGTGAGGGCAAGTGAGTAGCAGTGAGTTTCAGTGAGGGTGGCGCTAGTCGAAAGGGTGTTCTAGCGTGGGTGCATATGACACAGGCGACGTCGCGTGACGGGGAGGTCACGCGCGGCGTACATAACGCGCCACGCTTCTACTTTCGCTTGCGAAAGTAGAAGATCAACAGGCACTCTAGGAGAGTGACAGACCAGGAGCGCACCGAGGATCTGGCGCAGCTTCTCGCACGGTTGAAGTCGACATACGACGTCAACGAGTCCGAGATCGCGCGCCGCATCGGCGTCGCCCCCGCCACCGTCAACGCCTGGGTACACCGCCGCCGAGGCGCGGGCGGCCGAGGCGTCAAGCGCGAGAGCCTCCAGGCACTTGCCGAGGCCTTCCCGAAGTTCACCACCGAGGAGATCTTCCGCGCCGCCGGCCGCGAGTCGCCCGGCCCTCTCTCCCCCGACGCCGAGGCCCGCATCCTCGACCTGTGGCGCGGGCTGACCGAGGAGCAGCAGCGCGCGAAGGAGATCGAGATGCGCGCGCTCGGTGAGGCGAACCGCACGGGACGCTGACCCCCCGGGGACACCACTCCAGTCACACCAGTCACACAAGACTTGTTTACCCACGGTGAAGTTTTATCGACAACTTGTTCAACAGTAGTCGAAAATCGCCTCACGCGGGGGTACGGTCACACCCGTAGCCGGTGTCCTCCCCCGCCGGTTGCAGGTCCCTGATCACCTGCATTTGCGGGGTGTGCATGTGCGTGTCCGTTGTATACGTTCTGCCCAGTGCGCGTCCGGCCTTTGACGCCGACGCCCGCACCATCCAACTCCCTACCGGTCTACCGCTCGCCCACGCGGTGACGCTCGTCCGCGCGATTCTCACCGAACTCGTGGTGCCGCAGCCTGAGGCCGGTGCAGTCTGCTGGTGCGGGGATCCCGTCGACGTGATCCCCCTGATACCCCAGCAGAAAGTGGGCGAACAGGTGGTGAAGCATGGGGCGTAGAGCCTCGAACAACCCGCGGCAGATCCGCAGCAAGGTGTGCGGCTGCATGGAGTGCATGGAGAAGTACCCGCCCGGCGAGCAGTACAGCGACCGCCGACGGCGCCGCGACTGCATCGGCCCGTGGCAGGCCCGTTACCGGGACCCGTCCGGCAAACAGTGCGCGAAGAACTTCCCGATCAGCGAGGGCGGGAAGAAGGCAGCCGAGGCGTTCCTCGATGACGTCCGCTCCCGAGTCCGACGGCGGGAGTACGGCGACCCCAAGCGCGGTGAGATCACCCTCGCGCAGTGGTGGGAGCTTTGGTGGGCAAGCCAGCCCGAGCGGGCCGTGACCACCCGGAACCGCAAGGAGTCCAACTGGAAGGTCCACGTCGAACCCCGCTGGGGGAAGTGGCGGCTGTGCGACCTCGAGCACATCGAGCTCCAGGCGTGGCTGACGCGCGAGGTGCGGGGCTACCACACCCGTAAGAAGGTGCAGGAGCTGCTGAACCAGATGCTGCGCGCCGCGGTGAAGGACGGGAAGCGCATCCCCTTCAACCCGGCCGCCGACCTCGAGGTCGGCGAGGCGCCGAAGAAGCACCCGGACGACCTGCGCCCGCCGAGCTGGGATCAGTGCGCGCTCATCATCGAGCAGCTGCCCATGTACTACCGGCCGTTCGTCGTGTTCCTCCAGCACACCGGCATGCGGTGGGGTGAGGCGACCGCGCTGCGCTGGGAGAGCGTCGACCTCGAGGCGCACCACCTCAAGGTAAAAGAGGTGCTCAGCGAGGACGACGGCCGGCTGTTCCGCAAGGCTGCGCCGAAGTCGGCTGCTGGTTTCCGGACGGTGCCGGTCCTGCCGGCCTCGGCCGACGCCATCCGCACGATGGTCGACCGGTGGCGTCCGCCGCGGTCGGTCACGCCCATCGGTGAGGACCCTTACGAGCTGCACGCCGAGGAGCTGGTGTTCCGCGGCCCCCAGGGCGGCACGCTGACGCGGCACAACTTCAGGAGGGTGTGGGTGCCGGCGATTCAGGCCGCGGGCCTCGCGCGACAGGTCACAAACCCGGAGACGGGTCGGGATGAGTGGTGGCCGCGGGTGCACGATCTGCGGCACGTCTTCGCCACGCGGCTGAAGGATCTCGGCATTCCGGAGAAGGACGCGCAGGCGATCCTCGGTCATGAGCGAGGGTCGAAGGTGACGTGGCTGTACCAGCATGCGCCCGAGGACGTGGCCGCTCGAGTCCGCGCGGTCATGGCTCCGGAGACCGAGGGTGTTCGAACACTCCGGGCGGTGGCGGGGTGAGAGTCCACGGGAGTCCACTAAGAGTCCACAACGCCCCCTCATTGATCCTCACTGAGACTCACTGAAACCTGTTTGCGCAGGTCACGCCCCTGTTATCGTGGACTCACTGCCCCTCACGGGAACTCACTGAGGCTCATGATCGCTTTACGTTTTCTCCTAAAGCGGGTGTCGCAGGTTCGAATCCTGCCGGGGGCACCAGCCAAAAGGCCCCGGACCGATCATGGTCCGGGGCCTTTTGACGGCAGCATTTGACGGCAGTCGCCGCTCAGGCGGCCGGTCGGCGTCGCCTAAGCAGGCGGTCCATGTGGCTGATCGCCTCCCGCTGGGTGTCGTGCACGACGTGTGTGTACACGTCCATCGTGATGCTGATCTGACTGTGTCCGAGGATCTCCATGATGACGCGCGGAGCGACGCCGGCCGCCGTCAGAAGCGTGGCGCAACCGTGTCGGGCATCGTGCAGCCGGACCACCCGCAGCCCAGCATCGGCAGCCACCCTCGTGAACGACCGGTAAACGTTCCGAGGCTCCACCGGCCGACCGTTCCTCGTGGCGAACACGTAACTCTGCTCTGACCAGACAACTCCGGTCCGCGCGAACGCTTCCCGCTGCCGTAGCCGGTGCCAGCGAAGCGGCGCGATGCACAACGCGGGCATCGGGACCACCCGCTTACGGCGGCTCTTGGGGTCGTCGTCGTACAGCGTGCCGCGCCGGCGCTGCGTCTGCTGACGCACGTGCAGCACCCGGTTGTCCAGGTCGACGTCCGACCAGCGCAGCCCTACCAACTCACCACGCCGCAAGCCCATGGCGATGGCCAGGACGAACGCGGCGTACAGCGGGTCTCGCCGTGCCGCCTCGAGGAAGGCCAGCGTCTCCTCCAGGGACCAGGGACTGATCTCGCGCTGCTTCACCCGGGGTGGCTCCACAAGCGATGCGACGTTGCGCGTGATGAGTTCCTCGCGCACAGCTGCCGTGAGCGCGGTGCGGAGCACACGGTGCGCTTCTTTGGCGGTGGCGGCCGTGTGGGTGTTCTGCATGCGCGTGATGAACCGGCGCACGTCGGCGACGCTCAACGACTCCAGCCGCTTGGTTCCGAGCAGGGGCACGAGGTAGAGACGCACATGCGTCTCGTACTTGTCGTACGTGCTGAGCTTCCGGCGCGGCTCGACGTAGTGCGCGAGCCAGTACGGCAGCCACTCGGAGAGCTTGGCGGACCGGGTGGGGGTCGGGATGCCCTGGCGGTCTCGTCGCACCAGTTCTTGGCGCTTGGTGTCGCACTCCTCCCACGTGGCGCCGTAGACCGTCTTGCGCTTGCGAGTGCCATCGGGCTGGGGGACGTAGACACGCGCCTCGTAGCGGCCATCCTTGCGCTGCCAGATGCTGCCCGCGCCGTTGGGGTTCCTCTTTCGGGGTGCCATCAGGCCGCGTTCTCCTCAAGTCGGTGGTGCATGTAGCTGCGGACCGCGTCCACCGGGATGCGGCGGGCGCGGCCGGACGTGTAGCTCGGGAGCTGCTTGGAACGGATGAGGTCGTAGACCTTGCTGCGGCTGAGCCGAAGCGCGGTCATGACCTCCGGGACAGTGAGCGCTTGAGGCTCGGTAGGAACGGGGGTGAGCACGTCGGAACCTCCGGGCACGGGGCTGTCTGTCCGAGGTGGGGATTTCTGCGTCACCCGCGTCATCTGCGTCATTCAGGCGTTTGACCTGCGTCTTTCGGGTGACGCAGAGGATCGGGGGTGCGTCATCGGTGACGCAGGCCGTCCGTCATCGGTGACGCAGATGACGCGGGGTGACGCAGACTTCGCCGTCCTGCGTCACCCCTGTATGCGCAGGTCACGGGGCGTTTTCCGGCCCTTGGTGACGCAGGTGACGCAGCGTTTCCCACTTAGGAAAAAAGGAGGGGGTGTCTGTAGTGGTGCGGCGCGGCTCAAGGCGTGAAGAAGGAGCCGCTGCGCGGCGCGACCAGCGCGGGGCGGCGCCGCCGCCGAACAGCAAGAGGAGCACGCCTGGCCGGTGGTGCTCCTCTTGCTTGTACGGCGGTGCCGGTCAGAGCGTCTGCTGTTCGGGCGGGGGCGCGGAGGGCGCGCGGGTCATCTCGAGGTAGCGGCCCGCTTTGGTGCGGCCCGAGTCGATGAGGACACCCCTCGCGGCCAGGGTCGGCTGAAGACGCTTGAGACGGTCGGAGAGGACCTTGCCGGTGGTCGGCCACCCCTTGGGCAGCGGACGGAAGTCCTCGCCGCTGTAGAGGCGGGTGAGGCAGTGCAGCCACTCCGTGGACGTCATCCGCTGCCCTGCGCCCGGCTCGAGGTCGGCGGCATGCCGCAGGACGGTCTGCGCCAGCAGGTCGCCCTCGATCACGTCGTCGTTCAGGTCGTCCAGGCTGGCCCGGTACGCGGCGAGCGCCCCGAAACCGGTCGCCGCGTCGAGCTGCGCGCACAGGTGCGCGAAGTCCGCCATCCGCAGATCGGTCGGGGTCTCCGCCTCCACCGCGCGGACCTTCACCGTGAGATCGAGCAGCGACCCAAGAACGACCGGCAGCACCTCCGCGTACTCCGCCCACAGCTCCGCCTCGGTGCGCCGCACCCGGGGCCGCTCCAGCCGCAACGGCAGCAGCCGTTCGGCGAGGTCGGGCCGGATGACGCCCACATCGATGCCGGTCAACAGCAGCGGGCGGCGGTAACGGGCCCGGAACACGTCCCCGTCGGTGAACAGCGCGCGCTTGACGTTCTCGGCGCCGGTGACGATGCAGCACATCGCATCGGACAGGTCCGGGGTCATGTGGGAGAGGTTGTCCAGGGCGGTGACCCAGCCCGCGGCCACGGCCGCGATCAGGTTCTCCTCGTCCTTCGGGGCGCGGCGCAGGTCGCCGCTCATGCCCTCGATGATCCGCACCAGCATCCGCCCGCCGGTGGACTTGCCGGCGCCCTGCGGGCCGGTGAGGAACGGCGCGGGCACGGGCACCGACGGCCCGAGGCAGCCGATCAGCCAGGCGATGGCCAGGCACTCGGTCTCCGCGCCTGCGAAGTTGCACAGCCGCAGCAGCAGGTCGATGCCCTTGCCGTCGGTGTCCTTGGCCGGCAGGGGCAGTTCCCCGGTGAGCTGGGTGCGCCGCCAGCACACCTCGCGCGGGTCGGGGACGGCGATGTCCCAGCCGGTGGGGTGGATACGGACCGACCGCCCGTCGTCGCGGCCCAAGTCCAGCCACGTCGCGCCGTCGAATCCCGGCGCGACGCGGATGTACACGGGCTGCACGTCCTCGGTCAGCGCGAGGGCTTCGATCAGGTCCAGCGCCTCCTTGAGGGCGGTGCCGTTGAACACGCCCACCCCGTCGCGGAAGAGGCCGACCATGAGTTCCTGGCGGTGGCTGCCGGTGGTGCCCTGGGAGCGGATCGGGCGGGCCACGGGGTGGCCGTTCTTCTGCGCGTACACGGTCCCGTCGGCGGTGCGGAAGTACCGGAAGTGCGCCTGTGCGTAGTCGGTGATGACCTCGCGGGCCGGCGTCTTCTCGTCGTCGGCCATGGTCACAGTCCCAACCTGGTGCGGGCGTTGGTCCACGCGTCGGTGCAGTGCCGCGGGGTTTCGCCCCTGGTCTGCGCGGCGGTGAACAGCCGCGCGACGTGGGCATCGGTGAGACAGCCGCACCGGCCGTGCGTGGACAGCACCGCCAGGAACGTCCGGTACACGGTGGCGTGCACCGCACTGCGGGCCTCGGTGATGCGCTGCTCCGCCATGGCAATGCCCCGGTCCAGGTAGGCGGGCGTGCGGTGGCGGCACGCCCCGCCCCCGACTCCAGCGGGCACGGCGACGGCCTGCGGCGCCGGACGGGCCGGGGAGGGTTCCTGCACGGCCAGGGCGCGGACGGCGTCCGGCAGGGCGGTCATGGTGCCGGTGCCGGGCCCGAGATAGCGGGCGTAGGACATGGCCGACTTGATGTCGATGCCGGGGCGGACCGCGTTGTGCGACGTCATGGCGCCCCGGTAGATCCAGTGCTCACCGCGCGTCGTCTTCACGGCCCGGGTGGCGGGCAGGGCGGTGCGGGCCCATGCGATGGCCGCCGCGTCGTCCAAGTCGACGACCGTCAGTCCGGCGCCGCCGGGGTGATAGGCGACACAGACGGCCCGCCGCCATGCGGCCGTCCACGACGGAGAGGCGAGGACGGCCGGGGCGGTGGTGGCGGCGGCCCATGCGTGGCAGACACCGGGGCACCGGCACGGGCCCGCGCTCTTCATGTTCGGCCGGCCGCCACAGGCGCCGCCCGCGCATGCGGTGCAGTTCCCGAACGGTACCTTCCCTTGTCGCAGGGGCAGCACCGGCACGCCGGTGGCGGCCAGCGTCAATGCGGTCCGTAGGGGTTCGGGCAGCCGCGGCCGTGGGCCGGGCACTCGCCGGATGGTGGTGGGTTGGGTCATGCTGGGAGACCTCCACAGGTCAGTTGGACGGCAGGTGGACAAGGGCGGCCCCGGTTCTTGGCGGAATGGGGGGCCGCCCTTGGCGTGGCTACTGGTCGGTGTCGGGGTGGTGGTCGGCGGTCACGTACAGGCGCAGGTGCTTGCCGTCGCGGGTGGGGTAGGTGCGTACGGCGCCGGTGGTGAACGTGTCGTTGAGCGCGGTGGTGATGCGTTCGGTGTCGGCGGGGTCGCAGATGACGCGGATTTCGAACACGAAAAGTCCCTTCGAGAGGGGTAGGTGCTGGGGATGGCGGAGCGTCAGCGGGTGGGCGACGAGGCCGACCCACGGCGCCGGCGCCGATTACGGTGCTGGCTGGTGGCATTGGCCGTCATGGGTGCCCTGTACGGGCTGGGCACCGTGTACTGGCATGTGGTGACAGGTGAGTCTTGGGGTGACTCGCTGGCGTTCGCGCTGACGCTGACGATCAGTGCGGTGGTCGGCCAGTGGATCGCTGCCGTCATCCGACGCAGGGCCGGTCGAGACGACGGCTGACCGTCAGCCGTGGAAGTGGTTGCGCTTGAACACGGCCCGACGGATGTTCACCGTGGTGCCGCCCTGGTGGCTGCTCGCGCCCAGGACCTGGACGGCGATCCAGCCGCCGAAGATGACGGCGGCCAGGATGATGAGCTGGGTGATGAACGCGGTGAGCGCGGCGATGAACGAGGTGAGCAGCAGCAGCCCGCCGCACACCGCGAGGAAGCCGACGCCCCCGAGGGCGACGTTCACCGCCGTGCGGGACACGGCCGGCGGGGCCGCGACCGGTGCGGGGCGGGTCGGGTCGAGGGCGTAGCCGGTGACGACACGGCCGTCCGGGAGGACGATGCTCGCCACCGCCGGCACCGTGTCCGGCTGGATGGGAACGACCGGCGCCGGGTGGACGACGGCGGGCGGGAGCGGGGTGGGCCGGTGGACTTCCACCGCCCGCTGTGCGGGCCGTTCATGGGTGTGGTCGGGGTACATGCGGAATCCCTTCCGGTAGTTGGCCAGGGAGGCAGAGACACCCCCTTGTGGGGGCGCTGTGGAGGGGGGTTCGGGGGGTCTGACCTGCGGGCCTCCCTGCCTCCCTGAACGATCATTTGCGCTGGTCAGGGGCAGGGAGGCGGGTCAGGGAGGCGGGCAGGGAGTTCTCCCTGCCTCCCTGACCCGTCGCGGGCCGGCTCCCTGTCATCCGTCGGCGGAAGCGGAACCCTCGCCGTCGCGGTGGACGAGGGCGCGGGCGACGCGGTCGCGGCCGACGACCATGCGGCCGTCGGACTTGTACGGCCCGGCGCCGGCGTCCTCCAGCACGCGCTTGAGGTCGCCGGGCGTCCACCGCCCGTAGGCGTCCTCGTTGAGCGCGGACAGCCGCTTGAGCACGTCGGCGGTCAGCACCCGGGAGGCGGTGCCGAGGACGGCGGCGATGTCGGCGAGCGGATCGTGTTCCTCGCCGCGCTCGATCACGTGCAGCGTGGTCACGCCGTCCCGCAGGGCCTTGGCTCGCTCGGCGATCTCGGTCGCGGTGTCGGTGTCGATGTAGTGGGTGCGCACCGTGAGGGAGGCCTGGCCGGCCGGGATGGCGATGCCGTCGGAGGCGACCACGACGGTGCCCTTGTCCAGCCCCGGGCGCAGCAGGTTGGGTGCGGCGCCGCCGTCGACGGCCTTGTCCCCCAGCGCCATGCGGGCCTGCGACTCGGTGCCCAGGGCGAGGGAGGCGCGGGTGTGGGCGCCCTCGCGCACCAGCTTGGGCAGGTTCTGGTCGGTGGGGTCCTGGGTGCCCTGCCACAGCAGCACGTTGACCGCCCGGCCCTGGTTGTGAATCTTGCGGGCGGCCATGAAGTACCGGGAGGTGGCCTTGGAGCCGCCGTAGGGGCGGGAGTCCTCGTCCTTGACGGGGCACATGAACGCCACCTGCGCCTCGTCCACCAGCAGGATCAGCGGCGGAAACGGCGTGCCGGGCGGCGCGGTCAGGCGGCGTTCCATCTCGGCGACGCCGCCTTCGAGCATCTCGGTCGCCTCGATCACGTGGTCATCGGTCGGCCCCTGGATCAGCACGGTGGCGAGCCCGTCGAACATGGCCCAGTCCCCGGCGCCCTTGAGGTCCGCAATGCGGAACTCCACCGCGCGGTCGAGGGCGAGCCACAGGGCGAGCGCGCGCAGCGCGGCCGTCTTGCCCTGGTTCGACAACCCGGTGATCAGCAGGTGGCGCTGGTACAGGGACAGCGCGGCGGCGTCGCCGCGCAGGTCCTGGCCCCACGGGGCGCGGCCCTTGGCGTAGTCGGCGGTCAGCGACTCGTCGACGGCCAGCGGGGACGGGCCGATTGGCTCATCCAGCGCCCCGGAGTCGGCCACCCACAGCCGCACCGTGCGGGCCGCCTGGGGGATGGTGATGAACACCTCGTGTTCGTGCCGGGTGAGGTTCTCGGCGAGCTTGCGGCGCTTGTTCTGCACCTCGTTGGTGGACACCCCGGAGGGCAGCGTCACGTCGACCTCGATGCCGCATCCGGCGATGCGGATGGGTCCGAGCATGGAGGCGCCGGCGTCGCCCATCTCCTTGATGGCGCGGGCCAGGGCGGGCACGCCGAGGTCGCGCAGGGCCTTGACCACGATGGACGGGGTGATCGGCTCGCCCTCGCCGTTGCGGACGTTGGCCGGGAGGGCCCAGGCGGGGGCGGCGTGCTGCTTGCGGCCGACGGCCCACAGGGCGAGCAGCGCGAGGAACGGGCCGATGGTGAGCGCCGGGCCCCAGACGACCTGCACGATGCGGATCAGCAGGGCGATGAAGTCGACGGTCGCCGACAGCGGGGTGATGACGTCGCCGACGTGGCCGGTGTGGAGGGCCATGACGACGCCGAGGGCGACCAGCACGCCGACGCTCATCCCGGCGCCGACGGCCACGCCCTTGGCGGCCTCGACCGGGGAGTGGAGCAGGTCCATGCGGCGGTGGTGGCGGGCAGCGCGGAAGCGCTGCAGCCGGTCTTCCCACTCTTCGGCCGCTTCCAGGTTCCCGGCGGCTTCCGCGGCCCGGATCATCCGCTCGTAGCGGGCGCCGGTGCGGCCGTCCCAGGTGCGGCGGGCCGCGATCCGGCCGCCGTTGAGGGTGTAGAGGCTGTGCCGGGCCACGGCGCGGGCGGTCGCCCGGGTCGTCTCGTGCGTGGCGGCGGTCTTCACCGCGCGGCCGGAGCGGACCCACAGCGGCACGGGCGCCACCGGGGCGGGGTCCGGGACGACCGTGAGGACGGTGGGGGCGGTGTCCGGGGTCGGGGGGTCGGTGGGCTTGTGGAGGTGGACGACGTTCTCGGACATGCTGGGAGTGCTCCTGACTGCCCCGACAGGGGTGGGAGTGAGGGAGAGCCGGGGTGGCCGGGTCCGTGGAAAGAGCGGCCACCCCGGCGTGATGGCTGGTCAGAACCAGCCGGACGACTTCCGCTTGGCCTTGTCGCGGGCGGCCTCGGTGAGGAGCCGCTGACGCTCGCCGTGCAGGGCGGTCAGTTCCGCGCTCAGCCGCATCTCGGCGGAGTTGCCGGTGGCGTCCATGCGCTGCTCTTCACGACCCGCGCTGCGGCCCCGGGCCACCTTGTAGCCACCGGCGGCCAGGGCGCGGGCCATCGCCCGGCGCTCGCGGCCGTTCAGCGGCCACCACTCGCCCCGGCGGACCGCTTCCAGCTTTTTCGTGGTCGCCTGGATCGCGCGGTCCAGGCGGCGGATGTCGGCGTTGCGCATGGTCAGACGCTCCTCGGAGGGTCGGCGGGGTCGGGGTAGGCGCAGGGCACGCACATGCCGAGCGCGGCGGGGATGACGTAGCCGGCATCGCGCCGACAGGCCGGGCAGGTGCGCCGCGCGCGGTTCGCGGCGGCGAGTGCCGCCCACCGGCCCGGCGTCATCGGGCGGACCGGTTTGGCGGCGTCGATGCGGTAGAGGTGGGCGACCAGCGGGCCCCGGCGGCGGCGTGGCCGCTCCAGCTGAGCGGCCACCTCCTGACCACCGGGGCGCAGGCCCTGTGCCCGGAGTTGGCGGCGGGTGGCGTAGCCGTCCGGGGCCAGCCGCCAGCGGAACACCGGCAGCGCGGCCATCAGGCGACGCGCTTCCACGCGGCCCGAAGCCGGACCTCGGAAGCGGCGTGCCCGGCGGCCCGGAAGCGGGTGGCCATCTCCCGGTAGGACAGGGCCGGGGACTCGCTGTGGCGGATGTCGTCGACCAGCGCGGCCAGGGCGTCATCACTGAGCGCGGGAGCCGCCTCCAGGGACAGGGCGACCACCGGCTCGGTGGGCCCCCACACGGGCAGCTCCCAGCGGGGTGTGACGTCGGGTGTGACGCCCCTCGTCACGCTGGTCAGCGCCCTGCCGGTGTCCTCCCCCTCCCGCGCCGACTCCAGCGTCGACCACGCCCGAGCAAGGGTGTCGGCGGTGGTGGCCTGGACGCGGGCGACGCGGGCGCCGGCCTCGGTCACGGCCGTCAGCCGGGTCTCCTCGGTGGCCGCCTCGGCGCGCAGCCGGGCGCGGGCCACGGCCGCCTCGTCGCGGGCCTCCTGCTGAATCCCCCGGATGGCGTCCAGCGCCCCCGGGGTCAGCGCGGTGTGCTCCCACAGGCCGTGCACCAGCCACAGCGCCTTGGCCGCGATGGGCAGCCAGGCCACGGCCAGCCACGCCCCGGCGGAGTGCTCCGCGGTCAGGGCGTGCGCGACCAGGACGGCGGTGGCGAGAAGGCCGAAGGACCAGCCGACGGCGGTCACCGTGCGGTTGTGGTCGCCCTGCGCGGCGAGGCGGCGTTCGTAGGCGAGGGTGGCCAGCCATCCCCCGTCGATGCCGAGACCGACGACCAGGGCGACGGGCCACGGCATCGCCATGCCCAGCCACATCACGACCACGGCGAGGGTGAGCACCATGGAGACGGCCGTCATGGCGACGGCCGGCAGGACGGTTTTGGCCCTCATGCGGCGTCCCCGTTCCGACCGCGCACCGGGACGGCGGCGATCAGCAGGACCGCGGTGGAGTCGTCGTCGGGGTCCCGGCTGTCCTCCGTCCAGGACCACGCCGCACCCGGCGCCACCTCGAAGCCGAGGGAGGCCAGGGCCGCCCGGCGCTCCGCCACGGTGGGCACCGGCCCGGACCGCTCCCACCGGAACGTGGGCCAGTCCGGCACTCCGTACAGCACGACGTACAGGCGCCACGGCCCGCCGTCGCTCGCCAGCTGCGCGGTCAGCGTCTTCACGCCGCACCCCCGGGCAGGCTCGCGCCGGCGGTGGTGCTGTTGAGCAGCGCGACCCGCGCGGCCAGCGCGCGGCGGCGGGCCCGGCGGATGCGGCGGGCGTCCAGCTCGGTCGGCGTGCGGTCCAGCGTGGTGATGTGCGCGTCCAGCAGGTCGACGTCCGCCAGGATGACGGGCATCTCCCGCTCGATCGCGTCCAGCTCCGCATCCGTCGGTTCCATGAAGTCGGCGAACGCGGTAACAGCGTCCTGAACAGTGACGATGTGTTCCATGGGTCGTGGTCTCCCTAGCAGGTGAAACGGCCCGAACAGCGCCCCGGAGTGCCAGCTCCGGGGCGCGCGCCGTAGTGGGGTGATCAGCCGCGCCGAATGCGCGGTGCGGTCGCTGAGAGCGGCCGGAGTGCCCCGGGCGAGATTCGATCTCGCGCCCTTCACGGCTGGTTGCCGGGGCAGCAGTGCATCTCCTTCGGGAACACGGGCTCCCGTTGTAGGCATATGGAGACGTTGGCCTTTCGGCCTAGCCATCCGGTTGACCAGGGGTCCGGTTCCCTCGGCCCGCTCTGTCCCGGGCCCCTTGAGGCTGCAAGCAGCCCCCATGCCATGCATTTGTGCAGGTCAAGCAGTCACGGCTGGGCCTCCCCGGCATGCTTAGGGGGGGTTGCCATCGCGCTTGATAGGTACCGTAGGCAAACCCGAAGCTGTGTGCAACCCCCTCTCGCGATACTCTTGCTAGGCCCCCTAGGCGAGGCGATTGGAGAACCGTGCAGGACGACATGAAGCAGGTCGCGGAGATCGGAGCCCCGGTCGAGCGAGCCAAAGCCGCCATCGACCTGATGGCGACCTATCAAGGGCGGGTGCTGGAGCTCTCCCGCATCCGTCGCGAAGCCATCGAAGAGGCGCAGGCATCCGGCATGACGCAAGCCGAAATCGCCAAGAGGCTCGGTGTGAGCCGAGGCCGGGTCGGGCAACTGGCGTCCGCTGGACCGCCCCCTGAGCGGGCGTTCTTCGGTGCCGACCTGGTCACCGTCTCGCTCGGCGGCAAGTACGAGGCAGGCAAGGGCCCCGACGAGAACCCGAGCGCGGTCGTGGTCCGGGAAGATCTCGACAACTTCGAGCATCTGCGCAAGCTGCTGGGTGGCATGAAGCTCGAGGCGCAGTACGAGGTGATCCCGCCCACCGGCATCGTCAACCTGAACCGCGACAACCACGTGGTCATCTGCGGTCCGCGACTGTCCCCCATCGTCGCTCAGGTGCTGGAGGGAGACGACAACCTTCGGTTTGAGAAGGACCGTGCTTGGCACCTGGTGGACCGGAAGGCAGGCAAGGAGTACCGGTCTCCACAGGACGAGGACGGCTCTGCGGGCGACTTCGGTTACCTCGGGCGGCTCCCGCGTCTGGACGGACGTGGGACCTTCCTCTACATCGCCGGTATCCACGCCATCGGCGCGAACGGGGTGGTGCATTACTTGGAGCACAACTTGGCAGAGCTGTACCGAGAGGTCCGTACGCGACGCTTCTCGACTCTCATCTCATGCCGCTACAACCCCGAGACGCTCGAAGTGCTGGAGAGTCGACGCGTCACCCCGCTGTACCGACACGAGGGCTGAGAGAATGCGCGTCGCCATAGACACCCAGCCCGGCGGAGCCGCCCCCAACGAAGACTGGGTGGTTGGCACGCCGACGCTCGCCATCGTGCTGGATGGGCTCAGCACGGCGGGGCTGGACACGGGATGCCGCCACGGCGTCCCGTGGTACGTGGCCCAGCTCGGCAGTCAGCTTGTCGCAGCGCTGGCGAATCCAAGTTCCTCGCTCTCGGAAGGCTTGGCGGGTGCCCTTGAACGGGTGGCAGCGCTGCACCCCGAGTGCGACTTGGGTAACCCCGGAACGCCTTCAGCAACGGTCGCGATTCTTCGACAGCAGGACGGATTCCTCGATCACCTGGTCTTGGCGGACTCCCCCATCGTCCTCGAAGGGCGTCAGGGCTTTTCCGTACTCACTGACCTGCGTGTGGACGAGGTCCTGCCCGAGTTGCGGGCCGAAGTCGAGCAGTACGAGACCCACACACCGGAGCACAAAGAGGCCCTACAGCGATTCGTGACCGCACAACGGCAGACCCGCAACACACCGGCCGGCTACTGGGTGGCGGCCGCCGGTCCGGAAGCGGCGGAGCACGCGCTAGTGGGCAGTACCCCCATCAACGGCGTACGGGCGGCAGCGGTCCTGTCCGATGGCATCTCGCGTCTCGTCACGGAGTACGCCATGGCGACCTGGTCCCGCGTCTTCACGACGCTTCGGACCGGAGGACCGCGCGAGCTGATCGATACCGTCCGCAAGGTAGAGGCCACAGACCCGACGGGGCGACGGTGGCCACGCTACAAGTCCGGCGACGACGCTTCCGTTGCCTTCTGCCAGTGGTGATAGCGGCTAGTCAGCGAGGAGCGGCGCCGTCTGACGGGCCAGGACCCCGGAGCGATCCGGGGCCCTGCCGTTTCAGGGCGTATACCAGCGAAGTGCAACAAAGAGGTTGAGGTCGAAGAGTGCCAGCACACAGGGATGCTCGGCGAGAGGTGGCGCGTGGCGACGTCGAACGTCTTGCGGGCCCCCCGTCGGGGGTGCGGAACTTTTCGTTGCGGTCGGCCTCAGCATGGATCGGCATGAGCTGCAGGAGGCCGGACAGCTCGATGACGCGCGGGTCGTTCGCATCGAGTCCCTTCCACCCATTGGCCATCACGAGGTGACAGGCCAGGATGATCTCATCGCGGGCCCAGCCAGGCTGGAAAGGGGCGAAAGGGATGCGGTAGAACCTTCCCTGCTCCATCAAGGCCCGCGCACAGCGCGGGCGCGCGCCGCCTCTGCGGCGCGGCCTGCCTCCTGTCTTCGCCCCGGCTGGCCGCGCCCGGCGGCGCGCTGCGTGCAAGCGGGCAAGGGCGGGACGTCATCCGCGGACACAAGATGATGCCTCCGGCGGGGGATCGGCCGGCACCGGGATGGAGGGGGCGCCATTTCCGACTGCGGGCACGTTGGGGCGTGCGCGGGAGCTCCCATCCCGTCCACCGTCGACCCAGGCAGAGCCGAGCAGACGCGGCCCAGGGGCGTCAAGGTCGTTCGTACAGTGGCGCGCTCCACCTTGACGCCCCTGAACCACGCCCGCTCCACGGTGTGTGGGTCGACGGCGGACGGGATGGGAGCTGGGGTGGGTTGTGAGGTCGGTTCCGCCTAGATGGGCCTGAAAGACCACTCAGGGTCGTGGTACCTGGAGCTGGGCAGGATGGCAGCGTGAAGCGGGTAGAGCCGAAGAAGGCTGTGAGTCAGAACCAGCCTGTCGTTCGAGGCGTCCGGAGAGAGCAGGTAGGTGTTCGGATCTTCGTCCGGGCCCTGGCCTGTGCGCCAGCGGTACGGCTGCTTGCTTCCCATGATCCTCATGGCGGGTTCGTTGGGATCATCGTCGTGGCCCAGGTAGTAGCCGGTGGCGACATTGCGCAGGGTGTAGGTACCCGATTCGGGCCTCACCTCCCACTGCTGTTGCCTGGTCCCGTCCGGCGGCAGCACTACGATGGGCCTCCTTTCGCCCACGTGGGCCACGTGGGCGAGGTGCCCGCCAGGACCCAGGAGCGTGAAGGTCCCAGCGGAGATGAGCTGGTCGGTAGCCATACGCCGACTTCTCCTTTCTGTGATCTTTCGGTGACTGTTTGTAGTCACCATTGGCAAGATACCGGCTGACTTCAAGGAATTGATCACTGCTTGTTGCAGTGTCGCCGTACAGGGTCACCCGCTCAGGCCCGTGTCTCACCACCGAGAACGCAGCAGGAGGACGCGCGTGCCCTCCGCGTGCCCGGTTGAGGGGTGCCACGCGGGAAACAGCGGGGAGTGATGGCGACCGCCACGGAAACGTGCACGTCAGTCTTGTGGCAGGTCAACCCGCGTCCAGTTACGCGATCTTCCAAACAGGTACTCCCGGGCTGGGCTGCCGAGTTGACTGCGTCGTTCCACCACCGATGTACTCCCCGCATGGCAGGAACAGATGACGGACAGTCACTCGAAGCTCACCCCGCTGTCTCCCGGTCTGTGGCCGCGGCGCAGGACTACGTGGAGGGGAGGCTGTCCCAGTACCAGAAGTGGTACGACAAGAAGGCCGTTAAGACGAAGGCCATGCATCTCCGGATGAGGACGCTCTCTGTCGTCGGAGGAGCCCTGGTCCCCGTGTTAGTCAACCTTGACCTGTCATTCGCCAAACTTACCGCTACGGTGCTGAGCTTGATCGTTGTCGGCTCCGTCTCCCTGGAGAGCGTGTACCGCTACCGCGAGCAGTGGAAGAACTACAGGTCGACCGAACAACTCCTCGGGCATGAGCGGATCTACTTCGAAACCAAGGTGGGGCCCTACTCAGATCTCTCGGAGACTGAAGCATTCACGACCTTGGTCGCCCGTGTAGAGAGCGCAATCGCCAACGAGAACTCTGCAACTCTCAACGTGATGACCTTGGGCGGCCAGGTAAGCACTGACGTTCAAACACCGCCCGGCATCCCAGGTGCCCGGCGAGAGCGCCGGTAGACCGGGCGTGCCACTCGTGTGCCAGAACAGGCGGGGACTCACGGGGAACAGTGGTACGCACGGGCACAGCCGGCTGATGCCATCAAAGGCAGGAAACTCGCAGGTCGCGCCCGCCGCCACCCAACCTCGCTCCTAAAGCGGGTGTCGAGGGCGCCGGCACTATCCCAAAGAGGCGCCCCATGCGCTCCGCTGTCAGAACCTGGTGAGACCGGTCCCGTGAAAGTGGTAGTGCACCGACCAGCCCAGGCCCAACCCGTTGGCCCCGGTCTCGTGCATGGCACGATGCCCGATCACGGACGAGCACAAGGAGATCCCATGAACGATCAAGGCACCCCTGGCTCGGCAGATGGCTTCAGGGTCGTCGCTGTCGATGCCGACTGGCCGGAATCACGGCAGTTCACGGGTAGCGGCTACAACCGAGTCACCGGCGACATCCATGTGTACCTGTGGTTCGGCTCTCCGCACTTCGACCCCCAGGTCGAGCACGTCACGGTCTTCAGCGCCTCCTCCGGCAATGCAAAGGCCAGCGAGGCCCTGGCGGACGCTTTGGAGGACTACTGCCACCCCGGGGAGGGACCTCCGGCCAGCCTGCCGGCCTCCGAACCCGTCACCATCACCGCAGAGGGGAAACCCGTGACGTTCGAACTCTGGCGGAACAGCAGCAACCCTTACTGGGTCGCCCGGGGCCGTGTCGAGAACACCGAAGTGGTCCTGTCCGGCTCCGAGATAGAACCCAGCGAGCTGCGCCTGGTCCGCGTGAACGACCTGGCCGCGTACTCGGCCCCGATCGCGTTCCTCCCGGACCGGGAAGCGATCTCCGTTGCCATGGGAAGCGATCTCCAGGCGGCGGGGCCCAGCCGGCAATTGCAGCTCGAGGAGGCGGACACCGCGCTGCGGGCCCTGCGCGACATCGCCGCCCGGAATGCCGCCCTCGGGGGACCCAGCCGGGAAGTGCACGGCGAGGAGGCGGACACGGTGATGCGCGCCCTGCGCTACCTCGCCCAGGACGCCGCCGGCCCCGCGGGAGAATTGGGAGCAGAGAGCTGATCAGCTCCCGCCGCCCTGGCCCACTCCTCGAAGGCCGTCGGGCTCTCGGGGCCCGCGCTCCGCTGACCGACGATGTGCTGGGTCACGACGACCGCGGCAGCGGCGGAGAGGATGACGTGCAACCTGTGCCCCGAGCGAGTGCCTGGACCATACGCTGAAGCCGGCGTGAGTCGTGACCGATGCCGGAGGAAGTGCTGGTGTATCCCCGGGCATGTCAGCAGCTCTCTTGAGCGGATCGAGCGAGGGCAGTGACGGCAGCGCTGACGGCAACGACGGCGGACGGCAGCGGCATTCAGCGGTCCGGCACGGTGCCGGCATAGGCCGATCGGGCGAACTCACCAAGGCTTGCCCGCATCTTCTAAGAAGCTGTTGTCTTTTCGATCTTGAGCGGTGGTGGTCGAACGCGGGTTCCCGGTCGGGTGATCCTGCCGGGGTGAGGGCATGAAGGCAGGGCCTCCTGAACAGCTCGTGGGTGTCGAATCCATAGAGCAACAGGAGGCCCTGTTGTCACAGTCTTCCGTGCTGGTCCCGGACGAGTCCAACTCGGCTGCTCCATCGTGTGATTGCCTCGCGCACGTGTACGGCAACGCGGCCGACC
>NZ_QFRK01000060.1 GCF_003143855.1 Streptomyces sp. NWU339
GTTTGTTTGGTCAACCGGCGATGTCCGGGAGGAGCCGATGGAGCAGTTGAAGTCGTTAGGCAAGYCGTTTGATATTCCGAAGTTGGAGGTCTGGGAGGCTTTCCAGGATGTGAAGAGGAATCAGGGCGTGCCGGGAGTGGATGCGCAGTCCATCGAGGAATTCGAGGCCGATCTGAGGAACAACCTCTACAAGGTCTGGAATAGGATGTCGTCGGGGACGTATTTCCCTCCCCCGGTGCGTGCGGTAGAAATTCCAAAGCGGCACGGTGGAGGCATGAGAATGCTTGGCATTCCCACTGTCGCCGACCGGGTCGCCCAGACAGTCGTGGCCCGGCATCTCGGTGTCCGTGTGGACCCTGTGTTCCACGAGGACTCTTACGGATACCGGCCCCGGCGGTCGGCTTTGGACGCGGTAGAGCGTTGCAGGGAGCGCTGCTGGAAGAAGGACTGGGTGATCGACCTCGACATTCAGAAGTTTTTCGACAGCGTCCGTTGGGACCTCATCGTCAAGGCTGTGGAGGCTCATACCGATGCCGTCTGGGTGAAGTTGTACGTTGAGCGGTGGCTTCGCGCGCCGCTTCAACTGCCTGACGGCACCTTGCAGATGCGGGATCGGGGCACCCCGCAGGGGTCCGCGGTCTCGCCCCAGGGACTTTGCAAGGTTGCGGGTTGGGTGAGGTTGCCCGGTGATGGGCTGCCATGTCGCTTTATGGAGCCCGGATGCAGGTGCAGGCACGGCCTCGTTGATCATGTGAGTGTCGAGTTCACGTAACCACAACCGAAGACCGTGCCTGCTGTCTCATCTTCTCCTATGCCGTCGGGCCTGGAGCAACTGGCCCGTACCCCGTCACCGCAGCCGCTGCCCGACGCGGTGTGCCTCGCCCGCTTCCTCGCGGGGCTGCCGGATCCGCGCGACCGCCGTGGCCGGCGTTTCCCGCTGACGGCGATCGTGACGGCTGCCGCGGCGAGCGTCCTGACCGGTGCGAGATCCCTGACCGCGATCGCCGAGTGGATCGCGGATGCGCCCCGCTGGGTCCTTCTGACCCTCGGCTTCGCGTTCGACCCGTTCAGCAAGGCGGTCACAGTGCCGCATCCCACCACGGTGATGCGGCTGCTCAGCCGCCTCGACGGCGACGCCTTCGACGCCGCGGTGAACACGTTTCTGCAGGCCAGAGCCGCTGATCTGGAAGCAGGGAAAGCGCGGTGGCGGGCGGTCGCCGTGGACGGGAAACAGCTGCGCGGATCAAGAGCGGCCGGCGGGAAAGCGGTATGGCTGCTGGTCGCGATGGACCACGCCGGAACGGTCCTCGCACAGCGACAGATCGACACGAAAAGCAACGAGACACCCGCGTTCATCCCTCTTCTGGACGGCCTGGCCCTGGAGAACGCCGTCGTCACCGCGGACGCGGCCCACACCCAGCACGCGAACGGCCTCTGGCTGCGCGAGCAAGGCGCCCACTACATCGCTGTCGTGAAGGGCAACCATCCCGGCCTGCTCAAGCAGTTGAGGAAACTGCCGTGGTCCGACATCGCCCTGGACCACAAGGACCGCACCAGGGGCCGGGGCCGGCTCGAGGTCCGTCACCTGAAGACAGCCGCGTTCCGGCACCTTGACTATCCCGGCGCCCGTCAGGCCCTGCGCGTCATGCGCTGGCGCAAGGACCTGACCAGCAACAAGATCACGATCGAGCGGCTGTACTTCGTCACCAGCCTCCCACCCGGCGCGGTGTCCGGAGCCCGGATCGCGGCCTGGATCCGCGGCCACTGGAAGATCGAGAACCAGCTCCACCATGTCCGTGACACCACGTTCGCCGAGGACGCCTCCACCATCCGCGCCGGCCGGCTGCCCCGCGTGATGGCCAGCCTTCGCAACCTCGCCATCAGCGTCTGCCGGCAGGACGGCGAGACCAACATTGCCGCCGCCACCCGCCACCATGCCCGCCACCCAGGCCGCCCTCTGGCCACACTCGGATGGACATGATCAACCAGGACTCACGTGCTCAACCGGACAGAACCGCAACACGCAAAGTCCCTGGGTTGTGTGGTCACCGCGATGTCCGAGGGGCGATACTGAGAGGCATGTCCGTGTCTTCGCCCCCCACCTCCTCGGCGCCGAGCGCATACGAGATGCTGCGCGAGCAGTACGCACTGCGGCTGCCCACGTCGTTGGAGGATCTCGCCGGTCCGGCGACCGGCACGGTGAACCTGCCCTTGCACGTTGTCTGGTCCGGTCGCCGCTCGTACGGGCTCAGCCAGCCTCGCTCGCGGATGAGTCTCTACCGCACCGTACTGGCCGAGGGGCAGCGTCAGGACCTGATCGCTTTCCTCAACCGGGACCTGCTCATCGCCCAGTGGCCGATCTTGCGCACGCTGATCAGCCGACCCCTCCGCGACGTCTGGGAGAGCCACTTCCCCGAGCTGCCTGCGGACAGGGCCGCCACTGCCGCGTGAACCTCTCCGAACTGCACCGACGCCTCCTGGCCGACGTCCTCGACATTGGAACCCCATACCCCCTGGTGATCACCGGCGGGTACGCCGTCCAAGCTCACGGCCTGGTCGACCGACTCTCCCAGGACGTCGACGTAGCCACCGAGAACCCGGCACCGATCAGCGAGATCGTCTGCTCCGTGAGCCACGGGCTCACGGAGCGTGGCTGGCAGGTTGAACAGATCGAGACCGGGGCGCTTTCCGGCCGGCTCCTGGTCACCGACCCCGGCACCGGCGAACAGTGCGAGGTCGACGTCCTGAAAGAGGTCCTCTGGCACCCACCCACGTCCAGCGAGTACGGGCCGGTGCTGTCGCTGGACGACGTGATCGGAACGAAGGTGCGAGCGCTTGCCGACAGAGGCGCGGTGCGCGATCTGATCGACGTCCACGCCGCCTCCCAGTACCGGTCCAAGGCCGACCTCGAGAATCTCGGACGACGTCACGCGCGGTACGCCTTCAGTCTGGAAGACCTTCGCGACCGCCTAGCTGGCGCGGAGTGGTGGGATGATCAGGACTACGCCGACTACGACCTCCAGCCCGATCAGATCGACGCCTTGCGGGCGTGGGCTCTGGAATGGGCCACCGACATCGGCGCACGTCTACAAAGTGATGAAGACCCCGACGATCTCTGACCGAGACTCCGGTTCGCCCGGCTTGAAGTAGACCACGCACGGGTTCGGATCGTGCCCGGGTGGGGAACATCTGAAGCGGTCCAGGGGGCAGGGGCACCGCCATCACCTACGCGCCCGGCGTCGGCAACCCTGCCCTCGCCGAACACCTCATCCATGCAGGTGGAAGCGGGTTTGTGCGACATCCTGCGGGTTCGTCCTGGCTGTCATCTCCCGCTGCCGCAGGTCAGCTCGGCAGACGGGAGCGAGGGACCCGCATAGATCATGGTGGGCCTTCGGGATTCCTGAAGAACCATCATGCCCCTTACACGGACGCACAGGCCGAGAGCGATGAGGTGCCTGGTCAAGCCCCACGCCGAGGAACCGAGGGGCACAGCGAACTCGCGGGATGCTGCACAAGCCGGGCACGGCTCGGCTGTAGCGGTGAGGACGGTCAACTCTCCGACGGGCGCTGTCACGTTGACCAACCGGGTGGAATGATCTTCTGGTTGGTCATGCTGGGAGGGGTGTCCGTGGGCAGTACGCCGCCGTCGTACAGGGGACATCGATATCCGGCCGAGGTGATCTCTTACTGCGTGTGGCGGTACTTCCGCTTCCCGCTGTCGTTTCGCGAGGTGGAGGAGCTGCTGCCCGAGCGCGGCGTGACCGTCTCCCACGAGACCGTCCGCCGCTGGTGTGCGAAGTTCGGGCAGGCCTACGCCGACGGCCTGCGCCGTCGCCGGCTGCGGCCCGGGGATACATGGCATCTGGACGAGGTGTTCGTCAGGATCAACGGGGAGCTGACGTACCGGTGGCGGGCCGTCGACCAGGACGGCAACATTCTCGACATCCTCGTGCAGAGCCGCCGGGACAAGGCCGCCGCCCGGCGGTTCTTCCGCCGCCTGCTGAAGAAGACGCGTGCGGTGCCGCGGGTGGTCGTCACGGACAAGATCCGCTCCTACGGCGCCGCCCACCGCGAGGTCATGCCTTCCGTCGAGCACCGGCAGTCGAAGTACCTCAATAACCGGGCCGAGAACAGTCATCAGCCGACGAGGCAGCGCGAACGCGCCATGAAAGGCTTCCGCTCTGTCGGCGGAGCCCAGCAGTTCCTGTCCGCATTCAGCGGCATCTCACCCCACTTCAGGCCCCATCGCCATTGGATGACCGCCACCGAATACCGCGCTGAGATGATCACCCGCTTCGCCCTCTGGGATCAGGTCACCGGCGTCGCCGACCTGCCCACCGCAGCGTGAGCACAGAGCCGGAACCCGGCCCCACCACACCCGACATGCCGTCAGGCACTCACATACTCAACAACGTGACAGCGCCCCGCCGGGGGCCCGATGGGCTCGGCCTGAAGTTTTGGAGAACCCTTCGGCTCGGCTCGGTGAGCGTCGTGGCAACTTCGGCTTGCCACTGCGCACTTTTGTGGCGGGGGGCGGCCGGTGGGGTCGTAACGTGACGCCCGTGATCGTTGATCTGCGGTTTCTTCGTGAGGGGGGTTAGGTGCCGATGCGTGACGCGCAGGGCACATTGTCCATACCCGTGCAGGGGATCGCGGCCGGGACCGATCAGCTGCCACGGCCCACCCGGCTGCGCAGACCCGCCACCTCTGGACGGGCCCGCCCTCGTTTGTACGCCATCGACGCCATCCGCCTGATCGCCGCCCTGATGGTCGCCGTGCACCACTACGCGGGCACGTATCGGGTCGACCAGCCGGACAACCTGATATGGGACCGCCCGGTCTCCGACATCATGCCGACGGTGTTCCACTTCGCGACGTACGGCTGGATCGGCGTGGAGATCTTCTTCGTGATCAGCGGCTTCGTGATCTGCATGTCGTGCTGGGGTCGCACGCCCCGCCAGTTCTTCGTCTCGCGCGTGATCCGGCTCTACCCGGCGTACTGGTTCGCGATCGTGTTCACGACGGCCGTGCTGGTGGCCCTGCCGGGCGTCTGGGAGCGCCTGCGGCCGCGCGACATCCTGCTCAACTTCACGATGCTGCAGTCCGGCTCGGGTGTGCCGAACGTTGACGGCGTGTACTGGACCCTGTGGGCGGAGCTCCGCTTCTACCTGCTCTTCCTGCTCGTGGTGGTCACCGGCCTGACGTATCGCAAGGTCGTCGTCTTCTGCTGCGTGTGGGGCGCTGCTGCGATGCTCACGCCGGTGGCGGAGTTCCCCCTGCTGAAGTTGGTCGCCGGCCCCGACGCCGCCTGGTATTTCATCGCCGGCCTCGCGCTCTACCTCATGCACCGCTTCGGCCAGGACATGCTGCTGTGGGGCATCCTCGCCATGTCGTGGCTCATGGGCCAGCGGGAGCTGGGGCAGCGCATCGACGAGGTCGAACATGTCTCCGGCTGGTGGGGCGCCGTGCTGATCTACACCGTGTTCCTGCTGGTCATGATCGCCATCGCCCTCGGCCTGACCGACCGTATCCGCTGGAAGTGGCTGGCCACGGCCGGGAGCCTGACCTACCCGCTCTACCTGATGCACTACGCGGCCGGTACGACGCTGATCAACCGCCTGCGGGACACGATGGACGCCCGGCTGCTGGTCGCCTCGGTGATCGCCGGCTTCCTGGTGCTGAGCTACCTGGTCCACCGTTGTGTGGAGCGGCCCCTGGCAGGGGCGCTGAAGAGGGGGCTGGACACCTCGTTCGCCCGGATGCGGAATGCGGGACAGGCGGGCTGACCGGGAGTGACACCAGGCGGCGGCCCACGGCTCCCGGGGGTGCCTCTATATCTTTCGTCAAGCGAGGCGCGGGGTTCTGTGCTCGTAGAAGGTGCCGTCGCGGAGCATCGCGAACAGCACGCTGATCCGGTGGCGGGCGAGGCGGAGAAGGGCCTGTGTGTGGGTCTTTCCGCGGTTCCGACAGCGGTCGTAGTAGGTGCGGGAGGCGGGGTCGTGCAGGGCGGCGAACGCGGACAGGAACATGGCCCGTTTGAGCTGCCGGTTTCCGCCCCTGGGTGTGTGTTCGCCATGGATCGAGGTCCCGGACGACTTGGTTGCCGGAGCCAGGCCGGCGTAGAAGGCGAGGTGGGCGGCGTTGGGGAAGCTGGTGCCGTCGCCGACGGTGACCAGCAGGACGGCGGCGGTCCTGACACCGATGCCGGGCATCGAAGTCAGGACCTTCGAAAGAGGGTGCGCCTCCAGCAGCACTTCGATCTGGACCTGAAGGGCCCGGCGCTGCTCGTGGACCGCCGCGAGCGAGCGGGCCAGCGACGGGATCACCACGTCCAGGGTGCCGGTGCCGGGAACGACGACGGTCTGCTCGTCGAGGGCGTCGAAGACGTCGTCGATCAGCCGGGCAGCCATGCGCGGCGCCTTGGGACGGATGACCTCGACGAGCTTGCGGCGGCCAGCTTTTCGCAGAGCCTGCGGGGAGCCGTAGCGTTCCAGCAGCCAGGCCACCGCGGGGTGATCGAGCCGGGGTCCAAGGACACGCTCCAGCGAGGGGTGAAACTGGGTGAGCAGGCCGCGTATCCGGTTGCTGGTGCGGGTGGCCTCGGCCGCGAGGTCCTGGTCGAAGCCCACCAGAACGGTCAGTTCGGCGGTGATTTCGTCGGTCAGTTCCAGCGAGCGCAGGGTGTGCGGCATCGTCCGGGCGGCGTCCGCGATCACCGCGGCGTCCTTCGCGTCGGTCTTCGCCTCGCCCGGATACAGGTCGGCGATCCGCCGCATGGCCAGGCCCGGCAGGTAGGCGACCTGGCAGCCGGCGTCCCGGGCGACGGTCAGGGGCAGGGCTCCGATGGAGGCGGGCTGGTCCACGATCACCAGGACGGTGCCGAACTTCGCGGCCAGCTTGTCGAAGACGTCCCACAGCTTCGGCTCGCTGTTGGGCAGCTGCTTGTCGAAGACCTTCTTGCCAGCCGGGGTGCGCCCGTGGCCGTGGTGGGCGGTTTTACCGACGTCCAGGCCGAGGAAGACGCCCACGTCGCCGATGTCGAACATCGTGCTCCCAACTGCTTCGCTGCGGTGCTGGCCAGGGAGTTGGCGCCGTACACGCGCATCCACGTTATGCAGACCTGCCGCCCGCGGGATGCCGGGCATTGCGCTCGGCGGGGCGGTAGTCGGGCCTCTCATCAGCGTCTCCGACGGCACCCCTCGGGCCCGGTGACACCACCCCCAGGTCATGCCTTCCAATGCCGTTGCTTTTGCGGGGTTCGGGCGGTTGAAGCGGTGTGCTGATATCGCGACTGGAGCGGCTGGGGTTGGGGGTCCTGACCCGGTCGTGTCCCCCTGAGCTGGTGGACCGGCTGGTGGGTGAGGCGGGGCGCTCGGAAAAGCGCCGACGTCTGTTGTCCGCCCGGTTCACGGTGTACTTCGTGCTGGCGATGTGCTTGTTCCCGCAGGCCGACTACCTGGAGGTCCTCCGGCTGGTGAAGACCGGCGACAAGGGACTGCGGTCCTGGTCCGGGGTGAACAAGTCGTCGCTGACCAGGGCCCGGCAGCGACTCGGCTGGCCGGTGATGCGGGAACTGTTCCGGTCTGTGGCCCGGCCGCTCGGCGCGGACGGCGAGCTGTTCCGAGGGCTGCGGGTGCTGGCCCTGGACGGGATGCTGCTGGCCGTGCCCGACTCTGCGGGCAACAACGACGCCTTCGGGAAGTCCGGCTCCCAGCGCAGTCCCATGGGCTATCCGCAGGCCAGAGTGGTTGCGGTGGCCGAGTGTTCCTCCCATGCCGTCCTGGACGCCGCAATCGGTGGGTTCAAGGATTCCGAGCGCATCGTGTCCGATGCCCTGGATGCCCATGTCGGGACCGGCACGCTGTTACTGGCAGACCGGGGCTTGTGGGGTCTGGCCCGATGGCACCGGCTCCGGGACCAGGGCGCACACCTGCTGTGGCGAATCGAGCGGCGCAAGGCCCGCCGGGTCCAGGACGTCCTGCCCGACGGCAGCTACCTCGCCCGGATCGAGGCGAACAAGCACAGCAAGGCGGCCGGAACCGTCAAGGCGCCGCCGGCGCTGGTCCGGGTGATCGAGTACCGCGTCGACGGGCAGGCCGACATCGTCCGGCTCATCACCAGCCTGACCGATCACGAGAAGTACCCCGCCGAAGAACTCGCCACCCTCTACGCCCGGCGCTGGGAGATCGAGCTCGTCTTCGACGAGATCAAGACCCACCAACGCGGTCGGCCGGTCCTCAGGTCGCAGACACCGGACGGCGTGCGGCAGGAGATCTACGCACACCTGATCGTGCACCACGCCACCCGGGATCTGCTGGACGAGGCCGCTCGCCTGCACCGCAGCACGGCCGAACGGACCTCGTTCACCCGGGCCCTGCACGTCGTCCGCCGCTCGGTGACCTCACCGAGCGGCTTTTCCCCCCTCAGCCCGCAAGCGGGACCGACGCCTCGGACTCTCTGAAATCGGTCGCAGCCTGCTGCCCCGCCGGAGGTCGCGTGACTGCCCTCGCAAGATCCGTTCCTGCATCACCGGCTACGCCAGCAAAGCTCCTGGCGAGCCCCCCAGCAGCCGTCGCCCACCGGTCACCGTGGCCTTGAACAACCGGTGGCACGACCACTAAAAGCAACGGCATTGCCATGCGTTCGACAGGGGGGACCAGTCATGCCGGCTCCAGAGGCCGGGAGCCCCATTGCAGGGCCACGAAGAAGGTAATGGGGGGCATGGTCGCAGGTCACTCTGGCCTTCACCTGGTGAAGTGCCCTCTCCGCTTGACGGTTCGTCACGGATTGGTCGGGTGGAGTTCGCCCGGGTAATCCTGATCGATTCGGTGGGGTGACCGTACTGTCCTCCGAGGCCAGTCGGCGGCGTTCAACGCCATCGGTTGTTTCTTCTTGACGGAGGAGTAGACATGGAACGTCGTAACTTCCTGCGCGGTGCAGTCATCGGCACCTCCGCCGCAGCATTCGGCGGCACCCTCATGCGCGGCGCCGCCTACGCGGCCCCGGCCCAAAACGGCCCCGGCCCGTACGGCGCGCTCGGCGCGGCCGACGCCAACGGCATCCAGTTGCCGAGCGGTTTCAGCAGCCGGGTGATCGCCCGCTCCAGCCAGAAGGTCGGCAGCACGTCGTACATCTGGCACAGCGCTCCCGACGGCGGTGCCTGCTTCGCCGACGGCACGGGCTGGATCTACGTCTCCAACTCGGAGATCAACCCCAGCGGCGGCGTGAGCGCCGTCAAGTTCAACTCCTCGGGCACGGTCACCGACGCCTACCGCATCCTGTCCAATACCCGCCAGAACTGCGCGGGCGGCGCCACCCCATGGAACACCTGGCTGTCCTGCGAGGAGGTCAGCCTGGGTTACGTCTACGAGACCGACCCGTACGGTGTGAACGCCGCGATCCGCCGTGACGCCATGGGCAAGTTCAAGCACGAGGCAGCCGCCTCCGACCCGGTCCGCAAGGTGATCTACCTGACCGAGGACGAGTCGGACGGCTGCTTCTACCGCTTCATCCCGACCACCTGGGGCGACCTGTCCTCCGGCACCCTGCAGGTCCTCAAGGCCGGCACGGCCACCTCCGGCTCCTTCACGTGGGCGACCGTGCCGGACCCCGACGGCGCCCCGACCCTGACCCGTCGCCAGGTCTCCGGCGCCAAGCGGTTCAACGGCGGTGAAGGCTGCCACTACGCCAACGACACCATCTGGTTCACCACCAAGGGCGACAACCGCGTCTGGCAGGTCAACCTCGCGAACAGCACCTACGAGCTGGCCTACGACGACAGCCTCGTCAGCCCCGGCACCGCCCCGCTGACCGGCGTCGACAACGTGACCGGTTCCTCCTCCGGCGACCTGTTCGTCGCCGAGGACGGCGGAAACATGGAGATCTGCATCATCACCCCGGACGACATCGTCACCCCGTTCCTGCGTATCGTCGGCCAGGCCAGCTCGGAGATCACCGGACCGGCCTTCTCCCCCGACGGCACCCGCCTGTACTTCTCCAGCCAGCGCGGCACGAGCGGCAGCTCCTCCGGCGGCATCACCTACGAGGTGACCGGCCCGTTCCGAAAGTAACACCCTGAATGCCGGGAGCGCCCGGAGGGCTCGCCTACCCTGACGGCTCCGGGCGCTCCACCCACGTCGGCACCGATGCGGCGCCACCCTCCACCAGGGTGGCGCCGCTTCGGCTGCCCCTGACCAGGTAGACGAGCGAACCGTCGAGCACAGCCAGGGGCAGCACCCCCGTTCGCGGCGACAGCCCGCTCACCCACGCCTACGAGACGGCCGCCCCGTTGCGCACCTTCTTGTCCGTGCCGGTGAGGAGAGCACAGAGTGTGCGGACCCTTCTTCCCCAAGGCCGGTGGGCATGCCCTTGCCGAAATCTCGTCCGGGCAGGTCAGGCCGCATGGCGGTACTCGTGGAGAATGCCGCCAAAGCGATCGCGTCTTCGTACCTCGAGGCGGGTGATTAGGTCCGGATCGGCGATCGGCGCAGGCAAGGGTTCAGCGGGCGAGCGTTCGCGATGCCCTGATGGGGACGGTGCACATTGTAGAAACGCTCGAACTCCCGCAGGGCGTGGAACAGATGCCGCGGCGCTGTCACATTATTGGGTACGTGGGTCTCTGACGGCGCGTCGGGGCATGGTGGGGGCCGGGTTCCGGGCCGGTGTTCAGGCCTCGGCGGGCCGGCCGGCGGCGCCGGTGATCTGCTCCCAAATCGCGAAGCGGATGGTCATCTCGGCTCGGTAGCCGGGGGCGGTCATCAGGTGGCGGCGGGGCCGGCAGTGGGGCGAGATCCCGCCGAACGCGGCCAGGAACCGCTGGGCCCCACCGGCACTGCGGAAGCCCTTCCTCGCTTCACGCCGCCGCGTCGGCCGGTGGAAGTTCTCGACCGGGTTGTTCAAGCCTGCGTGGCAGCGGTGCTCCACGGAGGGCATGACCTCGCGGTGGGCCGCCCCGTAGGAACGGAGCCTGTCCGTGACGATCACCCTCGGCACGGCCCGACTCCTTGGAGGAGCCGACGGAAGAAGCGCCGGGCCGCGCCTGGTGGCGCCGGTGCTGGCCGGGGATGTCCAGCACGGTGCCGTCCTGGCCGACCGCGCGCCAGAGATACTTCTGCTCGCCGTCGATCGTGCTGAAGACCTCGGCCAGGTGCCACCCGTCGCCGGGGCGGGGAGGTCGGCGGCGCAGCGCGCCTGCGTGGGACTGGCCGGACTTCAGGCACCACCGACGGGTCGTCTCGTAGGACACGATGACACCGCGCCCGGGCAGCGGCCCCCGGCCTCTGATGATCACAACGGGGTTTGCGTGTAGGGGAGTTGTCTTGTGTTGGGTACGGTAGGCATCTGGTGAGGCAAGGTTCGGGGAGCGAGTTGGGATGAGCGAGCGTTCGACCGGTGGAATGGTGCCGATCAACTCTTCGGTGGCGCATCCCGCGCGGGTGTACAACGCCTGGCTGGGTGGCAAGGACCACTACCCTGCTGACCAGGAGGCGGCCGAACTGGCCGCTGCAGCCAATCCGCAGGTCGTTCCGGCGGTCCGGGCCAACCGGGCCTTCCTGGGGCGGGCGGTGCGGCACTTGGCCGGGAAAGCAGGGGTACGGCAGTTCCTCGACATCGGCACCGGGATTCCGGCGGCGGACAACACGCACGAGGTGGCGCAGCGGGTCGATCCCGGCGCCCGGGTGGTCTACGTCGACAACGACCCCATTGTCCTGTCTCATGCCCGCGCGCTGCTGGTCAGCACCCAGGAAGGAACGACTGACTATCTGGAGGCAGACCTGCGTGACGTGGACGGCATCCTGACGGCAGCTCGGGAGACGCTGGATCTGTCGCAACCCGTGGGCTTGATGCTCGTGGCGGTTCTGCAGTACATTCCGGACGCCGACGGCCCCCATGGGATCGCCCGACGGCTCCTCGACGCGCTCGCCCCCGGCAGTCACATCGTCCTCTCCCACCCGGCCGCGGACATCGGAGCCGAAGAGGTCGCCGAGTCGATGCGCAGGTACAACGATCGGGCCGCCGAGCACGCGGGAGCCACGCCCCGCACACACGCCGAGGTCACCCAGTTCTTCGCCGGTGCGGATCTGCTGGACCCCGGCGTCGTCCAACTGCCCGAGTGGCATCCCGACTCTGCGGGTAGCCAGTCTCCTGGCGCGCTGCCGATGTGGTGCGGGGTCGGCCGCAAGCTTTGACGAACGCGGACCCGTGCGCGGCGCAAGCCGCACAGGGGCGCTGTCACGTTGTTGGGTGGGGCGGTGTCTGGCGGTGTGCCGGAGCGTGGTGGGCTTGCGGTCAGGTCCTGTGTTCAGGCCGTATCGCGCGTTCGCGTTGCCGGGTGGGCCGGTGGCTGTTCTCCGCCCGGTGGTTCAGGCCCTGGTGACAGCGGTGCTCGACGGAGGGCATGACCTCGCGGTGGGCGCGCCGGAGGAGCGGAGCTTGTCGGTGACCACCACCCGGGGCACCGCGCGCGTCTTCTTCATCAGGCGGCGGAAGAAGCGCCTGGCCGCGGCGGTGTCCCGGCGGTTCTGCACGAGGATGTCCAGCACCATCCCGTCCTGGTCGACGGCCCGCCACMGGTACKTCAGCTCCCCGTTGATCCTGACGAACACCTCGTCCAGGTGCCATTTATCCCCGGGGCGGGGCCGGCGGCGGCGCAGTCCGTTCGCATAGGTTTGTCCGAACTTGGCGCACCAGCGGCGGACCGTCTCGTGGGAGACGGTCACACCGCGCTCGAGCATGAGCTCCTCCACCTCGCGGAACGACAGCGGGAAGCGGAAGTACAGCCACACGCAGTGGGAGATGATCTCGACTGGGTACCGGTGCCCCTTGTACAACGGCGATGCGTCCCCCACGGAGACCCTCCTCCACCATGATCAACTCGGAGATCATCCCACGGGTCAGCCAATGTGACAGTGCCCTTCCTCACCTCGCGCTCCATCCGGGCGGCGAGAGCGGCACGGGGCTTTTTGATCTGGTCCTTGACGTACCGCTCCACGGTGCGCTGCGAGACGCCAAGCGCGCCGGCCACCGCGCGGGTGCCCTTGAGCTGCTTGACCAGGTAACGCACCTGCGCGCCGGCCGACTTGGGGATGGGGCGGGTGAACGCTCCTTGTACGGCGCGCTCGAGGCCGTCTCCGATGATGCCCATCGGGGTCTCCGTTCATGATCGGCTGTGGGGGCCGCTGTACGGCGTTCCCGGCCGGGCCGGGGTAGTTGCCCGGCGCCGGGCGGAACGGGCCGCACAGCGGCGCCCAGGACGGTCAGGGGGCGGGTTCTTCGGCGGCGGACATGTCGCGCAGCCGGCTGTAGTGGAACTGGTGGGCCACCGTCACGGTGGCGGTGGGCCCGTTGCGGTGCTTGGCCACGATCAGATCGGTCTCCCCGGACCGCTCGGACTCCGGCTCGTAGTAGTCCTCGCGGTGCAGCAGGAGGATCGCATCCGCGTCCTGCTCCAGAGCGCCGGAGTCCCGCAGGTCGCTGACCGCCGGCCGCTTGTCCTGCCGTTGTTCGGGCCCGCGGTTGAGCTGGGCCAGGGCGATGAGCACGGCGCCGGTGTCGGCGGCGAGGATCTTCAGTTCGCGGCTGATCTCGGTGACCCGCTCGTAGGGCGACTGCCTCGCGGTGCGCTGGTCGGTCTGCATCAGCTGGGGGAAACTCCCCAGAACAAAGACGCCAGACCAGTAAAAATGAATGCCACACCACTGGTGAAGAATGCGTGACGCCCATCAGCAACAGACAGGCCCACGAAGCCGACCACTAAGCGAACGACGTTGCACCTGGGCCAGACGCTGACGCCGTAGGGCGGCTCACGCCGCAGGGCGTACGACGACGGCCGGGGTCCCACCACTGTGAGCCCCTGCCGTTTCGCATCGTACCATTTTCTCATACCCCGTCGACGCTGTCGAGGTCGCCCCGGATTCCCGCATACGTGTCCGGATACTGGCTGAGCATCCCGGTCACGCGTTCCCGGGTTTTCGGCAGACTGCGCGCGTATGCGCGCAGGACCATTTCCCGGCTCTCGAGAAACTGTTCAAGGATCCCGAACTCGACAGAGCTCCGAAAATACGTCTCCTCATTCAGACAGAGACCTTCGAGATAGCGGAAACAGGGCTCGAGATCGTCCGGGGTCGCCGACTCGTCCTGCAACAAGGGCAGGAGCACCGGCCCGCTGAAGGCGCTCAGGAAGAATTCCAGCAGATCCGGGGCATTCCCCCTCTCCCAGTCGTCACCGAGGCCGGGGTCCCGCTCCCTGATGTCGTCGAGCACGTCCCGGGCTCCCGGAACCTGCCGCATGAACTCGGCCACGACGCATTCCGCTGTGATGGCGTCCATAAAACCTCCTCTTGCGATTCAGGGCCGGGGGCTCGCCCGGTTGCTTCCGGACGGGCCCCCGACTTCAGCACCTGCTCAGGTCATGCGACCTGGGGCGCAGGCGGATCCAGTGCACGATGGAATCCGAAGGGATCGATCGAGTCCTTGAGCATCTCGCCCAGGCCGTCGAGCACACCGTATTCCCTGATGTACGCCGGTGCCTGTGCGGCGTTCAGCACGCCACCGGTCAGACCGAACGCCTTGTAGCCACCGCGCAACTTGGTCGGCTCTCCGACCGGCTGCTGCCTCCCGAGCGGGTGCATGTCGGCGAAGGGGGTGTCCTTTTTGCGTTGGTGTTTGCCGACGGGGTGGCGGGGTGCGCGGCTGTTGGTGCGGCCTCGTGGGCGGCCGGGGCCGGGTCGGGTAGCTTTCGGTGTTCTGGCGGGAGTGCCCAGAGGCTGTCGCACAACTCCTGCCCGGTGAAGGTCAAGAGCGATTCGCTGTTCGGTTCCGGCCGCCGGGCAGGCATCGGAATCTTGGTCTGTGGGGCGGAACTTCCTGTTGTGCGACCGTGAACGTGATCTTGAGATGCCGCGGAATGTACGGGAGTGGCTGCCGCCCGAGCACCTGTGCTGGAAGGTGCTCAACGCCGTCGGAGAGCTGGATCTCTCGGCGTTCGAGGACAGCTACCGTGCCGACGGGCAGGGAGGGGCCGCTTACCCTCCCACGAACCAGGTCGCGCTGATCCTGTACTGCTACAGCAAGGGAATACGGTCTTCCCGCCGCATCGAGCAGGCCTGTTGGGATGACGTGGGCTGCCGGGTCATCACCGCGAATCGCAGGATGGACCACTCCACCGTGGCGCGGTTCATCCGGCGCCACCGCGATGCCCTGAACTCGCTGTTCGTGCAGGTGCTGGCGCTGTGCGGCCGGCGGGGGCTGGTGGACCTCTCGGCGGTGGCCGTGGATGGCTCCCCGATGGACGCGAACGCATCCCGCGACGCCAACCAGCGCCTGCACCGTCTTGAGGCGATCATCTCCCAGTGCGACGACGAGATCAACGCGCTGATGGACGACGCACTCGTCCATGCGCGGAGCGTGGAGGCCGACGACTCCGCAGCAGCCGACAGCGACACCGCCTCCAACGACTGGCCTCGTTTGTCCCGGCTGTGCGACCGGCTCACGCGAGCCCGCACGGCCAGGCAGAAGGTGTACGAACGGGCCCGGCCCTCACCGGGCGAGACCAGACTCAAGGTCGAGGCCGCGGAGCGGATGGTGGCCCGGGCCGAGCAGCGCCTGGCCGCGGAAACCGCGGCTCACCAGGCAAAACTAGAGAAGTACGAAGCCCGGGCCGGGGCGGACCGGGCGGCGGGCCGCCGCGGGGCGAACGGCCGRCCGCCGGTCCCGCTGGAGCACAAGACCGTCCTGGTGCGGCAGCGGGCCCGGCTGGTGAAGGCGCGGRCCTGGTTGGAACGGGCCCGCACCCCCCGGCCGGTCCCCTCACCGGAGGCCCGTGCCTGTCTGAGTGACCCCGACTCTCGGCTGATGCTCAGCAAACGCGGCGGCTACCTGCAGGGATACAACCTGCAGATCACGTGTGCCCGCCGCCAGCTCCTGCTGGCCATCGAGGTGCACGACAATCCCTCGGACACCACGGCCCTCGTCCCGATGGTGGCCAAGACCCGGCACAACCACCAGGCCGCCGGGCTTCCCGGTGACATCCAGCTCTGGCTCGCCGACAGCGGATACGCCTCCACCGCCGCCTTCGAAGCCCTCACCGACCTTCCGCTGCTGGTCTCGGTCACCAGCGAAGCCCACCAGGCAGGCCTTCCCGCGAAGCGCCGACACGCCCGCGYCGGCCAGCACGCGATGGCCGCCCGCCTCGCCACCCCAACCGGTCGGGCCCAGTACCGGCAACGCAGTGCCCTGGTCGAGCCGGGATTCGCCCAGCTCTTCCAGCGATTCGGGCGCCACCTCAACTACCGCGGCCGCCCGGCCGTGGACGCCGAGATCAAGCTCCTCGGCACGGTCCACAACCTCAACAARCTGCTCAGCCACACGGCCAGAACTCGCTCTTGACCTTCACCGGGCAGGAGTTGTGCGACAGCCTCGCTCCTGGCGTGCGACTTTTTCGAAACCGTCACCCCGTCCGGGGCCCGCTTGTACGTGTTCGCCGCGATCGAGCACGCGAACCGCCGGATCCGGATCCTSGGCGCSACCGCGCATCCGACCGCGTCCTGGTGGTCCAGGCGGCGAGGAATCTTGTCATGGACCTCGAGGACGCCGGCTGTTGGGCGCGCTGTCTGATCAGGGATCGGGACGGGAAGTTCCCGCGGCTGTTCGACGCCGTCCTCAAGGACGCGGGTATCGAGGTGGTGCTCAGCGGCGTCCGGATACCGAGAATGAACTCGATCATGGAGCGGTGGGTGCAGACCTGCCGACGAGAACTGCTGGACCGCACATTGATCTGGAACCAACGCCATCTCCTGCACGCACTACGCGAGTTCGAGACGTTCTACAACGAGCACCGGCCGCACCAGGGCCTCGCGAACGCCCGCCCCCTCCACCCGCTGCCYGCTCCGATCGAGGACCCGGACCGGATCGCCCGTCTGGACATACGACGGCGAGCGCGGCTTGGCGGCACCCTCCACGAGTACCAGCATGCGGCCTGACCAGCACGGATGAGGTATTCGGCAAGGGCAGGATCTTGGTGGTTAACTCCAACGCTCATGCCGTAAGGCTGAGTTGGAGTCTGGCGAGGTGGCTGTGGTTGACGCGGTCGAGGGGGTGGCCGTTCCACCAGGCGTGGAGTCGGATGAGGTTCAGGGCGGCGGCGCTGGTGGTGTGGTCGAGGTGAGTCTTCGCGAGGCCGCGGTAGCGGGCCCGGCGCAGGCCGGTGGTGTGGGTGGCTTGCCGGACGGTTCCCTCGACCCCGGCCCGCAGGGCGTAGTCGCGTTGCCAGGTGCCGTCCCGCTGCCGGGCGCGGGCGGCGCGGATGGCCTCGGTGAGCTCCCAGGGGTAGAGGCTGAGCCGGCGGCCCTGTCGTGAGCTGGTGCACCGCTCCTTGACGGGGCAGGGGATGCAGTCCAGGGCGGCGAAGGAGACGACGGTCTTGGCCACGCCCTCCTGGACGACGTCGTTCCAGGTGGCGCTGGTCTTTCCCGCCGGGCAGAGGGCCTTGTTGTTCTCCCAGTCGATGGTGAAGTCGTGGGCCGCGAAGCCTTGTCGGGCCTTGGCCTGGCGGGAGGTGTCGAGCAGGACCGGCGTGACCAGGGCGACGCCATAGGTCTTGGCGGCGGACGCGATGAGCTCGGCGCTGGGGTAGCCGGAGTCGAGGTAGTGCCGGGCGGGCAGCAGGTGGCGCCGGTGCAGGCCCTGGTGGATCGCGCTCAGGGCCTTGCTGTCCGGCAGGGTTGAGCAGGTGGTGGTGACGTTGGTGATCAGGTTTGGGCGTCCGGGCCGGTCGCCCTCGGCTTGTGGGTGGCAGGTCTCGGAGACGTGGAGCTTGTAGCCGTTCCAGAACGTCTCGCGCTTGGCAGACCAGCGGGTGTCGGTGTCGTAGGGGGAGGCCAGGCGGGATGGGGCGGGCGGCAGGCCGTCGCCGCCGTCCTCGGCGCGCTCACGCCGCCGGATCCGCAGCCTGCCGACGCGGTCGGCGGTGCGGGTGAAGTTCTGCACCAGCACCTGCCGCAGGGTCTGAACCGCGGGCAGTTCGCGCAGCCACCCGGGCGAGGCGGGTGCGTAGACGGCCTGCAGCAGCGTGTAGCCGTCCTGCGCGTAGGCGAGCGCGAGTTTGTCCTGCTTGGTCTTGGAGGTCGGCAGCCGCCAGCTGTCCACCCGATCTCCATAGCGATGGCTCCAGTCGTCCACCACCAGCACCTGGTCCACCCAGTCGGGGCAGGCGGCGGCGAGCGCGTTCAACGCAGCGCGGACGCTCTCGCCGACCAGCTCCAGCCGGTTCAGGTCCCGCACCGCCGACACGATGTGCGTGGAGTCGGTGCGCTGACTGCCGTCCGCCGTCAGCAGGTCCAGCGCCGTCAGCCGCTCCAGCAACAGGTCCAGCACCCGCTCCTCCAGCCCGTGGGCGACGACACGGGAGCGGAACTCCGGCAGCACGCTGTGGTCGAATCCCGGATCCTCCAGGTCCAGGCCGAGTGCGTACTTCCAGGCCAGGTTCTCGCGGACCTCGTCCGCGGCCTGCCGGTCGGTCAGGTTCGCGGCCTTCTGCAGCACCGTGACCAGCGCCAGACGCCCCGGCGACCAGCCCGGCTTACCCGCCCGGCCGAACGCCTCGGCGAACGCCGCGTCCGGGAACAGTTCGCCCAGCCGGTCACGCACCTGCACCGGCAACGGAACCGCCCGCCGGCCCCGGTAGATCGCCCGGATCGCCGCAGCCACCTGCGGATCCGGCTCCGGCCAAGGCCGCGGCTGCATCGACACGACACACTCCGATCCCCAAGGAATCACGACGAGATCAACGATCAGCATGATCCCATCCGCTGGAGTCGTCGTTCCTCAGCGATCAACTCCGGCTCACAGCAGGAGAATTGGAATTAGCCACCAAGATCTTGCCCCTGCCGAAAACCTCATCCGCCCTGGTGGGAGGAGGCGCGCGGGGGTGCGCGGGGTCTCGCGCGTGGGTGCTCGAGGGGGTGCTCTCGCGTACCTGGTGGTTGTCCCGACATGATGGTCGGTCGTGCTGCTGCGACTGGCTTACCTGACCGTGACCCAAGCGTTCGCCATGGTCCGCCTGTTACCGATGAGCGACCGGGACAAGGATGCGGAGATCCTCGCCCTGCGCCATCAGATCACGGTGCTTCAGCGTCAACTCGGCAAAGACAGGGTGCGGTTCACCCCGGGCGATCGAGCGTTCTTGGCGGCGTTGCTGCACCGGCTGCCGTCGGAGGTGCTGCGCAGGGTGAGGTTGCTGGTGCGTCCGGATACGGTGCTGCGCTGGCACCGCGATCTGGTCGCGCGCCGCCACGCTGCCGCTTCCCGGCCGAAGCGCTCGGGAAGGCCGCGGACCGTGCGCTCCATCCGGCTCTTGGTGTTGCGGCTTGCGCGGGAGAATCCTGGTTGGGGGTATCGCCGCATCCACGGCGAACTCCTCGTTCTCGGGATCAAGGTGGCCGCCTCCACCGTCTGGGAGATCCTCCAGGAGGCTGGGATCGACCCGGCACCGGAACGCGCTTCCAGCACGTGGGCGGACTTCCTGCGCTCCCAGGCCGACGCCCTGCTGGCGTGCGACTTCCTGGAGACGGTCACGCTGTCCGGGGTGCGCCTGTACGTGTTCGCGGTGATCGAGCATGCCAGCCGGCGGATCCGGATCCTCGGCGCCACCGCGCACCCGAGCGCCTCCTGGGTGACGCAGACAGCGAAGAATCTCGTCATGGACCTCGAAGACGCCGGTTGCCGGGCACGGTTCCTGATCCGGGACCGGGACGGGAAGTTCCCCTCGCTGTTCGACGCGGTCCTCGCCGAGGTGGGGATTGAGGTGCTGCCCAGCGGGGTGCGGATGCCGCGCATGAACTCGATCATGGAACGGTGGGTGCAGACCTGTCGGCGCGAGCTGCTGGACCGCACCCTGATCTGGAACCAGCGGCATCTGCTGTACGCCTTACGCGAGTTCGAGGACTTCTACAACTCCCATCGGCCTCATCAGGGCATCGCCAACGCCCGCCCTCTGCACCCCTTGCCGGTCCCGAACAGCGATCCGGAGCAGATCGCTCGCCTCGACATACGGAGACGTGAACGGCTCGGCGGCATCCTCCACGAGTACCGACATGCCGCATGACCTGCGCGGATGAGGTTTTCGGCAGGTGCAATGTTCGGTCGTGCCAGCCTCCCCCCTCCTGCGCAAACGGCTCCTGCTGACCGCCGCCAGTCGCCGACCACAGACCGCGTCGGTCGTCACAGCGAGCTGATCACTGTAACGAGAGACCGGTCACTGCCACCGAATCCGTCAGTCATTGCGCCGGTCATCGACCTGAACCTCCAGATGAGGCCAGGCCGTGGCCAGGCGCGCAAGGTCGCCGGCCGCCGGCACGCTCACCGGACCCAACGACTCGGCCGGCTTGAAATGGACCAGCGTCCCGGTCGCGCCGTCGCCCTCAACGGGCTCGAGGTCGGTGACGGGGATGCCGTGTTCGTAGCGCTGAGTCCAGGCCCCGTTGAGGCGACGGTTGGTATGAACAAGCCACTCGCTGAGCGCCGCAACCACGGACATGCCGCGCCGAGGATGGCCGTCAGGCAGCAGCTCGACCTGCGGAAGGTCGAAGAACCGGAGATCCTTCGTAGCCATGACCGGCTTCTTCACGCTCCGGCCGTGCTCGTCCACGCGGGTGTCGGTGCCCCGGCCGTCATCCCGGACAGACAGGGAACCGTCGGGATGGAGAACGACGACGCAGTGTCCCCCGCCGTTGCTTGACGCTTCGTCGGCAGCATAGGCAAGTACCTCAAGGACGAGGTGCCAAGGTCCATCCGGAGCGAACTCCGCGGGACACTGCCGGATATGCGCCAGATGCTCCGCATCGACGACGCCGGACCAATCGTGCGTCGTGTTGACCCAGGAAGCTCTCGATATGTCCACCAGGCAAGTATCCCGCACGGTGATGACGACTTTGAGGCCATTCCCCTGGCTGACGACGGCTCAGAAGCTGTTGTCTTTCCGAGCTTGAGGACGGCGTTCTGCCTGGTCGGGCATAGGGGTGGTGGTTCCGTGGGAGTGGTGGCCTGTCGGGTGGTCACTGCTTGGGGAGGTTGCGGATGCCGTCGGTCGTCGGACTGCTGGAAGAGCACGAGCTCGCCGCTCGCCGTCGCGTGGACGGGCTGCGGGAGGAGGCCGACCGTATCCAGGCCGAACTCGCTGCGGCCGAGCTGGAGTGGCAGGAGTGGGTGATCGCCCGCAGGCGGGTCGGCGCGGTGCTGGCCCCGGCGGGCAGCGGCACCGCCGGGGCGGAGGCCGTCACGGATCCGCCGGGTACGGCCGCGCGGTCGGTGTCCGGGGATGCGGCGACGCCGAAGTCGCAGGTGCCGGTGTGGTGCGAGGGGCTGGCCTGGTCGGCGCTGCCGGTGGACTACCAGCGCATCCTCACCACACTCGCGGACCGGGCCCGGCTCGGTCAGGGGCCGATGACCTGTCAGGAACTGGCCGCCGTCTTCGGCATGGACGTGGTGCCGGCGCGGGTGGAGGCGCTGCGGTCGAAGGCGAAACGGCTGGTGGCCCGTGGCTGGGCGGTGGAGTCGGCGCCGGGCCGGTTCACGCCCGCGACGGGCGTGGCCGGGCCAGGCGGCGGATCATGAGCAGGGTCATCGACCAGTAGACCATCGCCTCCGCGCTGCTGGTGCGGCGTTCGACGTCGCGGACCAGGCGGCGGCTTTGCATCAGGTGGGCGAAACACCGTTCGACGATCCACCGTTTGGGCAGCACCACGAACCCCTTCTGGCCGTCGCTGCGTTTGACGATCGCCAGGACCAGGGCGAACGTGGCCAGGCAGTGCTCGACGAGGCTGCCGGTGTAGCCGCCGTCGGCCCACACCAGCTCCAGCCGGTGGTGCGCGCCGGCCACCCGCGCCAGCAGGACCTGGGCGACGGCGCGGTCGCCGACGTCCGCGCTCGTGACCATCACCCCCAGCAGCAGGCCGAGGGTGTCGACCACGACATGCCGCTTGCGCCCGTTGACCAGTTTGCCGCCGTCGAAGCCGCGGCTGTCGGCGCCGACCACGGCGTCCGCCTTGACGGACTGCGAGTCGATCACACCCGCACTCGGCTCCGCGTCCCGCCCCGCCTTCTCGCGGACCTGCCCGCGCAGCCGGTCGTGGAACTCGCGGATCAGGGCGTGGTCGCGCCAGCGGCGGAAGAACGCGTACACCCGGTCCCACGGCGGGAAGTCGGCGGGCATCGCCCGCCACTTGATTCCGTTGTCCACGAGATAGCCGATCGCGTCCAGTATCTGCCGGTGGCAGTACGCCTCCGGCTGCCCGCCGCGGCCGCGCATCCAGCCCGGCACCGGCAGCAGCGGCCGGACCACGGTCCACTCCGCGTCCGTCATGTCGGTCGGGTACCGACGCTGTCGCTCGGGCCSGTCGGCCGCGTTGCCGTACACGTGCGCGAGGCAATCACACGATGGAGCAGCCGAGTTGGACTCGTCCGGGACCAGCACGGAAGACTGTGACAACAGGGCCTCCTGTTGCTCTATGGATTCGACACCCACGAGCTGTTCAGGAGGCCCTGCCTTCATGCCCTCACCCCGGCAGGATCACCCGACCGGGAACCCGCGTTCGACCACCACCGCTCAAGATCGAAAAGACAACAGCTTCTCACGAAATTCGTGCCTGAACCGACTCAAACCGTCACGGCCACACACACGGTCACCAGCAGGGTGGACTCCACGGGGAACTGGCGAAACCTGAATAGGCAAGCTCACCAGTAACTACGGCACTGGCGACCTGCGGTGCAATGTGTACTGGTCGAGTGAATCCGGGTCGCCGATCCAGTAGTAGAGGGTGGGCTGTTCTTCGGTGCCGCCGAACTGCCAGCCGCTGCCCCCCATGCAGCCACTGACACTGAGATCGAGCTGCGGGGTTCCGGACAGCGATGCACCCTGCGCCCACGAGCCGGAGCCACTGCACTGCTCGGGTGCGTCCCCGCCGTACGCCGCCTCCGCGGCACGGACGTCCAGATCGTTGGCCACCGCGGTGCCATCAGCCCGGAGGGTGAGGGTGCCGCCCTGGTCGTCGGTCCAGGTACCGACGAGCTGCGCGTCGGTGAGCCGTGGCGGCTCGTATCCCTGGATCAGGCCAGTCCCGTAGGCCGCCAGGCCACCGACGAAAACCACCGCCGACAGCGTCAGTCCGCAGACGAACACCACCGCAGCCAGCCCGAACCGGCCACCGGTGCCGCGCAGGACGGTCACGGCCCGAGTGCACAGGACGGCGGGAACCAAGCCGAGGAAAGCCACGAGAAAAACCAGCGGGAGCACAGTCCAACTGCCGCCGAGAAGCGCCGTCGGCACCCCGGTGCACACGGCGGCCGCCGTGGCGAACGCCCCGCAAGCAGCCAGGCACCAGCGCATCGTCTCCGCCCGCCCAGTCCTGCGGGCCGACCAGCGCGACAGCTGCACGACCGGCAGGACGGCCGCCGCCGAGCCGATCAACCCCGCCAGGCCGAGCATGACCACGGCGACCACGGCCACGAGGAGATACCCGACGTAGGCCGAGACGCCGGCGGCGAAATAGTGCTCATCCCGCAAGCCCGCCAGGAAGTAGACGACCAGCGCGAGCGCGCCCTCCGCCGACAGCGTCACGGCCCCTGTCAGCCACGCGGCCGTCCAGCCTGCGCCGCCGACACGCTCCGGCCCTGCAGGAGTTGCTCCCTGCCTCTCCACCGTCCAGTGCGCCATCCCCGCCCCCTTCCCTCCCATGTCTGCTTCATCATGCACCTGACCGGCAGGGCCGCCGCAGCAGGGTGCCACGCTTGAGGTCCGCGAGCTCCACGCAAGCCGATCAGACCTCCCTCCCGTGTGCACCCGTTGTGCGCTGCGCGAACAAGACCACCACCGTGGCCCTATTCACGAGAACGGGTTCTGGCTCAGCTTCTGTGGTGTGGCTACGCTGAGTGACGGCTGGGCCGTTCCCGGAGGGTCGGGAAGTTGCCCGAAAACAAGCAGTGGCCGGTGCGGTGTGGCTGACAGTTCGGGGCCGTGGAAGAGGTCGTGCTCCGACTGAAGGAGCTGTTGTTTCCGTCGATCGCGGACGTCGCGGTGCTGTCGGTAGACGTGGACATCGCGGTAGTGCACGTTGATGCGCAATGCACCGCGACGGGAGCCCCATGTCCGGACTGCGGTACATGGTCCAGCCGGGTTCACGGATCCTACCTGCGGTTTCCCGTAGATGTTCCCAGTACCGGACGAAGCGTTGTCCTCCGCCTGCGGGTGCGTCGGTTCACCTGCCAGAACGTCTCGTGCGGGCGTCGGACCTTCGTCGAGCAGATACCCGGTCTGACCCGCCGTCACGGTCAGCGGACCGAGCGGCTGCGTTCCACCCTGGCCGCGGTCGGCCTCGCCCTGGCGGGGCGGGCCGGCGCCCGGATGGCCCGTGTGTTCGGGGTGGCCGTCAGCCGGAGCACGGTCCTGCGGCTGGTCGACGCGCTTCCCGAGCCGGAGCCTCCGGCCCCGCGCGTGGTTGGTGTCGATGAGTATGCGACCCGCAAGGGCCGCAATTACGGCACGGTCCTGGTCGATATGGAGACCCGGCGCCCCGTTGACCTGTTGCCAGACCGGGAGGCATCGACGCTGGCCGCATGGCTGGCCCAGCGGCCAGGTGTCGAAGTCGTCTGCCGCGACCGCGCGCCGTTCTTCGCGGAAGGCGCCGCCGCCGGAGCTCCGCAGGCCGTCCAGGTCGCGGACCGGTGGCACCTGTGGCACAACCTCAGCGAGGCCGCCGAGCGAGCCGTTGCGCAGCACCGCCGCTGCCTGCGCGTCCTCGTCCCCGGAGCACCTGAGCCCGAGCCCGCACCCGCCCCGGTGGAAGAGACGTCCGGCTCACCGTGGCCGACCGGCCACCGGTTCGCCGACCGCACCCGCACCACGCACGCCACCGTCCACGCACTGCTGGAGGCAGGACACAGCCGCCGCTCTATCCAGCGACAACTCCGCATGACCAGCCGCACCGTCAAGAAGTACGCCGACGCCGCCAAGCCGGAAGACCTCTTCACCGGCCAGTGGCAGAACCGCCCCTCCGTCCTCGACGACTACAAGCCCTACCTGGACGACCGCTGGGGCGAAGGCTGCACCAGCGCGTGGAAGCTGTGGGAGGAGATCGTGCCGCTCGGCTACAAGGGCAGCTACCAGCGCGTTCGCGCCTACCTGCACGACAAACGCACCTCACCACGACCGGTGACCGCCCGGCCGCCCTCCCCCCGGGCCGTCGCCGGATGGATCCTCCGCCACCCGGACACCCTCACCGAGACCGAACAGCTCCAGCTCAAGCATGTCCGGGCCCACTGCCCCGAACTGGACGCCCTCACCCGCCATGTCCGCTCCTTCGCGGCCATGCTCACCGAGCGCCAGGGCGAGCGCCTGCCGGACTGGCTCGACGCCGTCCGGCAGGACGACCTGCCCAGCCTCCACACTCTCGCCGCCGGCATCGACCGCGATCGCGCCGCCGTCATCGCCGGTCTCACCCTGCCCTGGAACTCCGGCGCCGTCGAAGGACATGTCAACCGGATCAAGATGCTCAAGCGCCAGATGTTCGGCCGCGCGGGCTTCGCCCTCCTGCGGAAACGCGTCCTCATGTCCTGATCACCGACCAGACGGGAGGAACTCGATGGCGGCAGCGTCGGCGGATGTGCGAGCCTTCTTCTCCCAGATGCTGACCGAGAAGACTCCGATGACCCGCGACGACGCCATCAAGCAGCTCAGCAGCATGGCGCGCGAGAGAGCATTCGGTAGGCACGTCGGGTCTGACCGGCTCATCCAGGCAGGGCTGGACGCACTGATTGCTGGGGTTGAGAGCCCCTCCCTCGCCATGCTGGCCGGCCTCCTTCGGAGCGAAGAGCCCGAAGCGCCAGCGCTCTTCGACCAGGTGCTGGAGGAGCTGGGACTGCTCTTCCACCCGCCCGCTGACCCTCGGGCCGCAAAGTGGGCAATGGCCTACTGGATCGCCGGTCAGATCGCCGATGGATCTCTCGATCCCGCCACCGGCACCCACCTCATCTGGGCAGACATCGCCTATGACCTCGACTACCCCGAAAAGCTGGAACCACTTGTCCACTGCGCGCACAACCTGGACGGCTGGGAGGAGATCTGGGGAGTCTCCTTTGAGGAACTCAATAAGGAAGCGGTCGAGGCGGCGAAGCAGTTCTTGAGCAAGCGGTCGGACGCAGAGGCGGAGGACTGACCGCCGATTGGTTCTCGCCACCGGGATTGGCCCACCCCTGCCTGAGTCTCTCACGCAGCGTGACCGCACCACAGAAGCTGAGCCAGAACCCGTTCTCACGCACAGAGCCAGGACGTGGACGTGCTGCTCGGCGCGCCCCGGGCGCCGCGAATGAACGCCCACTGCGAGCGCGTGATCGGCACGATCCGCCGGGAGGCCCTGGACCACGTGCTGATCGTGAACGAGGCCCATGCGCGGCGCGTCCTCGGCCGGTACCAAGATCACTACAACGGGCACCGGCCTCACCAGGCCCGGGACCAACTCCCGCCCGACGTGAGCGAGGAACCCGCCGCCGAACGCCGGCACGGCCATCCCGGCAAACTCCTACGCACCCGCATCCCCGGCGGAGCGATCAACGAGTACCGATATGCGGCTTGACCAGCAGCGATGACTTTCCAAGCGGCACAGGCTGCCTGTTCGCATCACGTGGTTGCCGGTCGGTATGCCGGGGAGTGCGTTGCCGCTGGTCCCGGGGTGTGCGGGTGGTGTGCTGGCGGGGCGGGCGGTGGGAAGGGGGCAGTGTCACCGTCTGCGGTGTGGGCTTCGGGTTGTAGCGGGTTCCTGCCGGGCACTCTTGGAGATCACGGCCGGGGCCAGGGGCGCCCTCGCCGGTGTTCGACGGCTGTGTTGAAGCGGCGCAGGTAGGTCACGAAGGCGTCGAAATCCTCGTCCGGCCAGTCCTCGAGCAGTGCGCCGAAGGCTTCCCGCAGCGCGGCCCGGTGGTCGTGCAGCTGCTTCTCGCCGAGCTCGGTGACCCGGAACTTCCGGGCCATCCCGCCCCCGGGGTCGGGTATGCGTTCGACCAGGCCCGCCCTCATGGCTGCGGCGGTCTGCCGGTGAACTGTGGAGACGTCGAGCTCGAAGGCGTCGCTGAGCTCGCCCACCGACATGGGGCCCTGTGCGAGGAGGCGGCTGAGCAGCACGTACGCGCTGCGCTCGAGTCCCTCGGTGTGTCGGCCGGTCAGGTTGTGGAGGGTGTAGCGGGTCAGCAGCATGTGCTCGTACGCGAGTTCGTCGATCGGTCTCGGCATGGCTTCCTCGCTCCCCTGGTCCATCCTCGCACGCGGCAATTCAAACCCTCGGCATTGGTAGATGCAAAACGTTTGTATGATGCAAAGAATTTGTATGATGCAAACCTCGTATGGGGGAGCTCGGCGCCCCGCTGCTCCTGACGCCTTTTCCGTGGAGACCCCTCTTGGACACAACTCGCAGCGCCCCACGCGCGAACGTGGTGGTCGCCACCCTCGCGCTCGTGGGCACGGTCGCGGCGATGATGCAGACCCTCATCACGCCCCTTCTCGCCGATCTGCCGCGCATCCTGCACTCCACCCCCTCCGACACCGCCTGGGCCGTCACCGTCACTCTCCTGGTGGGCGCGGTCTTCATGCCGGTTGCCGGCCGCCTGGGAGACATGGTCGGCAAGCGGCGCATGATTCTCGTCTGTCTGGTGCCCCTGGTGGTCGGCTCCGCCGTCTGTGCGCTGGCCTCCTCCGTCATACCCATGATCGTCGGCCGGGGTCTGCAGGGCATGGGGCTGGGCATCGTCGCGCTCTGCGTCTCACTGCTCCGCGACACCGTTCCGCCGGAGAAGCTCAGCACCTCCGTCGCCCTGATCAGCGCCTCCCTGGGCATCGGCAGCGGCCTGGGCCTGCCGGTGGCCGCCGCGGTCGCGCAGTTCGCCAGCTGGCGTGTCATGTTCTGGGCCACCGCCGTCATTGGCGTGCTTCTCGCCCTGGCCATCCTCAAGGTGGTGCCAAAGGGCGCCGCCGACGCCGCCGGCCAACGCTTCGACCTGCCAGGCACCGTCGCCCTCGCCATCGGCCTCGTCTGTTTCCTGCTGGCCGTCTCCAAGGGCGCCGACTGGGGCTGGACCGCCGCCCCGACCCTCATCTGCTTCACCGGTGCCGTGATCGTCCTGCTGGCATGGGGCTGGTGGGAGCTGCGTACCCGCGACCCCCTGGTCGACCTCCGGACCACCGCCCGCCCGCAGGTGCTCCTCACCAATACGGCGTCGATCTTCACCGGCATCGGCATGTACGCCACGATGCTGGTCACTCCGCAGATCCTCATGCTGCCCACCGAGACCGGTTACGGCCTGGGCCAGTCGATGCTCGCCACCGGCCTGTGGATGCTGCCCGGCGGCCTCATCCAGGTCTTCCTCTCGCCCGTCGGAGGCAAGCTGATCAACTCCCGCGGCGCCAAGTTCACCCTCATGCTGGGAGCCTCGGTCATCGCCGTCGGCTACGCCGCGGCCCTGCTCCTCATGGGCACCGCGCCGGGCCTGATGACCGCCCACATGATCATCAAGGGCGGTGTGGGCATCGCCTACGGCGCCATGCCCGCCCTCATCATGGGCGTCGTCCCACGCAGCCAGACCTCCGCGGCCAACAGCTTCAACTCGCTGATGCGCTCGCTGGGCAGCTCCGTCGGTGCCGCCGTGATCGGTGTGATCCTCGCCCAGATGACCACCGTGACCGGCAACCACGCCCTGGTGTCCGAGGGAGGCTTCCGCATCGGCCTGGTGATCGGCTGCGGTGTCGGCATCCTCGCTGCGGTGATCTCCGCCGTCATCCCCCGGGCGCCGCGCCAGGAAAACGCCGAGAGGACCACTGGCCGGAGCCGCGAGCCGGAGGCCGCCACCGGCTGACCGGACACCACCCGAACCCCCGGGCGGGGATCGGCGGGGATCGACGGAGCTTCTCCGCCAGGCCCGGCCCCCAGGACGCTTGTCCCGGGGGCCTGACTGTGTACTTCACTGACCATCCGATTCACCACCCGTCCGGCCGGCGGAGCATCAGGCCCATTCCATGCCGAGTTCGGTGAGGGCGGCCCGCTGCGCGTCCGAGAGCTTGTCGCGCCTCGATTTCACGTTCGAGACCCACACGCCGAGCCGGACCGTGACCGGCTCGGTCTGGCCGTCGATAGTGATCTGTTCGCTGTGGCCCCTTGGTACCGGCCGGTGGACGCCTTCCCGTTCCACCCACTGTGCGAGGGCTGCCAGGCCGCGCTGGAATGCCTGCTGCGCCTTGCCCTGGCCCTTCGCCGTACGCCCGGCCGCCGGGGTCGGAGACGGCGCCTGGGCGGGCTGTACGCCCAGCCTGGTCAGCCGTTCCTGCTGCTCGCTCGACAGCAGTTTCCAGGTGCCCGGCTGTTTCTGCCGCTTCAGCCACTTGCCCAGGTCGTCGCCGTCCATCAGCACGCCGGGTGCGATGTCGGGCAGTACACCGTCGGCGTCGACCAGGTCCGCGAGGACGCGGTAGTGGCGCTGCCAGTCGAGGGGCCAGGGGCAGTTCCAGTCCGGGTCGATCGCCGCCAGCTGCTGCGCGCGTGCCGCGGCGCGCTCGGGGTTTTTGCCGAGGCCGCCTTGCCTGCGGAGGTTGGCCAGGTGCTGCCCGACCGGGACGGGCTGACCGCCGGCGGGGGCGTCCCAGACGGCGTCCTGGCGGGGTGCGAGGTGTCCGGTGGCGCGCCGGTAGGAGCGCAGCGCGGCGAGCTTGTTCTCCCATGCCTCTTCACCGGGCTCCCACACCATGCCGGCCTCCGGGGCGTCCAAAAGCTCCTTGCGCCGCTCCTCCAGCTCCCCGCCCCGCAGCGTCTTCCTCTGCTGGTGCACCCACCGCCCCAGCGGAAACGCCTTGGTCGCCCCGACCTCGGTCTCGACGTCATAGGGAACGGCGTAGAGGCCAGTGATCTCGTTCTCGGCCCGCCAGCGGATGAGGGCTTGGTAGCCCTCCAGCCACACGAGGGATTCCGGCCGGTAGACCCGGGTGCGCAGGAAGGCCGCGATGGTGGCTGTGCGATCTCTCGGTTTCGGGACAGTGGGGTGAGGGACAGTGGGGTCTGGGTGTGTTGTTGCTGGTGGGTGGCGGTTTCGGGGCGCGGGGCCACTGTCATGAGGGTGAGATTTCCGTGGGTATCGCTGTCGTGGGGGTGTTATCGCGTGCGGGGTGACGCTGTCTCAGCCTTGTGAGTTCTGATCCGCTGGCCGGCGAGTGGTTGGTGTGCTCGGGGGTGTGGATGAGGGAGAGCAGGGACCGGCCTCGGCGGGGCCGGGTGGGGTTTTGCCGGCTGTGTCGGTTCGGGCGTTGCGGGGGCCGGCGGTGCGCCGTCTGCTGGCCTTGCGACGGGAGGGGAAGCTCACCACTGGGCACGTGAGGTTGCTGCAGGTCGCGGCATGTCCTTCCGGTGCAGATTCGCAACCGGCACCGGCTCGTTCTACGACTGCTTCCAGTTCGTCCACCGCGAAGCCTGATCCTCAATCCCCGCCGGCTGCCCGCCCCCGACCCAGTGGCGGGCAGCCGGCACGGTAATGGACAGCCCTGCGGGCTGGGGTGCCCCAGAGCGACCTGCGGCCGCGGGCGTTCCCAGCCCGCCCTGGCCGGGCGGGGCGCTTCGCGCCGGGCCGCCTTGAAGGGCGCTGCGCGCCCGCGGCCCGCCCCTGCGGGGCAAAGGCACCGGCCTTTGGCCGGTGCCCCTCACGAGTTCTACCAGGCCACCGTCGCCATCGCCGCGCTCCTGCTCTGGATCTGACCCCTTCTGAAGCGAAACCGATCTCCAGGTGAGCGAGCCGGGTTAACTCAGAATTCGACGAGGTCGAACCCTTTCAGCCGACGGCCTCGGTCACCAGACCAGTACGAAGCGGCCGCGCACGCCCCCGGCCTCGAGGCGCCGGTGCGCCTGCGATGCCTCCGCAGCCGGCAGCACCTCCGCCACACGGGGGGTGAGGAGCCTGTTTTCCACTCGCTGGCGCAGCGCGTCGAGCTTGCCGAAGGAGTGATACTCATCCGCCACCACGGCCTGCTCGAAGCGGATGCCGCGCTCACCGGTCCCTTTCCAGAGCCTCACGTCGATTGAGACCCCGCCGTCACGGACGGCCGGCAGCGCCTCCTCCCGCTGTACGGACGCGTCCGTAAGTGCATCCACGCCCCCTGGGACGATGGCGCGGACCGCGTCGGCGAACCCCGGCCCCCGCTCGACGACGTGGTCTGCGCCGAGGGACTCGACCAGGGCGCGGTCCTTGTCCGCAGCGTCAGCGATCACCGTGAGTCCGGCCGCCTTGCCGAGCTGCACGAGATAGTTGCCGAGCAGGCCCGCAGCGCCGGACACCGCGAGCACCTGTCCCGGTGCCAGGGCGACCTTCTCCAGCATCTGCGTCGCGGTGAGCCCGTTCATCGGGATCGTCGAAGCCTCTTCGAGTGACGTGTTCGCAGGGATGCGGGTGAACGATCCGACGGGAGCGACAAGCTTCTGCACATAGGCACCGCCATGGCCAGCCAGCGGAATTGCCATTGCCATGACCTCATCGCCGACCGACCAGCCCTCGACCCCTTCACCGACCTCGTCGATCAGGCCGGCCGCATCCATGCCGGGCACGTAGTGTGCTGCGCCAGAAATTCTGAGGGTTAGTTGCTACCTTCTTTTCATGACGCATCGAGGCCCCGCTGCTGTAGAGATCGTTCTTTCCGACGACGAGCGCATCGAGCTGGTGCGCCGGGCGGGGCTGCCGGACCGGCGTGTGGCTGAGCGGGCCCGGATCATCCTGGCCTGCGCCGATGGCATGTCGAATGCGGGTGCCGCGCAGGCGGTGGGTGCCGGCGTGAAGACGGTCCGCAAGTGGCGTGGGAAGTTCGCCGCCGAGCGACTGGCGGGGCTTGCGGACGAGGCACCCATCGGCCGGCCGAAGTCCGAGCTGGTCCTGACCGAGGACGAGCGGGCCCAGCTGGTGCGCTGGGCGAGGCGGGCGAAGACCGCCCAGTACCTCGCGCTGCGGGCGAAGATCGTGCTGCGGTGCGCCGAGGGCGGGACGAACAAGCAGGCTGCCGCCGATCTCGGGGTCGACCAGTCGACCGTGGACCGCTGGCGGGCCCGCTTCGTAGCCGATCGCCTCGATGGCCTGCAGGACGAACCGCGAACCGGCCGGCCGCCCTCGATCCTGCTCGACCAGGTCGAAGACGTCATTGTCGCGACCCTGGAATCCACCCCGGGCCGGGACACGCACTGGTCGCGGGCCTCGATGGCCGCCCGCACCGGGCTGTCGAAGTCCACCATCGGGCGGATCTGGAAGAGGTTCGACCTCAAGCCGCACCTGCAGGACTCCTTCAAGCTCTCCACCGACCCGCAGTTCGTCGACAAGGTCGTGGACGTGGTCGGCCTGTACCACAACCCGCCTGAGAAGGCAGTGGTGTTATGCGTGGACGAGAAGAGCCAGATCCAGGCGCTGGACCGCTCGCAGCCGGTGCTGCCGATGATGCCCGGCATGCCGGAACGGCGTACTCACGACTACCTGCGGCACGGCGTCACCAGCCTGTTCGCCGCGTTCAACATCGCCGACGGCACCGTCATCAGCCAGCTTCACCGCCGTCACCGGGCCATCGAGTTCAAGAAGTTCCTGACCGCCATAGACAAGGCGGTGCCCGCCGGTCTCGATGTGCACCTGGTGTGCGACAACTACGTCACCCACAAGACCCCCGAGATCCAGCAGTGGCTCGCCCGGCACCCCCGCTTCCACGTGCACTTCACGCCGACCGGCTCCTCCTGGATCAACCAGGTGGAGCGGTGGTTCGGCCTGCTGACGGACAGGCTCATCCGCCGCGGCGTCCACACCTCCGTGAAGGCCCTCGAGAACGACATCCGCGACTGGATCGACACCTGGAACGAGAACCCCAGACCGTTCACCTGGACCAAGACCGCCGACGAGATCCTCACATCCCTCGCCGCCTACCTCGCCAGGATCACTCCACCCGACAGCCAAGCCGGAGAGAACTAACCCTCAGGATTTCTGGCGCAGCACAGTAGGGCGGCTCGACGCCGCTGGTGTCCGGCTGCCCTGTACGCACGAGCGTATCGGTGGGACTGACAGCGAACGCCCGCACGCTGATGCGGACCTCTCCAGGACCCGCGTGCGGCTCCGGAACCTCGTGAATGCCAAGGACCTCCGGCCCTCCGAACTCAGTGACGCCAATGACCTTCAAAGTGGAATCCTTACAGTCGTCGTTCCATGCGGCAGCGGAGTCAGGAGTCGGCGAGCTGGGGCCGTCATGCCGCGATCTGGGTGAGTTGTTCGGCTTGGCCGGCCGGTAGCTCGCCGACGGTCTTGGCCGGGTGTGGCCCGGCTACGGCCGACGGCCGGCTCCGCTCGCGTAGCCGGTCTCCGTCATCGCCCGCAAGGCCTCCAGCGAGGCGCTGTCCGCAGTTCCCGCACTCCTGACCCACGCCAGGGACAGTGCGGAGAGGAACAGGGTGTCGGCCTGGACCGAGGCCCGTGCGGTACCGTCGCGCTGCGCAGGCCGGAGCAGCTCGTCGGTGATGGCGATCAGGTTCTGGCAGGACACGGCGAGCGGGGAGTCACCCTCCTCGAGGGCGCTGATCACCGGGTCGGGCAGCCCGCTGAAGAGGCTCAGGTAGTCCTCGAGGACCCGCATCCACTGCCGCAGTGCCTCGTCCGGGTCCGCGATCCGTTCGATCTCGGAGCGGCGGGCGAGCAGTTCCTCCCCGCGGACGTGCAGGGCGGCGGCGAGCAGGGCTTCGCGTTGGGGGAAGTGGCGGTAGAGCGTGGCGGGGCCGACGCCGGCGTCCTTGGCGATCGCCTCCAGTGAGGTGCCGATGCCGTGCTCGGAGAAGTGGCGGAGCGCCACGTCGAGGATCTTGGCGCGATTGCGCAGTGTGTCGCTGCGCGGCCTGCGCTCCCCTGACTGCCCGCTCGCCATGGTGGCCCTCCTGTACGGCCGTGACTCTGAGCCTTGACGTACCGGAGGCTACCTCCGTATCGTCCCGAGCGGAAGTGGATGCTACCTCCGCTTATGAGTGCGGGGCGACGGCATCCCACATCGCTAGGGATTCGACATGCACAAACCACAGATGCACCTGACCGTCCAGCTCATCGGCGGTACGGGCATCGAACAGGGCGCCTGGCGCTGGCCCGGGGACCAAGCGAACGCCTTCATCGACGTCGACGCCCTCGTCCGGGCGGCCCGGACCGCCGAACGGGGCAAGCTCGACGCGATCTTCTTCGCCGACACCCCCGCCGTCACGGTGGACCTGGCGACGAGTTCACCGCAGGCGGCCCTCGACCCGGTCGTCGTGCTGACCGCCCTCGCCCGGGAGACCGAGCGCATCGGGCTGGTCGCCACCGCGTCCACGACGTTCAACCACGCCTACACCGTGGCCCGCCAGTTCCGTGCCCTGGACCTGGTCAGCGGCGGCCGGATCGGCTGGAACGCCGTCACCACCTCGCACCCCGCCGCCGCACTGAACTTCGGCGCCGAGATCCCCGACCGGGCCGAACGCTACGCGCACGCCGAGGAGTTCATCGCCTCCGTGATGGCGCTGTGGGGCAGCTGGCCCGAGGGCGCGCTGCTGCTGGACACCCAGAACGGGCGCTTCGCCGACGCCGAACGGATCCGACCGGTGATGGCGCGCGGACGGCGCATGTTCTCGCGCGGCCCGTTGGGTCTGCCACCGTCCCCCAGGGACAGCCCGTCGTCTTCCAGGCCGGCGGCGGGCCCAACGGCCTGGCCCTCGCCGGTGCCTACGCGAACGCCGTCTACAACAACCCCTTCGACCTCTCCTCCGCCACCGCCCACTGGCAGGCGGTCCGGCGAGCCGCCGAGGCGTACGGCCGGAACCCGGACCACATGACGGTCTTCAACGGCATCGTCACCTCGGTCGCCTCCACCGAGCGCGAGGCGCTCCAACGGCGCCGGGAGCTGGACGAACTCGGCGACCTGCCGTCCAAGGTGGCCTACCTCGGCACCCAGATCGGCGTCCCGCTGAGCATGGACGACCTGGACAAGCCGGTCCACGAGGAGCTGCTGCGCGACGCCCGCGCCCACCCCGGCGATCCGCGCGCGCCGCTGGCCCTGCGCCTGGCGAAGGAGGGCTGGACGGTGCGCGACATCATCGCCCACGGGCCCATTCAGTACCACCCGGTGGCCCTGGGCACCCCCGAGCAGGTCGCCGACATGCTGCAGCACTGGTTCGAGGCCGGCATCGGCAACGGCTTCACCATCTCCCCCGACGCCGCCGACGGCGTGGCGGACTTCGTCGACCACGTGGTGCCGATCCTGCAGAAGCGCGGCGTGTTCCGCACCGAGTACGAAGGCACCACCCTGCGCGACCACCTGGGCATCCCCCACCAGAACGGGCTGGCCGCGAACCATCCGGCCCTACGCAGCGCCAAGGAGCCCCAGGCATGAAGCTCTCCCTCGTCGAACTCGGCACGGTCACCCCCGGCACGGACAAGACCACCGCTCTTCGGTCGGCCCTCGACGCGGCCCGCCAGGCCGAGGAGCTCGGCTACCACCGCATCTGGTACACCGAACACCACGGCACCCCCGGATTCGCCTCTCACGCACCGGAGTTGCTCATCGCCCTGGCTGCGCGTGAGACGAGCCGGATACGCGTCGGCTCGGGCGCAGTGCTGCTGAACCACTACAGCCCCTTCAAGGTCGCCGAGACCTTCCTGCAACTCGAAGCCCTCAGCCCCGGCAGGATCGACCTCGGACTCGGACGCGCCACCACCGGACCCGTGATCGACCTGGCGCTGCGCCGGGACCGCACCGCACGGCTTGTGGACGACTTCGACGGGCAGGTCCAGGAGATCCTGGCCTACCTGCACGGCGCCTTCCCCGAAGACCACCCCTTCGCGCAGATCGACCTCACGGCGGGCGTGGCCACCCGGCCCGACGTGTGGCTCCTGGGCTCCTCCGGCAGCAGCGCGCGCCTGGCCGGACGGCTCGGCCTGGGCTATGCGTTCGCCGCCTTCATCAATCCCGCGCGGGGCGAGCAGGCTCTGCTGGGGCATCGTCACGCCTTCACCCCCACCGCGTTCGGGAGTACCGACCACCGCGCGATGCTCGCCGTCAACGTCGTCGTCGCGGACACCGACGCCGAGGCCCGGCGCCTCGTCTGGCCCACACGTGCCCTCTACGCCCGCCTCGGACGTATGGGGTCGTCCGCGACCGTCCCGACCGTGGCCGAGGCCGAACGGGAACTGAGCAAGGCGGAGAAGGACGCGCCGACGGTCATCCACGGCGGCCACTGGCCGCGCCAGCTGGCGGGCAGCCCCGACACGGTGCGCGAGCAGCTCCAGCTGATGGCCGCCGCCACAGGCGCCCAAGAGATCATGGTGCAGGACATCATCCCCGACCCCGATGCCCGTGCGAAGTCCCGCGCCCTGCTCGCCGACGCGCTCGGTGTCACGCCGGCCGCTGCTTCGGGCCGGGCGTGATCGCATCCGGCACGTGCGACTCAGCCGGTGATAGCTGATCGTGGGACGGCCGTGACATGAGGACGGCCGCGCGGGTTCTTCACGTGTGACCAAGAAGTGGGCCCGCCCGACCTTGCCCCACCCCGCCTCCACTGGCATCTCACGCCAACACCTCGGCGATTTGACCGAGGAGTTGACTGAGCCGTGGCGCGCTCCGCGCGAAGCGGAGCTGCACCGACGACGTGACCACGAGCGCTTGAGGGCGGCGGGCGCCGGCCCGAGTAGGAGCTGGTCTTCACCGACCGCGTCGTGACCATCCTGGTGCGATGTGTCGGGTTCGCGTCAATAGAGTGGTCGGCAGTCGCCAGCGGCTGCTTCCGCCGTCTTTTCACTGGTCACGGTGGGGGCGAGTGCCTGCCCGCTGCTGACATGAGGGCGACACGGGCAGCGGGGCTCGCTGCCACGATGCGGTATATCCCATGGTGGTTCACTGACACGAGACCGAGATATCGCATCTGTCAGAACGTCGAAACGCGAGGCGGCGGACGCCCTCTGAGAACCGCGGCCTGACCCGCCCCGGCGAACCCATGTGGTCACAGCTCCAGCCGAGCCCCCGTGGAGTGATCTGGCTCACAGCCTGTCACGGCGGCCGATGGCGCGGTGTCTTGAGGCCGGACACCTGGAAACGGAGGGGCACTATGGCGGGGAACACGCATGTGGTCGTGATCGGTGGCGGATACGCGGGCGTGATGGCCGCGAACCGGCTGACGCTGCGCGACGACGTGACCGTGACGCTGATCAACCCGCGCGCGGACTTTGTCCACCGGGTCCGCCTGCACCAGCTGGTGGGCGGGTCCCACGACGCGGTTGTGAGTGGGTGTGCTGGTAGCAGCAGGTGAGCGTCAGCAGCGTGGAGCGCTGGCTGCCTGGTGGCAGGGCGTGTATGCGGGGCGGTCTGCTGTCGTGAGGTGACCAGGTGGCTGCTGCCGTCCGGTCGCCATCGGGTTAGCTGGCTGTCGCGGAGGCGGCTACTCACAGGCCCGGATGGTGTGCTGTGCGCGGCAGACCCGACCCCACTGTGACGTGAATCACCGCAGCGCGGTCCGCCCCGAGGACAGGGAAGAGTGTGGAGACTTCACTACGCGCCCGCGTGCGAGCCGGAGATCCGGACGCTTTCAGGCAACTCTTCGACGAGCATGCGGCGGTGGTCCATCGGCACGCCGTCCGGACGACCGGCGACTGGACCCTGGCCGACGACCTCGTGTCGCTGACGTTCCTGGAGGCATGGCGGCTGCGCGAGCGGGTGCTCCCGGGCGACGACGCCGGTCTGCGCCCGTGGCTGCTGGGGATCACGACGAACGTCACGCGCAACACGGCGCGGGCGGCACGAAGACACCGGGCCGCGCTCGCCAGAGTCCCGCCCCCCGATCCGGTCCCGGACTTCGCCGAGGAGGTGGTACGGCGCCAGGCCGACGCCGAGGAACTGGCCGCCGCGCAGAGGGCGCTGAGAGGGATGCGCCGCGGGGAGCGCGAAGTGTTCGCGCTCTGCGTGTGGGAGGGGCTGGACACCGCCACGGTGGCCGAGGTCCTGGGCGTGGCCGTCGGCACCGTACGGGCCCGGCTCTCGCGTGCGAGGAAACGCCTCCGCGAGCTCACCGACCTCGAACTCGAACGCGGCGGCCGGGGAGCGGACACCGGCCGGGAATCGGGCCCCGGCCGAAGCACGGAAGCCGGCATCGGGCAGGGCGGAGTGCAACGCTCGGCCGCGGTCGGACAGATACCGGGTAGCCGCCATCAGGCGGCTCGGTCCACGCAGGAGACGAAGCGATGAACACCAACCCGCGACGACGCGATCAGCCGGCCGACCACCAGGACCTGGCCGAGCTGCTGCCCGCGCCGGGACATCCGGTGCTCGCGCAGGACCGCCACCGCGTTCTGAGGGAACACCTGATGAAGCAGTTCACCCACGAGTCCACCCATGAGCAGTCGGGTGCGGCCCCTGCCTCACCGACCAGCACATCACCCGTGTCGCCTGTCCGCCGCCCCGGCCTGCGTCTCGTCCTCGTCGCGGCGCCGCTGGCGCTGGTGGCCGTGGTGGGCCTGGGCGTGGTGGCGGTCGACAGCACCCAGGCCGGCCGGGGCGACAGCAGTGCCGCCGTCGACGTCGGTGGTGACACCCCGGCCGAACACCGTGAATCCGCTGCGGAGTTGCTGGACCGGATCGCCCTGGCGGCGGCCGACCGTCCGGCGGTCACGGTGCGCGACGACCAGTACATCTACACCAGGTCCCAGGGTTCCTCTGACGTATGGGGCGGGCCTTCGAAGCCTGTACGGGATGCCCAGGGGCGCCAAACGGGCCTGGACGATTACGAGGGAAACGTCCGCAGCGAGCAGTGGGACGCCGTGGACGGCAAAAGGGAGGGCCTGAGGCGCCTCGTCGCGCTGTCCTCGAAGGGAGAAACTGATACCTCGTGGCCGACCTCGAACATAGTCATGGGATTGGGGGGTGGCTCCCCGTCTTTCGAGGAGCTTCAAGACCTTCCCACCGACCCCGACGCGCTGCTGAAGCATCTCAAGGGCGGTCCTGGAGTACTGCAGGGCGACCGCCTGACGGAGACGGTCTTCGAGTACGTCGGAGCCATCCTCGACCAGGCGTCCTTGCTGCCCGACCTCAGCGCCGCGCTCTACCAGGCCGTGGCCAAGCTCCCGGGCGTACGCGTCGTGGAGAACGCCAAGGACGGTGCGGGCCGGACCGGCATCGGCCTCACGTACACGGACGCTGGGAACTCCATGAGTGAGAGCGGAGGCCACTGGGTCTTCGACCCGAAGAGTCTGACCTTCCTGGGAACGTCCGAGAGCGCGCTCCTGGAAGTCGGGGTCGCGGACAAGAAGGGCGAGGCGCCGACGGACAGCCCGTCCTGAGCCGGGCACAGCACAGCAGGGCGCCCGTTGCGACGGGCGCCCTCGTGCGCCTCACCCGCGCCGGTCGGCCACCGCCCACGACGTCAGCGCCACGGCGCCCGCCGCGCCGAACACGGCTGGCCAGGCGCCGACCTTCTTCGCCAGGGGGTGCGACCCGGCGAAGGCGGCGACGTAGGCGACCGACAGCGCCCCGGCGGCCTTCCCACCGGCCCGCTCCCGCCACTGCTGCGCCGCAGCGGCCCCCGCCACGGCGAGGACGACCCCGCCCAGCGGCCGCTTCCGGGTCCAGCGGGCCACGCCGTACCCGCCGACGAGTCCACTCGCCGCCAGTACCGAGCCGGGAACCTTCGCTGCGATCTCTCGGTTTGGGGCAGTGGTTGTGAGAGACAGCGGGGCTTGGGTGTGTTGTTGCTGGTCGGTGGTGGTTTAGGGACGTGGGGTTACTGTCCTGGACGTGAGAGATCCGCGGGGCATCGCTGTCGTGGGGGTGGTATCGCGTGACGGAGGACGCTGTCTTAAGTTTCGTGAGTTCTTATCCACTGGCCGGTGGGTTGTTGCTGTGCTCGGGGCGTGGATCAGGAGGAGCAGCGCCGGGTGTCAGCGGGATCGGGCAGGGACAGGACAACCCTGGCCGGCATCGGCTGCAGAGCCCGGGAGAGTACCGACGCCAGGGCCCGCCGGGGGCGTCACGCCCACTGCATGCCCAGCTCCGTGAGCGCGGCGCGTTGTTCGGGGGTGAGTTTGTCGCGGCGGGTTTTGGTGTTGGAGATCCATACGCCGGGCGTTGTCAACTTGTTGTGGGCGCTGCGGGTTTAAGGGTGCGGCCGGGGTGAGGGGGCTCCGTGCCGGTCCTGGGTCAGGCCGCTGTGGGTACGGCGACCGTGCCGGTGACCTGGTCCCAGATCGCGAAGCGGGCGGTCATCTCCAGGCGGTGTTCGGCGGCGGTCATCAGGTGGCGCCGGGGCCTGAAACGGGGCGAGATCTGACTGAACGCGGCCAGGAACCGCTGGGCTCCGCCGGCGGAACGGAAGCCCTTCATGGCCCGTTCGCGCTGCCGGGTGGGCCGGTGGCTGTTCTCGGCCCGGTTGCTCAGCCCCTGGTGCGAGCGGTGCCCGGCCGAGGGCGTCACCTCCCGGTGGGCGGCGCCGCCGGTCGTAAAGTCGCGCTCCCTGCCCACCGCGCCCGGCTGGCTCGGGACTGACCGTGCTCAGCCGTTTTCGGATGCGTTCTGCCGGCGGGTAACGGCCATGAGCGCGGCGTCGTCGCCCAGGGGCCCGCCGGTATGCCGGGCCAGATCGTCGAGGAGGTCGTCCAGAACCGCGCCGGGGCTGGACGGGAGGGGGCGGGACAGGAACGGCACGGGGTCGTAAAAGGTGCCGTTCCGGTCGCGGGCCTCCACCAGGCCGTCGGTGAACAGCACCAGGGTCGCGCCGGGCGGCAGGGGGTACCGCTCGACCGGCACCCGCGGGCGCCCCAGGTCGCCCAGCCCCAGAGGCAGAGACGGAACGGCCGGATCCAGTGGACGCGCCCGGCCCCCTTGGACAAGGAGCGGCGCGGGATGCCCCAGGTTGACCATGTGCAGCTCGCTGCCGTCGGCGGAGACAGCGACGATGACGGCGGTGGTGAAGGACTCGGCGCTTCCCTCCTCGGCCTTGAACTCCTGGGCGCGCTCCTCCAAGCAGTCGACCATGGCGGTCAGTTCGGGGAGGCGGGCGGCCTCGCGGAAGGCTCCGAGCAGTGCATTGACGGTCCGCACCGCGCCCAGCCCCTTGCCCCGCACGTCGGCGATCAGCAGCCGGACGCCGTGGGGGGTGGGGCGGATAGCGTAGAGGTCGCCGCCGATGGCGGCCTCCTTCTCGGCGGCCCGGTACCGGACGGCCACGTCCAGCGGGCCGATCCGGTCGGGAAGTGTGGGGAGCACCGCGCGCTGGACGGTCTCGGCGACCTCGCGGGCGTCCTTCAGTTGCTGCCGGTCGCGGGCCATCACCCGGTTGAGGAGCGCGGCCAGGCCGGTCAGGACGACGACGCTCGTGAACGGTACGGCGGAGAACGGTTCCGGGCGGCTCAGGACCTCCCCGATCGCCAGAGCTGTCACACCGGTGGCGATCGTGCCGACCAGGGAGTAGATGGGGGTTGACTGGCCGTCGAGGTTCGGTGTTGATCGGCGATGTTCGCGCCTGTTGGTGTCAGACGTTGATGTCAAGGATCTGTGCGGCCTTGACAAGGCACTACCTCGCACTTTCGGCGATCAGGTGGCGAGATCCCCGTACGTACTGCCGTCCCTACTGTGCGCTCATGCGGTCTGTGAGCAGCTCGCACTGTCCCGTAGTCTCGTCTCTCCACACGGGAGCAAGGATGGGGGCGTTCACTCGATGGCGAAGCCGGTACGTGCAGCACTGGGGGAGATCTGGCTTGAGTGCCTGGTCTGCCAGAGTGACGTGTTCCGAGAGCGGGGCGTCTTGCTCAACAGCACCGGGATGGAGTTCCTGAAGTTGGCCTGGGCCGACGAGAACGCTACAGGCCTGATTTGCTGGCAGTGCGGCTACGTGCACCTCTTCGTCAACAAGGACATCAAGCTCTACCCGGCAGATAAGTGACGAACGCGTATCCTTCTGGATCGCTTCGTCCAGCTTTCACCCTCACCTCCACCCACGGCGTTGTCACGTTGGTGGGGGTGCGACCGGCTGATGGCGTGTCAGGGTGTGGTGTGGCCGGGTGGCAGTTTCGGGTCAGGCCGCAGCGGGCATGGTGGCGGCCCCGGTGATCTGCTCCCAGATCACGAAGCGGACGGTCATCTCGGCGCGGTGGCCGGCGGCGGTCATCAGGTGGCGGCGGGGCCGGAAGTGAGGTGAGATGCCGCTGAACGCGGCCAGGAACCGCTGGGCCCCGCCGACGCTGCGGAAGCCTTTCATGGCGCGTTCCCGCTGCCGGGTGGGCTGATGACTGTTCTCCGCCCGGTTGTTCAGGCCCTTGTGCGAGCGGTGTTCCACCAAGGGCATGACCTCGCGGTGCGCCGCGCCGTAGGAGCGGAGCTTGTCGGTGACGACCACCCGCGGCACGGCGCGAGTCTTCTTCAGGAGCTTGCGGAAGAAGCGCCTGGCCGCGGCCTTGTTGCGCCGGTTCTGGACGAGGACGTCCAGCACGTTGCCGTCCTGGTCGACCGCGCGCCAGAGGTACTTCTGCTCGCCGTTGATCGTGAGGAAGACCTCGTCCAGGTGCCACTTATCGCCCAGCCTCGCACGCCGGCGGCGCAGCGCGTTGGCGTAGGACTGCCCGAACTTCAGACACCACCGGCGGATCGTCTCGTGGGACACGATGACGCCGCGCTCGAGCATCAATTCCTCAACCCCCCGGAAGCTGAGCGGGAAGCGGAAGTACAGCCAGACGCAGTGGGAGATGATCTCCACCGGGTACCGGTGGCCCTTGTACGACGGCGACACGGACGACACGAACGAACCCCTCCCCGGCACGATCAACTCCAAGATCATCCCAGGCCGGTCAGCTAACGTGACAACGCCTTCACCGTGGCCTTGGAGGCGGCCCGCGACACGGTCGTCCAGATCGGCCTCACGCCCTCAACCGCCTCCGACTGGCGAGTGGACCTGGTCGGGAACATCGGCGCCGCCGTCTTGGGCACCCTGATGCCGCCGCGTCGCCCGCGGGTGTTCGCGCGCGTCGTCAAATGCGGAATCTCCCGCTACCACACGTGGAACCGTGACGGCCGCCCCCTGGAGAGCACCCACGTCACGGCGCTCGACATCGCCATCCACCCACCCGCGCTGCCAACCGCCCAGACCGCCGGCAGCCCGAAGGCCCAGGGACGCACCGGCCGCTGGACGCGGATCTGCACGATCATGACGGTCGACACCGACCGGACCTGGTCGGCCCGGGATCTTGCGCGACAGCTCGACATCACCGGCCGCAAACCCATCAACAGCCTGAGCGTCGCCCTGGGCCGGTGGGCACGCCAAGGACTCCTGGAACGCACCGCCCGTGCCACATACAAACTCACACAACCCGACACCTGGACACCGGCCGCGACGCCTTAGAAGCTGTTGTCTTTTCGATCTTGAGCGGTGGTGGTCGAACGCGGGTTCCCGGTCGGGTGATCCTGCCGGGGTGAGGGCATGAAGGCAGGGCCTCCTGAACAGCTCGTGGGTGTCGAATCCATAGAGCAACAGGAGGCCCTGTTGTCACAGTCTTCCGTGCTGGTCCCGGACGAGTCCAACTCGGCTGCTCCATCGTGTGATTGCCTCGCGCACGTGTACGGCAACGCGGCCGACCGGCCCGAGCGACAGCGTCGGTACCCGACCGACATGACGGACGCGGAGTGGACCGTGGTCCGGCCGCTGCTGCCGGTGCCGGGCTGGATGCGCGGCCGCGGCGGGCAGCCGGAGGCGTACTGCCACCGGCAGATACTGGACGCGATCGGCTATCTCGTGGACAACGGAATCAAGTGGCGGGCGATGCCCGCCGACTTCCCGCCGTGGGACCGGGTGTACGCGTTCTTCCGCCGCTGGCGCGACCACGCCCTGATCCGCGAGTTCCACGACCGGCTGCGCGGGCAGGTCCGCGAGAAGGCGGGGCGGGACGCGGAGCCGAGTGCGGGTGTGATCGACTCGCAGTCCGTCAAGGCGGACGCCGTGGTCGGCGCCGACAGCCGCGGCTTCGACGGCGGCAAACTGGTCAACGGGCGCAAGCGGCATGTCGTGGTCGACACCCTCGGCCTGCTGCTGGGGGTGATGGTCACGAGCGCGGACGTCGGCGACCGCGCCGTCGCCCAGGTCCTGCTGGCGCGGGTGGCCGGCGCGCACCACCGGCTGGAGCTGGTGTGGGCCGACGGCGGCTACACCGGCAGCCTCGTCGAGCACTGCCTGGCCACGTTCGCCCTGGTCCTGGCGATCGTCAAACGCAGCGACGGCCAGAAGGGGTTCGTGGTGCTGCCCAAACGGTGGATCGTCGAACGGTGTTTCGCCCACCTGATGCAAAGCCGCCGCCTGGTCCGCGACGTCGAACGCCGCACCAGCAGCGCGGAGGCGATGGTCTACTGGTCGATGACCCTGCTCATGATCCGCCGCCTGGCCCGGCCACGCCCGTCGCGGGCGTGAACCGGCCCGGCGCCGACTCCACCGCCCAGCCACGGGCCACCAGCCGTTTCGCCTTCGACCGCAGCGCCTCCACCCGCGCCGGCACCACGTCCATGCCGAAGACGGCGGCCAGTTCCTGACAGGTCATCGGCCCCTGACCGAGCCGGGCCCGGTCCGCGAGTGTGGTGAGGATGCGCTGGTAGTCCACCGGCAGCGCCGACCAGGCCAGCCCCTCGCACCACACCGGCACCTGCGACTTCGGCGTCGCCGCATCCCCGGACACCGACCGCGCGGCCGTACCCGGCGGATCCGTGACGGCCTCCGCCCCGGCGGTGCCGCTGCCCGCCGGGGCCAGCAC
>NZ_QFRK01000104.1 GCF_003143855.1 Streptomyces sp. NWU339
CCAACCGGGGCAGACCGCACCGCTCGGCCAGTCGGATCGTCGGGACCAGCCCGGCATGCGCGATCAGGTCCGGGTCGTCGAACGCGGCGAACAGCGTCGCCGGGCTGTGGGAGACTTTCACTTACGAGGTGCCTTGCTTCGTGGGATTGATGAGGGCGTAGGAACTCCCATCATCCCAGGTCAGCGGGCACCTCTTCTCATTTCGTCGTCCACAGACCGGCTATCGCGCGGTGGATCCAGGATGAGAGGTACTGCGTGCAGGCCACCGAGGCTGCTGCCTGGCGGTGAGTCTCACGTCGTCCTGACGCCCCGGTCCGGAAGGTGAAGACACCGGGCCGGGGGTATTTGCATTCGTCGCCGGTCGGCCCCGGCCGGCTGGCAGTTGTCACGTGCGGGGCTCGGCGCTGTCCTTACCCGAAGTGATGACGAGTTTGCTAGCGATCTGCGGCACAGGGACCCCGTTGGCCCGCAGGCTGTGGGAGCAGGCGGCCATGTCGTCGGCGACGACCTTGGGCCGCCCGCCGTACCAGCCGCGCTCGCGTTCGGACTCGGCCATTGCGGGTGCCGATACAGCATCCGTGCAGGTGGCCGCCTTGAGCGCCGCTCTCCGGCCGGGGCCGCTGCCTGTCCCGCGATCTTCACGGGACAGGGGTCGGGCGGCCTCATGATCCGTCGTGCCGCCGCGCCCGGCCTGCCTCGCCATGGCCAACACCTTCACCCTCCCGCGCCTGCTACCGAGGAGCGAGCGGGACAAAGACCTCATGCAAAGGGTGCTCGATGGACTACGCGAACTGGTCTGACCCGCTCGTCATCTTCGTTCCCGCCACGGTGACCTCGTCCGCCAAGATCGTGGTTGCCGGCGGCTTCAGGGTGGGCAAGACGACCCTGATCGGCAGCGTGTCCGAGGTGGCCCCGCTGCGGATGGAAGGACCCATCACCATCGACAGCGTCGGCATGGACGACCTGCGCGGGACGCCGGAGAAGTCCACGACCACGGTGGGCATGGACTTCGGCCGCCTCCACCTGGCTGGCGGACAACTCGTCCTCCACCTCTTCGGGCTGCCGGGGCAGCTGCGGTTCCGGCCGCTGTGGGAGGACCTGGCCGAGGGGACACTGGGTTGCCTGGTCCTGGCCGACACCCGAGACTTGGATGCCTGTCACGGAGCCCTGGACCGGCTCGAAGCCCAGAAGATCCCGTACGCCGTCGCGATCAACACCTTCCCCGACGCCCCGGCCTACGGGGCGAGCGAACTACGCCAAGCCCTCGCACTCGACGCGCAGACCCCGCTGACCACCTGCGATGCCCGCGACCGCACCTCCTCGCTCCACGCACTCATCATCCTCACCGAGTACCTCACCGCGCCCCGCGCAGCCGCACCCCTGGAGCCCTGGAGCCCTGGAGCCCTGGAGCCCTGGCCATGATCCCCACCAGCACCGGATCCCTCACCGGGCCGGACAGAATCCCCCTGTACTCACCGGAGTTCGCCGACGACCCGCACGCCGCATACGAACGCATGCGCAAGATCCACGGCGCGCTGGTGCCCGTCGAACTGGCCCCGAACATCCCCGCGACCCTGGTGATCGGCTATGCCCAGGCCCGGCGCATCCTCAACGACCCGCGCGTGCGGCAGCAGCAGGCGCCGGCGTCCTGTCCGGTGCGGCCGATGATGGATTGGCGGCCCAACGCCCTGCGCAGCAGCGGTGCCGAGCACGCCCGCTACCGCTCGGCCGACACCGCCGGCCTCGAAGCGATCGACCAGCACGGACTGCGCGCACTCGTGGAGCAGGTCGCCGACTCCGCCATCACCGACTTCCGCACGACCGGCCGCGCGGACCTCGTCAGCCAGTACGCCTTCCCCATCGCATTCCGGGTCCTGAGCACGCTGCTGGGCCGCTCCGACGAGATCGGTGCCCGGATCGCCGACGGCATGGCCCGCGTCTTCGACACCACCGACGCCGCCTGCGGCAACCACATCCTCGACCAGGCCGTCGCCGACCTCGTCACCCTGCGCCGACACCAGCCGGCCGACGACATCACCACCCGCCTGATGGCCCACCCCGCCCACCTGGACGACCGGGAGATGAGCCATCAGCTCATCACTCTCTACGGCGCCGGAATCGAGCCGCTGACCCACCTCATCGTCAACACCTGCCGCAAGCTCCTCACCGGCGAGGAGTTCTCCACCTCCCTGCACGCCGCCCAGTCCACCGTCCGCGACGCCCTCGACACCGTCCTCTACACGGACCCGCCCCTGGCGAACTACTGCATCACCTACCCGCCCTACCCCGCGGACATCGACGGCACCCTGCTCCCGGCCCACCAGCCGGTCGTGATCTCCATGGCCGCCTGCACCAACGACCCCGAACTCGCCCTCGGGCTGCCCACGGACGCCATCACCGGCAACCGCGCCCACCTGGCCTGGAGCGCCGGCCCTCGCATTTGCCCGGCTCGCTCCCATGCCTACCTCATCGCCGAGACCGCCATCAGCCACCTCCTCGACGCGTTCCCGGAGATGGGCCTCGCCGTCCCCGCCGACGAGCTGCGCCGGCGCCCCGGCCCCTTCCACCGCGCCCTGGAAGCCCTGCCCGTCCTCGTCCCGACCACCCACTGAAGGAGTCCTCGTGCCCGAGCAGCCGATACTCGCCCTCGACCCCGAAGCGTCCGACCACCACGCCGAGCACCAGGCCCTGCGTGCCCGCGGTCCGGCCACCCAGGTGGACATCCTCGGCGTGACCGCCTGGTCGATCACCGACCCCGCCCTCCTCAAGCAGTTACTCACCAGCCCGCAGGTCTCCAAGGACGGCCGCGCCCACTGGCCGGCCTTCGCCGACACCGTCCCCACCTGGCCCCTCGCCCTGTGGATCGCGGTGAGCAACATGTTCACCGCCTACGGCGCCGACCACCGCAGGCTGCGCCGGATGGTCGCGCCGGCCTTCAGCGCCCGCCGCATCCAAGCCATGCGACCGGCCGTGGAAGCGATCATCACCGGTCTCCTCGACGACCTCGAAACCCTGCCCGCCGAAAAGAGCGTCGACCTGCGCGAACAGCTCGCCCACCCGCTGCCGATCGCAGTGATCGGCCGGCTCATGGGCGTCCCCGAGAACCAGCGCCGGGGCTTCCGCTCCCTGGTCGACGGTGTCTTCGCCACGACCCTCACCACCGAGCAGGCCGCGGCGAACACCGCCGCCCTGTACGGGGCCCTCGACCAGCTGATCGCGGCCAAACGCGCCCTACCCGGCGACGACATGACCTCTCTGCTCATCGCGGCCCGCGACGACGAGGGTGATGGCTGCGGCTTCACGGACGAAGAACTGCGCGACACGCTCCTGCTGATGATCAGCGCCGGGTACGAGACCACCGTCAACGTCATCGACCAGGCGATCACCGCCCTGCTGACCGACCCGGAGCAGCTCGGCCACCTCCGCGCCGGCCGTGCCGACTGGAGCGACGTCGTCGAGGAGACGCTGCGGCACGAACCCGCCGTCAAGCACCTGCCCCTGCGCTACGCCCTCACGGACATCCCCCTGCCCGACGGACAGACCATCGCCGCAGGCGAAGCGATCCTCGCCTCCTACGCCGCCGCCAACCGCCATCCCGACTGGCACGGCGAATCCGCCGACCGCTTCGACATCATCCGCCCCACGAAGGACCACCTGGCCTTCGGTCACGGCGTGCACTTCTGTCTCGGCGCCCCACTCGCCCGCCTCGAAGTCGCCACCACCCTGCAGCAGCTGTTCGACCGGTTCCCCGACATCCGCCTCGCCGTCCCCGCGGCCGAACTGAAGCCGCTGCCTTCGCTGATCAGCAACGGACACCAAGCCCTGCCCGTACACCTGCGCCCGGCCTCACGCTGAGGCCGAACCAACCGGGAAGACCGTCATGACCACCGCCCCGATCACTCCGCTCACTCCGGCCGAGCGACGTGTCGCCGACCATCTCGTCCGCGGCCTGGAGCCCCGCGTCATCGCCGTCGAGACCGGCCTGTCCCCGAACACCGTCTCCAGCTACCTCCGCACGAATCGGACAAAGCTGCACTGCCCGACCCGCAGCGCGCCACACGTCCCGGTGCACCGCCTGCTCAGCTCGGGGCAGGCCACCCCGCCTTCTGCGACCGAACCGACGCCCGATCTCACCCCGGCACGGCGGCTGCTGCTGAGAACCTTCGCCAAGCGCACCAGCCCCTACGCCGTCGCCCGCGATGCCCGCATCGCCCCGGCCGACGTACGCCGAGGTCGACACACTGCTCGTCGAAACGGGAGCCGACGACACCACCCGGCTCGTAGTGCCGGCCCACGTCCGGGGCTTCCTGGGAGCCGACCGAGAGGCAACGATCCCAGCAGAGGCACGCCGGTGAACACAACCTGCCCTCCTGACCTGAGCCCGAGCGCCGAGAGGCAGGCCCCGAGCGACCGCCGGCGCGGTTCCGTCTACGAGGTGCGGCTATTGGACATTGCTTGACTTCCACCTTCCAGACGGCAGAGAGGCAGCAGATTCATTGGTCGCTCGGGCGGTGCCGGCATCCCGTCGCCTTCGGGCGGTCGGCCGTTCGAACCTCATTCGTCACAGGGGTTTCGAGCGTCGGCGATTCGGCCATTCCGGGCGCCGGCTCAGCGCGGACCAGCTCCGCCGGATCCGCCTCGATCCGGCCGAGCACGACATGTGGGCCGTCCACGACCTTGTCGGCTGGCAGGAGTTGATGGCGCCCCTGGCCTTCGCCCGTATCGACGCCATCGAACGAGCCCGGCGCGGCGAAGGCCCGGCCTACCTCATCACGCATATCTGATCCGCGTCATGCTGCCCACCGAGGAGACACCGTGCCCGTCGAGGACATCAACACCCAAGCCTGGATCGTCTACGGCCGGCGCCAGCTGGCTCGCGGCTACATGCCGCCCATCCCCGACCACCTGGCCTGGACGCCCTGGGAGGGGGTCGGACCGGGTGGTGAAGTACTCGGCGACATCACCGGCCGACGTGTCCTGGACATCGGCTCCGGGGCCGGCCACCACGCCGTGCATCTCGCCCACGCCCACGGCGCTCGCGTCACCGGGATCGAGCTGTTGCCGACCCAGCACGAGCGCGCCGTCTCCACGCACGCGGATGTGCCGGGCGTGGAATTCACGCACGGAGATGTGGCCGAACACCTCGCCCGGTCCGAACCGTTCGACACCGCGTACGCCATCGGCACCCTGGCCTTCATCGACCCGCACCGCGTGCTGCCCGCACTGCGCGACGGTCTGCGCCCTGGCGCGCCGCTGATCCTTTCGCTCCTGCACACCGACCTGCACGGCCGCGGCCCGTCCACGGAGCTGGCACCGCGCGAGCAGATGATCCTGTTGCGCGAAGATCCCTCCTTGCCGACTCAGATGTGGGTCCTCGCACCGCAGCTGTGGGAGGACCTGCTCACCGAGTACGGCTTCCGTGTCGAGGCCATCGACCTGCTGCACCACCCCGAGGAAAGCGCACCGGTCATCCAGCAGCTCATCCGGGCCCGACGCCTGCCCGACCGGCCGGCGCGGGTTTCCAGCCGCCCCCGCAGCGCCAAGCCACCGCAGGCGCACGCGGCCGTGGGTGTCGGCGCGATCCTCCTCAGCGCGCAGGGACTGCTCCTGGGCCGCCATCGTCGCGGCACCGTCGAACTGCCCGGCGGAACCGTCGAGCGCCGAACGATTCGTTGGAGGCGATGGCGACGCTGTTCTTCTCCTCTCGCTCGGTCAGGACCTGGAAGGGTTCTGGCACAGATCTTGGGGAGCGGTCGCGGAGAGTGACCCAAGTCGGTCGTCGCCTGAAACACCGTTCGCCTGGTGGTTTCGGAGCGAGATTCACCCTGCGAGCCGGGCAGTGCGTGCCACGATGAGCCCATGAGCGATGAGCGCCGCAGCTTACTTGCCGAGAAGACGCCCTTCCCCGACGACCTCGATGATCGACTGCATGCCCAGCTCACTTTTCTCGTCGAGATCGACCAGCTCAAGACCATCCTTCGTCAGTCTCCCCTCGCTGCGGCGGACCGCCGTGAGAACGACGCGGAGCACTCGTGGCACTTGGCGATGATGGTTGCGATCCTCGCCGAGTACTCCGACCGGCCTATCGATGCAGGCCACACCATTCAGCTCGTTCTCCTGCATGATCTTGTGGAGATCTATGCCGGCGACACGCCCCTGTACGACAGTGCCGCGGGGAGTGATCAGAATGAACGGGAAGTTGCCGCTGCTGACAAGCTCTTCAGCTTGCTTCCGGCGGATCAGGCTCAGCGTATGCGACTTCTGTGGGACGAGTTCGAGGAACGTCGCACTCCTGAAGCCAAGTTCGCCAAGGCGATGGACCGGCTGCAGCCACTCCTTCTCAACTGGATGGCGCGTGGCGGTACATGGCGCACTCCGGGCGTCACCGCTGATGATGTCCGGGCCCGCAAGGCTGTGATCGGGGAGGCATCCGCCTCCCTGTGGAGGGCTGGGCGGTGCCTCATCGACGAGGGGGAGACGCGCGGCTGGTCGAGACGAGCCGCGCCCCGGGGTTGACGGGTGCCACGTCGTTTCTCTGCCCTGGAGAGCGCGTCACGCGGTCACTGAAGCAGGATCATCTCGCGGAGTAGGGCGTGTTGCGAAAGTGCTGGTCACAGCCACTCATCGATGGCTGCGACCAGCACGGTCGCCTCGTAGCGGACGGCGAGTTCCTCGTACCGGGTGGCCACGGCTCGGTGGCGCTTGAGGCGATTGATCCCGCACTCCACCGCGTGGCGCTCCTTGTAATCGGCCTTGTCGAACTTCGGCGGACGGCCGCCGCGAGAGCCGAGCTTCTTGCGGTTGCGGACCTGGCCGGCCTTCTCCGGGATGGTGCAGCCGATGCCGCGTCTGCGCAGATAGGCGCGGTTCACGCGGGAGCCGTACGCCTTGTCGGCGCGGACCTTGTCCGGCCGGGTTCGCGGCCGGCCCCGACCAATGCGGGGCACCCGGACGCCCTCCAGGACCGGCTGGAACTGCGGACTGTCGTGTCGCTGGCCGGCGGTGACAAGCAGCGACAGCGGCCTTTGCCCCTGCTCGACCGCCAGGTGCAGTTTGGTGGTCAGCCCGCCGCGCGAGCGTCCGAGGTCGTGGTCGTCGGGTTCGGTGTCGACGCCGCCGGGAGGCTCCTTCTGCAGTGCCCCTTTTTACGCGCCCCGGCGGCATGCTGGTGGGCCCGGGCGGTTGTGGAGTCCACGCTGATGTCCCACGTGATCAGGCCCTTCGCCTCGGCCTCGGCCTGCAGCTGCTCGAAGATCCGCTTCCAGGTGCCGTCGCGCTGCCGGCGCCGGAACAGGTCGTAGGCCCGGTCCCACGGCCCGTACCGCTCCGGCACGTCGCGCCACGGGGCACCGGTCCTGGTCCGCCACCGGATGCCGTCTATCAACTGCCGCCGGGTCCACACCGGTGGACGGCCCGGCTTTTTGCCCAGCGGCAGCAACGGCTCAAGCCGAACCCACTGGTCGTTCGTCAGATCACCACGCCCCACGGCAGGTGATCATTCACGACCAAGATCGACTTTCGCAACACGCCCTAGCACCTTTCACGTCTTGATCGATGTCGGCTTGGCCGCCCAATGCACTCCGCTCTGGGCCATGGTCAAGCGTCCGCGACGCCGCCGGGCGCCGTTCGGGCGGGGCACTCGCCGGCGTGCGTCGCGCGGCTGAGGCCGGGTGGGGGACCGTCGGTCGGCAGGTTCTGCGGGCCTCCGTCGTGTTCGTCCGAGAGCGGGGCGAAGGCGACGTCCAGACGGGTGAGCCCGCGGAAGTTGAGGCTGCGCTGCCACTGTGGCGCGGTGCCGGCAAGGCGCAGGCCGGGGAGCCGGGTGAGGAGTGCTTCCAGTGCGATCGCACCTTCCAGCCGGGCCAGCGCCGCGCCGAGGCAGAAGTGCGGTCCGTGCCCGAACGCCATGTGCCGTCCGCCGGGCCGCTCGAAGTCCAGTACATGGGGATCGGGAAACACGGCCGGATCCCGGTTGGCGGCACCGCACACGAGGAGCACTGTCTGCCCTTCGCCAATGATGCGGCCCGCCAGGTCCAGGTCCTGCCGCGCCCGGCGCAGCATCAGCTGTACCGGGGCGTCGTAGCGCAGGAGCTCCTCGACTGCGGCGGGCATCAGGTCGGGTCGGCGGCGCAGTTGGTCGGCCGCGTGCGGGTGGCGGAGCAGGGCGAGTGTGGCGTTGCCGATGAAGTGGGTGGTCGTCTCGTGGCCGGCGATCAGGAGCAGGGCGCAGTTGGAGAGGAGTTCGTCGAAGTCCTGGTCGGTGTCCTGTGCCTGTGCGGTCACCAGCGCGCGCAGGGTGTGGGGGGTCGGCGGGGTGTCGTGGCGGGTGAGGAGTTCGCGGAGGTAGGCGAGCATGTCCGCCATGCTCTGCGAGGCCGCGCGGTTGCTGTCGGCGTCGAGCCGGGAGTTGCCGATGGCTTCGGCGATCGGCTCGGACCAGGCGGCGAGGGCGGGGCGGTCCTGCTGCGGTACGTCGAGGAGGTCGCAGATGATGGTGAGAGGCAGGGGGCGGGCAAGGTCCGCGACGATGTCCATCCGACCGGTCGGCGCGGCGTGGGTGATGATCCGGTCGACGGCTTCGACGATCCGGGCGCGGAGTGCCGCTACTGCCCTGGGGGTGAAGGCCCTGCTGATCAGGGCCCGCAGCCGGGGGTGGTCGGGGGCGTCGCGGTAGAGCATCTGTCGGCTCAGGACTCGGGCCAGCGGCCGCAGTTCCTCGGAGACGGCTGCGATGTCGGGATAGCGCACTGAGGACAGCCTCGGGTCACCTGCGGCGCTGCTGACCACTGCGTGCCCGGTCGCGATCCAGGCGTCCAGGTGGCGGTCCCAGAAGAGGTCGTCGGCGCTCCGCAGCTCTTCGTAGAAGTCGTAGAGACGCTCTTGGACTTGGGGACGAAAGGCCCGTAACAGCGATGGCGATGTACGCATTGTCCGATGCTAGCCTCGTGCTTTCGCGAGGTGGGCTGTTCGGGAATGTTTCCAGAGCGCGAAGCAGGAGTGCGGCCTGGACGACTACCGGGTCCGCCGCTACCCCGGCTGGCACCGCCACATCACCCGGCCACCGCTACGGCCAAACCGCGCAGTCCCACCCGGGGCAAGTTCCTCCAACGTCGTGCTCTTGAAAGTCGGCACCTAGCGGCAATACCGGTGATTTAGGTTGTTTTCCGGCTGGTTGAAGTGGCTCTGGTCGGCCCGACCAGCCGGACCGTCGGGGTGTCTGGCCGTGGTGGGCTGTGGTGCTCGGCTCGTTTGAGGGCCCAGTTGGACATCTTGCGTTTGATCACGCGTGGGTTGGAGCGTAACCGCCGTGCGGGCAGCAGCCGTTCGGTGATCTCACGCAGGCTCTGGGTGATGGACCGGGCCAGTCGCGAGGGGGGAAAGCGCCGCCTGCCCGGTGACGTGGCGGCGGACGACGCGAAGGGTGCGGGTGAAGGAGATCCGGTCGGGATCGTACCCGGCCTTGAGGGCGGCCCGGTGCATCAGGTCCCGCAGCGCGTGGTGGACCAGCAGGAACGCGAAGATCTCCTGTTCGACGCCGCGTGGGTGCCGGGAACGCAGCACCAGCCCCGGGACGCCCTGGTGGTTCTTGATCTCGTCCAGGGTGTTCTCGATCTCCCACCGCTGGGCATAGAGGGCGGCAAGCTCCTCGGCCGGTGCCTGGGCGGGGTCGAGGAGGGTGGTGATCAGCCGGTAGACGGTGCCGTCACCGCCGCGTGGGCCGAGGGTGTACTCGATCACCCGCACCCGCTCGGGGTCCGCGCGCCGGTAGTGGTCCCGCGCGGCAACGATCTCCGACAGGTAGGAGCCGTCGGGGAGCAGTTCGACCACGGGAAGCACGGCGACGCTGCGGACCCGCCACAGCAGGTCCGCGCCGCCCGCCTTCGCGGCCCGCCACAGGTCGAGGCCGCAAAAGCCCCGGTCGGCGAGCACCAGCATGCCCTTCGTCAGCGCGGGGAACAGCCGCTGGGCCAGGACGGTCTCGTGGACCTTGAGCGGTCCGACCTCGGCCGCGAACACGGCATGGGTGCCGCACTCGGCCAGGGCCGCCACCCTCGCCTGCGGATACGCACTGCGGCCCTGTCCGCGACTGGTACCGGGACCCCCGAAGAACTGGGCGTTCGCCGCGGTGTCCGGAACGTCGAAAACCGTGCCGTCCACCGCGACCAGCCGCCACCGCCGGTACCAGGCCCCCTGCGTCCGCGCGACCGCCACGGGCCGGCACACCCGGGCGAACAGGGCCCGCAACGGCTCCGGCCCAAGCCGCAGACGGGCCCGGCCGATCGCCGCCGTCGTGGGCACCCGCCAGGTGGTCGCCCACCGGCCTTCGCGCTCCAGTCCCTGGACCAGAAGCCGGGCCACCTCTTCATAGCCCTGCCCGAAGAACAGACACATCGCCAGGGCGAAGTAGACCACCACCCGTGCCGGCAGCAGCCGCGTCCGCTGTTCGACCCTGCCGCACTCGGCGACCACCTCGTCGATCAGCTCCGGCGGAAACGCCCGCGTCAGCACCCCCAACGCGATCCGATCCGAGAACCGATCAACCCCCGACGACTTCACCTGACCCGGTCTTGGCACACCCCATCCAACGACCAGAACCCACCAAAGTCACCGGTATTGACCCTAGCGGTGATTTGTTGACTTGGGGCAGAGTCCGCAGCAGACCGGCAGGTGGGGGATTTCCGCAGGCCGGAGGTGGCCGTGACGGTGACCGCGAGTCGTCCGTGTCCGCCGGCGCCGGAACCGCTGGAGGGCTATGCGACCCAATTCGACGACCTCTTCTCCTCGCTCGCCCAGCGGCGCGGGTTCCGGGAGTACCTGGCCGGGCTGCTGCTGCCGCGGGACCGGAACAAGATGCTCACGGCCCTGGCCGGGGCCGAACCGGTGACCGGTGCCCAGCATCCGGCGGTGCAGCGGCTGCAGTTCTTCCTCTCCGAGTCGCCCTGGGACCCCGAGCGGGTCGACGCCCGGCGCCTGGAGCTGCTGCGGGCCGATCCGGCGACGGTCCCGCACGCCGASGGSGTGCTGGKCATCGACGACTCCGGG
>NZ_QFRK01000152.1 GCF_003143855.1 Streptomyces sp. NWU339
GCGCTGGGCCACCTGGTGGCCTGCGGCGTTGACGGCGACGGCGGTGTGGGACGACTTGTGGGGATCGATGCCGATCAGGATCACAGGCTGCTGTCCTCGCACTCGATGAGACAGGAAGGGGAGTGCGGTGGGCACCCTGACTTGAAGTCACCGTGTCACCTTCATGCCTCTGTCGAGCCACACCGCGCGGGTGTCGGCCGGCGGCGGCACGCTATCAGTGAGCCAGCCCGAGGGCGGCAAGGAGCACTGCGGGCCCGTGCCGACCGACACCCTGGACGCTACGGCTGCAGACCGAGCGTCTGGGGTCGATTCAACAAGTCAGGAGCTTGGTCCAGAAGCCCCGTCACTGTCTTGTCCACCCGCCCGACCGGCGCGTGCCGCCCTCGGAACGGACACGCCACAAGGACGGACATGACCAGCATGACGCACGACGSCCCGSAGATCACCGGCGGAGTCGACACCCACGGCCTGACCCACCACGCCGCCGTGATCGACCCGGTCGGCCGGCACCTGGCCGACCGGGAGTTTCCCGCCASCATYCGCGGCTACCGGGACCTGCTGGGCTGGATGCGCTCGCACGGCACCCTGGTCGCGGTCGGGGTGGAGGGCACCGGCGCCTACGGTGCCGARCTGGCCCGGGTGCTCACCGCGGCCGGCGTCACGGTCATCGACGTCGACCGCCCGGACCGCAAGACGCGGCGGATGAAGGGCAAGTCGGACCCGATCGACGCCTACGCCGCCGCGACCTCGGTGCTCTCCGGCCGGGCCACCGGCACGCCGAAGAGCCGGGACGGCGTCGTCGAAGCCGTGCGCGTGCTGAGAGTCGCCCGCCGCAGCGCGGTCAAGGCCCGCACCCAGGCAATGAACCAGATCCGGGACCTGCTCGTCTCCGCGCCCGCGATGCTCCGCGAGCAGGTCGCCGGCCTGCAACGGGCAGCACTGATACGGACCCTGACCCGGCTGCGGCCCGGCGACGACCTGTCCCGCCCGCTGACCGCCACACGGGCGGCCCTGCGCCGCCTGGCCCGCCGCCACCAAACCATGGACGAGGAGATTGCCGAGCTGGACGCCGAACTCGCACCGCTGACCCGGCAGGCCGCCCCCGCGCTCCTGAAGCTCTACGGTGTCGGCCCCGAGACCGCCGGCCAGCTGCTGGCCTCGGCCGGCGACAACCCCGAACGGATGCGCTCGGAAGCCGCGTTCGCGCACCTGGCCGGGGTCGCACCGATCCCGGCGTCCTCCGGCCGCACCCACCGCCACCGCCTCAACCGCGGCGGCGACCGGGCCGCCAACAACGCCCTGCACACCATCGTCCTGGTGCGCATGCGCTACGACGAACGCACCCGCGCCTACGTCGAGCGCCGCACCAGGGAAGGGCTGCCGAAGAAGGACATCATGCGCTGCCTCAAGCGATTCGTCGCCCGCGAGGTCTACCGCGCCCTGACCAGCACACCAACCAAACGAATCGGTCAAACCGACCTCGCTCCTGCCGCTTGACATCTATAAGGAGCATCCGGGTGGGATGATCTTGGAGTTGGTCGTGCCGGGGAGGGGTTCGCTCGGGTCGTCCGCGTCGCCGTCGTACCAGCGGCACCGGTACCCGGTGGAGATCATCTCCCACTGCGTGTGGCGGTACGTCCGTTTCCCGCTCAGCTTCCGCGAGGCCGGGGAGCTGATGCCCGGGCGCAGCGCGCTCGTCTCCCGCGAGACCGTCCGGCGGTGGTGTGCGCAGTTCGGGCAGGCCTACGTCAACGGCCTGCGCCGCCGGCGGCCCCGGCCCGGGGACACGTGGCACCCGGACGAGGTCTTCATCAAGGTCAACGGCGTTGTCACGTTGTTGGGTGGGTGACTGTCTGATGGCGCGTCGGGGCGTGGTGGGCTTGCGCTTCGGGCCTGGGGTCAGGCCGTGGTGGGCCGGCCGGCGGCGCCGGTGATCTGCTCCCAGCTCACGAAGCGGACGGTCATCTCGGTGCGGTGGCCGGGGGCGGTCATCAGGTGGCGGCGGGGCCGGAAGTGGGGGGAGATGCCGCTGAACGCGGCCAGGAACCGCTGCGCGGCACCCATCGAGCGGAAGCCTTTCATGGCGCGCTCGCGCTGCCGCGTGGGCTGGTGGCTGTTCTCGGCCCGGTTGTTCAGCCCCTTGTGGGAGCGGTGCTCGACCGAGGGCATCACCTCGCGGTGGGCGGCGCCGTAGGAGCGGAGCTTGTCGGTGACCACCACCCGCGGCACCGACCGAGTCTTCTTCATCAGCTTCCGGAAGAAGCGCCTGGCCGCGGCCGTGTCCCGCTTGCTCTGGACGAGGATGTCGAGCACGTTGCCGTCGGCGTCGACCGCGCGCCACAGGTACCGCTGCCGGCCCTGGATCTTGACGAAGACCTCGTCGAGATGCCATGTGTCGCCCGGCTTCGGACGGCGCCGGCGCAGCGCGTTGGCGTAGGCGAGGCCGAACCGGCGCGTCCACTGGTGGATCGTCTCGTAGGAGACCTCGATGCCGCGCTCCAGCATCAGCTCCTCGACGTCGCGCAGGCTCAGGGCGAAGCGGTGGTACAGCCACACGCAGTGCGCGATGATCTCCGGCGGGAAGCGGAAACCCCGGTACGACGGCGCGTCCACGAGCAGCCCCTCCAGCGACCCCAACCAGACAGATGATCATGCCACCGGAGAAGGGCTCCGCTCAACCTGACAACACCGTGCCGGTGGTTCCGCGACCGGCGCCCACGTGCACTGGAGTCTGCGTACGTACGACGCCAACTACGCCGGCCAGTACACCTGGCTGAACGGCCGCACCATCGGCGGCTGGACATGGTGGAACGGCTCCAGCCAGTACTCCGGCTGCGGCACCCGTTCCGGCTACACCGCCTGCCCCGGTACGGCGATCTACAACCGCACCAGCTGACAACCGATCAGGCCTGCGCCCGCGAACCCGCTAGTGTCGTGAGTCTTCAGTTCGCTATAGAAATAGGCTGTGGGCATGGCACGCATGGGTCGGCCGACGGTCGAGGTGGTTCTGACGGACGAGGAGCGAGAGACGCTGCTGCGCTGGTCACGGCGGGCGACCTCCTCGCAGGCGCTGGCACTGCGCTGCCGGATCGTGCTCGCGTGCGCGGACGGCGGCTCGAACACCGCCGTGGGCAAGGAACTTGGGGTCCATCCGGTCACGGTGGCCAAGTGGCGCAAGCGGTTCGCGGCCGGCCGGCTTGAGGGCCTGTCCGACGAGCCGCGGCCGGGGGCGCCGCGCACGGTGGACGACGAGAAGGTCGAGGAGGTGGTGGTGCGCACGCTGGAGACCACCCCGAAGAACGCCACGCACTGGTCGACCCGGGAGATGGCGGCGGCCAGCGGGCTGAGCCAGTCCACCATCTCGCGGATCTGGCGGACCTTCGGCCTCAAGCCGCACCTGGTGGACACCTTCAAGCTGTCCAGGGACCCACAGTTCATCGAGAAGGTCCGTGACGTCGTCGGCCTGTACCTGGATCCGCCGGAGCGGGCGATCGTCCTCTGCGTGGAYGAGAAGTCGCAGATACAGGCACTGGACCGGTCCGCGCCGGTGCTGCCGATGATGCCCGGCATGCCCGAGCGCCGCACCCACGACTACCTGCGCGGCGGCGTGACCACCCTGTTCGCCGCCCTGAACACGGCCACCGGCGAGGTCATCTCCTCACTCCACCGCCGGCACCGGGCGGTGGAGTTCAAGAAGTTCCTGGCCAAGCTGGACAAGGAGGTCCCTGCCGACCTCGATGTGCACCTGATCTGCGACAACTACGCCACCCACAAGACCCCCGCGATCCAGAAGTGGCTGCTGGCCCACCCTCGCTTCCACCTGCACTTCACCCCGACCAGCTCTTCCTGGCTGAACCAGGTCGAGCGCTGGTTCGGTCTCCTGACGGACAAGCAGATACGACGCGGGGTTCACAAGAACGTCCAGGCCCTGGAGAAAGACATCCGGGCCTGGATCACCGACTGGAACGACAACCCCCGGC
>NZ_QFRK01000109.1 GCF_003143855.1 Streptomyces sp. NWU339
GCGCTACCACCCCTTCTTCACCGACCAGCCCGCCGCAACCCTGCAGGCCGAGCGGGAACACCGCCATCACGCCGTGGTCGAGCAGGTCATCGCGGACAGCAAGGCCGGGGCCCTGGCCCATCTGCCGTCCGGGCACTTCCACGCCAACGCGGCCTGGCTGACCCTGTGGGCGATGGCCTACAACCTGCTGCGGGCCGCAGGTTCCCTGGCCTCCGCGTTCCACGCCAAGGCCACCACGGCCACCCTCCGGGCCCACCTGGTCCAGGTCCCGGCCCGGATCGCGCGATCCGCACGACGCATCACCCTGCACCTGCCCTGCAACTGGCCCTGGGAGCAAGCCTGGACACACCTCTTCGACACCGTCCACGACCCACCCGCACTGGCCTGATCCCCCTGCCCACCCCGCCCGCCAGGGCTCGACCGGAACCGCACCGTGGAAAAGCTGGGCAGACCAGCAGAAACAACCTGCCCATCCACGATCACCGACCGAAACCAGCTCACAAAACGATCAAGAGATCACCTTCAGAGCACGTCGGTGGATCGAGGCTTAGACGGCCGCGGGGTCGTTGAACAGTGCGGGCTGGACCGCGGTACGGTTCCCGGGCGCCTGGCCTGCGGGCTCCTGGCGCTCGAGGTGGGCGGCGACCGTCCACTCCCACCAGGCGGGCCGGTTCTTGCGGGGGCCGCCGGACAGGATGAGCTGGTCGGCTCGCACGTCGTGCACGGTGCCGTCGAGGATTAGCCACACCTCGCACTTGGGCAGGCCGGGCCGGGTGACCATGGCGAGTTGGTGGATGTCGCCCCAACCGGGGTGCAGGGCGCCGGGCTTGGCCCACGTCCAGGTGCCGGGGCGGATGTCGCCGGGTCCGGTCGGGGTGTGCCGGTACGGCGGCTTCTGCCGACGGGCGCGCCGGGGCTTGGCGGGGTAGTAGTGGGACGGCGGGTACTTCGGGTGCGCTTCCCGGTATGCCTTCAGGTCGGCGGCCTGCCGTACGGCGACGTCGGCGGCCGCGTAGCAGCGGGGCCCGATGTGCCAGTTCCGTGGGCCTCGGGTCTCCCACCATGTGGTGGCGCCGCAGGTGCAGCGGCTCTGTCTGAGGAACTCGCCGGCGGTCTCGCAGGGCCAGGCCGTCGTGCAGGTCCGGCACTGCCAGTCGGTGTCTCGGGTGCCGGTCGGCAGGTGCTCGTCCGGGAGGCGGAGCGGGCGGATCGTCCATCCTGTGGCCATCTGTGGCGTCCTATCTCGGGTGGGTCGGGGGTGGTGGTGGTCTGCGCCCTGTGGGCGCGGTAGAACAGCAGTGAGGGCCGGGGAACGCTGCCTGTTCCCCGGCCCTCACTGCCTCGCGTGTGGGGTCAGTGCTGCATGGCCGGCTGCGTCTTGGCCGCCGCCGGTTCGGTCAGGACATGGACGGCGGACCGTGATCCGGCCGGTCGGAAGCCGAAGCACAGGTACTCGCCGGCCATGTCGTTGACGCGCTTACCGGACTTGTCCCAGACCAGCAGTCGGCCGCACTGGGCGCACTTCCCGGCGTCCTCGCCCGGTGTGCCGTGCGGCCGGGCGTTGGCGGCCGGGGCGGCGTCCCGCTTCTGGTCTCTGTCGGGGTCGGCGGGCAGGGCGACGAGGAACGCGTCGGACAGGTGCGGGAGCGGCTTCCAGTCGGCCGCGGTGAGCAGCTTCTCGAAGCGGTAGAAGGTGAGCATGTCCAGGAGCGTGTCCCGGATGTGTGCCCGGGTCGGGTCGCTCAGCTTGCCGCTCGTGGCCTCGTCATTGAACCGCCAGATGGTGTCCTCGCCATCGCGCACGGTGGTCAGCACGCTGCCGTTGACGGTGATGGCAGTGGCGGCGGGCAGTTCCTCGCGGATCAGGTGGGCGATGAGGAGCAGGCCGCGGTCGATGACCTCGCGCCGCTTCTTCGCGGCGTCCCGGTAGGCGTCCTCGAAGTACTCGGTCCAGAAGGCTTTGCTGGTCATGTGGAGTGGTTCCTTCCTCTGTAGGGGTGGGGCCGGGGGCGCTGCCTGCCCCCGGCCCCGGGGCGGGGTCAGTCCTCGGGGAGCTGGTCGCACGGCCAGCACGTGCTCAGGCCGTACTCGGCGTAGATGAGGGCGCCCGGCTCGTCCTCGAAGCGGGCGGCCACCTCAGGGTTGTGGTCGCAGCGGGTGTGGAGGACGCCGATCGTGGTGGTGCGCAGGGTGACCTCGTCGGCCTCTCTGATCACGTACGACTCTCCGCCTTCGGCGTCGTGCACGTGGTAGCGGGCCGGGGCGTCGCCCTCGGCGGGCTCGATGCGTTCGAGGACGGCGATCGTGGTCGGGGCGATGACGAGGGTGACGCTGTTGGTGATCTCCACCGCGTACGGGGGGACGGGTTCCAGGCCGGCGGCCTCGCGCTTCCTGCCGATCTCGGCGGCTTGGATGCGGCGCAGGCGGGCGATCTCCAGGAAGGCCAGGCCGATCGTTTCGCGTCGGCTGCCGCCGGTTGCCCACACGCGCCGGTTGCCGTTGACGTCGCGGACCTCCCACTTGTCTGCGTCGTCGGTGGTGCGGTAGACGGCCATCTCCCAGTCGGTGACGTTGGTGTGGGCCGGGGTGTCGTCCGGGTAGTTGCCGGGGACGGTGAACAGGTAGCCGTGCTCGGCGAACGGTGACGGCTTGGGAAAGCGGTCGGAGCCGTAGACCGCGAGGTGGACGTCGGGCGGGAACTCGTTCACGGGTTGCCTCTCTGGGGCTGGTTGGATGGGGAGGTGAGGCCGGGGTGCGCTGCCTGCACCCCGGCCTCGTGTGCGGGTCACGCCTGGCCCATCTCCTCGAGGAAGCCGATGGCCGCACCGAGGGTGCTGGGGCCGAGCACGGTGACGTCGGTGTTCTGGCTCGCCTCGTCGAAGTCCGCGACGGGCACGAGGAAGTTCAGGAAGCTGGCCGCCTGGGCGGTGCGGATGCGGGCGGGGACGTCGTCCACGTGCCGGACCCGGCCGTCCAGGCCGAGTTCGCCGATGAGCACGGTCCGGGTCAGGGCGTCCAGGCCGTAGTGGCCGGCCGCGCCGAGGATCGCGCAGGCGATGGCGAGGTCGTACGCGCTGCCCGCGGGGCGGCCGGTGGTCTTCTCGACGGTGACCGTGACGCGGCCCATGGGCCAGCCGTAGCCGCTATTGACGACGGCCGCGCGGATACGGTCCTTGGTCTCCCGCTCGCTACTGACGCCGATGCCGTCGATGGTGAACGAGCCGAGGCCGGGGCTGATCGTCGCGTGGACGTGGACCACGGCGGCCTCGTTGGAGGCGCGCACCGTGGCGCGACCCTGGCCCGCGGCGTCCGACTCGATCGGCCAGGCAACTCCCAGGCCGCGCTGGTCGGCGTCGACGACCAGGCCGGTGCGGTACAGGGCGCCGCCCGCGACGTAATTCGGGGTGGTGACGTCCTCGAGGACGTCGCCGGGCTGCGCGGCGAGGACGGCGTACTTCAGGTTGAACGGGTTGCCGTCCTCGGTGAGGACGCCGTTGCTGATGACGCCGAGGCGGGTGGGGCGGGCGATGCTGGCCATTCCGTGGCTCCTTCTTGGTGGTGGTGAGCCGGCCCCTGGTGGGGCGGCTGGCGGCTCCTGGGCGGGCGGCACGCACTGGGGGCGTGCCGCCTGCGCAGGGGACGGCCGGGTGGCCGTCCGGCCTGGCTCAGTTGTCGGCGGTCACGATGAAGCGGGGGGTGCGGCCGGGGATCTGCACCCAGACGTGCTCCTCGCCCTTGCGGATGCCGGCCGCGGGGACGTCCACGGTCCAGCGGAGGACCGACTTCCGTAGGTGGCCCTTGTGGAAGCGGGCGGGGGCGAGTTCGGAGGTGACGACCTCGGCCTCCCAGTCGGTGCCGATGGCGCAGACCTTGGTGCCGGTCGCGAGGGGGGAGAGGGTGACGGCCATTTCGCGCTCCTTGGGGGTTGGTGTGGTTTGAACTACTTTCATTCTTTCCAAAACGGCTTACCCTAGCCAGTTTTAACAAGTCGTTTAGGCAAAGAAACTTCTAAGAAAACCGCAGGTCAGACGGCCATCGCGTACCGGTCGATCTCCTCGCCCGTGATGCACTCGACCAGCGCGCACAGCAACACCTCGGCCGCGTTCGGCGTGACCGCGTTCCCAAGTTGCTTCACCTGGTCGCGCTTGGAGCCGAGGATCTTGTACCTGTCCGCGAAGGCCATCGCGCGCTGGATCTCCTTCGGCTGGAGCATCCTGAACAGCACCCGGGACACGTCGTAGTTGCCCTCGCCGTCGACCAGCGCGTACCGGTCGCGGGTCGGCAGGGCACCGACGGGCTCGCCGACCGGCCGGGCCTGGCCGTTGCCGTAGTAGGGGACGAGGAGCGGGTCCGGGGCGGTCACGAAGCCGTGGTGGTTGCCGCCAGCCGACACGGTGTGGACCGGGTGGCCGATGTGCCGGGCCTTCTCCTTGTCGCCGCCTCCGCGCATGGGCACCACGAACGGCACGTAGGCGACCGCGGTTTCGGCTCGCGCGGTCTGGGTGCGCAGCGGCTGGTCCACGCGCATGGCCTTCTTACCGTCGCGGCCCTCGCAGGGGATGAGCAGGGGCGGGATCACCAGGCCGTCGCTCTCGACGGTCGTGCGGGTCGGCATGGGGACGTCCGTGCTGGTCGCGCCCTTGCGCCAGGTGCCGCCGGTGGGGACGAGGAGCGGGGCGAGGCGGGCGGCGTCGAGCTGGTCGCTGAACAGGGCGTCCTGCTCGTCCTCGCCGGCCGGGCCGCCGGGGCGCGGCCAGTACCGGTTGATCCCGGCCCGGATGCGGGCCATCGTGTTCGGGGCCAGACCTTCCGGGCAGTCCTTCGACTTCGGGCGGGAGCCGATCGGCGTGCCCTTGATGGACCAGTCGATCGCCGCCGCGGCCGGGAGGACCTCGGGCTCGACGAGCGAGCGGCAGGACTTACGCGGGCACCGGTAGTCGTAGCTCGACCGGTACCGGCCCATGTCCTGACCCGGCTTACGGAAGACCTGCAGAGCGGAAACCATCTCGTCGCAGCTCGCGCAGTACGCCTTGGGCCGCAGCCACTTATCCCAGTCCGGAGTGCGGCCGAGACTCTTGTGCCAGTAAGCGACGTACAGCCGGTCACGTGACTGCGGCGCCTTGTGGACCGTGCGCGGGTCGGCGTGCATCGAGTTCAGGGCGATGACCTTCGTGCGGTAGCCCATCTTGTGGAACTCGCCGAGCCAGCGGTCCCATTCGGCCCACGAGCGGACGTCGATCACGTTCTCGACGACGCCGGCCTTGACCAAGCCACCGCGCTCGATGACGCCTCGGAGGTAAAGGGGCACCTCTTCCATCAGGGCCCGGCTCTCCTCCTCTTCCTGCGTCGGCCCGTCGTCCTCCTGGTCGGCCGCCTTGAACTTCTCCTCTTCCAAGTCCGCGTAGAGGTCGAGGAGGTCGCCCTGCACAGCCTTGGCGAACGACCGCTTCTTCCCCTTCGCCACGGACCAATTCGTGCAGTTATGCACCGTGATGCCGTCGGCCACGTACGACTCGTCTTCGGCCACGCTCAGGTTGAAGACCTCGACCGTTCGGCCTGTGGGCTCGACCGACTTGACCGGCGCCCACCGGTAGCCGCCCTCGTCGACGTGGAAGGCGTGCTTCGGGCCAGCGGCGATCCAGTTCACGTGCCACTGCGGACGCTCGTTGACGACCCGGCCTTCAATCTTCCGGACGCCCTTGCGGCTGTACGGGCCGGACACGTTGGCCACGTAGCCGAGAGAGTTGGCGAGCATCCGTAGTCCGAGCGCGAGCCGCTTGGAGACCGTGGACGTCTGCGTGTAGACGCTGCCGGTATTGCCGTCCGCGGAGAGGTAGCCGTCCAGCAGCGCCCGCCGCGACTCGACTGGCAGCGTCAGCGCCCAGGCCGGGACTGTCTTGCCGTGAGCGTGCTGCCCGAAGTGCTCAGCCAGCCACTCGACCAGGCCGCGGTGGGCCGTCGCGAAGGCGGCCGCGGTGCGCAGGTCCCGACGCGCCCAGCGGAGTCCGGTCACAGCTTGCAGGCGCTCGGCGAGTTCGTCAGCCTCCTCGAAGGCGCACACGATGGTCAGCTCGTACCGGCCGCGGTTCGGGTTCTGCCGCTTGTTCGTCTGCTTGCACTCATCGGAGCAGTACGGGGAGACCCGGCCGGTCGTGCTCTTGCCGTGCGGGCGCGCGCTGCCGCCGCACACGATGCACGGGGAGCCCGCCGACTGGGAGGTCCGGCGGGGCTGCGGGGCCAGGCCGTCACCGGTCTTCGGCCGGAGCCGTAGTGAGCCGTCGCCGAGCCAGCGGCCGACCATCCACCAGAAGTCAGGCGTCTGGTCGATGCTGCGTCCGCCGACCGCCGGCACCGGCAGCTCCTCGCCGAAATCGAGCGGCGCGGCCCACAAGCGGCCGGCCAGGTTCTTGGCCTCGGTCCACTCGGGCTCGCCCGTCAGGCGCCACCGGTAGCCGCGTGGCTTGGTGTTCCAGACCTTCGTGCGCTGGCGGGTGTAGAAGGGGTGCTCTGCTGTGGTCTCGATGCCGCCTGCGTGGCCTACGCCTTTGACCATCACGGTCTCGGCCCTCTTGCGCATGGTCCGGATGACCGGCCGCCATCGGCGCTCGTGCGTGAACACGTCGTCACCGAGCTGGACGTCCTCGATGGGGACCATGCCGCGCCGGGTGAGGATCTGCGTCCCGGCCGGGAAGCACTCCGGACTGGCCCAGAACAGGTCGGTGACCGGCCAGGACCAGACGGGGGCCTTGCGGATGTCGCCCATGTAGTGCGCGACGTCCGCGAAGTTGTACTGGTGGGTCTTCAGGGCCTGCTTCCAGTGGTTCGCCGCGCGGGCGACGCGCAGGAACGGGACCGCGTGCGCGCCTTGGGAGGAGCCGCCTGCGCCGCAGAACCAATCCATCACGGACAGGTCGCCGCCGTCGTGCTTGTAGGCGCGCACCGGGGTGCCGGCCGCCATGGCGCGTGTGGCGGCGTCTATGTAGGGCACGTCGTTCTCTCCTTGCTGGCATGGGAAGCGCCGCCCCGGTCGGGGCGGCGCTGGGTGGTGGTTGGTGCTGATCTCATTCTTTCCAAATCGGGTTGCCCTAGCCAATTTGGACAACCAAATTAGGCAAAGAAACTTCTAAGAAAACCGCACCCATGAGGGCCGGGCCTGTCAAGGGGCGCAGACAGTCCCCGCCTGCGGCTTTCGGTGGGATGCCGGGGCGTTTTCCTCGTGGCTCTTCCTCGTGTCTGTCTGCGGGGCCGCCGCGTGGGAGGGGTCCAGTTGGAGCGCCCGGAGCCCCGCGAGGAACGAGCGGGGCGAGGACGAACGAGCTGGAGGCCGACGAGCGGCGGCCGACAATGGGGGCCGAGGAAGCGTCACGGATGTTCGCGGATACGGTCGTTGCGATCCCCGGAGTCCGTGCTGGTCGGCGGAGTGGTCTCACAAACACCCATTCGGCATCCGGCCGCACAGGCCGGCGCCATGACCATGGTGCGGGGATCCGGGCTGCTCAGTCAGGTCATCGAGCGCGGCCATCGGGCCGTCTCATGCAGCTTTGCGAGCTCACCCGGGGTCTGCGACCGCCCCTGGCGGTTGTCATCGGCTGCTGTCATCGCACCCCCTGTTGATCCTGCACGGCGCGCAGTAGGTGATAGGCACGCGTGAGCAGTCGGCGAGCCACCGCCGTTGTGGCGATCTTCTTGCCGCGGCGGTGGGCGAGGCTCTGGTAGGCGGCGGCGAATTCCGGCGACCGCTTCGCACTCTGCGCGGCCTCGCACAAGATCCACCGCAGCCAGGGCGMGCCCTGCTTGGAGATGTGGCCGTGCCGCACGGTTCGATCGGATCCGCGGACGGTGGGCGTCAGCCCGGCCCAGGCGGCGAGCTTGCGCGCGGAGGGGAAGCGGGTGATGTCCCCGACCTCGGCCACGATCATCAAGGCGGTGAGCGTGCCGACCCCCGGCAGCCGGGTGAGCGCCTTGACCTGGGGGTCGCCCCGCGCCTGCGCGAGCAGCTGCCGGTCGAGGGCGTCGATCGGCTCTTTGAGGACGTCCATCAGGCCCAGCAGATCGTCGATCACGCGACGGGAAACGTCCGGCAGTTCCAGGCCGCCCAGCCAGGCCCGCCCCGGGGCGGTGAAGCAGCTGCCGGGCCGGTCGCAGCCGTGGTCCGCCAGAACGGCGTGGACGCGGTTGCGCAGCCGGGTCCGCAGCCGCACCAGCTGGCAGCGGTGCCGCAACAACGCGCGTTGCTGCCGTACGTCCAGCGGCGCGATCCATGCCTCCGGCAGCAGATCCGCCCGCAGCAGCTGAGCTAGGGTCGCGGCGTCCACCTTGTCGTTCTTCAAC
>NZ_QFRK01000075.1 GCF_003143855.1 Streptomyces sp. NWU339
TCCCCGATCACCGACAGCACCGTCTTGACCCCGTTCGGCACATTCCGGTTGACCTGCACCGCACCGTCGTCCTCGACCACGGCGATCTGCGAACGCTTGCGGTGCACGTCGATACCGACGTAGACAGACATTGAGGGCCTCCTTCCCGAGCCCGTACATACCCGGACAGTAGGTACCGCCGGGCTGAGCAGGGAAGGGGGCCCGGCCCTCATAGGGTCAGGTCAGGGAAGTTTCGGCGGAACCGAAGCTCCTTCATGTGCTGCGTGCCCGGAAACCGGGCGAACAGATGACGAAATCCGAGAGACCACAGGTCAAGAGCCCTTCGCTGCTGGTTCGAGGATCGCCACGCACTCCACGTGGTGCGCCATCGGGAAGATGTCGGCCTGAGCGAGTCACGGAAAAGCCCAGGTCAGAGCAGGTTTTTCGGCTTGCTGTCCCGCGTGCGGGCGCCCAGAGCGTCAACCGAGCGTCACAGCCGGACGAGTAGGCTCCGGCGTCCGTCCTGTTCCACGACCGCTCCTTCGCTTCGGTGACCGGCGGCACGCCAGGCGCGGTCGGCAGCGGGCGCCATCCGGGGATGGCGAGTGTTGTCCGGATCCAGCAGGACGCCGGGGCCGACTCGCGGGACTCCCCGTATCGGTCGGGAGCCGTTCCGGACGGCGGCATCACCTCACCAGGCAGGGCCGCTTGGGGTCGAACTCCCAGCCGGGAACCAGGTGCCGCATCCCCACGGCGTCGTCCCGGGCGCCCAGAGCCTTCGTGCGGTAGAGATCGTGGGCGGCCAGGAGGCGGTCCATGTCGAGTCGTACGCCGAGGCCCGGGGCATCGGGAACGGCGATCTCACCGTCGACGATGCGGGGCGGGGCAACGGTGAGCCGCTCCAGGCCCTCCTGCCATATCCAGTGCGTGTCCAGGGCGTTGTACTCACCCGGTGCCGCGGCTCCGCAGTGGATGACCATCGCCAGCGAGATGTCGAAGTGGTTGTTGGAGTGGCAGCCCCAGGTGAGCCCCATCGCGTTGCACAGCTGCGCCACGCGCACGGAGCCCTGCATCGTCCAGAAGTGCGGGTCGGCCAGCGGGATGGAGACCGACTGCAGGGCGAGGGCGTGGGTCATCTGCCGCCAGTCGGTGGCGATCATGTTGGTCGCGGTGGGCAGGCCGGTGGCGCGGCGGAACTCGGCGAGCACCTCGCGCCCGGAGTAGCCGCCTTCGGCTCCGCAGGGGTCCTCGGCGTAGGCAAGCGTGCCCACCAGTGGCTTGCAGAGTTCGACGGCCTCGCGCAGCGACCAGGCGCCGTTGGGGTCGAGGGTGATGCGGGCCTCGGGGAAACGGGCTTTCAGGGCGCGGACGGCCCGGACCTCTTCGGCACCGCTCAGGACCCCGCCCTTCAGTTTGAAGTCGCGGAAGCCGTAGAGGTCGTGGGTGGCCTCGGCCTGCCGGACGATCGCCTCGGGCGTCAGTGCCTCCTCGTGCCGGATGCGGTACCAGTCGACGTCCGAGTCGCGTGCGCGGTGGTACTCCAGGTCGGTGCGGCCGGGGTCGCCGACGTAGAAGAGGTAGCCCAGGACCCGGACCCTGTCGCGCTGTTGGCCGTCTCCGAGGAGCGCGGCGACCGGCACCTCGAGGTGCTGGCCGAGGAGGTCCAGCAGAGCCGACTCGATGGCGGTGACGGCGTGGACGGTGGTGCGCAGGTCGAAGGTCTGCACACCGCGTCCGCCGGAGTCGCGGTCGACGAAACGGTCCCCGATCTCCCGCAGGACCCGCTTGTAGTCGCCGACCTTCGCGCCGACCACGAGGGACTCCGCGTCCCGCAGGGTCTGTGTGATCTTCTCTCCGCCCGGCACCTCGCCGAGGCCCGTACGTCCCTCGGAGTCCGTCAGGACGACGATGTTGCGCGTGAAGTAGGGGCCGTGGGCACCGGAGAGGTTCAGTTCCATGCAGTCGCGGCCCGCCACGGGGTAGACGGAGAACGCGGTGACGGTCGGCCGGCTTGTGCTCATGCTGTCCTCGGATTCCTTGTACGTGGGTGGGAGAGGGAGCGGGAAGCGGACAAGAGGTCACATGCCGAGGACCCCCAGGGCCCACTCGCCCGCCAGGACACCGGCCAGGCCGAGGACCGCCAGCACCGTCGTGTACGAGGTGCGGACCTTGATCGCCTGGACGACGGAGAGGTTGAAGTACTCCTTGAACAGCCAGAACCCGGGGTCGTTGACGTGCGAGAAGGCGATGGAGCCGCAGGAGACGGCGAGCACCATCATCTCGGGACTCACTCCGCTTCCGGCGAGCATGGGCAGCACCACACCGGAGGCCGTGACGACGGCGACCGTCGCCGAGCCGAGCGCCACACGGAGGATGACCGCGACGAGCCAGGCGAGGATGATCGGCGAGATCGACCAACTGTCGGTGACGTCCTTGATGTAGTCGGAGATACCGCCTTCGACGAGGACGTTCTTGAAGGCGCCGCCGGCGCCGATCACCAGCAGGATCATCGCCATCGCCTGGGCTGCCGAGGAGCACGAGGAGCTGACGTCCGACAGGCTCCGGCCGATCCTCGGCCCGAACGCCCAGATGGCCAGGATCAGGGCAAGCAGGAGCGCGATCGGCGCCGAGCCGATGAACGCGACCGTGTGCAGGAACGGGGTCTCCCCGGAGACGGCCATGTCGGTCACCGCGGCGCCGGCGATCAGGACGACGGGGAAGAGGGCCACGAACAGCGACCAGCCGAGGCCGGGCATCTCCTCGTCGGTGAACTCGCCTTCGCTGACCAGTCCCTTGGGGATGGAGGGGGACATGGCCTTGACGAACGGCAGGCGCGGCCACAGCAGTGCGATGAACGCGCCGGCCGGGACAGCGATGAACAGTCCGTAGAACAGGGTCAGTCCGACGGAGGCGTGGAAGGTCGCGGCGACGGCGGTGGGGCCTGGGTGCGGCGGCAGGAAACTGTGCATGGTGGACAGGGCGATCGACATCGGCAGGCCGACCCACAACAGGTTCGCGCCGGTGACCCTGACCAGGGTGAAGGCGATGGGCACGATGATGATGAACGCGACCTCGTAGAACATCGTCACGCCGATGAGCATCGAGGTGACGACCATGGCGACCTGGACCCAGCGCGGGCCGAAGGCGTCGAGGAGTTTGCCGGCTATGCGCTGGGCGGCGCCGGAGTCACCCATGACGCGGCCGACCATGGCACCGAGCCCGATGGTCAGCATCGTGTCGCCGACCTGGCCTCCGATGCCGTCCGAGAGGATGTCCGGGATGTCGGCCACCGGGATCCCCTGGACCACGGCGACCCCGACCGCCACCAGCAGGAGGGCCGCGAAGCCGTTCAGCTTCATTCTGGTCATGAGCAGGAGCAGAACCAGAACGCTGATTCCGACTACGACGAGTGGCATGTCAGTTCCCCTTCGAACTGTGGGTCGAGCAGACGTGTGGGCATCACGTGAGTTCGCCACGGTCGTGTGAAGCGGCGGGGCGGATCGTCAGAGCGCGCTACGGTGGTGGCGCCGTAGCGGTCGACGCGGACACGCGGCAGGAACAGGAGGCTTCGCATGAGGGGTGCGGCGGTCGTGCCTCAGCACCTCCGCACCGGCTGCGCGTCGCCGTCCCGCCACCGGCCTCGCGTCACCACGTCCTGACGGGGACGGCGACCAGCGCTCAGCCGGCATCGGGCCCTCTTCGCCGGACGGGGTGGGTCGCGGCGTCGAAGGTCCCGGCCCGAACCGTTCCCCTGAGGCGGATTGCGCCGACGGGGGCTCGGTGCCGGCGGTCACCCGACTCGTCCTGCCGGATGAGAGCGGACATGATCCATCTCTCCTGAACCTGGGTTGTGCGGCAGCGGCGCCGCGTGGCCCGAGCCACACGACCGGTGGCTGCACCGACCGTAGAGATGGTTTTCATTCACGTCCATGTCAAGTTTTGTTGCGTGCCATACCTTGCTTGAATGACCGCCGTGCGATGTGCAGAGGGAAGGCTTATGTCACACATGCCGCAATAGGGCCTTCAAAGCAGGGTTTTCATTGCCTTTGCGCCACACGATGTTCAGCTCGACGGGCTTCGGGTCCGCCAGGGTCACCGACCGGAAGACGATCCCGCCGAAGCGCATCCGGGCGGCGGACTCGGGCACGAGAGCGATGCCCCAGCCGCCGTTGACCAGGGCGAGGATGCTGTGCACCTGCGCGAGGTACTGGGTGAAGACAGGCCAGACGTGGGCGGCCCGGAAGATGCCGGCCAGCAACTCGTGGAAGTAGCGGGCCTCGATCGGCGAGTACATCAGGAAGTCCTCGCCGGCGAAGTCCTCCATCCGCATCGGTCCTGCCTCCGCGGCCGACGGATGCTGAGCGGGAAGCGCCGCCAGCAGCCCTTCGCGCACCACCGTGCGTGCGGTGAGATCGGCTCCCACGGCCGACGGTCGGACCAGCCCCAGGTCGAGCGAGCCTTCCCCGAGCGCCTTCAACTGGTCGCGGGTGACGAGCTCCTGCAGAAGGATCTCCACTCCCGGCAGGGCGGCCCGTGCAGTTTCCAGAAGGCCACCGAGAGCGGAGTAGGCGCTGGCGGCGGTGAACCCGACGGCGATCGCCCCCGCCTCACCGAGGGAGACCCGGCGCACAGCGAGAGCGGCGTGCTCGCTCTGGCGCAGAATCCGGCGAGCCTCGACCAGGAAGGCCCGGCCCGCGGGGGTCAGCCGCACTGAACGGTTCGTGCGGTCCAGCAGTTGCACGCCCAGTTCGCTCTCCAGCAACTGGATCTGTCGACTGAGTGGCGGCTGCGTCATGTTCAGCCGTTCTGCCGCACGGGTGAAGTGCAGTTCCTCCGCGACGGCTACGAAACTGGTCAACTGCGTAAGGGTGAACACTGATGCTCTCCAGGTATCGCGACATCCAAAATCCGTGTTGGACGTGCATCATTCGCGGAGCGTAGCGTCAGCCGTCGACGGGCTGCGACGCTCCCGCGGATCAGCCACACCTCACGTCAGGCGAGGTGTGGCGCCCCCGCTGCCGGCGCCCGCGCATCCTTGCGCGGACAGCGCCGACCTCGGACAGCCGCCCCGCCCGCACCGGCACACCACGTTCCCGGCGGCGCCCGTCCGACCGACCTCCGACCGACGGCTGCGGTGAACACCGCGGCCGGCACCCGACTTCGACCTTCAGGAGCAGTCCCATGGCATCCTTCAGCCCGGCAGAACTCGGCCGCCGTATCGGCTCCGGGCTGCTGTCCTTCCCCGTGACCCACTTCCGCGACGACCTCTCCTTCGACGAGGACGCCTACCGCGAACACATCGTCCGGCTGGGCGAGTACGGCCTCGGCGGTCTCTTCGCCGCCGGCGGCACGGGCGAGTTCTTCTCCCTCACCCCCGCCGAGGTCGAGCGCGTCGTCGCCGCCGCCGCAGACAGCGCGCCCGACGGCACGCCGATCCTGGCCCCGGCCGGCTACGGCACCGCGACCGCCGTCGAGTTCGCCGCGGCCGCCGAGCGCGCCGGCGCCGACGGCATCCTGCTCTTCCCGCCCTACCTGACCGAAACCTGCCAGGAGGGCCTGGCCCAGCACGTCGAAGCGGTATGCCGCTCCACCTCACTCGGCGTCGTCGTCTACAGCCGCGCCAACGCGATCTACTCCGCCGACACCGTCGCACGCCTCGCCGACACCTGTCCCAACCTCGTCGGCTACAAGGACGGCGTCGGTGACATCGACACCGTGACCCGCATCCACGCCCGTCTCGGGGAGCGCCTCACCTCCATCGGCGGCCTGCCCACCGCCGAGCTGTTCGCCCTGCCCTATCTCCAGCTGGGTGTGACCACGTACTCCTCGGCGATCTTCAACTTCCTGCCCGAGTTCGCCCTGGCCTTCTACGCCGCCGTCCGCGAGCTCCGGCAGGCCGACGTCACGCGGATGCTGTCGGACTTCGTGCTGCCCTACACCGAGATCCGCAACCGCCGGGCCGGGTACGCGGTCAGCGTGGTCAAGGCCGGTATGACCGCCACCGGTCACAGCGCGGGTCCGGTCCGGCCTCCGCTCACCGATCTGACCCCGCAGGAACTCGAAGAGCTCACGGCACTGATCGCCAAGCTGCCCGCCACCACGGCAGGGGCTGTCTCCTGATGCTCACCGCACGGGGTCTGGACACGCTCGGGAACGCCGCACCGGCCCACGTCGAGTCGGTACGGCACCACTTCATCGACCGGCTCGCCCCGGCGGACCTCGCCGCCCTCGAACAGATCGCCCGGAGACCGGAACAAGCCGAGGACGATTCCGGCGAGTGACTGGCCCCGCTCGCCGGGGCCCGGGACTCCGGCGCCCCGGCGAACCGGCAATGGCGACCAAGCCGAAGACTCCGGGTCAGGTGCCCTTCCCCACCGGCTCCGGAATCGCCACGCACTCCATGGGTGGTACGGCTCTTCCCACCTGTGAGGCGCCTGGGAAACTTTCTCTCTGGAAGGCTTCCCGGCCCGGTTCCACGCTAGGACGGGCACACGTGCCCGCACGGCGCGGTGAAGCAGGAAGCCCTCGGAAGGGTCAGCCCGCCCCAGGCCGGAATCCCTGGACTCTGGTGGCGGGTGGTCCGGTGGCTGAGAGCCCTGCATCGCTGGCGGTGGAAGGACGTCCGCCGGTGGCTCGCCGACCCCCGCGGGGGCTGGCGCCGCCCACACGCGGACGGGATCGAATTGTTCGACATCGAAGCGGTGACGGTCACCCGCTACCGCTATCGGGCGTCGAGGATCCCCAATCCCTGGACCAGTATCAACCACGCCTGACGGCAGGGATCGTGGAGAGCCCGTTGCGTTGAGAGGCGCACGGCGGGTTCGGCGAGAGGTCCGGAGAGACGGACCGGGAGCAATCCCGGCACCGCGCTCCGGGCCTACTCAGCGGTTCCCAGGCGGAACGGCGTGGTCATCGGGCAGGCTCGGCTTGGTTCCGAAGGTCGACTGCCGTACATACGAGGTGAGCCGGTGTCCCTCCGTCCCCGCTCTGGCGAGCAAGTTCCGCCCTCGACTGCGCGGGTGGCGCGGGCAAGCAATCCGAAGGGCACGACGGCAATGTGGGTGAGAGACCGGCTGGACGGGCTGTGGCACGACGAGGACTTCGACGACTGGTATCCACGGGACGGGCGGCCTGGCCTGTCTCCGGCCCAGCTCGCCACGGTGAGCATGCTGCAATTTCTGCTGAACCTGTCGGACCGTCAGGCGGCCGAGGCAGTGCGCTGCCGGATCGACCCCCGACGCCTGCACGAGTTCCAGGCCCGCAACCGCGCCGATCAGCAGGACCCGCAGTGGCAGCGGCTCTATGCCTCACGCTCCGGAGTCGAGGGCACCATGAATGAGCTGGTCAACGGTCATCGGATGCGCCGCTGCCGCTACCACGGCGTTGCCAAGGCCCATGTCCAGCACGTCCTGACCGCGATCGCCGTCACCATCGAACGCTTCAGCGCCCAGGAACCGGCAGACGCCACCTACCGCCCCCGTTCACCGACGGCGTTCCAGCGGTACCTCGTCGACAACGAATTGCCCCGGCCCCGCTGGTGGCGCCAAGGACAATGATCAAAAATTCTAAAGATCCCCGACAGAATCAAGCTCAGCCACATCGGTCCGGGGCTCGGCGTATCTGGTGCTCGCCCCGCCGGTGCACGTGTCTCCAGCCCTCCACGAGCGCATGGCAAGTCGAACAGGTCATCGGAGCGGCAACCGGACGGACCTGCCTGCGGTGTTGAGCGCATCATGGCCAGCAGGCCATCGCGCCGCGGTGGCGAGTGCTCAGGTTACGTCATACGGTGAGCGAGGAAGCGTTCCCGCGGGCACTCGATGGGGTCGGCGCCAGGGCGCCGATCAGGGCCATCGGCCAGCCAGAGGCGGCTCCGCTGCCCGTCACGTGCTTGCGTCTCCGCTTGGGATCAGGGTCTCCCGACCCGTCAGTGATCGTCAGGAAGGGGCGCGTGCCATGCGCGCACACTCCCAGGACCCGGTGCCCCAGCCGGTGCTGTCCCCACTGACGAACGCGGCGATTTTCCTGGTCGTGACCATCGACCCGGGCGGTGAGCCGGTCGTACGGGAGCTGCTGTCGGGCCTCAATGGGCTGCAGCGGGCGGTCGGCTTCCGGGCGACGCCGGACGGAAAGCTGAGCGTGGTCGCGGGCATCGGCTCGGAGGCGTGGGATCGGCTGTTCGCCGGCCCCCGCCCGGCGGATCTGCATCGTCTCCGTGAACTGGTCGGAGCGCGGCACCAGGCGGTCTCGACACCGGGTGACCTGCTGTTCCACATTCGCGCGGCTCGGCTGGACCTGTGCTTCGCCCTGGCGGCCGAGATCATGGAGCGGCTTCGCACCGTCGTCACCGTCCGTGACGAGGTGCACGGGTTCAAGTACTTCGACGTGCGTGACCTGCTGGGGTTCGTGGACGGCACGGAGAATCCGACGGGCCCGACGGCGAGGGCTGCGGTGTTGGTCGGTGACGAGGACCCCCAGTTCAGCGGAGGCAGTTACGTGATCGTGCAGAAGTACCTGCACGATCTGCAAGCCTGGAACGCACTTCCGGTGGAGGCGCAGGAGATGGTGATCGGGCGACGGAAGCTGTCCGACGTCGAACTGGACGACACCGTCAAACCAGCCGACTCCCACGTGGCGCTGACCACGATCGAGGACCCGGACGGGACGAAGCGTCAGATCCTCCGCGACAACATGCCCTTCGGCGCCGCAGGGCAGGGCGAATTCGGCACGTACTTCATCGGCTACGCCCGCACTCCGGCCGTGACAGAGCAGATGCTGGAGCGCATGTTCCTGGGAGCCCCTCAGGCCTCCCACGACCGGATATTGGACTTCTCCACGCCGATGACCGGATCGCTGTTCTACGTGCCCACCAGTGATTTTCTCGACGACCTCCCCGATCCGGCGGCCGCGGGTGAGAGCGAGGAGACCGACGGAGCCGACGAGATCGGCAGCGTGGACGAGATCGAGGCCGTGCCTGTAACGGTCCGCCTGCCTGCTACGGACGGCTCCCTGGGGATCGGCGATCTGAGGACGTGACAGGAGGCGAGCACCGGCGATGGACAATCTGCATCGGGAACTGGCACCCATCTCCGCCGCCGCGTGGGCCGACTTGGAGGACGAGGCACGACGGACGTTCAAGCGGCACGTCGCGGCTCGCCGAATGGTCGACGTGCCCGAACCGGGGGAACTGGAGCTGGCGGGTGTGGGAACCGGCCACCTACAGGACGTGGAGGCGCCGGCTGAAGGGGTCAAGGCCCGCATACGCCGGTTCCAGCCGCTGGTCGAGCTGCGGGCGTCGTTCACCGTCGATCGGCAGCAGGTCGACGACGTCGCACGAGGCGCCAAGGATGCGGACTGGCAGCCGGTCAAGGACGCCGCCCGTCGGATCGCCTTCGCCGAAGACCGCACGGTGTTCGAGGGGTACGCGGCCGCGGACATCTCCGGTCTGCGGGAGAGTTCGTCCAATTCCGTTCTGACACTGCCGGCTGAGGCGCGCGATTACCCGGACGCCATCAGCAAGGCCCTGACCGCGCTGCGACTCGCCGGTGTGGGCGGCCCGTACGCCCTGGCTCTGAGTGCCGCGGCGTACACCGCTGTCAGCGAAACGTCCGACTACGGCTACCCGATCATCAAGCACATCGCTCGGGTTTTGGACGGCGACATCGTTTGGGCACCCGCCATCGACGGCGCCTTCCTGTTGTCGAAACGGGGCGGAGACTTCGAGTTGCGCATCGGCCAGGACGTGTCCATCGGCTACCTGTCGCACGACGAGCGCAGCATCCGGCTGTACTTCCAGGAGATGCTGACCTTCCTGGTGTACACCGGCGAAGCCGTCGTGCCCGTGGAAGCCGGGACGCCTAGGCCGGCCGAACCGTCGGAGGTACAGACATGAGGGTAGGCGTCGTGGGGGTGGGTGCAGTCGGATCGGCCACGGCCCTGTCCCTGGTCGAACGCGGCGGAACCTGCCGGGAGATCGTGCTGATCGACCGCAACACCGCCCGCGCCGACGGCGTCGCCGCCGACCTGAGCTACGCCGCGCCGCTGTCCCCCACTGTCGACGTGTGCTCCGGTGGCTACCACGACCTGGCCGGCGCCGCGGTCGTCGTCATCACCGCGGGGGTGAACGAGAAGGCCGGTGGTGCCACCGACCGGTCCGACCCCCAGGGGCGCCTGCGGCTGCTGGAGACCAACGCGAAGGTCTTCGCCGACATCGTCCCCCAGGTGGTCGAGGTCGCACCGCAAGCGGTGCTCATGGTGGTCACCGACCCCCCGGACCCGCTGGCCGACCTCACGCGCCATCTCGCCGGACACGACCGGGTGTTCTCGACCGGCACCCTCATCGACAGTCTGCGGTTCCGCGTGCAACTCGCCGACCGTCTGCGGGTCCGGCCACGTGATGTACAGGCTCTGGTGACAGGCTCTGGTGATGGGCGAACACGGCACCTCCGAAGTGTTGCTGTGGTCCTCGGCGAGCGTCGGCGGCATCTCCGTCACCGACCTGCTGACCCAGGACGGCAGGTCGGTCGAGGACACGCGTGGGGAGATCGAGAACGACATCCGCTACGCCAACATCACCATCATCGAAGGCACCGGCGCGAGCCAGTACGGCATCGGTGCCGTCTCCGCTCGACTGGTCGAGGCGGTACTGCGTGACGAACGCGCGGTGCTGCCCGTCGCCGCCTACTCCTCCCGCTACAAGGTCACACTCTCCCTGTCCAGCGTTCTCGGGGCGGGTGGAGTCCAGCAGATGCACGTACCCACCATGACGCCTGAGGAGCACCAAGCACTGCTCGAGAGCGCCCAGGTCCTGCGCGACGCCGCCGAACGGGCCGTTGCCGTTGCGACGACCTGAGCCTCAGCTCAATCGGCACGCCGTGCCATTCGGCGGCCCGAAAGACGGGCCACTGGTAAACATCCGTCATCTGTTTGCCTTGGCGTCCGCCCCCGGGCACGGCTGCCGGACCGGCTCCACTGCGGCCAGCCGAGCGTCGAGAGTTGTGATGCCGACATGAGTGGCCGTCTCGTCCCCCGGTCGCAGCGACACCACAAGGCGTCCGTCGGGTTCCGGCCGGCCCATGGCGACGCTGCCGATGGTGTGGCCGGACTGAATCCGCACGGCATGGCCCAGTTTCCCGGTCCTCAGGGCCAGGTGCCTGGCTGCCCTGGTGACGGCCCAGCCGTCCTCGATCACGACGGTCGACGAGCCCTCCAGCGAGCGTGATGGCCTCCCACCCCGCTGCCGTCCGGGCCGATGATCGCGTTCTGCGCCCCGTTCGACAGCAAGAAGATGATCACGAAATCGAACGTGTCGAGGTCGGCCAGGCCCGCTCCCCCGCGCAGCGGAACAAGGCGACGATGAGCGCGTAGACCAGAACGGTCCGCAGCAGTACCCCGGGGGCCCCCGCGCCCACCATCAGGGCCCCCAGCCGAACCGGCACCCACCGGTCCGGGCGGCTCGCGCCCACACCCTTCACAATGTACGTGGCCAGCGTGCCAGTCAGATAGGTGGTCGGCGCCGCCGCCCGCCCAGCCGCCACCATGGCCGCCGCTTGGATGCCCATCGTCACCGCAGCACCGAACTGCAGGGCATCCCGTACCGTTCGCCCCGGCGATCCGCCCGCGGCAGCCCAGAGCCCCGCGCCCGCGGCCAACACAACCGCCTCTCCGACCAGGCAGAACATCACCGGCGGCGGCCAATGCGCGTCCACGTCGGTGCGCTGCCGGGTGAGCCAGGCGGTGAGCCTCCCCTCGTAACGTGGAGGCATCGTGGCGGAAGAGGAAGTCGGGAGTCATGGCGTCGGGGAAGCGGAAGTTCGATGCGGAGTTCCGGGAGAGGGCTGTACGCATCGTGACCGAGACCGGGAAGCCGGTCCCGGAGGTCGCACGGGGGCGTCGGTCGTGGGTGTCATCGCCGCTGGTCCGATGCCGTGATCACGCCGTAGGTGACCAGGCCGTAGACGAGGTGCGGSACGACGTCGGCGGTCCAGTCGCGGACCGACCACGTGCGGGGGTCGCTGACGCCGAGGCGGGCCATCGGTGCATCGGYGAGGGCCATCGCCAGGGCGCCGGTGAGCAGGCCGCCCAGCCACAGGGGGCCCCGGACACCTGCCCGGYGGATCAGCGACACGGCGGCGCCCGTGCCGGTGCCGACGGCGATGCCCGACAGCGCTCCGAGGCCGGTGAGCCGGTTGTCCCGGCCGCTCGTGTCCGGGACCGGATGCCCCATGCGTGTGGTGATCTTGTCCACCGCGGTTTCCGGCGTGCTGCTGGCCGGTCTGCCGCGCAGTGCCATGTCGGCGTAGGTCACGGCGTTCAGAGCGGTGGTGCCGGCCGCTCCCGCGGCGCAGCCGCGCGCGATGCTTCGGATCATGCCGTTCCGGGTTCCCGCGGCTTCTGCGACCAAAACGGCGTGCACCGTGCCGTATGGGGGAGGGGCGTCAGCAACCGGCGGTATTGGCACGCTGAGGTACGGGCGGCTGAGCCACGTCGACCAGAGGTATCTGCGGCTCCACCGAAAGGCACCGTCCCATGGCTGACAGGCCCGCAATCGTGCTGGTGCACGGCGGTTTCGTGGACGGGTCCGGCTGGCGGCCGGTCCACGACCTGCTCACTCGCGACGGCCACCCCGTCGCTGTGGCGCAGAACCCGGCCCTGTCGCTGCAGGGCGCCGCCGCCGCGGCGCGGATGATCATCGACGCGCAGGACGGCCCGGTCGTGCTGGTCGGTCACTCCTACGGCGGCACGGTCATCACCGAAGCGGGCACCGGCGCGAACGTGGCGGCCCCGGTCTGCATCGCGGCGTTCGCGTCCGACGCGGGCGAGTCGGTCGACACGCTCCTCGCCGGCGTGCCCGGACCGCCGCTCCTGCCGCCCAAGGACGGCCTCCTGTTCCTCGATCGGGATAAATTCCCCGCATCGTTCGCCGGTGACCTGTCCGCCGACCCGGCCGCGTTCATGGCCGACTCGCAGATCCCCCGGGGGGCGTGGACGTGCTCGGCGGGGAGGCCACCGAGCCCGCCTGGCGGACCAAGCCAAGCCGGTACCTGATCGCTACCGACGACAAAATGATCCCTTCGCTCGCCCAGCGCACCATGTCCGGGCGAGCCGGCTCGACCACCGTCGAGGTCGCGGGCAGCCATTCCATCTACGTGTCACCACCGGCCGCAGTGGCCCGTCTCATCAAACAGGCCGCGTCCGCGGTGGCCGCGCCGCAAGAGCGCAACAGCTCTCAGTAGGTGCGCAGGAGACCTTCGGCGTCAAAACCTTCAGCGGTCGTGTTGATCGACTGTCCGCTCGAACCGGCACCACCGGCCGACGTTGTGGATGCGGAGGGACCGCTCAGACGGTTGCCGCGAACGCGTCGACCCCCGTGAGCTCGGCCGAGAGCTTCCACAGCCGCGCCGCCTGCCCTGGGTCCGTCGCGTAGGTGCGCACGCCCCCGGTGAGCTCACCGTCGCCCGCGGGCTCCGCGATGTCGCAGTCCTCGCAGTACACGCCGCCCATGCCCGCCAGCTGCGGGGAGGTCGCCGCCCACACCTGGGTTGCCGCCCCCTGGGCCGGGGTCTTGAACCCGGCGGTCGCCGGGTTGCCGTCCTCGTCGATCCAGCCGGCAGCGAGCATCTCCTCCCTGGGCACGTGGCGCCCCAGCCGGGTGGCAATGGCGCCGGGGTGCACCGAAAACGCTCGTACACCGGCGTCCCGGCCGAGCACGTCGAGCTGTACGGCGAACAGTGCGTTGGCAGTCTTCGCCTGCCCGTATGCCTGCCACTTGTCATAGCCGTGCTCGAACTGCACGTCATCCCAGTGGATGTCCGAGAACTGGTGGCCGCTGGAGGAAACCGTGACGACTCGCGCCCCGCCCTGCGCGATCACCGGCCAGAGCCGGTTGACGAGCGCGTAGTGGCCGAGGTGGTTGGTGGCGAACTGCGCCTCCCAGCCCGGTCCGACTCGTGTCTCCGGGCAGGCCATGATCCCGGCGTTGTTGATCAACAAGTCGATGCCGCGGCCGGAAGCGATGAAGCGTTCGGCGAAACCGCGGACACTCTCGAGGTCGGAGAGATCCAGTTCGTCGACCTCCACGCTGTGGATGCCGGCGACCGTCTCCTGAGCGGCCGCGCGACGCCGGGCGGGCACCACGACATGGGCGCCGGCGCCGGCGAGCGCGCGCGTCGTCTCCAGCCCGATGCCCGAGTAGCCGCCGGTGACGATCGCGAGCTTTCCGGTGAGGTCGATCCCGCGCAGGACCTCCGTCGTAGTGCTCCGGGCTCCGAAGCCCGACCCGATCCTGTGCTGAGCAGTTGCCATGCTTCCAAGCTACGAGTGGGAAAGCCGCTCGAAGTCAAACGCGTGGCCGAGCCCTCGCCCGGTTCACTCCGGCGACGGTCCGTGTGGATGCAGGACCAGCCGCTCGACCCCGGCGGAACCGGTACGGCGCGGGCGCTCCCTGCATCGATCTCGGGTGGTACCACTTCGACCAGCTCGTCCACCGGCTCCGTCGGGCCACTGTCCGGAAGTCGTCCGCCCCACACGAATCCAGCCGCTTCACGCGCTCCATACCACCGTGTACGACGCCGCAGCCCTGCCCCGGCTGGGACGGTCCCGCCAGCCGGAGTGGTGACGAGAAGGCGCTACCCATGACCCTCAACGAAACCGGATGCCGGACTGACCGCAGCAGTGGCGCGAGGCGGGGTGTGATGATCTGTGTGATGTGTCAGCGCTCCGGGGTGATGTTGGCTCTGGTCGGGAGGGTGATGGCCGGTGTGGTGCCGCTGACACCGGTTGCCGGTGAAGCGCTGACGTTTTTGGTGGATCGCCGGGTCATGGTGGTGCCGATCGGTATCACGGCTCGGTATGTGTGCTGGCCTGCGGGCCAGGCGGAGGCGAATGGCTTCGGCTGTCGTGGGTCTTGGCGTGGGTGGCTGTGGTGTCGATGTCGTTGCCGCGGACCCGTGCGAGGCGTTCGGGGCCGGCCCCGGTGAGGGTGGCCGCGAGGGCTGCCGCGTGCAGCGGGCGGGTGAGGGGATGCAGCCGCGCGGCGATCGCTAGGGGGTGATCGGGCCGAAGTGGATGACCAGGGTCGCGCCGATGAGCACGAACACCGCGGGGATGATCCATCGCCCGTGCCGCTGGACGACCGCGGTGGCCGCCCGGGAGGTGCCCAGCCAGGCCCCGGCCAGGCACCACAGGGCGATCCCGGCGGCGAACACGGTGAGGACCACGGCCAGGGCGCCGGCGCCGAGGGCATGGAACACCGGGGTGTACACCGAGACGTTGTCGGCTCCGGCGGCGATGGTCAGCCCGGCCACCGGCAGCACCCCGCCGACCATGGCGGTGCTGTCCTCACCGGATCCGTCTTCCCGTGCAGCGGTGATCAGGCCGCGCACGCCCAGCATGAGCGGCACCAGCCCCAGCAGTCCCAGCCACCGGTCCGGTAAGGCCACCAGCATGAGCGCGGCGACCGTCGAGAGCACAAGCAGTACGGCGAACCCGAGGTACTGGCCGATCCAGATCTGCCAGCCCGTGGGCCGGCCGGTGGCCCGGCGGGCCAGGAACAGCACCGTCAGCACGAGGATGTCGTCGATGTTGGTGCCCGCGAACATCCCGGCCGCGGTGGCCGCAGCCTCGAAGGTCCCCTTCACCACGCGGAACCTATCCCAGCCTCCCACGGCCGGTGGCCCGGCACGCCCACCCGGACGGGCGCATCTGCTTTGCGCCTCTCATGAGGTTTGGTGATGATCGTTTTCTGGTGCCTGCGGCGCCGTGGCGGTTTTTGGGCGTGTCCGCGTGGAGCGTGTCCCGGCGCGTGCAGTGCTGTTGCTGGACGAGTGAGAGCAGGAGTTGCTGGTGCCATCGTGGAGCGGGCTTCCCCTTTCCTGGCTGGACGTGGCTTTCCGTCCGATTCCGGCGGCGTTCACCGCGCCTGTGGGTACGGCCGTGTCGGTTGTGGAACAGGCGAGGGCCGCGCTGGTCGATGCGGCGCAGAGGGGGCGGCGCGCGCTGGGCGGTGGGGTCGCGGGTGTGCCGGCCGGACTTGCTGAAGCGGTGGGCGTGCTGCTGGACGCGGGTGAGGACCGCGGGCACCGGCGGGTGTGGGCCCGGTCGGGCAGGGCGCACATCGAGGTGCGCGGACTGAACGGGTGCGGAGAGCGGCATGAGCGGCTGGCTCGCGAGGTGACCGGTGCGCTGCGGGGGGTTCAGGGTGTGGCGTGGGCGGAGGTGAACGCGGTACTGGGACAGGTGGTTGTCGGTGCCGAAGAGGATCGCCTCGATGTGGACGGGTTGCTGGAGTTGGTGGAGAGCGTGGAGGAGGCGCACGGCTGCGGTGGGGAGCCGTTCGCAGGCGATCGTCCGCATCCACCGTTCGACACCGTCCCGGCCGTGCTGGCCGGGGCGTCGCTGGTTGCGGACTCTTTGGGGCTGCTGGTGGCCGCGGTTCGCCGGGTGACGCCGCTTCCCGTGTTCTCTCCGGTGCTGCGGGTGCCCGCAGTCGTGGCTGAGACCCAGCCGCGGCTGCGCAGCATGCTGGAGGGCCGCCTGGGCCGGGCGCATGCCGAGATGGTGCTCGGGGTGGGCCACGCGTGCGCGCATGCCGCGACGGCGGGTATCGCACCGCTGGTCCTGGACGGGGTCCAGCGCGTGTGGCAGTTGGCGGAGATCCGTGCCCGGCAGAGCGCGTGGCACCGGCTGGAGAGGCAGCTGGTCGGTGTGGCGGGGCAAGGACTGCCGGGAAAAGCCCCGGAGCGACAGCCCCGGCCGGTGCCGCTGCCGGCCGGGCCGGTGGAGAAGTGCGGAGAACGGACCTCGCTGGCCTCCCTGCTGGGCGCGGCAGGAGCGTGGGCGTGGGCCCGCAGCCCCGAGGCCGCCGCACAGGCGATCTTGGCTACGGCGCCGAAGGCCGCGGGGATGGGGCGGGAGGCGTTCTGCGCGCAGTTGGGCCGGGACCTGGCCCGGGACGGTGTGGTCCCGATGAACGGGGCGGTCCTGCGGCTGCTGGACAGGGTCTCTGTCGTGATGATCGACTCGGCTGCCTTGTGCACGGCTCGCCCGAGGCTGCTGTCGGTGACTGCCCCGGGCGGCCACGACGAGGCCGCCGTATGGGCCGCCGCGCAGACGTTGCTGGCAGACCTCTCGCTGCGTCGGCTGTGCGGCCCCGGCCCGTGGAGCGACGTTCGGGGCTGGCGGCTGGAGCGCCCCGCCGACGCGCTTCAGGCCCGGCCGGATGCCCCCTCGGGGCTGCCGCTGGACCTGCGCGCCCCGGACGGCCGGTACACGGGCCGGGTCCTGGTGGGCTGCGACCTCGACCCGCTGGCCGATGCCGTCGTGACCGCGGCCCGTTCCGGCAGCCGGCGCCTGCTGCTCACCGAGCACGTCTCCGCTGCCGAACTGCTCCCGTGGGCCGACCGGACCATGCCGCTGTCCACGCCGCTGGCCGAGCAGGTACGGCGCCTGCAGCAGGACGGGCAGGTCGTCTTGCTGATCAGCACGGCCGAGGACCGTGCGCTGGCCGCCGCTGACATCGGCGTCGCCGTACTGCCCACACCCGGAACCGCCCCTGTCGGGGCGCCGGGGGCGTGGTGGTCGGCGGACCTGGTCTGCAGCGGTGGGACGGCGCAGGTCTGGCGGATCCTGTCCGCGGTGGACGACGCCCGCCAGGTCAGCGGAAAATCGGCTCACCTGTCGATGGGCGGGTCCGCCCTGGGAGCACTGATCGCGGCTGCGGGTACCCGCCGGGCGGTGGGCGGCCTAACGACATCCCCGGTGTACGGCGCGGCCTTCCTCGCCCAGTTCGGCGGCATCAGGGGCGCCCGCCGCCTGGCCTGCCGCCCCCTGCCCCCGGCCCGTATCCGCGGCGCCTGGCACGCCCTGGGGGCGCGTGAGACCCTCCGCATCCTGACGGCCCTCGACGAGGGAACGGCCGGACCGCCCGCGGTTGAACCAGCTGCCGGGACCGCCCGTCTCCTCGGCGATGCCGGGCACGCCGCGGCCGTCGCCATCGGTCTGGCTTGGCCGATCCGGTGGGCGGGGCAGCTGCTGAGCGCGGTGCGCGAAGAACTCCAGGACCCTCTCACCCCAGTGCTGGCGCTGGGCGCGACCGCTTCCGCGGCTGTGGGGTCGAGCATCGACGCGGCGCTGGTGGGAGGAGTCATGGTCGGCAACGCCGTCGTGAGCGGCGCACAGCGGCTGCGAGCCGAGCGCGCCCTGGCCGGTCTTGTGCTCACCCAGAACATCCGCGCTCGGCGGGTGGTGTGGACACCCCCTCCCCTCGTGGAAGGCCCGGAGACCACGCCGCTGTCGGACCGGGTGCGGTTCTTCGCCGGACTGGACACGGCCGCGGTACACCCCGTCCCCGCGCAGGACCTGCGGGTCGGGGACGTCATCGCACTGGGCCCCGCGGACGTCGTCCCCGCGGACGCCCGGCTGCTGGTCAGCGACCGCCTGGAGATCGACGAGGCGGCCCTGACCGGCGAGCCCGCGCCCGTCGCCAAGAACCCGGCGGCCACCCCCGGGGCGGAGCTGGCCGAGCGGTCCTGCATGCTCTACGAGGGCTGCACGGTGCTGACGGGCACCGGCTACGCGGTGGTCGTGGCCACCGGGGCACAGTCCGAGGCCGGGCGCGCCGCCGATCTGGCCGGCCACGCGGCCACCCCGCCCGGCATCGAAGGCCATCTGGCCGCCCTGACCAGGACGGCGCTGCCCACCGTCGGCATCGGCGGCGGCGCGGTCACTCTCCTGGGGCTGATGCGGGGCGTGCCGGTGCGCGAGGCCCTGGCATCCGGTGTGGCCGTCGCGGTCGCCGCCGTTCCCGAGGGCCTGCCGCTTGTCGCCACCATGGCCCAGTCCGCTGCCGCCCGCCGCCTGTCCCGCCACGGGGTCCTCACCCGCTCCGCCCGCGTCCTGGAAGCCCTCGGCCGCACCGACGTGATCTGTTTCGACAAGACCGGCACCCTCACCGAGGGCCGCCTGACCGTCACCCGCCTGGCCACACTCGACCACGATCTCCTGGTCGACAGCCCCGCCGGGCAACGCCTCCTGCGCACCGCCGCACGGGCCTGCCCCCGCCCCACCGACGGACGGCCCCTCGCACACGCCACCGACCAGGCCGTCGTCGACGCCGCCACCGCCCAGTGCCCTTTGGACCACGCCTGGCAACCCGGCGCCGAGCTCCCCTTCGAAGCCRGCCGCGGCTACTCCGCGTSCCTGGGCACCGACGCGGGACGGCCCTTTCTCGCCGTCAAAGGCGCTCCCGAGACCGTCCTSGCCCGGTGCACCACCACCCTGAGCGCCGCCCAGGACGGTCCCGCCGGCAYCGTCCCCCTCGACCCGCCCCGGCTGCAGGCCGCSCACCGCCTCGTACGGCGCCTCGCGGGCGACGGACTGAGGGTSCTGGCCGTCGCCCAGGGCACGCCTGCCACCACGCCGCATCCCGCCGATCAGCCGGCCGAACTGRTCGGTGAACTGAYCCTGCTGGGCTTCCTGGCGATCGCCGACRCTCCCCGGCCCGGGGCGGCCGATACCGTCAAACGCCTCACCGACGCGGGTGTGCGGGTCATCATGGTCACTGGTGATCATCCCGCCACGGCCGCGGCCATCGCCTGCGACCTGGGCATCCCACAAACCGGCACCGTCCTGACCGGGGCCCACCTCGACGCCCTGCCCGAACCGGAACGCATCCAGGTGATCGACAGGACCTCGGTCTTCGCCCGCGTCTCCCCCGAGCACAAGGTCCGCATCGTCCAGGCCCTGCAGCAGACCGGGCACGTCGTCGCCATGACCGGCGACGGGATCAACGATGCCGCCGCCATCCGCCTGGCCGACGTCGGCATCGGCCTGGCCGCCCACGGCTCCACCTCCGCCCGCGCCGCGGCCGACCTCGTCCTCACCGACCCCGATCCCACCCGGATCCTCGACGCCCTCCACGAGGGCCACAGCCTGTGGCGCAGGGTCCGTGACGCGGTCGCGATCCTCCTCGGCGGCAACGCCGGCGAAGTCGCCTTCACCGTGCTCGGCACCGCCCTGTCCGGCCGGGCTCCTCTCGGCACCCGACAACTGCTCCTGGTCAACCTCCTGACCGACATGCTGCCTGCCCTCGCCATCGCAGTCGCTCCCTCCCGCACCCCCCGGTCCGGCGGCGCCCCTCTCGCTGCCGGACCGGCGCCCACGCTCCTGGGGCCCGATCTCGCGCGCCTCCTCGTCATCCGTGGCGCCGCCACCACACTCGGCGCCTTCAGCGCCTGGCAGACCGGGCGCCTCACCGGCCTGCCACGCCGCGCCGGCACCATGGGCCTGGCCGCCCTCGTCACCACCCAGCTCGGCCAGACCCTCATCACCGACTGGCACAGTCCCCTCGTGCTGGCCACCGCCGCGCTCTCCGCCGCCGCCCTGATCACCGTTGTCCAGACCCCTGGCCTCAGCCACTTCTTCGGCTGCGCCCCCCTCGGCCCCGTCGCATGGACCATGGTCACCACCTGCGCCACCACCGCCACCCTCGCAGCGGCCGTCGTCCCTCGCTTCCTCCCGCACCTCACCCCAAGCCCGTGAACGACACCGCCACGGATGGCTGGTGGACCGGGCCGATTCCCCTTCTGAACTCACATGTGTGAGGCGCATGACCCAGGTGGTGGTTCTGTGGGGCTCGGGAGGTCGGGCCCGGACCGGCTTGGCGGTGCCTGCTCGCAGAGCGGCGAGGCGTGCGATCACGGCGAATCCGGCAGCGACTTCCCGCTGTCGCTCGTCGGCTCCGCGTCGTTGTCGGCCGCCTCGCCGTGCCGCTCTGTACGAGGGCCGTCCGGCGCGTTGAGCAGCGCCCTGCTTCACAGCACGTCCGCCTGACCGACCCCGCCTGCCGCGCGGCGCGAATCGACGCACTGCCAGCGGGTACCGGGGTGGACAGGCAGATGTCGAGGAGCAATGACGCCGCCGGAACGGGAAGATGCGATGTCACCCGAGGTGAGGATCCCYGAATGGTCGCCGGCCTCCTTCCTCGCGGGGCGGCTGATCGAAGCGGTCCCGCGGATCCCGGTCCGCGATCTGAACACGYTGCGTCGGCAGTTCCCCGGCCTGGGCCCGGAGGAGATCGCCGACCACCTGGTCACCGGTGCGGTACGGGGCACCGAGGCCGTMGGMGCGGGYGTCGGGTCCGCTGCGGCGCTGCCCACGCCCCCGGCCATGCCCGCGGAGCTGGCCGCGGGCATCCTCGSAACGGCATCCGTCGAATTCAAGCTCATCGCCGAACTGCACGAGGTGTACGGCCTGCGGGCCCCTGGCACCGCACGACAGCGTGCCGCACTGTATCTCGCGGAATGGACCGAGGGACGCGGCCTGAACGTCACGAAACCGGCCTCCGCCGTCGGTCTCATGCTCAGCGTCCGGGTGAGAAGGGAACTGCGCCGACGGCTCTTGAGGCTCACCGTCCGCCGGATTCCCATGCTGATGCCCTTCATGGTCGGCGCGGCCMTCGGCGCCTCGCTGAACCGCTACGACACCCAAAGGCTCGCCCAGCGCATTCGTGCGGACCTGCGCGCCCATCAGGTCTCCTGGGACGCCCCGCCCGCTGAGCGGGAATCCCCGGATGATGAGTCCTGAGCCCGTGGCAAGCGCCGGCAGCGCACAGTGGCGCCGGCGGTACGGTCCGCCGGGCAGAGCCCGCGGCGGGGCTGCCATCCCGCAGAGGCCGGGTGGCACAGAGGCGAACCGGGTCAGGATGCACCCATGAACGCGGCGCGACGCGCCATGGAACGGCTGCGGACCCGGCCCGGCCGGACGCCGGCCCCCGCCGGCTGGGCACCGGGCGGGCGCTGCGCCACGCCGGATGCAAGATCGTGCGCCTTCCTTCCGGACGGGACGCGGACCTGCTGATCACCGGCTGGCTGATCCAAACTCTCGGTGATCGGCTGGGGTGCTCGACCGCGATCCGGCGGCTGCCGCAGTCGCAATGGGTGACCGTTCATCTGGATGACGACTGCGCCGCCGACACCCTGCCGGGCCTGGTCAGCCCGGCTCTTCGGGCACCCGCCGGCGGCACGGGCGCGTCCACACCGCCGCCGTGCCACCTCCACCACGTAACATTCCCGGACAGAAGCGAACAACATCCTCAGTGACCTGTGCGGGGAGGAAGCCGTTGCCCGGGGATTCACGGGAGACCGCAGCCGTCCGGGAGGTCACTGAACGGCTGAAGTCCGCTTACGCCGGCCGTCGCACGGCACAGGAGATCGAGGCCGCCGTTGGGAAGGCGTACCACCACCTGCGGGACAGGCCCGTGCGGGATTTTCGTCCCCGTCCTGGTGGAACGCCGAGCCCGCCGCACCCTGGCCGACCTCCCCGATCCGGGCGAAACGGACTGATCAGCCGGTCACCTCTGGGACGGCATCTCGCCGAGGCGAATCGCTCCACGCGCATCCTGGTCGTCACCGCCGGTTCCCGCGGAGACGTCGCGCCCTGCACGGGACTGGGACGGCGGCTGCCGGACGCGGACCATCAGGTCGCCGCGGCCACACACCCGTCCTTCGCCGCACTCGCCGGCGGGTGCGGTCTCGATTCCCGGCCCGTGCCGGAAGACCCGCAGGGGCTGCTCCGGGACCGGGCCCGGGCGACGTCACCCGAGGCGCCCCGGGCGCTGACGAGGGCGCACGCGGACAAGCTCGCCGACGGGGCGGGAGGCCGTGGCGGGCGGAACCGACCTGCTGCTCACCGCCTTCGGCCCGGCACCACTCAGCCGGACGGCCGGTGAAGCGCCCGGCGTCCCCGTCACCGACACCCACCGCGCACCGTCCTTCGCCACCGGACGGTTCCCGCTGCCCCCCGCACAAAACACCAACGGCCCGGGACCGGAGGGCAACCTCGCCGCGGGCCGGGATGCGCTGCGGCGCGCGGAAGGAGGCTTCGCGGGCGCCGTGACCCGGCCGCGGGCCCGCCTCGGGTCGCCCGCCGGCCGGCGCTGGCACGTTGTGCAGCGTATGCGTGCCTGACGGGGCGCCGGCTGCGGCGGGACCGGGTTCCGGCTTTCGCGCTCAGGCCATGGCGGGCCAGAGGCTGTCGCACAACTCCTGCCCGGTGAAGGTCAAGAGCGAGTTCTGGCCGTGTGGCTGAGCAGTTTGTTGAGGTTGTGGACCGTGCCGAGGAGCTTGATCTCGGCGTCCACGGCCGGGCGGCCGCGGTAGTTGAGGTGGCGCCCGAATCGCTGGAAGAGCTGGGCGAATCCCGGCTCGACCAGGGCACTGCGTTGCCGGTACTGGGCCCGACCGGTTGGGGTGGCGAGGCGGGCGGCCATCGCGTGCTGGCCGGCGCGGGCGTGTCGGCGCTTCGCGGGAAGGCCTGCCTGGTGGGCTTCGCTGGTGACCGAGACCAGCAGCGGAAGGTCGGTGAGGGCTTCGAAGGCGGCGGTGGAGGCGTATCCGCTGTCGGCGAGCCAGAGCTGGATGTCACCGGGAAGCCCGGCGGCCTGGTGGTTGTGCCGGGTCTTGGCCACCATCGGGACGAGGGCCGTGGTGTCCGAGGGATTGTCGTGCACCTCGATGGCCAGCAGGAGCTGGCGGCGGGCACACGTGATCTGCAGGTTGTATCCCTGCAGGTAGCCGCCGCGTTTGCTGAGCATCAGCCGAGAGTCGGGGTCACTCAGACAGGCACGGGCCTCCGGTGAGGGGACCGGCCGGGGGGTGCGGGCCCGTTCCAACCAGGCCCGCGCCTTCACCAGCCGGGCCCGCTGCCGCACCAGGACGGKCTTGTGC
>NZ_QFRK01000074.1 GCF_003143855.1 Streptomyces sp. NWU339
CACCGGAGGAGACCGCAAGCACGACGCCAAGGACGCCCTCCACGTCGCCCAGGTCGCCCTCTTCCGCCACGACCTCCGCCCCGTCGCGCGGGAAGACCAGACCACGATCCTGCGGCTGCTGACCGAGCGGCGAGACGACCTGGTCCACGAGCGCACCCGCGTCCTCAACCGGCTCCACGCCGTCCTGCGCGATCTCCTGCCCGGCGGAGCACCCACCGGGCTGTCGGCCGACAAGGCCGCCGCCCTGATGAAGGGCATCCGGCCGGTCACGGCCACCGACAACTGCCGCCGGGACATAGCCCGTGACCTGCTGGCCGACCTGCGCCGCCTGGACCGGCAGGTCAAGGACAACGAGGCCGAAATGCGCGAGGCCGTCGCCGCGACCCGCACCACGCTGACCACCCTGCCGGGCCTGGGCACCGTGCTGGCCGCCAAGGTCATCGGCCACGTCGGCGACGTCGGCCGGTTCCCCACCGAGCACCACTTCGCCAGCTACACCGGCAGCGCCCCCCTGGACGCCTCCAGCGGCAACAACGTCCGCCACCGGCTCAACACCGGCGGCAACCGCGCACTGAACTCGGTGCTGCACACCATCGCCGTCTGCCAGATCCGCGACGGCGGGCGCGGGCAGGACTACTACCTGCGCAAGATCGGTGAGGGGAAGACGCCTTCGGAGGCCCGCCGGGCCCTCAAGCGACGCCTGTCCAACGTGGTCTACCGGATCATGAAACGAGACCAACGGACCCACCTTGCCCAAGCCGCTTGACACACAGAGGCGCTATGAGGTCACGATCGCCGGGCCGGTACGCGCAACGGCACCGCTCGGAAGGCCGACGATTCAGAGTAAGGACAGCCGAAGCGTCAATCGGGGATTGGGTCAGACCCTCGAGCAGTGCCTCCCTCATCCTCACAGTCGGGGATCTTGGAGTTTCACGGTGCGGCAGCGTGATCAACGGGCATGCTCGGGTGGTTCCGATAACCGATGCAGCCGTCGAGGTGCCCGTTGTCCCTCCGTCCCCGTTCCGGTGAGCAAGTCCCGCCTCTGACCGCGCAGATCGCGCGGGCGAGCAACCCGGATGGCACGACGGCGATATGGGTGCGCGACCGGCTCGATGGGCTGTGGCGCGACGAGGACTTCGCCAACTGGTATCCGCGTGACGGGCGCCCCGGTCTCTCGCCCGCCCAGCTGGCCACCGTCTGCGTGCTGCAGTTCCTGCTCGGTCTGTCGGACCGGCAGGCCGCCGAGGCGGTCCGCTGCCGTATCGACTTCAAGTACGCGATGGCCATGGAGCTGGACGACCCCGGCTTCCACCACAGCGTGCCGGCCGACTTCCGCGACCGTCTCACCGAGGACGACCGCGCCGACCGCCTCCTCGACCTCGCGCCGGCCCGGCTCAAGGAGGCCGGACTGGTGCGCGAGCGCACCACGCAGCGCACCGACTCCACCCACGTCCTGGCCGCGGTCCGCGACCTGACCCGCCTGGAACTGATCACCGAGACGGTCCGCGCGGCGCTGGAAGAGGCCGCCGGCACCGCCGGTCATCTGCTGGACGGCCTGGTCGACGAGGAGTGGGGGCGCCGCTACGGCCGACCGGTCCGCCTGGGCAAGAACCCCACCCGGCCCAAGACCAGGATCCTGGCCACCGGTGATGACGCCTTCCGGCTGCTGGAACATCTGCGCCGGCACGGGGCAGGCCGCGCGTTCGGTCCCCGGGCCCAGGCCCTGCGGCAGATCATGGTGCAGAACTATTACCGCGATGCGGCGGGCCGCCTGCGCTGGAGGACCGATGACGACGGCGAGCTGCCGCCCTCGTCCCGGGCGCTCGTCTCTCCCTACGACACCTCGGCCCGCTACGCACGTCACGGACATATCATCAGCTGGAGAGGGTTCTCCGCTCATCTGACCGAGACCTGTGCCCCTGACGGTCCCAACGTGATCACGGATGTGGCCACCACGGCGGCCACCACGCACGACAGCCAGGTCCTGCCCGGCATCCATACCCGCCTGGGGCGTCGTGGCCTGCTGCCCGCCGAGCACCTGGTCGACAGCGGCTACACCTCCCTGGTCCATCTGGAACAGGCCGCCCGCGAACACCAGGTCACCGTCACCGGACCGCTGCCGGGCAACCTCACCCGGCAACACCGCCGAGGCGAGGGCTTCGGCCGGGACGACTTCCACATCGACTACGACCGCCGGCAGGTCACCTGCCCCCAGGGCCAGGTCAGCCGGGGCTGGCACGGCCCCTACCCGACGTCCTCGCCGACCGCGGCCCCGCTGATCGTGGCCCGGTTCACCAGGGGCCGGTGCCGGCCCTGCCCGGCCCGCCCCCGGTGCACCACCTCCCGCGAAAGCGCCCGCAACGTGGGCTTTCCCCCGCGCGAACTCCGCGACCTGCAAGTCCGCGTCCGCACCGAGCAGCAGACACCCGAGTGGAAGACCCGCTATGCGGTGCGCTCCGGAGTGGAGGGCACCGTCAACGAGTTCGCCCACGGCCACGGCCTGCGACGCTGCCGCTACCGAGGACAGAACAAGGCCCACCTCCAACACGTCCTGACCGCCATCGCCGTCAACATCGAGCGCCTCAGCGGACTGCCACCGACCGGAGAAGTGCCCCCACCCCGCCAGCCGACCGCCTTCCAGAACTACCTCGATCAGCAAGAAATCCATCGGCCGAAGTCCTGGCGATCCAGCAGCAGTTGACCGCAGCGAAGCTAAGATCCCCGACAGAGTCAAGCTTAGTGAACCTCTTTCATCCTGTCCCGGCCGGGTGAAATGGGCTGGTCAGGTGGGGTGACGTGGCGAAGCCCCTCGTCGTTGGTGTGGCGATCTCACTCAACACGCCATCGGCCGGGGGCTTCGTTGGTTCCGTATCCTTCCATGCTCGACGTCCCGCACGAGCTGGTCGAGCATGTCTCCTGGCTCATCTACGCTCGAAGGCGTGAACTTCGCTCGACCTGGCGGAGGTTGAGCTGCTTCAAGCAGGCCCTGCTGGTTCTGGCACACCTGCGAAAGAACGAGACCTTGGCACAGGTCGGCGCAGGGTTCGGGGTGTCCGAGGCGACGGCATGGCGGTATGTGCACGAGACCGTCGAGGTCCTCGCCTCGTGGGCGCCGGGACTGCATGAGGCCCTCGTCGGTCTGGGCGAAGACGACTTCGTCATCCTCGACGGCACGCTCATCCCCACCGACCGCATCGCCGCGGACGAGCCGTACTACTCGCAGAAACACAAGCAGCACGGCATGAACGTCCAGGTCATCACGACGCCGGACGGTACGCCGCTGTGGTTCTCACGGGCAACGCCGGGCCGGACCCACGACCTGACCGCAGCCCGTGCCCACGGCATCGTCCAAGCCTGCCTGACCCGCCAGATCCTCGTCCTGGCCGACCGTGCCTACCAGGGCGCCGGCGCCACAGTCTGCACTCCGTACTACGGCCACCGCGGCCTGCCCGAGCACTACCAGCAGTACAACCGCGACCGCGCCCGTCTACGTGCTGCCGGCGAACGCGCCTTCGCCCGCCTCAAGTCCTGGCGGCTGCTGCAGCGAGCACGCTGCTCAACCAACCGCATCGGCAGGACTGTGGCAGCCGTGCACACCCTCTTGACCTGCCAATACTTAGGATGAAAGAGGTTCAGTGAGCAACCTCCCGCCCTCCATCGCGAACCTATCCACGACCAGGAACGCCTTGCCCAGCTCGTTGAGTGTCAGCTCAAGCCGGTAGAAGTCGACCTCGCCGCCACCGTTGCGGTACGGCCGGATCCTGTCTGGATCCAGACCCCGCTTCCACTCCTCGAACGGCACTTCCGTGAAGGGCTCGTACTCATCGTCCCAAATGCAGCAATCCGCTCTGTACTGGTCATACTCCGTCCCGTCGTACGTCTCCGGGTGTACCTGGGCGTTAGCCCACGCGAACAGCTTCGGCACCACCTCGGCGTAGCTGGCGAGGCCAAGGAACACGCCCCAACTGGCCAGCTTCTCGGGCTCCTCGCCGTCCTCGTTATCTACGCCTAGACGGATGTCACCTCGCCCTGAGGTCTTGTTGACCCACTCCTCCATGTCCACTACCAGCCGCTTGCCGCTGGCCAGCAGCTCCATCCACGGCTTGGCCAGCTGCAGTTCACGGATACGCAGCTCGTACGGGTCGCCTTCGGCAGCCTCCCGGAGGGCCTTTCGGGCGCTTACATCCAGCACCTGGGCCTCAGGCACCAGGAGCTTCCAGCCGCCGGTGGACGTCTTCTGGAGCGTCTTTCGGTTGACCAACTGCCAGTGACAGCGCTTGGTCTCCGGGTGGTACAGCACCACGGCCACCGGCAGCGAGTGGTTGAGCCAGTAGGCCACGTGTTCGCCGTCCGGCCGGAACCACCAACCCCCGGGCGCTGGTTCCTTGAACCAACTCATCCCGCTCTTGATCTGCAGGGCCAACAGTCGGCCACGGACGTTTTCGCCGTCGACGACCTCGGCCTGCGCGTCGATGCCGTAGTCCTCGGTGGGCTGCTCGCGGAACAGCCACTCCAGCTCGTCCTCGACGGCGAGCTTGGTGCGGGTCACCCCGGCAGTGGCAACCTTGGCAGATGGTTTACGGCGCATCACGGCTCCATCTTCTGCTGGAATGGGCTCGGCAACCGTTTGCACCAGAAGCCGCCGTCATCGTCTTCAATCTCGTATTCCTCACCCGGCAGCCTCTCGTACAGTCCCGAGATGACCTCCGCGGTGTCGGCAGCCTTGCAGTGCGCGCCATCTGGCTCGGTGTGGATCAGGTAGGTCATGGGGCACTCGCACGCCGTTCCAAAGGCGTAGAACCGACCGTGCATCGCCTCGCAGACGAGCGCGGCAGGGTAGTACACGACGTGCTTGCCGCAGATTGTCGGCAGCTCGACCATGCCACCCACGGCCAGGCTCGGCTCAAGCTCGGTTGCGCGCTTCCACGGCTTCACCTGGATGTGCTGCTCGACCGAGCGGAAGCTCTTGCCGTCGGCGAACCCGGGGAAGGCGTCATCTTCGAGGGGCTGTCCGCTCGGCCAGGTGACCGGCCCCACTGGCGGCCAGAACTCGGGAAGCTCCAGTCGGGTCGACAGCTCGACCTGGAGGCTCGCCGTCGTGAACCGCACCCCCTGAAGCACGAGCTGTCCAACCAAGATGGTCATGGCGTAAGCCTACGGCCGGTCAAGCTCGGGCAGGCCGTCGATACGCACAGCGAGCGGCGTGACGCCGGATCGACCAGCCGCGGACTCCTTCGTATCGTCCGGCCCAGAACTGGCTTGCCGAGAGCGGCCGCAGTTCGTCCCGGAGCGCGTACAGCTCGTGGTCCTCCGAGACCGGGAGTCCGTAGCCTCTGCCGCGATCCGTCTCGGTGGACACCAGCATCGCCGTAAGTGCGGTCTTCTGCACCCACGCCGCGATTACACCCTGGTCCGCCGCCTCGATGCGGCCGGGATGGCCGAGGATGAGAGGGGTTAGGACGCGCTGCGCGGCGACTTCGAGGCGGCTCATCCAGCCGTGGTTGCAGTCGCCGCAGACGTCCCGGACTTTCTGGCGAAACGGTGGGCGCACGCCGAGTTCGCGCCCAATGCGGTTCAGCCAACCAGCACCGTGTGGCACCGGATCAAGGTCAAGGCCGATCTTGCTGAGCCAGTCTCCGAGGACGTGCTCGCCAGTGAGGGTGTCGGCCGAGCCGCAGAATACGCAGATGGCGGGCATGGATCAGCCAGCCTGGGTTGGGTCCGACGCGACCCACGCCGGCCAGTTCCGCCCAGCTCGCGCGAGGAAAGCGTCAACATCGAAGCGGTGCTCCCGCAGCCGCCGCCCGGCGGTCTCCAGTTGCTCCTCGGTGAACAGCTCTCGGTACCACGGCAGCAGCACGAACGCCTCGACGCTCATCTCCAGTCGTCCGTGCTCCCAGAGGGTGGTGAAGCCGTCCGAGGCGTCCCGTCCGCGTAGCAACTGGCGGGCGGCTTCGGCGCCACCCAGTTCGCCGACCATCTCCATGAAGCGGGTCGCGTTGTAGTTGATCTGCCGCTTGAGGCGTTCCACGCCGCGCACCATGGCGCGGTGGAACTGCCGCTCCGCCTCGCTGGTCACGACGCTCCCCGGATGCTCTGGAGGAACTTCCCGGAGTCGTCGTCGAGCATCCAGAACGACCAGCCGTTGCGGTTAGGGCTGACACCCGGCTTGTAGTGCGCCACCACGGCGCGGGCGGCACCGGTCGGCGTCTTGAAGCTCTGCCCACTGAGCGGCCCCGACGTGATGTCGATGCGCGTCGTCCTCGGGTCGTACCTGCCCTGCGTGCGGTGGCCCTCGTAATCCGCGTACACCGTCACGCCGCTCGCCGCCTCCGGTTGCTCCGTTTTCTCCCTCGCCGCAGGGGGTGGCATGCTGGCGGCGGCCACCAACCGTGCCACCACCTCGCCTGCCGTACAGCCGCTCATGCGGGCCGCGAACTCCAGCGACTGGTAGGTCTGCGTGTCCACCTCGACTGTCTCCGTCATAGCGCCTCCTCTCTCTAATGAGAGCGTAGCGACAAGAGAGGAGATAGAGCAAGCAAAAGGAGCAAACGGAGAATGCTGGAGGTCAGGCGGCAACCAGCCGCAGGGATGTGCACCGCCGGTCTGGCTCCACGGTGTACCCACGACGCCGGGCCGTGCGCCATCCTCGTGACTGTCGGTGGTGGTCGGTAGGATCTCCCCGTGAGCGATTCAGACAAGTCCCAGCTGACCGAGACGGAGATCCGCACCCGATACATCACGCCTGCCCTGAGTACCGCCGGTTAACTCCGGCCGGGACTTCCACCCCAGGCTGACAGCAATCCGCGACACCCTCCCCGTCGAGGTGACCGACACCCGCGCCGAACGGATGCCGCCCCGGTTCGTGCATGAGGTGCCCGATGACGCGGAGTCCGGCCGGGGATTGCTGCTCGTGGCCCGGCTGGCGACCCGCTGGGGCACCGATCCGCGCCCCACCTCACCCGGCAAGACCGTATGGGCGGAGCTCATCCCCCACGCGGCACAGCGACGGTGACCTGACCGGACGGGAACCGCGACGCATTGCGAACAGCGTCGACGCGTCCCATGCTGTGCGCAGTGGAGTACGCCTCGGCCGGCTCGGAGGTCGAGACAAGAGGGGGAGCCATGACCGGTTTCTGGATGCGGCTCGGGCAGACACCGTTGCCCGCCCGTCGGAGCTTCGGAGAGCCGGGCCGGCACTCATGACGTACGTCTCGCTGGACCACCGACGTGTCCAGACCGCGGTGATCGGAGACAAGTACTCCGGCGACCCCGTGATCCTGCCGATGGACCATCACGAGCTGGACCGCTGGCGAAAGCTGCATCCGGACTACACCTACTGGTGCGGGATCCAGCTGGGCGGTTGCGGCGGTGAGTTGAGCGACCGGCGCTACACCGACAAGGTGTGCCACTTCGCCCACCATCCCAACGCCGTGTGCCACCGCACCGCCAACGGCGAATCCAGCGCGGACCATCTCTTCATCAAGCGCGGCATGGAACGGCTCCTCGCGAGGCAGGGCCTGCGAGGCAAGGTCAGCACTCGCGATCTCGGTAGCGGTCCGGGCGACGCCGTGGATGTGTTCGTTCCTGCCGTACGACGACGTGTGAGGTTCCAGCTCGGTGCCCTCGACTACCTGGCCTGGCGTCGGGCTGCCGACGAGTTCGCCGAGGACGCCGCCGGCGCGGACTGGGTCTTCGCGCAGGACGGACCGCTGACCCACGAGCTGCAGTACCGGCAGGGATATTCGCTCCGGGTCCGTCTCAGCACGCATGGCGGCGAGCGTCGCGTGCACATCGGGGTCTCAGCGCAGGGACATCCGCTTCAATGGACACCGTTGGAGGAGTGCACGCTGACGCCGACGGGTCTCCTCACCCCGCCTCTGGAGACCGTTCGGCTGTCCCAGGCCCGACACAGGGCCGCGAGCTTCCCGGTACAGGGCGGTCTGGTCTTCGCCCCCGTACCTGGAAGCGAGGTGGCGGAAGAGACGCCTTTCGACCTCGGGGAACGGCACCTGATTGCCGCTTACGTGAAGCCCGTCGACAGCCCCGTCGTGCGAGCTCTGGTCTCTCTTCCCTCCGACGCAGGCGCCCCACTCGCAGGGCACGTCTACCGCGTGCCTGACGGAGCACGCGTTCTCGTGGCGGACGAAGACACGGCCTGGGTCGTTACGGCTGAGCGCTACATCCGGTTGAACGCCCACGAAGCCCAGCGAACCGGGCTCTGGTCTCCCTCCCCGGCCCCCACCGCCGACTGCGGACGGACTGCCCTCCGCCCGGGAGGCCGTATCGATCTGACGACCGCAGCGAGCGCTGACGACTCGTCGGGTTCGACGGCGAAGGCCGGGACCGCGGCCGACTCGGAAGCACAGACGGGCTTCGCGAAGCGTCAGACCGAGAACAGAGAACGCCGAGATCGGGCCAGGGACCTGATCAGTCAGCTCCGGCCGCTTGAAGGGGCTTTGGGCGAGGCAGTTCGCAAGCAGGTCACACGGGCCATCAACGGCGCCGAGTTGTGGCTTGCCGCCGTGACGAACCCCCGGGGTGATGCGTCGAACGAGGGCGGTAGGCATGTCCGACAACTGGAACTCGCCCTCAGGGCCGCGAGGCGTGACCTGAAGCTGGACGAGCACAGCACGTACTCCGGTACGTCAGCTCAGGCCGCGCAGCGGAAAGGGTGAACTGCCCAGCAGAGTGAAGTCGCTACGATCATCGGATATAAGTGCAGCTCGTGACGTATGTCAGTCGCGCCGGTTAACCTGCCTGTGTGTTTGACATGACCGACCCGGTAGCGGCCCGAAAAGCTGCCATCGCGGCCGAAGAGCGCCGTCTGGCCGAGCAGCAGCAGCGGCGTGAGGCTGCGCCCTCCCATCGCACGAGCGGGTTTCTCCTGCGCAAGTGGCGGTGGCTCGGGGTGAATGGCGAGGAGGCCGTGCACGCTGTGCTGGAAGTCCTGGAGGAACTGCAGAACACGAGCTCCGGTCCGGGCGGCGACGGTGGCAGCCGTCACGAAGAGCAACTGCGCAAGGCCAGCGCGGGTTCACCCGAGGCCGACTCTCTGCTGCCCGCAGTCGGAGCACTGCTGAAGCAAGCCACCCCTACCGACGTCCTGAGGCACCTTCGGACACTGCACGCCGCTGGAGTGGAGTGGCTGACCCCGGAGGGGACGGGACGTCAGGCAGTCATCTGCTCAACAGCCCCCAGTCTGCTGCTGGCACGGTCGTCACGGAGTTTGACCGGAGGACCGGCGTACTCGCTGTTCACCTCGGTCGCCATGGGCGGAGCCGTGCCCGTGCCCAGGAAGATGCTGCCCGAGGTGCTCCGCTGGGCTCCGCTGCCTGTCGTCGACGACCTCATCGAGCACGGCGGGATCCTGCCGGAGGACAGTCCATGGGCGTATCGGGCCGACAGCGAGGCGGTCTACCTGCGTGCTCGGCTCGTCCCGGGCAAGGTGACGCGGGACGAGGCCCGCGCCCTGCAGTGGACCTCGTTCCTGCGCCGCGCGGATTTCGTGTCCGGCCAGGACCTGGAAGCCGATGGATCCGATACCGACGGCCGGCCGGACGTCTACGAGTTGCTGCTCGAAGCAGCTGTGGGTGACGCCACCCGCCTTCACGAGCTGGACGCCGCCCTTCCCGAGGAACAGCGCATCCAGCTGCGCAACCTGAAGGCCGGTTCCTACGAGGGCAACTGGCCGAGGACTTTTCTCGACGATCGCGGCCTGTGGGCACTGATGTCCACGCTGTGGGACCCCGATTCCGCCGTCGATCCGCGGCTCAGCGACTTCCATGCATGGACAGCCATCCGAAGGGCCTACGACCTGGTGATCGAAGGCCGAGTGGAGGAGGCCGGACAGCAGGCCGCTGCCTTCGACCGCCTGGCGAAACCCGGGAAAAGACTTCCGCCGAGCATGCCGGGCATGCTGCCCGAAGCCCTCAACATCGCCGCCTACGCAGCCCTCGCCGACGACGATCTGCAGGGCGCCGAAAGGCTGATGGAACGCGCGGCGGCGCTGAGAGACGAGGCGTCGGGCAATCTCGCTCTCATACGGGTGTGGCGTGCGACGCCCAAGAACGCCCGCGATCCTCTCACCAATCCGTACCTGGACCTCGGCCTCCCACACGGCTCCGCCGACTGGGAGACGCGGTACCGCGAGCTCGTCCGCGAGTCCCGCTTCGACACGGTGAAGTACGCGCGGCTGAACATGATTCGCGGTCGACTCGACGAGGCGCGCCGGCACGAAACCGGAGACGGGGTCTTCTTCCGGTTGCCTCTGGACCACACGGTCTACGAAGCGCCCGACGACGTACCCCGGTCTCTCGTCCCGCCGCTGGAGCCGTTGCCGCGGCGTACCCCCGCCATCAGTGGGGCGGAGATGGAGGCGGTGCGCGCGTGTGCCGCTGTCGAGATCCTCCAGGACTTCCGTACCACGCCCCCGCGCCTTGATCGTCATCGCTCCACGTAGTACTCGCACACAGAGTCCGAAACATCCCCTACAACCGGAAAAGCCAGGCCACTCAGCCATGCCGAACTCGCCCCGCCGTCTTGCGATCAAGAAGCGTTCCAACAAGCCCGACAAGCGTTTCAGGTCGCACAAGGTGTGTCCGCACTGCGGGCAGGTCCGTCCCGCGGCGACACAGAAACGCCCAAAACCCACCGCCACGGCGATACGACGCGCGAAAGCGACCGAGCAGCAGCCCCGAACGGCATGGGCCACCTCCGAGCCTCTCGACGCCGCCCAAGTGATCAAAGGCATCGTGGCAGCCGTACCCGCCGCACTCGCGGAACTCGGCGAGGATCAGGGCGGCGCCCGGACGAGCAGCGCGTTGCCCCAAGCGGTCCGTACCGCGGTCATCGCGGAGTTCCGCACCCGCGCGCTGTTCGTCGGCAGGTTGTGTGAGATCGACGCGCTCCTCCACGCCCAGGGTGCGTCCAAGGCAGTTCTGGACGCCATGACCGAGCATCTCGGCCATCTTCAGCTCCGCCGGGTCACGGACCCCGCCTCGCAGGAACTTTTTGTGGTGACCGAGGGAGAGGGCGAGGCCTTCGAAGTTCTGCGGCCGGCATATGTGGACGAGGTCACGGGCAAGCTCGCCCTCGCCGGTCAACTGCGTCGCGTGACCGTCGCGGACAACGAGGCGTGCGTCACCGAGGGGGGCCAGTGACTGCGACGGGTATCGATTTCGGAACGACCAATTCCGTAGCCGCTCAGTGGAACGGCACATACATGGAGGTCCTAGAGCTCGGCGGCTACGGACTCGACGCGGACTGGCGACGTCCGGGCTTCGAGTGTCTCTTCCCCTCCGTGGTGGGCACCAGTTCCCTGCGCGCCGGCACGCTGTTCGGCTGGGAAGCCAAACTCCGTTCGGAGAGCGCGGTGGAAGCCTGCAAGCGCATGCTCCGCGACGAGCAGCTGGTCACGATCGGGAACCGACGCTTCGCGGCGACGACGGCTGCCGCCGGGGTGTTCCGCACCATGGCCAGAGTGGCAGAGGCGGAAGCGGCCACCGACATCGCCAATGCCGTGGTCACGGTTCCGGCCAACGCGACAGGTGCGGCTCGCTACCGGACCCGCGAGGCGGCCAAGGTCGCGGGCATCAGCGTGCAGGCCCTGCTCAACGAGCCGACGGCGGCAGCCATCGCGTACACCCATGCCATGAAAAAGACAGGACAATTCCTGGTTTTCGACTGGGGCGGTGGAACCATGGACTCCACCATCCTGCTCCATGACGACGGCTTCTTCGACGAGAAGGCATCCCGGGGAGTGAACCGCCTCGGCGGGCTCGAAATCGACGAGCGTCTCAAGCGGCTCGTCCTTGAACGAGCACCGCAGCGCCGTCAGTGGACGCCGTCGGAGCAGCGGCAGTTCGGGCTCGACATCGAGCGATCGAAGATCCTCCTGTCCCAGCAGAGCAGCGTCCCTGTCATCACGCCGGATGGCCTCCGCGTGGAAATCACCCAGGACGAGTTCTCGGAGGAGATCCAGGATCTCATCTCCCGTGCACTGGACCCCGTCGAGGCCTGTCTGGAAGACCTCCGCATGGATCCGAGCGAACTGACGGCTGTCCTGATGATCGGTGGCAGCAGCCAGATTCCAGCGGTACGCGCAGCGGTCTCCGAAGCCCTCGGATGCGTGCCGGTGGGAGCCGACCTGTGCAATCCCATGACGGCCGTGGCGGAGGGCGCCACGGTCGCCGCCGCTTCCCTGAACGGCGAGCTCGACAGCATCATCCAGGTGGTCAACTCCCATGCGCTGGGGACAGTGACGACCCAACCCGGTGGCAGGCGCAGTTTCAGTACGATCATCCCGCGGAACCAACCTTTGCCGCAGATTCGCAAGAAGTCCTACACACCGACCAAGGACAATCTGGCGTCTCTCCAGGTGGAGGTGTGGGAAGGCGACCCGGACAAGCCCGTCGACCACCCGGACAACGTCCGGCTCACCGTCCTCACGCTCGAGTACAAAAGGCGATGTTCGGCGCAGGACGGAACCTTCGAGCTCGACTACACCTACACCAAGGAAGGACTGCTCGAAGTGAAGGCGACGCTCGTCAAGACCGGCGAGATCGTCCTGAACGAACCGGTGTCGACCTTCGGCACCACAGGGGCGTCGCCGGAGGTCGAGAAGGAGCTGACCCACCTGATGTCCCTGAGCGGGACGTCCCAGCGCAGTGCCCCGCTGCCCACACACCCGCATCGGACCCAGCCTGTCGTCCCGTCCGAGGCAGTGGGCTCGAAGCCTGGCAAGGCGTCCCCGGCGGCACTGGCCCGGCTCGCAGCCACAGTGGACAATCGCCCGCTGGTGGTTGACGGTTCCAATCTCGCCTGGGTCTCTAGCGCCAGTCGGGCTGCCGGTGGCCGGCCCCGTTTCGCCGTCCTCGAGGAGGGCGTCGCCGCTCTGCAGCGCCGCTTCCCCAACAGGGACATTCATGTCGTCATCGACGCGACGCTGCGCCACGACGTGGCCGCCGAGGAGCGAGGGGCTGTGCAGGCGGCGATCGACGCGCGCCGGGTCGTGCAGCCGCCGGCCGGCACCGAGGGGCGCGGAGATGCACTCGTCGTCGACATCGCCAACGCCGTCGACGGGGTGATTGTCTCGAACGACAACTTCGCGCCGCTCCAGGCCGCCAACCCCTGGCTGCGGACGCCTGGGCGAATGCTCGGCGCGACCTTGTCCCAAGGGGTCTGGGTTTTCAGCTCACGGGTGCCACCGCTCAACAGTGGTGCGCGCTACAAGGGATGACGGCCTCCTGGGAATCGACCCACCAGTGGGTCGATTCCCAGGGCGTGAAGTGACCAGCGGTGCCGAGTTCAGCCCGGGACCGCTGCTCATGGCCCGGCCAGCGGGTCAGCGGGCCGGCTTCTCCGGGCGCACGGTCTTGCGCTCGGGTGCCCGGAACTCCGCCTGCTCCCGAAGCATGTCCCGGTAGAGGTCGGTGATCCGGGATTTGGCCGCGTCTACGCCGGCGAGGTCTCCTTGCCGCGCCGCCGCGGTCAACCCGTCGCCCGCCTGCTGGACGCGTTGCTGCAATGCGGCGTTGACCCCGTTGTGCGAGGCGAGAGCCAGTGCGCTCATCACCTGGTACAGGTTCTCGCCGAGGCGGCGCCGGATGCTCAGCACTTCCTCGGCGATCTTGTGTCCACGGTCGAAGTCGGCGGCCTCGCGCATCGACTTCAGGGTGCTGCGGTGGCGCCGCATCGCCTCCAGGTCCTCGGGCGGCATCAGCTCGGCCACGTGACGCGGATAGCGGTATGCGAGGGCTGTGGCCCAGCGCACGTTCTGCTGGCGTTCCAACAGTTGGTCTGCGTCTTCCAGGAGCGTGTCCAGGGAACGCCCGAAAGCCTCGCCTCTGACGACCTGTACCAGCGCGGCCGCCGTCTCCGTCAGGACCGCGGATTCCACCTGGGTGAGTTCGTGACGCCAGTCGGCGAGGAACTTCTGGTACCGCCCGTGGGCCTCCCGTGCCCTCCTGCGGAACTCCGGGGGCAGCGGGTTGCGCAGGAAAACGGCCCGGGCGAACGAGGCTCCGTCGAGCCGGGTCTTCAGTCGGATCGAGCGGTCCTTGTCGAGGTGTACGGCGATAGTGAGTGCCTTGGTGCCCGTCGTTCCCTCGGGCAGTTCGTACATCGAGACGCCGCAAAGGTCGTTGCGCTCCGCCGGCTGGAGGTCTCCCTCGTGCAGGGCGATTTCCAGGATGTCCCCCGGATTGGCGATGACGTGGAAATCGTGCCGGATCGCTTGCTGAGTGGGGTAGCGGGTGCCTGCTTGGACCAGGATCTCCAGACTGCCGTCACTGGTTCGGACGCCGATGGGACGAGGGGTCACATCTGACGGGGCCGCAACGGGCAGCTCCGCATCGCAGTACGAGCAGAAGGCGAGACCGAGCTGGTTCACCAACGCGCAGTTCGGGCACTTCAGACCGCCGCTGTCGCGCAGTTCCGCCCCGCACAGGGCCCTACGGCCACGCGGTCGACGTAACTGAGGGTGATGCTGGCCTTTGCGACCGGCCTAGCTTGGTCCAAGGTGCAATCGGGCAGGGGACTCTCCAGCTCATACTTCCTGCGCGAGCTGTGAGACGCAGAGAGTGCCTGCATGGAAGCTGCGCGGACGAGCCACCTCAGGGGCACAAGCGCATCCCATCAAAACAATTGCGTGTGCATATTCTCGGGGGATGATCTTACGACTCGCGGGAACCTCAACATCAATTAGCCCTGTTGCGGCTGGTCAAAGGATCTCGTGAACGTCCCACTCGCAGTGACGATACGGATGCAAGGGCCTCGACCTTACGGTGGGGGTCCTTTTCGCATGCTCTTGACTGATGGTGACGCTCAGGCGTTCGTGAAGTGGGTCTTCCTCGTCGGCGTCGGCTGCGTGAACGCACTGTGCAATGATTTCGGAACTCTCAGTGATCCCTCGGGCCTGGTGTGCGACCAGACCGCTCTCACCCACTACGTCTTCGACGACCAGCACGGACGGGCACGGAAAGCATCACACCCACAGGAGCGTTGGAAGCCGTTCAACCCGGTGCTCGGCGGCGCGGCTCACCCGTCCTCCCGCAGACCGGGGCGGCGCGGCCGAGCTGCCCGAGTAGCCTCCTGCACGGCCCGGCCGCCGAGGGAAGGTGCCGATGGTGCTCCTCCCGTGACCGGGAGGAGCACCATCGGCCGGGCGCGTCAGGTGTCCAGCATGCCCGAGGCGTCGATGACCTGGCGGATCGCCCGGCCCGAAGCCAGCTCCTCCATCGCCGCGTTGATGTCGGACAGCGGCAGTGTGCCTGTGTGCATCCGCTCCACCGGCATCAGACCGGCCCGCCACAGGTCCAGGAACCGGGGGATGTCACGGCGCGGGACCGCGTCGCCCATGTACGAGCCCAGCAGGGACTTGCCCTCGCCCGCGAACGCCAGGGCCGGAACCTCCAGTACCCGGTCGGGGGCGGGCAGGCCCACCGAGACGACCTTGCCGCCCCGGGCCACAGCGGTCAGGCACTGCGCCATCACCTCGGGGCTGCCCACCGCCTCCACGGCCAGCTCGGCCCCGCCGCCGGTGAGTTCGCGGATCTCCTCGATCGCCTCGCCGGGAGCGCAGGCGTGAGTCGCGCCCAGCTGCAGAGCCAGCTCGCGCTTCTCCCGGACCGGGTCGACCGCGATGATCGGGTACGCGCCCGCCGCACGGGCACCCAGCACCGCGGACAGGCCCACGCCGCCCAGGCCGTACACCACCGTCGACTGGCCGGGGCGCAGGGCCGCCGTGTTGATGACGGCTCCGGCGCCGGTCAGGACGGCGCAGCCGAACATCGACGCCACCGTGAACGGGATGTCCTTCGGGATCGGCACCACCGATTCCTGGGCCAGCACTGCGTGTTCGGAGAACGCGGAGACGCCCAGCTGGTGGTGGACCGGGGCTCCGGAGGCGTCGGTCAGCAGCGACGGGCCGTGCAGCAGCGCACCCGATCCGTTCGCCGCGGCCGCCTGTGCGCACAGGGCGGGTCGGCCCGCCGCGCAGTCGGCGCAGAAGCCGCAGCTCGGCACGAAGACCAGGGCCACGTGGTCACCGGGACGGACCCGGCTGACGCCCGGTCCGGTGTCCTGGAMGA
>NZ_QFRK01000150.1 GCF_003143855.1 Streptomyces sp. NWU339
CCCCCTGCTCGGTCATCGACACCCCGCACACCAGCTTGATCAGCGCCTTCACCGAGGCGCGGGTCCACAGCACGCCGCCGTGCCCGACCTCGGCAGGGGTGTAGTCCCGCATCGCCTGCAGCACCGCCCCGCGAGCTGATGAATCCAGCAACTCGCCCATTCCTGGACGCGGTTGCCGCACCACAGCGAGCAGGGCCTGACGGCCGCCGGCCCGGAAAGCCCTCCACCACGTGCCCACCGACCGCTCGGACACCCCGAACAACTCCGCGGCCTGGCCATACGTCTTGACCTGCCCGGACTCCAGCGCCGCGACCACCCGCAGCCGCAGGTCCGCCTGTGCGGCAGGCGTCAGCCGCCGCATGTCCCCACTCTCGATCACACCCGATCAACGAGCAGGAAACCCATCAGTTTCGGCTCAATAGCTTCACGTTTTCCCAGTTCAGGCATGGTTGCTGCGTCGTAAAGGCATGCTCGGGCCGTCGTGTTCAAGTCCCGGTGTGCGGAGGTGGCCGATGCCGTCGGCGATGGGGTTGCTGGAAGAACGCGAGCGGGTGGCGCTCGCGCGGGCCGAGGAGCTGAGGGTGGAACTGGAGCGGCTTCAGGCCGCGGTGGTGGAAGCGGAGGAGGCCGCGCGGCGGGCGGTGATCGCGCGTGAGGAGYTGGTGGACGCGTTGTCCGGTGTGCCGGCGCAGGTCACGGAGGCGGCCGCCGGGGAGGCGGTGGTGGTCGGTGGCGGTGCGGGCCGGAAGGCCGAGGTGCCGGTGTGGGCCAAGGGCCTGGAGCGGTCTGCCCTGCCGGAGGAGTACGCCCGGATCGTGTCCCTGGTCGAGCGTGACGGTGCCGGGGGCGGTGGTGGTGTGCGGGCGAGGGGGCTGCGGGACGGTCTGGGCTGGCAGGCCACGGATGCGCGGGAGCAGGCGGCCCGGTTTAGGGCGAAGAGGCTGGTGGAGCGGGGGTGGCTCGTCGAGGCGGGGCCGGGGTTGTTCAGGCCGGGGCCGGGTTGGTCTGCTTGAGGCGGCGGGGTGCGGGGGCACCGCCGCGGGCGAGGCGGCGGGTGGCGGGGATGGTGGCCGCCCACCAGGTCATGGCCTCGGCACTGTCGGTGCGCGTTTCGTAGTCGCGGGCGAGGCGGCGGGCCCGGATCAGCCAGGCGAACGTCCGCTCCACGACCCAGCGGCGGGGCAGGACGGTGAAGCCGGTGATGTCGTCGGGGCGTTTGACGATGGTCAGCGCGAGGGCGAGGACGCCGGCGGCGAAGGTGACGAGCCAGCCGGTGTAGCCGCCGTCGGCCCAGACCAGGCGGAGTGCGTGGTGCCGCTCGCGCAGGGCCCGCAGCAGGTCGGCGCCGGCGTCGCGGTCGCTGACCGAGGCGGCGGTCACGATCACGGTCAGGAGCAGGCCGAGGGTATCGGTGGCGATGTGCCGCTTGCGCCCGTTGATCTTCTTTCCGGCGTCGTAGCCGCGTGAGCGGGCCGGCACCGTGGCGTCGCCTTTCACGGACTGCGAGTCGATGATCGCGGCCGTCGGCTCGGTGTCCTTGCCGGCCAGTTCGCGCAGGCRGGCACGGAGCCGTCCGTAGAGTTCCTTGATCAGGTCGTTGTCGCGCCAGCGGCGGAAGAAGCGGTAGACGGCCCGCCACTTCGGGAAGTCGCGCGGCAGGCTTGCCCAGCGCACCCCCTCGGCGACCAGGTAGCGCACGGCATCGATCACCTGACGGTGGCAGTAGCTTTCCGGGCGTCCGCCCCGTCCGTTGAGCCAGGCCGGGACGGGGAGCAGGGGCCGGAGCACGGCCCACTCCGCGTCCGTCAGATCGGAGKCGTAGCCCGGTKCGCGATCCGGGTTGTCCGCGGCGTTGCCGTACAGATGGGCGAGGCAGTCACACGGTGAGGTGCCGGAGCTGGACGGGGCGGASRCGGGCAGGACAGAGTGGGACACGAGGGCCTCCTGGTGCTCGGTTGACTCGACATCACCGAGATGTTCAGGAGGCCCTTCTCCTATGCGCCGACGACCACGTGTTCATCTGAACGAGCACCGCGCGGACGCAGGTTCGAGCCGCAGCCGTGCCGCCCGGATTGGGAATCGCTTCTCATGCAATAACACCCCCACGACAGCGATACCCACGGAACTCTCACCCTCATGACAGTGGCCCCACGCCCCTAAACCACCACCGACCAGCAACAACACACCCAGGCCCACTGTCACTCACCCCACTGTCCCGAAACCGAGAGATCGCACCTGGCTCAGCCGACAGCCGGTGCATACCGTCATCGCCCACATCCACCCCGACCATCGGGCATCCGCCACCGTCGCCACTGCCGCCGGGCTCACGCCCATCGACGAATGGCACGAAGGCGAGATCCGGTGGCACCGGAGCATCAGACGATGACTTCAACGATCCACAGGTCTTGACTATTACTCTCCCGTCGGGGAACCGGGGAACTACGAACGTGACGACGGCCAACGACGTCGCAGCAGAAAGGAGGCACAAGCAATGACCATCAACGACAACGGACCGCGCCCGAACGCGTTCGACATCGAAACGGCCACCCGGCAGAACGAGAACTACCGCACCGTGGCCTGGACCGGGAAGTATTGAGCCGAAACTGATGGGTTTCCTGCTCGTTGATCGGGTGTGATCGAGAGTGGGGACATGCGGCGGCTGACGCCTGCCGCACAGGCGGACCTGCGGCTGCGGGTGGTCGCGGCGCTGGAGTCCGGGCAGGTCAAGACGTATGGCCAGGCCGCGGAGTTGTTCGGGGTGTCCGAGCGGTCGGTGGGCACGTGGTGGAGGGCTTTCCGGGCCGGCGGCCGTCAGGCCCTGCTCGCTGYGGTGCGGCAACCGCGTCCAGGAATGGGCGAGTTGCTGGATYCATCAGCTCGCGGGGCGGTRCTGCAGGCGATGCGGGACTACACCCCTGCCGAGGTCGGGCACGGCGGCGTGCTGTGGACCCGCGCCTCGGTGAAGGCGCTGATCAAGCTGGTGTGCGGGGTGTCGATGACCGAGCAGGGGGTGGGCAAGTGGCTGCGCCGGCACGGCTTCACGCCGCAGCGCCCGGYCCGCCGGTCCTACCGGCAGCAGCCGGAGAAGGTGCGGGCGTGGCTGCAGGAGGAGTATCCGGCGATCAAAGCGCGGGCCCGGTGGGAGAAGGCYGAGCTGGTCTGGGCCGATCAGTGCGGCCTGCGCTCGGACACCGCGCCGCCGGGACGCTCGTGGGCCCCGGCCGGGCACACCCCGCTCGTGCGGGTCAACGGCCGCCGCTTCCGCGTGAACATCATGTCCGCCGTCGCCTCGCGCGGCGCGCTGTGGTTCACGGTCTTCCCCGGCAGGTTCACCGCCAAGGTGATGTGCGCGTTCCTCGATCGCCTCGCCACACACGCCGGGCGCAAGGTCCATGTGATCGTCGACCGGCACCCGGTCCACCGCAGCAAAGCCGTCCGGGCCTGGCTGGAGGAGAACGCCGAGCGGATCGAGCTGCACCTGATGCCCGGATACAGCCCCGAGCTCAACCCCGACGAGCTGCTGAACGCCGATCTGAAACACCACGTCCACGCSGCCCGCGCCACCTCCGTCGACGACCTCGCCCGCGAGACCCGGCGCTTCCTGCACCGCAGGCAGCGCCAACCCCGCATCGTCTGCGGCTACTTCAGAGCCCGCCACGTCCGCTACACGATCGAGTAGGAAACCCACCAGTTTCGGCTCAATA
>NZ_QFRK01000160.1 GCF_003143855.1 Streptomyces sp. NWU339
GTCGGCCGCGTTGCCGTACACGTGCGCGAGGCAATCACACGATGGAGCAGCCGAGTTGGACTCGTCCGGGACCAGCACGGAAGACTGTGACAACAGGGCCTCCTGTTGCTCTATGGATTCGACACCCACGAGCTGTTCAGGAGGCCCTGCCTTCATGCCCTCACCCCGGCAGGATCACCCGACCGGGAACCCGCGTTCGACCACCACCGCTCAAGATCGAAAAGACAACAGCTTCTGAGGCTCCGCAGGCGAGATCGATGCGGCGGGATCCTCCACGCGTACGGACATGCCGCCTGACCTCGCCGGATGATGATTCGGCACCCGCACGGTCAATCAACGTGACAACGCCCCCAGATGAGCCCCCGCCTCGCCCACACATATTTCGCGGAGATCTCCGCCGAATCCGCCCTCCCGTTCGTCCTGGACGACCTCGTGCACATGGTGCGCCTGCGCCAGCACGGCCACGTCGTCATCGGCGACATCGCGGTCCGCTGCTACAAGAACACGTCACACAACCCGAGCAGCGCCAGCACGAGAGGCTTGCTGCGACCGACGACGGCTGCCGGCGTCGGCTGCGCCGGGGACTGCGACGCGAGGCAGCGCCAACGATCCCCGGCGTGGTCAACGCTCGACGCCGTCAGTACACCGTTCCGTCGGCGCGCTGGCCGAGCGACCGGGACAGTGAACTGATCGTGTTGTGCTTGACCCAGGCTCCAGTTGCGTTGAGGTCGGGGCTGCGGTTGGCGGACACGCCGTCCGAGTTCGACAGGCTCGAGGAGTAGCTCATCGACTGAATCGTCGCTCCAGCCGAATCCCGCAGGCTCACCGAGTCACCGCTGTTGGACAGGCTGAGGCCACCGGTGCTTGCCGCCACCGCCACGATGCCGCCGGGGATGCTGGAGGCTCCGCCGAACACGGTCATCACCTTGCCGGGCTGCAACGTCGTCCCGGCCGCGAAGGTGTGCCGCACTCCCGAACCGTCACGGATCGTCCAGCCCGCGATGCTGGTCGCGGTGCCGCCGGTGTTCACGATCTCGACGGCCTCGCCGGCGGTGTTGCTGCCCGGCTCGTTCGCCAGCACCTCGTTGATGATGACGTTGGCGGGACCGCCTCCGCCGCCCGTTGTGACGGTGACGTTGCGGGTGGTGGTGTGGGTGGCACCGCCGTTGTCGGTCACGGTCAGCGACACCGCGTACGTGCCCGCCGATGCGTAGCTGACGGTCGGGTTGGTCGCGGTCGAGGTCTGGCCGTTGCCGAAGTTCCAACTGCGACTCGCGATCGTGCCGTCGGCGTCGCTGCTGCCGTCGGTGAAGCTGCACGTGAGGTCAGTGCAGGAGTGCGTGAACGCCGCCGTGGGCGACTGGTTCCCGCCGCCCGCGCCGCCGGTGACGAAGTCGTAGCGAGCCAGAACTGGATAGTGATCGCTGGTGGTAGAGGTGTAGTTCGGCACGTATGCCTGCGGCTGGAAGGCCTCGGCCGAGCCCGCGACATACTTCGCCATGACCTCATTGGTGTTGAGCTGGTGGTCGATGAAGTCCGGGTAGCCCGCCGTCGACGACACCCCAGCCAGCGACAGGGCGCGCGTCGGAAAGCCGTAGCGCGCCGTGTCGTTCACGAAGTTCGCGTACGGCGACGCCTTCTGGGGCGTGATGGACGTGTCGACGTCGTCGTTCCAGTCGCCGATGACGAAGACGTCCTGCGTCGGGTAGGTCGTGTCGAGGTAGGACTTGAGAGCCTGCGACGCGGGGTTGCGCTGGTTCCAGGCGTCCTGGGTGGACCCGGCCTTCGCGTGCAGGACGATGAAGACGAGGTCACGGGTCACGCCGTCGAAGGTGCCGCGCAGCTTGAACTCCACGGGCGGGCGGCCGGCGAAGTTGCTGTTCTGCTCGGGCAGGATGACCTTCGCGCTCACGAGGGTGGCCATGCTGCTGCGCCAGACGAGCGCGACCTTCTGCTCGGTGTTGCTGAAGTCGGAGTAGTACTGCGCCCCGTTCGTCACGATCGGATCGTTCGCCACGACACCGGTGTAGCCGGGCATACCGGCGACGAGCGAGTCGAACGCCGAGGTGCTGACAACTTCGGAGAGGCCCCACACGTCCATGTCGGCGCCCGCCATAACGTCGCGGACGTTCTGCTGCTGCAGCGCCTCGTCGGTCGGGCCGAAGTCCGGCGCGCCGAACCACTCGACGTTCCAGTTACCGACGTCGAGCTGCGTCGGTGATCCCTGCGACGGGACCGTGTTGGCGGCGTGCGCAGCGGGGGGCGAGCTGAGCGTTGCCAGCGCGATGGCGGCGGCCGCTGCCCCCGCGAGCGCGCGCAGACTGAGTTTCATCGACAAGAGACCTTTCGGACTAGGCGTGCTGGACCGGTCGGAGGGAGTGTCCCGCCCCGACCCCTGCATGTAGGTCGTGACTGCCGGAACTTGAGGCCACGCGTAAGTGAACAGGGGCGCACAGACCTGCCTCGCGATGTTCGGGCTGGCGCCGCCGTGCCGGCCCCCCGCCGCCCGGCGCCGGACACGACGTTCCAGGTGTGACGTCGTCCGCAGTACGCGAGCAAGCCCCGGGCCCTTCCGGTCCGGAGCTCGCGGGCTCTTGCGGTTGCAGTACTTGGGCGGCGAACGCGGAGAGGGAGAAGGCCCAAGAGGTGCTCCTCGCCCTGCTTTGTGGGGTGTGCAGCGTGACAGGCTGATAACAGGGGGCATGCCGCGGCCAGAACGGTACGGCGGCACACAAGGGTGCTCCTGTTCTGGCAGCCTGACACATCCCGGAATGTGTCAGGCGGATTCGGTGTGTGAGAGGCCGGTGACCGCCAGGGTGCATGAGGTGGGGGCCTGGTCGACGTTGCACTAGTGTCATGAGTCTTTGATTCGATTCAGATATCCGGCGAGGCGTTCGAGGATCTCGTCGGCGGTCTTGGTCCAGACGAAGGGCCGGGGGTTGTCGTTCCAGTCGGTGATCCAGGCCCGGATGTCTTTCTCCAGGGCCTGGACGTTCTTGTGAACCCCGCGTCGTATCTGCTTGTCCGTCAGGAGACCGAACCAGCGCTCGACCTGGTTCAGCCAGGAAGAGCTGGTCGGGGTGAAGTGCAGGTGGAAGCGAGGGTGGGCCAGCAGCCACTTCTGGATCGCGGGGGTCTTGTGGGTGGCGTAGTTGTCGCAGATCAGGTGCACATCGAGGTCGGCAGGGACCTCCTTGTCCAGCTTGGCCA
>NZ_QFRK01000094.1 GCF_003143855.1 Streptomyces sp. NWU339
CACCGCCCCGCGAGCTGATAAATCCAGCAACTCGCCCATTCCTGGACGCGGTTGCCGCACCACAGCGAGCAGGGCCTGACGGCCGCCGGCCCGGAAAGCCCTCCACCACGTGCCCACCGACCGCTCGGACACCCCGAACAACTCCGCGGCCTGGCCATACGTCTTGACCTGCCCGGACTCCAGCGCCGCGACCACCCGCAGCCGCAGGTCCGCCTGTGCGGCAGGCGTCAGCCGCCGCATGTCCCCACTCTCGATCACACCCGATCAACGAGCAGGAAACCCATCAGTTTCGGCTCAATACTTGGTCACGGCTCCTGTCTGGTAACCCTCGGGTTTCGCAACCCACTCGGGGACATCGGGGTAGTCCGACGAAACGCCCATGAAAGAACACACTCCTGAGGTGATCGGTGACTGGACGGCGGGAGGGAGCGGACGCAACGGCCTCGGCCAAGCGGCAAGCGCGGTGGCGCGAGACGGCAGTGGTGCTCCGGGTCTTCCTCGGCCCGAGACCGGCCGGTGCGTGCGGATGGCCGGGCACCGGGTCGCGGCGGCGTCGGCGCGAGGGTGCCTCGATCGATCAACGGGGTCCCGTCCCCGTGCGGTTCGTTCGGACCGCTCCGTATCCTCTCCCGCCACCACCATGCCCACCTTCCGGGCACCATGAGCACGGAACCGACACTTCAATACCAGTTCCTTGCGATCGCCTCCTTGTTTCGCAGGCTCCATGACGGGCCCACCTGCCCATGCCCGCCGGTGAGGGGCCGGCAACAGATCCGTGGAGGTCGGCCACCGGCCGCCGGTCCTCGCCCATCACCAGGCGGCGGCCCTCGGGGCGGGTGGCTTCTTCCTCCCACGACGTTGGCGAGCCCGAGACGCAAGCAGGATGGACTGGTATCTCGCGCGCGTTGGGCCGGTCCCGGAAGTCCCGTGAGCACGCGACGGTAGCCGCGGCGGTCCGTACGGTCCCGGCCTTGGGGATCAGCGGTACAGCCAGTAACGGCAAGCCCTGACCACCGAGCCGTCGCAGCTCAGGGACCTCGCAGAACTTCGTCTCAGAACCCGCAGGTTTCGAGAGGTGTTCTGCGAGTGACGACCTGGGGGAACGCGTGCGGCCATGGTGCCGTCTGGCGCCTCTCTCAACTGGTCGTTTGCGAGAGGACAGAAGCGGAATCGGTGCTACCGCCATCCGCTGTCCCGTTGGTCCCCAACGTCGGACAACCTCGGCATGCTGACCGGCATGCTCCGCGGCGAGGTCAGCGAGACGTCCGACGTGAGGTCTGGGCCGCAGCCAGGAGATTGCGTATCTCGATGATGCTCGTGCCCGTGCGTTCGGCGATGCGGGCCGCCGACTGTCCGGCTTGGTACGCGGCGACAACCGCCGCGGTCAGCTGTCGGCGGGCCGCGTGGACTGCCGCCTGCGCCTCGCGCAGGGCCGCAGCTGCCGCCTCCAGGTCGTTGTCCTCGCTCGTCATAGCAGTCATCGTGCCAGCGGGCRCGCAGGGCCGGTACGGTGGGCGTGTTCCAGCACGAGGCAAGGGGTGGCGGCATGGCRGGCGAGACGCTGGTGACGGTGGTGGGCAACCTGACCGCCGATCCGGAACTGCGGCACACCGCCTCCGGCATCCCGGTGGCGGGTTTCACCATCGCGTCCACGCCCCGCGTGTTCGACCGCGAGCGCAGCGAATTCGTCGAYGGAGAGCCRCTGTTCCTGCGTTGCTCGCTCTGGCGACAGGCCGGCGAGAACGCCGCGCAGTCCCTCACCCGCGGCATGCGGGTCATCGYCACCGGACGCCTGCGGCAACGCACCTTCGATGACAAAGAGGGCATCCGTCGCACCACCGTGGAGATCGACGCCGAGGACGTCGCGGCCTCCCTGACCTACGCGACCGCCAAGGTCACCAAGACCTACCGCCAAGGCATGCCGCCCCAACGCGGCCCCGCCCCGGCGGCCGGACCGGTATCCGACTCCGCACAGCCGTCCCCGAGCGCGGCACCTGYCGAGCCGCACCCGTTCTGACCAGGGGYGCGGTCAGCCCCAGAAGGCGTGACGCGGATCGTCCAGAACGGTCAGGGCCTCGTCCAGTGACGAGACCGTCGGCAGGCGATCGCACGGATACCAGCGCCCGTTGCGATCCGCGCCGTCCACCTGCCACCCCTCATCAGTACGTCGCAGCCGAGCGACCCGACGCGAGGTCCACTCTCCGACTCCGTCCCACGGCGGTCGCTCCTCGGTGATCACAGCGGCGCTGCCCCGCACCGCACACCCCACCGCGATTTCCGCCTTCGCATGCGCAGGAATGCGCTGCTCAGCCCTGTGCCGTTCAGAAACGCGTCGCTGCAGCTCGCAGGGGGCCTGGCGATGCTCGAGGGCTCGCTGGGACCATGCCTGAGGTGATTGTCTCGCTGGTGTATCAGGTGACACGGAAGCTGCTGTCGGTCCCGGCAGTGCTGCCGCGTCGGCAGGCGGCCAAGAACGCCGAGCTTCTCATCCTGCGGCACGAGAACGCGGTGCTGCGCAGACAGCTCGCGCCTCCGGTGCGCTACGAACCGGTGGACCGCTTGGGGTGCGCGGCGCTGTCCTCGCTGATACCCGGCAGCGGTGGGCGAACGTGTTCCCGGTGACGTCGGGGACTTTGCTCGCGTGGCACCGACGGCTTGTGGCGCGCAGGCGGGACTACAGCAGGCGCCGGAGCAGGCCCGGCCGACCACGGACCGCGAAGGCGATCAAGGAGTTGGTGCTGCGGCTGGCCGCAGCAAACCCTCGCTGGGGCTGCCGCAGGATCCAAGGCGAGCTCGCCCGGCTCGGGCATCAGGTCGGCGCCTCCACGGTATGGGAGATCTTGACCGTTGCCGGCGCAGGCCCTGCACCCCGCGGAGGCGGGCCCACGTGGCGAGAGTTCCTCACGGCGCAGGCTGACGGCATCATCGCCTGCGATTTCCTGCCCCTCGGCCTGGTGGATCTCCGCCGGGTCTACGCGCTGGTCTTCCTCGAGCACGGCACACGCCGCCTGCACATCGCCGGCGTCACCGCTCACCCCACCGCGCCGTGGACGGTGCAGCAGGCCCGCAACCTCGCCGTCGATCTGGGCGTGCGCCTGGAGTCCCTGCGCTTCTTGGTCCGGGACCGGGACGGGTAGGTACGCCGACTCCTTCGACGCAGTCTTCGAGTCCGAGACCATTGAGGTCTTGAGGACCGCGCCGCGATCTCCACGGATGAACGCGCACTGTGAACGGGCCATCGGGACCCTGCGGCGCGAGGCCCTCGACCATGTGCTGATCTGGAACGAGCCCCATGCCCGGCGAGTGCTCGACGAGTACGCCCGGCACTACAACGGGCATCGCCCACATCAGGCCCGAGGACAACTGCCACCGCTCGCCGAACGGCAGCCCGCACCGGTCACCGACCCGAGCACCACGCGACTCCTACGCAGCCGCGTTCTCGGCGGCCTGATCAGCGAATACAGATACGTGGCTTGACCAGCAGAGACGAATATCCGAACGGCACAGGCACCACCGCCGTCAGCTGACAGGGACTCAAGCGCTGCACATCAGCCCGTACATACCTCTGCACTACAGCCCGTACGCCGACAACGGGCGACCAACGTGTGGTGCCATGTCGGCAGTGTGCCCGGCGTGACGGGGAAGATCTGCATGCAGTGACGGCGGGGATCAGCGAGGGCAGGGCCGCGCGCCACAGCAGGTCCGCGGATCCGTACCGCACGGGTGCATGGAGTTGGCGTCGCAACACCGCATCCTCGTGCCGCAGCACGAGCAGTTCGGCAGCCCGCGTCGTGTCCTGGCGCAACAGCACTGGCGGATCGGAGAGCAGACGTCGGGTCACCTGGCAGAGGAGCGGACACGATCACCCCAGGATGGTCGCAGACCCACGTGCGGAGCCATGGTCCTTTGACCAGCAGCGATGAGTAACCGAGCCCCACACGATCGGGCGTGCCTCTCACCAGCGTGGTGATGTCCTCCATCGCCGCCGCCAGGGCATGAAGCCTTAGAACGGCCCGGCCTCCTGTTCCTCGGTCAGCCCCGGAGTCATGGGCATCAGTGTGCCGGTTCGGCCAGGTCGCCTCGAACCGAGAGGTCGCAACATGGGCGCGCGTGTGCGGCAGCGGCGAGCTCTGGAACTGACGACGCCGAGAGCACATCACACGGCATGACACCGCGCCTTTACCGCGTGCCTGCGGACGGATACCGTCCGCCCTCTGGCGGACGCGCGTAGACATCCGCCATGATCTGCGTGCACCACCTGCACAGCCACCCCCCAAGGAAACCTGGCCCCCAGCAGGAAGGTTCGCCCATGAAGGCCGTGAAGGCTCTGAGGTTCCTGAGGATCCGCTCGGTCCTGATCGCTCTAGCCCTGGTCATCGCCCCCGGCGCCGCCGTCATCGGCACGGCGGGCGAGGCGTCCGCCGCCACGAAGATCAGCCATGCCACCGCGACCTCGATGTTCCGCGGGGTGGGCATCACCTGGTCGTCCTCCGGCAACTGCTCGAACCGCAACGTCTCGACATGCACGTCGTTCGAACAGCTCAACCTTGCCTCCGCCCAGGGCGCCCAGACCCTCAAGCGGGCCAGCGGCTGCGCCCTGAACGTCACCGGCGGCACCGAGACGGGCCACGCTTCTGGGACGTACTCGCACTGGAACGGCTACAAGCTCGACTACAGCAAGTACACGTGCCTCGGGAACTACATCAAGAACAACTTCGCCTACATAGGGGTACGCGGCGACGGCGCCCGGCAGTGGCGTTCCGGTTCCGGCAACATCTACGCCGAAGAGGGCAACCACTGGGACGTCACGTACTACAACTGCGGCGGCTGCTGAACCGTACCTCGCACACCCCGCAGCCACCGTTCGGCCCGTTGAGGGCGGGCCGAACGGTGGCCCCGCAAGCTGCGGCGGACGTACGACGAGATCCTGCGCACCTGCACCTGATGGGCGTCGCTGGTTTGTCAGTTGGGTGGCGTCATGGGTGTCACTGGCCGCGGACGGTTGAGCTGCGGTTTTCGCGTGGTGCCTGTCGTTTGTGTGGTGATGGTTGATGGCGTTGTGCCGGGCCAGATGGCGTGTCGTTCGTATGGGCGGTATAGGCGGTGTGGTCGGTGTCGGGCTCCGTCGGTGCGTCATCGCTGGTTGTGCGGGCCAGGTGACGACTCGCCCTCCGGCCCTCCGGCCCGGTGGCCTCGGCTTCACCGACACGGCCGGGGGCGCGCGACAGCATCACCGCCGCCTGCGAGCGAAGGGAGGCGATCGCCTCGGCCAGCCGGTCACGCAGGCCCGCATCCGCATCCCTTCCGGCTGCCGGCGGACCATCCGGCCTGCCCCGGCCGGTCGTCTCCGGGTCGCTCACGCGAGCCGGTCCGCCAGGGCGAGCACCACGGCAGCGGCAACGAGCACCGCTGAGCAGATGACCATCACGGCCCGGCCCCCGCCGTCCCGCTGGACGCCGGCGCCCAGGTCATCCCGCTCGGGCCGGGAGGCAGTCAGCCCGGGCGGTGCCGCATACGGCACCGCGTCATCGATGCGAGGATTCACGCCTGGACCAACGCGTGATGAGGGTTTCCGACACAGCACAACCGCCGTCATCACCCGTTCAGCCCACACGCTGGCCCCACAGCGGCGCCGCGCCCACCCGGGTCCGCGTGCGAGGGCCAGCCGCTTCGGAAAGGGGAACACATTCTCTTCCCCGCCTGGTGCCCTGGGCCCAACGGGGCAACAGGCGTCCGGGGGTGGTACGTCCCAGCCGGTCGGGGCCCAGCCTCCGGGCGATCTTGCTCGGTGTCCCTCAGGATGGTTCCCGGTTGCCCGGCCGCCCGGACGGGCCCGGCGGCAGCCGTTTCCACCTACGCGGCCCTCTGGCCGGCCGCTTGACCCTCAGGGAGCACCCCATGGCAGTGATGACGGACGCGCTCGTACCGGCGCTGGAGGACACCCGCCAGGCGCATGCGGCGCTCGCCGGCCGATTGCGGGCGGATGCGACCATCACGCCGCCCGGCCCGTATCGGCAGCTGCTCGAGCGCCAGGCGGACCACGTCCAAGACGGCCTCCAGCGCATCGAGCACCACGCGCGCGAGCTGCGACCCCGCGACATGGCCGGGAACACCGTGGATATGGCGCGGTTCCTCTCGCACAGCGCCGTGCGCACCATCCTGTTCCCGCTGACCATCGGATCCACGCTCGTGACGGACATGCTGCGCGGCCGGCAACCCCACGACGAGCGGCGGCTGCTGAAAAACGCCCAGGACGAGTACGCGGTCACCGCCCGGGCGCTGGCGGCCTGCCGGGCCGGGCAGAGCATCGCCGAAGAGGCCCACGACCAGCCCACCGCCGACCTGCTCGCCGCACTGCGCCGCCAGCACGAGGAACTGCTCGAACAACTGGAGGACAGCATCGCCCAGAACGCCCGGGCCGTGGCGGCCGCGGCCAACGGCTTCGTCCAGGAGAACGGCGGCACCTGGGCCGACGCGGCCGCCCGCACGCTGCGGGCCGCCGCCCACCGGGTGCACGACGTCGCGCAGACCGGCGGCCGGCGGGCCCGGGATGCCGCCGCGGGCGCGGTGCGCGAGATGCCCGAGCCGACCCGCATGGCCGAAAAGGTCCAGGGTGCGGTGACCCGGGAGGAGGAATTGCCGATCCCCCGCTTCAGCCAACTCAGCGTCGACGACATCCAGCAGCAACTGCGCACCCTCTCCCAGTCGGACCTGACGGTCATCGAGGGATACGAACGCACCCACGCCAACCGCCCCCCGGTCCTGGACGCCATCGAGCAGCTGCGCGGCAGCGAACCCTGGCCCGGCTACGACACCATGGACCCGGACAAGCTCACCGCCCAGGTGCAGAACGTCCCCGCCGGCATCGCCCGCCAGGTCCAGGAGTACGAACGACGCCACCAGCAGCGCCAGAAGGTCATCTCCGCCGCCGAAGCACGCACCACCCCCTGACGCGTACCGCGCCAGGGAGCGGAAGGAGGGTGCCGGGCCTGTTCGGGCGCTGGGGTCAGACGATGCGGATGTTCTCCGCCTGGGGGCCCTTCTGGCCCTGGGTGAGGTCGAACTCCACGTGCTGGCCCTCCCGCAGTTCGCGGTAGCCCTGCCCGGTGATGTTGGAGTAGTGGGCGAAGACGTCCGGGCCGCCGCCCTCCTGCGCGATGAAGCCGAAGCCCTTCTCCGCGTTGAACCACTTCACGGTGCCCCTGGCCATGCCGGTCTCCTTCGAGGGGGTTCGGGCCCGCACGGTGCTGCGGGTCCGGAGGTGATCGCCTGGTCCGGAGCGGGCTGCACAGCAATGCGCCCGCGGGCAAGGTGACCGCGGGCGAACGACTTCGGAACCACGACTGCTCTGGGGATCACGCTAGYYCCTTTGCGGGGGCACCGCAGGCCGAAACCCCGCCGGCCCCGTCGTGCGCCGGGGCGGGCGTACCGCGCCAGAAAGCGGACTCGGGCCGGCCGGCGACCGGCTCCAGGACCCCCACCGCGCAATTGTCTGATCAGCAGCGCCCCTGATCCCTTCGGGCGACTCCACTCCACAGCCTGCGTGCCTGCTCAGTGGGGTGCGCGTGGTGCACGCCAGGATGACCGGCATGGGCCACTGGGTGTACGAGTTCACGGGTTGTCCCGACTCGGGGGACTACCAGCAGATCGCGGATGCTGACGAGCCGGGCGAGGTGGTGCTGCGTGAACGCCCGCGCGGTCTGGGCATCGTGGACGGGTTCGTACGGGAGAGCGTCGACGACCTGCTGAGGGTGGCCCGCTTCCGGTGGGTGACCAGCGGAGACCCCTCCACGGTGGCGCCGGCGGTGCTGCAGGCGTCCGGGCCTGCGCCCCTCGCGCGGCGGGATGCGCGGCCGGTGCGTACGGGCAGCGCGCTGGACACCAGCGATTGCACATGAGGAGCTTTTCGAGCCCGCGTTTGAGGCCGCCTCCGTGGCGGGTTCTTCGGCCCCGGTCTCCTCGGCCGCGGTGGTCGCGGGCTCTTCGGTGCGATCTCTCGGTTTCGGGACTGTCAACGGACACGCTGAGAAGGGGCAGCACTTCGACAGCAGCGCGGGAGGCGGTTGAGCACTGCGCTGGGTTCGGATTCTGCACGAGTTTGGGTTCCGGCTCGCTTTCCGTGAACGGGACACCCTGGGTAAGGGAGYGTCGTCAAAGTGACACACCCCTGTCCCGCGGGGACGCCGGACGCGCGGTCGGCGGGCCCGGACGGCCGCGCGACGCAGGGGKCGAAAGGCTTGCGACGGCCCCGGGCYGGGCACCCGGAGCCCCGGAGCCGCGAGGGTCCCCGGCGGGACGCGGAYSCGACGGCCCAGCGAGCACCCGGGCAGGGRRAGAACGTGACGTTGCGCATCGGGGCGGAGGAAGAGTTCCACGTGCTGGACGCGGAGAGCGGCCGGCTGGTGCCGCGCGCCCGCGCCGTGCTGGACCGGCTGGACGGGCCCGGGTTCACCACCGAGCTGCAGCAGTCGGCGGTGGAGAGCAACAGCGGCGTCCACCACACCCTCGASGCCCTCCACGCGGACCTGGCCGGCTCCCGGCGCCGGCTGGACGCGGCGGCCTCCTCGCTGGGCCTGGCGCCGGTGGCCGCCGGCACCGTGCCGCTGGCCCGGCCGAGCCCCCGCACGGTCACCGCCAAGCGCCGCTACCGGCGCATGGCCGACGAGTACCGCAGGGTCGCCGACGAGCAGCTCGTCTGCAGCGCGCAGGTGCACGTCGACGTGCCCGACCGGGACACCGCSGTGCGCGCCCTGTGCCTGGTCTCGCCCTGGCTGCCGCCGCTGCTGGCGCTGTCCGCCAGCTCACCGTTCTGGCTCGGCGCGGACACCGGCTACGCGAGCTGGCGCACGATGCTGTGGCAGCGCTGGCCCACCGCCGGGCCGGCCGGCCACTACCCGGACGCCGCCGGCTACGACGCGGCGCTCAGGGAGCTGATCGGCTCGGGTGTCATCAGCGACCCCGGCATGGACTACCACGACGTGCGGCCCTCCGCGCACCAGCGCACGCTGGAGCTGCGGATCTGCGACGCCTGTCCGCGGGTGGAGACGGTGGTGCTGGTCGCGGGGCTCTTCCGGGCGCTGGTCCACGACGCGTGCGACCGGCTGGCCCGCGGGGGCGGCCCCTGGTGCGACGGCCACCACGAGTGGCTGCGGGCCGCCACCTGGCGGGCCGCCCGCTCGGGCCTGGAGGGCGCGCTGGTCGATCCGGTCGCCCGGCGCGCCGCCCCCGCCCGCGGGGTGCTGCACGGCATGGCGGTGCGGCTGCGCCCGGCGCTGGAGGCGTTTGGCGACTGGCAGCACGTGCACGAACTGCTCGCGCGGGCGCTGGCCGACGGCAGTGCCGCGCACCGGCTGCGGCGGGCGGCCCAGGCCGAGGGCCTGCGCGCCGGTGTCGCCCTGCTGGTCGCCGCRACCCGGGGCGCGCCCGTCGTGCGGGCCGCCGCGCCGGCCGGCCCCGCCCGCGGTGGCCGGGCCGGCCCGGCCACCGCGGGCGGGGCCGGCACCTGACGGCGCCGGCCGTTGCGCCGGGTCCGCAGGTCCGGCCCGCTTTTCCGCCGGCCGCCCGCGAGGCCGTCCGAGGGCGTGGTCCCGGGGGCCGGCCGGCCCGGGATGATCTCGTGGTTGATCGTGCCGGGGAGGGGGCGCCCGTGAACAGCGCGCCGCCGTCGTACCAGGGGCACCGGTACCCGGCGGAGGTGATCGCGCACCGCGTGGGGCGGTACGTCCGCTTCCCCCTGTCCTTCCGCGAGGCCGGGGAGTTGATGCCCGGGCGCGGCGTGCTCGTCTCCCACGAGACGGTCCGGTGCTGGGGTGTGAAGTGCGGGCAGGGCTACGCCCACGGCCTGCGCCGCCGGCGGCCGAGGCCCGGGGGACACGTGGCACCTGGACGAGGTCTTCAGCAAGCTCAACGGTGAGCGGACGTACCGGTGGCGGGCGGTCGACGCCGACGGCACCGTGCTCGACATCCTTCTCCAGGGCCGCCGGGACAAGGCCGCGGCCCGGCGCTTCTTCCGCCACCTGCTGAAGAAGACCCGCACGGTGCCCCGGGTGGTCACCGACAGGCTCCGCTCCTACCGGGCGGCCCACCGCGAGGTGATGCCCTCCGTGGAACACCGTTCCCCCAAGGGCCTGAACTACCGGACGGAGAACTCCCACCAACCCGCCCGCCGGCGCGAGCGCACCATGAAGGGCTTTTGCAGCGCCGGCGGAGCCCAGCGGTTCCTGGCCGCGTTCAGCGGCATCTCACCCCCACTTCCGGTCCCGCCGCCACCCGATGACCGCCACCGAGTACCGCGCCGGGATGATCACCCGCTTCGCCATCGGGGACCAGGCCACCGGCGCCACCGGCCTGCCCACCGCGGCGTGAGCGCGGAGCCGGAACCCGGCCCCACCGCACCCGGCACACCGTCAGGCACTCACACCCTCAACAACGTGACAACGTGTGCCGCTCGAAAAGTCGTCGGCGCAGGTGAGATTCGGCCGCTGGGAGCATGTCCGCGTGACCGTATCTCTGCTGTACCAGGTGGCCCGGGGGCTGCCGTTTGTCCCGGCGAGGCTGCCGCGCCGTGACACCACCAAGCACGCCGGGCTGCTCGTGCCGCGGCACGAGCACGCGGTCCTGCGTCGGCAGATCGCCGGCCGGTCCGCTCCGGGCCGGCCGGCCGGTTCCGGTGCGCCGCCCCGTTCGCGCCGATGCCCCGGCGACGCCGGCGCGAGGTCTTCCCGGTTACCCCCGCCACCCTGCTCGCCCGGCACCGCCGGTTCGTCGCCGCCAGGTGGGACTGCACCGCCCGCCGACGCCCCGGACGCCCACCCAGCCCAGCGGCAGTCAGGACGCTCGTGCTGCGGCCGGCCCGGGACAATCCGCGGTGGGGCGCCGGCGCATCCCAGGGGAGTTGGCCCGACTCGGGCCTCGGATCGCTGCCCTGGCGGCGGGGGAGGTCCTCCCCGCCGCGAGTGTCGGCYCGGCGCCGCGTCGTGCCGGCCCGACCCGGCGCGGGTTCCCGGCCGCCCGGGCTGGGGGCATTCTCGCGGCGGCTTTCCTCCGCTCCGGCACCGTGCTCGGCACGAGGCGGTAGGCGCCGGTGTTCCCCGGGCACGGCCCGAGGCGCCCGCGCCGCACCGGAAGTCACCGCCCGCCCGACCCGGGAGTGGGCCGGGCACCAGGCGCGGCATCTCGCCGCCGCCCTGGGGAGGCGCAGGGAGTCTTTGCGGTTCCTGGTGGGTGACCGCGACGGCACCTACGGTGCGGCGTGCGACGCAGTCTTCGCGGCCGGGGAGCTGGAGGTGCTCTTGAGCGCCCCGCGGGCTCCTCGGCTGAACGCCCACGGCGAGAGGATCCTTGGCAGCCTCCGCCGCGAGGCCCTCCACCGCGTCCTGATCGTGAACGAGGCCCATGCCCGCCACGTCCGGGCCGCCCGCCCACGGCACGACACCGCGCACTGTGCCCTCCCCGGGCCCGTCGCCGGCTACCCCTGACGCCGAGGAACGGTCCGGCGTCGCAGTGCACGCCCTCGACGTCCGCCGGGTGCTGCGGACCCGGCTCCTGGGCGGCGTGCTCGGCGAGTACCGCTGCACCGCTTGACCGGCGACGACGACCTTTCGAGCGGCGCAACATGCCTCCGGCGCGGCGCAGCTCCGCCGTCCGGCCCACCTGAACCAGATCCCCCCTTCGCGGCGGGATGCCGCCGGGCGCCTGTGCGTGGCCGCCACGTACAGGCGCCCGGCAGCGCACTTCCAACTCCTCACCAGCTGAGTGCTGTTGTCCGGCCACACGCATCACGCTGCGGACTGGCGTCCGGCCCGGCCGGTGTCACCGCGTCGGGCGAGGGAGTCAGGCCTGCGCCGGCGCCTTCTCGGTGTTCGTGGTCTCCGCGGCTCGGGTCTGTCAAACGAGCGGCCCTGTCTCACATTCGGTGGTGACAGAAAGTCGTGACGCGACGGACAGACCATCGATCACAAAGCCGCACCCATGAGGGCCGGGCCTGTCAAGGGGCGCAGACGGTCCCCGCCTGCGGCTTTCGGTGGGATGCCGGGGCGTTTTCCTCGTGGCTCTTCCTCGTGTCTGTCTGCGGGGCCGCCGCGTGGGAGGGGTCCAGTTGGAGCGCCCGGAGCCCCGCGAGGAACGAGCGGGGCGAGGACGAACGAGCTGGAGGCCGACGAGCGGCGGCCGACAATGGGGGCCGAGGAAGCGTCACGGATGTTCGCGGATACGGTCGTTGCGATCCCCGGAGTCCGTGCTGGTCGGCGGAGTGGTCTCACAAACACCCATTCGGCATCCGGCCGCACAGGCCGGCGCCATGACCATGGTGCGGGGATCCGGGCTGCTCAGTCAGGTCATCGAGCGCGGCCATCGGGCCGTCTCATGCAGCTTTGCGAGCTCACCCGGGGTCTGCGACCGCCCCTGGCGGTTGTCATCGGCTGCTGTCATCGCACCCCCTGTTGATCCTGCACGGCGCGCAGTAGGTGATAGGCACGCGTGAGCAGTCGGCGAGCCACCGCCGTTGTGGCGATCTTCTTGCCGCGGCGGTGGGCGAGGCTCTGGTAGGCGGCGGCGAATTCCGGCGACCGCTTCGCACTCTGCGCGGCCTCGCACAAGATCCACCGCAGCCAGGGCGMGCCCTGCTTGGAGATGTGGCCGTGCCGCACGGTTCGATCGGATCCGCGGACGGTGGGCGTCAGCCCGGCCCAGGCGGCGAGCTTGCGCGCGGAGGGGAAGCGGGTGATGTCCCCGACCTCGGCCACGATCATCAAGGCGGTGAGCGTGCCGACCCCCGGCAGCCGGGTGAGCGCCTTGACCTGGGGGTCGCCCCGCGCCTGCGCGAGCAGCTGCCGGTCGAGGGCGTCGATCGGCTCTTTGAGGACGTCCATCAGGCCCAGCAGATCGTCGATCACGCGACGGGAAACGTCCGGCAGTTCCAGGCCGCCCAGCCAGGCCCGCCCCGGGGCGGTGAAGCAGCTGCCGGGCCGGTCGCAGCCGTGGTCCGCCAGAACGGCGTGGACGCGGTTGCGCAGCCGGGTCCGCAGCCGCACCAGCCGGCAGCGGTGCCGCAACAACGCGCGTTGCTGCCGTACGTCCAGCGGCGCGATCCATGCCTCCGGCAGCAGATCCGCCCGCAGCAGCTGAGCYAGGGTCGCGGCGTCCACCTTGTCGTTCTTCAACCGCGCCGAGGCGATCGCCTTGCACCGCAGCGGATGCACCAGGTGCGGCTCAAAGCCGTAGTC
>NZ_QFRK01000130.1 GCF_003143855.1 Streptomyces sp. NWU339
AATATCTCCGGTTCTGATGCCTTCTCGCTCTGTTTCGACACGTCAGCAATGATTCGCTTGCGCTCGTCTTCCTGATCCCCACCTGACGCCTCTCACGACGCCTTTTCCTCATCGCTCACCACGACGGTCTTCAGCCAACGCAGCATGAGGCGGTTTGGAGCCTCCCCCCGCAGGGCGACTCCGAAGGGCCAAGTCCTTCATCTCCCGCACAGCATCACTTGAGGATGCACTTCCTACATAGAGCTCCTCATCGTGTTCAGGACACACTCCCCGACAGAGTCAAGCTAAGAGCGGCTGCCCATCGGTCGACGCGGCCTCCCTCGCCGTTTGACCGGGCGAGTTCGCCACACAAGTACTGCCGTGAACCCCTTTGCCGCCCGTCCTGACAAGCACTCGCTATCGTCTCCTTGACGATAATCGAGATGTCGTGTCAATCTGGCGCAGCACCAGGCCGCCGATGAGCCGACTTCTTCAGCCTGCCAGTTGCGGCTGCGCCACCCCCGACTGCTCACGCTGGAATCGCTGCCCGCCCGCCACTGCCCGGCTCATAAACGTGCGCCGCCGCACCACATGGAGGCCTCATGGTCCACGCCCGTAAACCCCAGCCCTACTTGGACTCCCTGGGCATCGACCGGGCCGCCGGCGTACTGCTCGGGGCAGCCGTGGGCGACGCGTTGGGCGTGCCCTACGAGTTCGCGGCAAGGCTGCGCGAGGACCAGCAGCCGCAGATGATCGGCGGCGGGCTGGGGCCGTACAAGCCCGGCGAGTACTCCGACGACACCCAGATGCAGGTGTGCATCGCCGATGTAGCGGCGACCGGAGCCGATCTGCGCGCCCCCGAGGCCCTCGACGCGATCGCGGCAAACTTCCAGCGCTGGCTGAGGGAGGGCGCCAGTGATGTCGGGAACCAGACCAAAGCTGTTCTGAATGCCGCCGGCCGTGCGCCCGGAGCTCCGGGCGCGGCCATGCTGGAGGTCGCCCGCAGCTTCACTGCCGCCAAGGCGAACAGCGCCGGCAATGGCTCGCTGATGCGTACCGGGATCGTCGCCCTCGCCCACCTGGGCGACGCCGCGGAGATGGCCGAGGCGGCCGTCGCGGTCAGCGCGCTCACCCACCCCGATCCCGACTGCGCCGACGCCTGCGTGCTGTGGTGCTCCGGTATCCGTACCGCGGTGCTGGAGGGCACCTTCGACGGTGTACGCGCCGGACTGGACCTGCTCCCCGCGGAGCGCCGAGCCCTGTGGGCCGAGCGGCTGGACGAGGCGGAGGCCCACCCCCCGCACCACTTCGGCAACAACGGCTGGGTCGTTCACGCGTTCCAGGCCGCTTGGTCGGCCATCGCGCGCACGCCCGTTCCCGAGCTGAGCCCCGCCGGGGGCAGCTTCCCCACCCAGCACCTGTCTCTCGCCCTGGAGGCGGCGGTCCGGGCCGGGACGGACACCGACACCGTCGCGGCGATCGCCGGCGCCCTGCTCGGCGCGCGCTGGGGCTGCTCCGGCATCCCGCTGCAGTGGCAGCAGGCTGTCCACGGCTGGCCCGGCCACCGGCAGGCCGACCTGGTCCGGCTGGCAGTGCTCACCGCCCGCGGCGGGAGCGACGACGCCGCAGGCTGGCCCTCGGCCGCCCGCGTGCCCGCTCCGGCCGGTGCGCCCCGCGGCTTCGCCATCCCCCACCCGCACGACCCCGGGGTGGTGCTGGGCAACCTCGCCCTGCTCCAGGGCGGTGAGCCGGTCGACGTCGACGCGGTGGTGTCGCTGTGTTGCATGGGCACGGACCCCGTCCTGCCCGGTGCCGATGCCGAGCACGTGCGCGTCTGGCTGGTGGACAGCGACGGGAACAACGCCAACCTCCACTACGTCGTCGACCAGGCCGCCCGCGAGGTGCTGCGGCTGCGTCGGGAGGGCAAGCGGGTCCTGCTGCACTGCGCCGCCGGGCAGAGCCGCACCCCCGCCGTCGCCGCCGTCTACAGCCACCTGGCCACCGGGATCGACACCGAGACCGCGCTGTCCAACCTGCGTGAGGTGCTGCTGCACGGCTGGCAGCTGTCGGCGCACCCCGAACTGCACGACGCGGTGCACGCATTGGCCACCCCGGCGGCCAGCGTCGGCACCTCTCTGGTGCGCCGGCCGGGAGAGGTCGAGGAAGTACGGGAGGAGCGCGACGCGAAGCCGGAGCGGCAGACCGAGTTCCTGCAGGAGAAGTGGGCGGCCTCGCGGGTGCGCGGGTTGCTGCTCGGGCTGGCGGTGGGCGACACGCTGGGCGCGGCCCGGGGCAAGCTGCCGGCCGAGGGTACGTTGCGGGCCGGGGTCAGCACCCAGCTGGCCTGCTTCACCGCCGAGGGCACGATCCGCGCTCTCGTACGTGGTGACCACAAGGGCATCTGCCACCCTCCGTCGGTGATATGGCATGCCTACGGCCGGTGGTCCGCCCTGCAGGGCATAGAGGTGGAGCGGATGCGGCGCCGCTGGGTCACGGCTGGTGACGAGCGGTGGCCCGATGGCTGGCTCGCCCAGGTGCCCGTGCTGGCACAGCGGCGAGGTTCGGCACCGGCGACTGTGGCCGCCCTGTCCAAGATCGAGCAGGGCACCGCGGAGAAGCCGACGACGACCAGCCGCGGCTGCCATGCGCTCACCCGTACCCTCCCCGTCGCCGTGGTTTTTGCCGGGAGAGGCCCGGAGTACGGGGCGTCGCAGGCCCGCGAGATCGCCGCCCTCACCCACGGCGACCCGGCCGCCCAGTCCGCCGCCGCCCACGCGACCGTGCTGCTCGCCCACTGCCTGACCAGCACTCCCAAGGCGCAGGAGGCCCTGTTCGCCGGGCAGCCGCATGTGCGCCAAGCCCTGAGGGACGCCATCCACACGCTTCCCGACGCCGACCCCCACCTGACCACCGAGGAACTCGAACAGCTCACCAAGGCACTTGAACAGGCCGACCGGCATCCCGCCAACCCGAAGCGGCTCGCCCACCTCGCTCCGGACGCCACCGCGCCCTCGGCACTGCTCGGCGGCCTGTACGTCGCCGCGTCCTTCCCGGAGCGGGACCAGGTGGACGCCGCCCTGCGCTTTGCCGCCGGAGCACCGGACGGCGACTCGGTGGCCTGCGTGACCGGGGCGCTGCTCGGAGCGGTACACGGCGCGGAGGCGCTGCCCGTCGACCTGGTGAGCCGCCATGAACTGGCCTGGGTGCTCGACACCCTGGCCCGCGACCTCGTCGCCCAGATCGTCGACTCTCCCAGCGGCGGCGGGTACGGAGGAGGCTGGGACCCGCACTGGTGGGACCGCTACCCCGGCTGGTGATCCGCCGAGCGCCCTGAGGGCTTCCCCGAGGCCGACCTTGACCAGCTCCTCGCCTACTGCACCACGCTGCACCCGCCCGCAGGCCACCTCATCTACGCAAGGGAAACGCCCCGCACGCTCCCTGACCGCCTGACCGAGTGAGGGGCCGGCCAGAACGCATTCAGCACACATGAGGCCGGGAAACCACGTGAACATGTGAGAACCACAGAGGGATGTTTCCCAGGCCAGGCACTCTGCGACTACTGTTTCCGCAGGTCACAGCCCCGCTCTGGGAAAACTCCTAAAGCGGGTGTCGCAGGTTCGAATCCTGCCGGGGGCACACGACGAAGGGCCAGTTCAGAGGCTTGATCTCCTCGAACTGGCCCTTTGCCATGATCACGGCTGTGCCACACACGTGCCAGAAAGTCCTCTAAGAGTCCACATCACCCCGCGTCTCGCGGATCATCGAGCCGAGTCGATCGGCGATCTCACGGTCACGGCCGTTGACCATGTGCTGATAGATCAGCGCCGCGCGGGGCGTGCTGTGGCCCATCCGGGTCATCAGCTCACGGAGGCTGGCACCGGACGCGGCGAGGGTGTTGCCCGTGTGCCGAAGATCGTGGAAGTGCGCGTCTGCCATGACGCCCGCCTTCTTCCTGGCCTTGATCCACTCATCCCGGAAGTTGCTCCGCCGGAGCCGACCGCCCTGGGGACCCAGGAACACGTGACCATCACGACCAGGCCCGGCGTGGGCGTCGAGGTGGCGCTTCACGTCTGGCAGGAGTTCGGTCGGGAAGGCCACCGGCCGGACACCGGCCTCCGACTTGGGCGCCTTGTCGAAGAGAGCTCCCGTCTGCATCTCTGCCTGCGAGCGCTGAACCATGAGCACGGCGTTGTCCGTGTCGATGTCCCGCCGGCGGAGTGACGCCAACTCGCCGAAGCGCAGGCCAGTGAAAGCGGCCAGGAGGACAAGCAGCCGGTAGCACGGAGAAATCGCGTCGGCCACGGCGTACACCTCAGCCACGGTTAGGACGGGCCGCTCTGGCACGTCGTACCGGTCTGCGCCCTTGATCCGGCACGGGTTGCGCCGGATCAGCTCGTCATCAACGGCCGTGTTCAGGATCGCCCGCAGGATCTGATACGCCTTGACCACGGTCGGCTCACCGGTCCGTGCGAGGCACGCCGTACGCCAGGCCCGAACCTGAGCCGTCGTGATCAAGGCCCGCGCACGGCGCGGGCGCGCGCCGCCTTGTCGGCGGGGCCGCCGCCCTGTCTTCGCCAGCGGCGGCCCCGCCCGGCGGCGCGCTAGCGGCAGCGGGCACGAAGTGGGAGACACCCTCTATGGCTGGGGCGGTCTGCTCCACGGCTTTAGGCCAAGGCCGTGAAGTTTACGGTCCGGGAGCCGACGTCAAGATGTCGATGCTGACGGTGGCCTTGTAGGTGTGGCGGTCGACCTTGAGGCTCTTGTAGGCGTATCGGGACAGAGGCCGTTTGACCGCGCGAGGGCCGAGGCGGGTTCGCCGTGCGGGCATGAGGGTGCCCAGGACCGCGTGCCCGATCGTGCCGACGAGGTCGATGACGGTGTCGGCGATCACGCCCTGGGCCTGGAC
>NZ_QFRK01000096.1 GCF_003143855.1 Streptomyces sp. NWU339
GTCGATGCGCCTATCCCGCTCCACGAACTGGAGGCCCGCCTACGGGAATTGAAACCGGATGGTTCCCGTGTTCACTGTGGTCCGCTCGGTGGAGGAGGAGCCCGTCTGCATCCCTGCGGCATCGCCATGAGTACGCCGTGGGCCTTCCCCATGGCCTCCCGGACAGCAGAGACAAACCACCCAAGGAGTTCCCCGCCGCCTTCGGCGGCGGTTGCGCACCGCTCCCGGCCCAGATCCGCCAGGTTCGAGCCGGTCTCGCATTGAGGGACGTAATGACGACGGTTCCTCGCGTACTCCTTTCCACCTCGCTCGCCGGACCCGCACCATCTGGCAGTGCTGGCACGTCCCGGCTTTGTCAGGGCCGCTTGCCACCCTCCTCGGCATCACCCAGATCAGGCTGCCCTCAGCTTCACCACCCCGCCACGACAGGGCAGTTGACGCAGGTCTCTCACCTCCGTACGGACCATCAGCACCTCACGGCGCACACCTCCCTGGCGAAATAGGCGGCTGCCCGGCGAAGGATCTCGCGCTCCAGTTGCCACTCCTTCTCCGCCTTCAGCAGCCGGGCGTTCTCGGCCCGCAGCCTGGCCGGTTCCTCCGCCGCGCTCAAGCCGGTGCCGCGGTGTTCGGGCGCTGCCTGGGACTGGTCCTTGCGGACCCACGTCCGCAGTGACTCTGCGGTGATACCGAGGTCAGCAGCCACCGCCGCACACGTGCGCTTACCGCCCGCGGCGCGATAGAGCGCGACGGCGTCCTTCCTGAACTCCTCCGGATACGGAGACTTGCGTCCCACCTGGACATCCCTCCCTGGACCGTCAAGATCCATTGTCAGGGTGTCCGCTCCAAAGGATCAGCCTCAAACGCGGCGGCTGCGTGCATGCCTGGACACAGTTGTCTCCTTCGAAGAGGTGGCCGAATGACCGGGATGGGGGGATGGCTCAACAATGCAGTGGTGAATCAACCGCGTCCTACACTTTCGGCCCGTCAGCTGATTCATGCACAGGCGGTATTTCTTACAAGCCTGCTGATCAGGGCTTATGCGAGAAGTCCAGGGAGAACACAGCAATGGGCGTTGAAGGTCACGAGTCTGCGAAGACGGCGAAACAGCAACTCGCGCAGCTCTTGAGGAGCTGGTGGGAGCAGGACCCCGGCAAGATCACGCAGGAGGCTCTGGCGCGGCGGATCACACAGCGGGGTGTGCGGACCAGCCAGGAGATGCTGTCACGGTATCTGAACCGCACCCGCCCCACCCTCGTCCGGCCCGACCTGATCCGTGCGATGCACGAGGCGCTGGGCCGCGCACCGGAGGAACTGGCACAGGCGCTCGCACTGCACGGCAAGGCGAGGGCTTCGACGTCACCGGGCCGGGTTCTGGCACTGCCTCCACCCCAGGGCTGGGAGGGCTCCCCGTGCGTGACGGCTCCGGACGGCTCCCTGCACACGGCTTCGGAGGGGGCCTTGTCCGAGAGGGCCCCGGACAGTTCCTTGCCCGTGACGGCTCCGGTGTCAGGCCAGGACACGAGCCCTGCCGGTTCCAGGTCGAGACGGCCGTGGATCCTGTTCGCGTCGGCCGTCGCCGTCGGCGCCGCCGTGCTCACCGCGGCAGCAACACTCAAAGGAGGAGACGGACGGGAGGAGGGGGAGACACCCGCCCGTTAGGCGACGCCCACGCAATCCCTCACCGCTGGGCCCATCCCGACAGCGCACTGCCGCGACGAGTCCTGCTTCGGCATCGACCCGAAGTACGCCATCTGCAAGGAGGACGCAGCCACCTACTGCACCGGCACCGCCCACAGCGTCCTCGTCGAGTTGCGGTTCAGCTCGACGTGCCAGGCCGCCTGGGCCGAGATGAGCGGCACCTCGCAGGGCGACGTCGTCCGGGTCACCAACAACGCGGGCCGTTCCCGCCCCTACACCCAGCAGTGGGGCCGCGACGCCCACACCACCATGGTCGAAGCCCGGAACCCCGACGCCGCAGCATGCGCCCGCACCCCCCGCGGCGAGGTCTGCGCCACGAAGCCCGCGACCACCAGTACGGCTCCGACACCGGGCCTCGGCCAGCCCGTACCGGCAGAACGCGCGAGATGCCCCCGCATCCGAGAGCGGTGCATCACCGCTGTTCAGCGACGTGCATAGCGGACGGTGCATAGGTGAATCAAGGGCAGAGCCCCGAAAGCCCGCTGAAGCCGCGCGACGTCGTGCAGTGTGGTTCACAGCCGCCGAGCGGAAGCCCCCTCACATCACGCCCCCTCGGGGGCCTGTTCCCGCCTGCGCTCGAGCGCACCGAAACCATCCCTTTTCAGCCAAGGAGTCACGCATGCCCAGGACCATCACACGTCCGAAGGCCGTACGTCTGACCACCGCGGTCATCGCCCTGGCCGCGCTCACCGGCACAGCTCTGAGCTCCGCACCCGCCGGCGCCGCACCCGCTGCCGCCACCGCCACCCAGGTGCGGGCAGCGGCCATGGCCTGGCCGACCCTGAAGGCCGGGGCCAAGGGCCCGGAGGTCGCCGCGCTCCAGCACCTGCTGACCGCCCGCGGACACTCCCTCCCCGCAGACGGGGCGTTCGGCTCGGCCACCACCCGCGCCGTCAAGGCGTTCCAGCGAGCCCAGAAGCTGACCGCGGACGGCATCGTGGGCTCGGGCACCTGGAGCAAACTCGTCCCCACCCTGCGGGAAGGCACGCGAGGCTCGGCGGTGAAGGCCCTCCAGACCCTCTTGAAGGCGCGGGGACAGGCCGTGACCGTGGACGGTGCCTTCTCCGCGGCCGTCACGGCGAAGGTCAAGGCATTCCAGAAGGCCAGGGGCCTCACCGCCGACGGGATCGTCGGCCGGCGGACCTGGGCCGCGCTCCTCGCCACCGGAGCGGGCGCTCCGTCCGGCAACCGCGCCGCGCTCGCCAAGCAGATCCTCAACACCGGCGGCATCTCCCTGGCCACCGTCCACCCCGGCGGCCGCCACGCCGGATCGACTGCCAAGCAGAACATCATCGACACAGCCAACGGCAAGGGTGCCCTCACCAGCCCCTGGAGTGACAAGCCCAACCGGAGGGTCGCCCTCGACACCCGGATGCTCAACGGGCTGCTGAAGCTGCGCACCCAGTACGGCTACCGGATCTCGGTGTCCGAGATCGTCGGCGGAGACCACAGCAAGAACTCCAAGCACTACGCCGGTCTCGGCTTCGACATCAACTACATCAACGGGCGTCACGTCGGTGACCGCGCCCCGCATCAGGCCCTGATGGCGGCCTGCCGCAAGCTCGGCGCGAAGGAAGTCCTCGGCCCCGGGAACGCCGGCCACAGCCGCCACGTGCACTGCGCCTGGCCCCGCTGATCCAAACCGAAGGGGTGACTGCCCGGGCGAGCACCCTGCTCGTCCGGGACAGGATGCCGTGGAACAGCGCCACTTTGCCGTTCGCCGTGGAAAACCAGAACGTGTCACGACAGCGTCCGTCGGGCATCCCGACCGGCCAGGTGAGGGACAAGCCCAGGAGCCGTTGAGTCAGCCGATCGACCAGCCCCGCGGCCGGACAGGAAACCTTTTCCAACCTGACTTATGAGCAGCCCAAGAGTCTCCCGAGTCAGGAATTCTGTTCAAATATGCAGCGAGGCGTTCGAGGATCTCATCGGCGGTCTTCGTCCAGACGTACGGCTTGGATCGCTGTTCCAGGCGGCGATCCAGTCGCGGATGTCCTGCTCCAGAGCGTGAACCGTCTGGTGGACGCCTCGGCGTATCCGCTGGGCACGGAGTTCTCGCCCCGACCGGCTGCGGCCGCGAACACGGCCATCCGCCCGGGGCCCTGCCGGCCCGCCACGGCCCCGGCACCGCTCCGTGTTCCCCTGCCGCCACGGACCGCATCACCCCGTCCCGGGGCCGCCCCGAGCGAACAGAGACCCTGGAGTACGATTCCCGTTCGATTGACCGTACGGCTCTGGGGGACGGGTCTTGAGCGCCCAACTGAGACAAACCGCAACGCAGTTGGCAGACATGCTCTGGCGTCGGCACACCGTGTACCGGGACCGGGCCGGGGGAGTGGTCATCCGCGGAGAGCATGTGCAGCGCTGGATCAGTCTGGCCCCCTCGGGCCGCAGGGACGAAATCCTGCTCCGGGCGGGCCGTATCCTCGACGGCGGCACCACCGCTCCGGCGCGTTCGGAGACGGTCGTACCGCTCCAGGCCGGCACCGGCGAGCTGGCCACGGCCTGCCGCCGCCTGCTCGCCGAGACCGCCGCCGACGCCGCACCGCCCGCCCCGGCGGCTCCCGGCCGGACCCAGCGGTCCGGGAAGCCGAAACGGCCCGGGCGGAAGGGGAAACGGATGAGCCTCGCCTCCTGGATGGTCCTCGCCTGTGTGGTCGGCGTCGTCGCCCTGTACGCCTACAGCACTGCGACGACCGGTATGCGCTGAGCAAAGCCCGCAGACCCTGTGGGGCTCGGAAAGCCATCGCTGTGGCTCAGGCCGCTTAGCGGTACTCGTTGACGATGCCGCCGAGGACGCGGGGGCGCAGGGGTCCGCGTGTACCGGGGGCGTGCACGGTGGCGGGCTGTCGGGCCGGGTCGGGCGGCGGCCGACGGCGGGGTTCGGGGGGGCCGGTGTGCGGTGTGGTGCTTCTGGTAGGGGGCCGGACCTGTCGGGCGTGGGCCTCGCCCCTGAGGAGGATGTGCTCGAGGGCCGCACGCCGGATGCTGCCGATGAGACTCTCGCCGTGGGCGGTCCTCCGCGGCGCTCGCGGTGCGCTCTGGCCGTCTCGGCTCGTCGTCGACGACGATGAAGCCCGCCACGTCCAGGACATGGCGCACTTCCTTGACGGGGCGGAGCCACGCATGGATACGGGCGGGCGCCTGCCCGCTCCTGGGCAGGTCGGGCTGCCGGAGACTGCTCGAGGTTCGACGAAGTCAGCCGGCATTCCGCTCGCACCGTCAGCGTTCCGTGGCCGTCTTCTCGGTTTCCCCCTGCTGCGCCTCACTCTCGGCCTTTTCTGTCTTCTTTGCCTGGCCGGGCGGTCGGTGCGGGGTCTCGGTCGCCGCGTCGCCCGGCGTTGCCGTCACGGGTGTGTCCGTGCCGCTCGGTGTGGTTTGTGCCGTCGTGGCTGCAGAGCCGGGTGTGGCTGCCTCGTCGGCGGAGCCGTGGTTCGGGCCGGGGGAAGTGTGGCCGGAGCTTTGTCCCGGTGCGTGGTCGGGGGGTGTGCCGGCAGCGGTGCTGGGGTCGGAGGAGGACGCCGCCGCAGACGTCCTGGCCGCCTCCTTCTGCCCTGCGCTGCCAGGAGGAGCCGAGTCGGGGGGTGTGCCGGCAGCGGTGCTGGGGTCGGAGGAGGACGCCGTAGACGTCCTGGCCGCCTTTTTCTGCCCCGCGCTGCCAGGAGGATCCGGCTTTCCGGTGGGGGCACTGGTGGCGCTGGGCGCGCTTCGGTCATCGGCTGGTGGGGCGGAGTCGTCGGTGACGGCGAAGGCGGTTGCCATGACAGCGGCGAGTGCCACGGTCGCGCCGGCCACGAGGGTGCGCCCCCGCGAGGGCGTGGTGCGGGAAGCAGCCTGATCCTTGTCGGGCAGCGGGTTGATGTGCGTGCGGTCGGTCGTCTGCGAGGGCCCGGGGCCGGTGATGAGGCTCGTGGCGTGCGCCGACGGACCGGCTTCAAGACGTGCTGTCTCGGCCAATGCCGCCAGGGTGCGGGCGCAGTCGCGGGCCGTCGGGCGGTTCTGCTCGTCCAGGGCTGTCATGTCCCGCAGCAGGACGTCCAGTTGTTCCGGCAGGCAGGGGGGCAGGGCGGGTTGGCGGTGCAGTCGTGCGATCGCGGCTTCGAGGGGGCCGCCGTCGTACTCGAGCCTGCCCGTGAGGCATTCGAGGAGCACCAGGCCGAGGGCGTACACGTCGGCGGGCCGGCCGACGGACTGGCCGAGGACCTGCTCGGGGGAGAGGTAGGCGGCGGTGCCGATGAGCGTGCCGGTGGCGGTGCGGGTGGTGGCATCCAGCAGTCGGGAGATGCCGAAGTCGGTCAGGTAGGGGCGGTGGGAAGCGTCCAGGAGGATGTTGGACGGTTTGACGTCTCGGTGGACGATTCCCGCTTCGTGTGCGTGCGCCAGCGCGTGGGCCAGGCCGACGCCGAGTGCGGCAGTCGCTTGGGGTGGCAGCGGGCCCTGGGCGATGCGGTTTTTCAGTGTGTCGCCTTCGATCAGCTGCATGACCAGGAAGACACGTCCGTTGTGCTGCCCGGCGTCGTAGGCGGTGACAAGCCCGGGGTGGTGCAACCGGGCCAGGATCACTGCTTCGCTGTGCAGGTTCTCCTCGACGTCGATGCCGGTGTCGGGCCGGAAGACCTTGACCGCCACCGGTCGTTTCAATCGCAGATCGAAACCTCGGTAGACATCCGCGGCGCCGCCCGAACCAAGGAGATCGTCCAGACGGTACCGGCCGCTCAGTACCTCGGCGGAACACCGGGAAGCCATGGCCCGAGCCGACTCACGAAGCCTCATTCCCTCTCCTGCTGCGTTGAGGTGCGCATGCTCCTGGCGAGCCGTGGTCGGCGCGCCGCCGGACGCGGGTACCCACCAAGAGCTGGAATACCCCGGTACGGCACCGCGAGGGCACTTCGCGAGGCGAACACCGGCGCCCGCCGGGCACTGTCACGTCGGCTGACGGTGTGGGAGGGTCTTCGTGTCGATCATGCCGTGTCGGGGGTTGTTGGTGTCGTCCGTGCCGCTGTGGTACCAGGGGCGCCGGTACCCGATGGAGATCGTCTCCTACTGCGTGTGGTGGTACTTTTGCTTCCCGCTCGGCTTCCGCGAGGTCGAGGAGCTGATGCTCGCCCATGGCGTGATCGTGTCCTACGAGAGCGTCCGGCGGTGGTGCCTGAAGCTCGGGCAGGCCTACGTCGACGGCCTGCGCCGCCGCAGACCCGGGGGACACGTGGCATCTCGACGAGGTGTTCGTGAAGATCAGCGGAGTGCGGCACTACCTGTGGCGGGCGGTGGACCGGCACGGCAACGTGCTGGGCCTCCTGCTCCAGTCGAGGCGCGACGCCAGGGCCGCCCAGCGGTTCCTGGCCAAGCCGATGAAGAAGCAGCGCCGGGTGCCCCGGGTGCTGGTCACCGACAGGCTCCGCTCCTACGGCGTGGCCCGCCGGGAGCTGATGCGCTCGGTCGAGCACCGCTCCCATAAGGGCCTGAACAACCGGGCCGAGAATTCGCACCAGCCCACCCGGCAGCGCGAACGGGCGATGAAGGGCTTCCGCAGTACCGGCGGAGCCCAGCGGCTCCTGTCCGCCTTCAGCGGCATCTCACCGCATTTCAGGCCACGCCGCCGCCTGATGACCGCCCCGCCCACCGCAGTGGGACCCAGGCCCCGCCCGGCCCCTCGCCCTGACGCGCCCTCAATCGATCAACACCCCACCAACGTGACAACGCCCGCGGACCGCATTGCCGTGACCCGCTGCTGGAAGGCGGACGACGCGTGCGCCACCGGCGGCGCCACCTCCTTACCCCGGCCACCGGCGACGCCTGCTCGCTCCCTCTCGGCCCGCAGGTCAGAGGAGGTCGCGTGGAACGGTCTCGTTCCACGTGCGGGAGAACACGCGGCGCCCGCCCTCGTATCCGTCGAGGGTGGCGTCCACGAAGAACTGTGTCTCGTCGCACGTGAGCCGGGTGTGCGTCTCCACCCGCACATCCCAGTCGTCGCGCCGGAAGCGCATGGTCCAGGTGGACTCACCGGTGGCGGACGTGAAGTCCTCGGCAACGGAGGCGTAGCGTTCGCAGGCCCGGCGGCCGACCTCCAGGCCGATGTCCTCGATGCGGACCAGACCCCGGTCCTTGACGATCTCCAGCTCGGCGTTGTATCCGACGAGGTCACGCGTGACCAGCCAACGCTCCTCCGGGTCCGTCAGCTGAGTGGCGGCCAGCGGCGGGGTGCTCTCCGGCTCGCCGAACGCGTTCCGTGGCAGCCCGTCGGGCGCGGTCGCGGGACGGACCGGCAGCGTGAGCGTGCTGGCGCCCTCGTACACGCTCAGCAGCACCGGCCGAGGCGGCGGCCAGGCCAGGGGCCAGTACGACGTGGAGAGCGACAGCCGGATGCGGTGCCCGCGCGGAAAGGACTGCGCCACCGCATTGAGGTCGACGGTGGCTCGGTAGCGGCGGGCGGGCTCCAGCGCCTCAGGGGCATCCCTGCCGTCGAGCCGGGTGAGGTTCAGGAGACCGTACGAGACACGGGTGGCACTGCCGTCCGGCGCCACGTCGGACAGCCTCGCGGCGACCGTCGCGACCGGCTCGCTGACGGACAGATCCAGTTCGACGGTGACAGGGCCCAGGATCTCCACCGGTTCGGTGAGCGGTTCGGTGTCGAACACCAGCGAGCCGCCGTCCTCCTCACGCTGGTCGTACGGGAGGTCCGGAGGCGCGTTGTACGACGCCCACTTGCCCGCGAACTGTCCGACGGACAGCGGGGACTGCACCGTCATCGGCTCCCTCTCGCCGTCGCCGCCCGCAGACTTCGCCGCAGTGGCGTCCGGCGCTCCGATGCGGTGCCGAGTGAGCGGGTACGTCACGCGCTCGACGTTCGGCGACGGCCAGCTCGGCTCGCCGACCCAACGGCCCGGCCGTTCCTCGTACGACGTCGAGGGCGGCACGCTTTCCTGCATCCAGGTTTGGAGCATCGGGCCGTCCATGACGCCGTTGTCGGCTCCCTTGAGCCAGTGGTCCCACCAGCGCACGACTTCCTGGAGGTAGCCGATGGCCGGGCCGGGCTCGCCCAGGTGCGGGAACTTGTGCGACCAGGGCCCGATCAGCCCCTTGCGCGGTACATCGAGACGGCCGAGCAGCCGCATCACGGCGTTCGAGTACCCGTCGGCCCACCCACTGGACGCGAGCACCGGGCAGCGCACAGCCCCGTAGTCCTCACAGACCGAGGCGTGCCGCCAGTACTCGTCGCGCCGCTGGTGACGCAGCCACTCCACCACCCATGGGCGGGTGCCCTCCAGCCGTTCGTGCCACATCTCGCGCCAGCGCTCCCCGACCACGGCCGGATCGGGCGGACAGGTGGCATAGGCGAACATGGTGCCCGCCTCGGCCAGATTGTCGGACAGCATGGCGCCGCCCATGTAGTGCATGTCGTCGGCGTAGCGGTCGTCGGTGAAGGACGCGATGACGATCGCCCGCAGGCTCGGCGGCTGCCGGGCCGCTACCTGGAGCGCCGCGAACGCGCCCCAGGACAGACCCATCATGCCGGTGGCGCCGTCGCACCAGGGCTGGTCGGCGATCCAGGCGAGGATGTCCTCCGCGTCGCGCTGCTCCTGCTCCAGGTACTCGTCCTTCAGCACTCCCTCGGAGTCACCGGTGCCGCGCAGGTCGACGCGGACACAGGCGTAGCCGTGGCCGGCGAGGTAGGGGTGGTGCATGGAGTCGCGCACGGCCGTCAGGTCGCGCTTGCGGTACGGGATGTATTCGAGGATGGCGGGCACCGGTTCGTCGTCGGACGAGACGGGGCGCCAGATGCGTGCCGACAACCGGGTGCCGTCGGACATGGGGATGACGACGTGTTCTTCTTCCTTCGTCGCCGAGGGGAGGTTGGTCACGTAGCGCATGCGGTCGGGTCTCTCCTTTCCTCATGGTGTGGCCCCGGTGAGAAGCGGCTGGGGCCGGTCCCGGCGGGCTCCGGCGGTCAGGGGCTCTTCTCGCCCCGTGCGCCGGGGCGCGTCTCGTCGAAGGTCAGGCCCAGCGCGGCCACGCAGCGGTCGAACTTCTCCCGCAGGTCCCTTTCGCTGTCACCGCCGGTGAAGATGTGGGCGACTTCGTAGCTGTAGCTGTCCTGGCCGGGGGACTCGGACAACCGCTGCCCCTCGGCGGGCACCATGTCGATACGTACGCCCGGAATCTCCCGCTCCACGCGCGCGATGTCCTGCGGCGTCGGTACGTCGTGCACGGTGCCGTCCGCGAACCAGCGGTAGTACCACTTCGCCGCCATCGCATAGCGGCCGGCGCGGTGCGGCAGCGCGGGGTCCCGGCCCAGAGCGAGGGCGATCATGCTGTGGTGATTGGGGACGGCGTCGACGTAGTGGAACATCTCCGCGTGCGACTGGGAGTGCCGGGGGTTGATCTCCAGCAGGTTGATCTCGTCCTGCCGCGGATCGTAGAAGTACTCGATGCTGAAGGTCGCCGCCTCCATGCCTATCTGCCGCATCACCCGCCCGGTCACCTCATGCAGCCTGCGCTGCACGGACTCGGGGAGCATGGACGGGTACTGGTGGCGCAGGAAGCTGGACGAGTCCGGGTAGTTGATGGAGTCCAGCACGCCGTAGACCGTGACCTCGCCCCGGTCGACATATCCCTCAACCGCCACCTGGACGCCCTCGATGGCCTCCTCGGCCAGGCAGACCTGACCGCCCACGCCCTCCATCTCGGGCGGCAGGTCGAGGCGGGCAAGGATGTCTTCGAAGGGCCGCCCCACGCGGGCGATGCCCGAGCGGATCTCCTCGACGGCCGCACGGAACTCCTCTTGGTCCTTCACGCCGAAAGCCAGCTCCGACGAATACGCCAGCGCGGGCTTGAGCCACATCGGGAAGGTCACGCCGTCCGGTGGCACGGGATCGTCGGACTCCAGATCGACCATGCCGAAGCGCGGATGCCTGTCGGTGACCTTCTGCTGCTCCAGCCGGCTCCAGTACTTGTGCTCGCACTTGACGACGGACTCCAGGCTTGTGCTGCGGGTCCCGTACCGTTCGGCCAGTATCGGGACGAGGGTGCTCACGGGGAAATCCCAGTAACCGACGATCGCGTCGATGCTCTCCTCGAAGGCGTCGAGCACCCCTTCGGCCTTCTTGATCAGACCGTCCAGGGAGACCTCTCCGGCCTGAAGCTCCTCAATGGTGAGCAGCTGATGGAACCGCAGCGACTGGGCATCCGGCACCTCGTGCAGCGTCGGGAGGTTGGACTCCTCAAGACCGATCACAAAGATGTTCTTCTTCTCCACGGCTCCTCTTCCGGTCGACTCACGCTGGTTGTGACTCGCGTTGTCGTCTAACCCCGGGAGACGCCGGCAATCAAAATGGCCGCCTGCAGTCGGCACGCGTCCCCCCGGTAGGCCCGTCTTCACACTCCTCGCCCGGCGGGCGACGCCTGGCACGCAGGTTGCGTCCTGGGAAGTGGCGTACGGGTTCCCACCCGATCCGGGTGTTTGGTCCGGCTTCGGAGTGAGTATCCGGATACGAGAACGGTCACCGGCTGATCTTCGAGATGCCGAAAGCTCGAAGGCGCGCTGTCACGTTGTTGGGCGTGTGAGTGTCTGATGGCGCGTCGGGGCGTGGTGAGGGCCGGTGTTCAGGCCTCGGCAGGTCGGCCGACGGCGCCGGTGATCTGGTCCCAGATGGCGAAGCGGACGGTCATCTCGGCGCGGTATCCGGTGGCGGTCATCCGGTGGCGGCGGGGCCGGAAGCGGGGTGAGATGCCGCTGAAGGCGGACAGAAACCGGCTGCGCTCCACCGACGCTGCGAAAAGCCCTTCAGGGCGCGCTGTCTCGTCGGCTGCTGGGAGTTCTCGGCCCTGTGGTTCAAGTACTTCGAACTGCGGTGCTCGACCGATGGCATGACCTCGCGGTGGGCGGCACCGTGGCAGCGGAGCCTGTCGGTGAGGATCACCCGCGGCACCGGGCGGGTCTTCTGGAGCAGGTTGCGGAAGAAGCGCCGGGCCGTGGCCTTGTCCCTTCGGCCCTGGAGAAGGATGCCGGGCACGGTGCCGTCGGTGTCGACGGCCCGCCACCGGTACTTCAACTACCGTTGACCCTCACGAAGACCTCGTCCAGGTGCCACGTGTCCCCGGGCCTGCGCCGCCGTCGGCGTAGGTCTGCCCGAACGTGGCGCACCAGCGGCGGAGGGTCTCGTAGGAGACGGTCACACCGCGCTCGAGCATGACCTCCCCCCCTCGCGGAAGCTGAGCGGGAAGCGGAAGTACAGCCATACCGCGTGCGCGATCACCTCCGCCGGGTACCGATGCCCCTGGTACGACGGTGACGCACTCTCCACGGGCGACTCCCTCCAGCATGACCAACCCGAAAATCATCCCGCGCCATCAGCCAACGTGACAGTGCCCTCCTGAGTCTCGGTCGGCGGGCGGAAACAAGCGGTGACCGTCTTGCCGTGGGGACAGGGGTGAGCTTCCCAGCCGTCGGTCAGGGCGTCGACCAGCAGCATCCCCCGCCCTCCGATGCGGTCGCTGCTCGCGGCGCGCTGGCTGGGCAGCGCCGTGGAGGAGTCGTGGACGGCGACGTGCAAGCACTC
>NZ_QFRK01000131.1 GCF_003143855.1 Streptomyces sp. NWU339
GGTCCTGGCGATCGTCAAACGCAGCGACGGCCAGAAGGGGTTCGTGGTGCTGCCCAAACGGTGGATCGTCGAACGGTGTTTCGCCCACCTGATGCAAAGCCGCCGCCTGGTCCGCGACGTCGAACGCCGCACCAGCAGCGCGGAGGCGATGGTCTACTGGTCGATGACCCTGCTCATGATCCGCCGCCTGGCCCGGCCACGCCCGTCGCGSGCGTGMAYCGGCCCGGCGCCGACTCCACCGCCCAGCCACGGGCCACCAGCCGTTTCGCCTTCGACCGCAGCGCCTCCACCCGCGCCGGCACCACGTCCATGCCGAAGACGGCGGCCAGTTCCTGACAGGTCATCGGCCCCTGACCGAGCCGGGCCCGGTCCGCGAGTGTGGTGAGGATGCGCTGGTAGTCCACCGGCAGCGCCGACCAGGCCAGCCCCTCGCACCACACCGGCACCTGCGACTTCGGCGTCGCCGCATCCCCGGACACCGACCGCGCGGCCGTACCCGGCGGATCCGTGACGGCCTCCGCCCCGGCGGTGCCGCTGCCCGCCGGGGCCAGCACCGCGCCGACCCGCCTGCGGGCGATCACCCACTCCTGCCACTCCAGCTCGGCCGCAGCGAGTTCGGCCTGGATACGGTCGGCCTCCTCCCGCAGCCCGTCCACGCGACGGCGAGCGGCGAGCTCGTGCTCTTCCAGCAGTCCGACGACCGACGGCATCCGCAACCTCCCCAAGCAGTGACCACCCGACAGGCCACCACTCCCACGGAACCACCACCCCTATGCCCGACCAGGCAGAACGCCGTCCTCAAGCTCGGAAAGACAACAGCTTCTAAGCGCCGGCTCGGGTGCTGTACAGCAGCGAAGCACAGCAACCACCGTGACCGCAGCCGACCAACATTGGCCCCGGACGACCGACTGAGCTGCTGAGCAGACCTCAGCGACCGTCCCGCCCGTAGTTCGCATCGAGGGGCGCACCGCGATACCCCCGCTCGGGCCGTCTCTGGGCCGTCCGAGGGCGGCCGACGACGACAGATGACGACAGATGACGACAGTCGACGACGGCTCTTCCCCTGCTCAGAGACGGTGCTTCCGGTACCGGCGCAGGTGCCGATCAGTGAAGCAGTGTTGAGGAACTTTAGTCTGGCGTGGCAGGCGCATGGGCTGTTCGGGCAGTGGTCAGGTGTGGGCACCACCAGCGGGGTGCCCAGCGGGGCGGGGGGGGCCGATACTAGGACCCCGGCCCGATTCCAGCGGGCCGGGGTCCTACATCATGCGCTTCGCGCAGTCGGCTCAGTAGCCGTCCCCGTCGTGGAAGTCGCCCTTGTGGTGGTGGATCACCCGGAAGCTGGCCACCACTCCGTTCCTGACGTGCACACCCCTGGTGTGTCCCGGCGTCACGCCGCCGGAGCTGCCGGGTCCGACCCTGGCGAGGGGAGCACCGTTGTCGCAGGTCGCCCCGCGGAAGACCTCGACGGTTTTGCGGCTGTTGTTGAGGATGTTGAAGTTATTGGAGCCCAGGCCGCTCGCCACGAGGATGCAGTCGCCCGGGCGGGCGGGGTACGTCCGCTCGTTGATTTGGATCCGGCCCTCTTCGAACTTCCTTCCCTCGTGGCCCTCGCGGCCGTCGTTGCCCCTGCCCTCGTTGCCCATGGGGGCCTGGGCGGGGGCGGGTGCCTGCCGGACGGCGGCCGGGGCGGTCTGTGCCGCCGGTGCGGGGGCGGCCGTGGCGTAGGTGATACCGGTCGCTGCCAGGGCTGCGGCGGCCGCGACGCCCGCGGTGATCGCGGAGGATCGGGTCATGACCATGTCGCTTTGCTCCTTCTCAGGGAGGCCGGCTTTGACGGCCAACGTGTGATTGAACGTACTAACGGCCCCCAGGGCTGTCATATCGGGCGTATCGGAAGGGGTGGGTCGGGGGGCCGATCGGGGTATTCCAGGCCGCCCGTACGTGTTTTCTCAGTGGCTGATAGCGCGTCAAACTTGCGAAATTTCATTTCGATTGACGGCGATTAGCCCTTCAAGGTGATCCTCTGACGCCTGCTCACCCATGCGGCAGAGTGTCGCCGGGAATTGCCGGGCGCGATGAACCCAGGCATACCAAGGCAGGCAGGTCGCAGAGGCAGATCTGGAAGGTATGCCGGCCAGCGAATGATGTACAGCAGGGGAGTACAGCAACCACCGCAATCACCTCCGACCGCCACCGGCACCAAGCGACCGTCTGGCCTGCCCGGCAGGCCTCAGTGACCACGCCGCCCGTAGTTCTCATCTAGAGGGCCTTCGACGGGTGACGGCCGGGACAAGATGCCTCGTGACTACTCGTGCGCCGCGTCATCCCTCCGTGGCCATCCTCTGACCAAATTTTCCCACCCTGGCCAGACAGAGACAGTGAACGATCTGATCAGCGCCCCTTGTGCCACGGACCTTTGGGCGGTCTTGAAAACCGTGGGAGTGATAGCGCACCGTGTCAGGCTGTGGCAATGACCGGTGACGTACCCAACGTTGAAGCGGGCCAGGGGAAGCAGTGGAGTGACGGCAGTCTTTGACGGCAACACCAACGCACGTTGCCGTACTGGGAGGGCCGACCGCACACCATTCGCAGGAGACGGGCGAGCCTCACCGCTGACCAGCGGAACGCCCGGATGATCTCCTAAAGCGGGTGTCGCAGGTTCGAATCCTGCCGGGGGCACAGAGAAACACCAGGTCAGGAGCCCTTCCGTCCAGCGGACGGGAGGGCTCCTGCGATTCCAGCACACATATGGCACACATGCCGTGCGCGCGGATGGTGGGGAGCTGTGCAGGATGCCCGACAAGGATGAGCCGGCCCGGCACCGGTACGAGAAGCTGGTCAACCGCCTCGAAACGCTGATGCGGGCCGCCCTCAAGCCCCAATACAAGGGGTACGGCGGGCAGCTCGTCCTGAGCAGTGGCGACCTCAAAGAGATGGGCGAGCTGAAGGACATCCGGCGTGCCGTCCGAGAGGCGGGCCGCCGCCTCGGCTGGAAGCCGGCCACCAGGCTTGTCGGGGACCGGCTCTTCGTCCTCGACGAGCGCGAGGTGCCCGAGGAGATCCAGCAGCTCGCCGAGAACGCGGCGGCCGAGGCGATGCACCGGGCCCGACGGGAGCATCAGTGAGCCCGGCGATCCTGCCCGAGCCCGCCGCGGTACTGGCCGAGACCGACTGGGGCGCCCTGGAACACGCCTACGGGACGGCCGAGGACACCCCCACGCAGCTCATCGCGCTCTTGGCCGACGACCAACACACGAGATCCCAGGCCCTGGGCCACCTGCACCACGTGGTGCACCACCAGAACACCCTCTACGCCGCGACAGTCCCGGCCGCACTCTACGTAGCCGCCATCCTCCTCGACCCGCGCACCGCCCTACCCGTCGACAAGAGGCCCCACGACTTCCTCGGCCCGCTGCGCGCCGAACTGCTGGGATGGCTGAACTCAGTGGCCGACGCCGCCGACGACCAGGCCGAGGCGACGATGCGCCGCTTCGGTTTCCCACCCGAGGACCACCCCCCGTTCGTCCGGACCCGCGAGATCCGCCCGCTGCTCTTCTCCACCGTCTCCGCCTGCTTCGACGACCACGACCCGCACGTCCGTGAAGCGGCCCTCGCCGCCTGCATCCCTCTGCTGGACGACCCTTGCTTGCGCCACCACCGGACGGCCACGGCCCCGCTGTTGAGGGAGACGCTGGCCATCAGCGCCCTGTGGCGGTACCAGGAGCGGGCCGTCGAGGCCCTCTCCGCGTGGGGCGAGGACACGACGGGCCTGGAGGTCCGACGGAACCCGTTCGCGGTGTGCGACACACCGCTCAACCCGTCGGCGACCGAATGGCACCTTTCCTCGGAGGACCGGGCCGCCCCGCCGTTCTGACTGACGAGCAATCCAAGCCTGAGAGCTCAGCACACCTCGTTGGAGCCGTTGATGGGGGGGGTGGGTTTCTCCCTACTGGGTCGAGCCCCACGGAGCAGGGAAGGCAGTCACTCGGCAGGGAGATCGACTGCCACCGCGACGGCTTGTTCTCGAAGGTGGATGGCCAGGAACTCCATCTCCACGAGCGTGCCGACGAGACCGGATGCGGCCAGTTGGGCGGCGTGTGCGCGTGCCTCGTCCATGGGCAGCTCCTGCGCCTTGCGCAGGGCCTTCAGCACCAGGGCGAGGCTCGGTGCTTCTCCCGTCAGCCGAAGCCGGGCCGGGCCGTGAGCCTGCAGCAGGGCCTGTCTGATGTATTCGGGAGTCACGGGGCCGCTGTCCTGCTCGCACCACCCATCGCGGCAGTCCTCGCACCGGCCCTCGCTGCCCAACGCAGCCTGCCCCGTTCGATGAACTGGCCGACGTCGCGTGTCAGTACACCGCCGCGTTGGTCACAGCGGCCTGCGACCTGTGTTCCTTGCGTGATCATCTCAGGGCTTCAGCCTGCCGACTCGTCCTCGGGAAACTCCCGGCTTCCCCACCTGTTCCAGAGTGTGAGGTGCCACTCGCCGGCGTTCGGGCCAGGCCGCTGCACAGAGGGGACTGGACCAGGACCGGTCTCGATGAGGTGCAGCAGCGACCAGGCGACGCCGTAGCAGTCATCCGGGCCGAAACAACCGGCCAGAGCCTCAGCCTCCTCGGCCGTGACAGGCCGGGAGATGGCTTCGAGCTGCCTGACCCGCCGGTCGATCTCACCCTCGTCCGCGGTGCAGTCGGGTAGGGGACCGGCGGCTGCGAAAGCTCTGACCTCGGGTCTCATGCGCGAATGATCCGCTGCCGGTCCCCGCTCGGGCAAGAACGGGCGGCACCCCAGCGCGGCCCCGTCGACGCTGCACCTCAGCACGGCTCAGACACACATCACGCTGCGGAACCCTCCAAGGCAGCCACCGCCTCAGCCGCCTTCCGCGCCCTCTTCTCCGCCTTCGCCAGTTCAGCCTTCGCCTTGGCCAACTGCTTGGAACGGCGCTTGTGCATCTTTTTCGAGACCTCGTCGAGGCGGTCAGGAAAGAGGTGTCCGTACGTGTCCAACGTCAGGGTCGCGGACTTGTGGCCGAGCATGCTCTGGACGACGTTGACGTCCGCGCCACTGGCAATGGCAAGGGAGGCCGCCGTGTGACGCAGCTTGTGCGGCGTGAGCCTGAGGTGGCCGAGGCCCGCCTTGGCTACGGCCGGGGCGAAGAACCGCTGCCGGAAGTTCCGGGCCCGCAACGGCCCGCCCTGCGGGCGGTGAACAGGAGCTCGTCTTCGCCCCGCCTTTCGACGTGGGGTTTCAGCTCCTCGGCGAGGAACCGGGGGATCGGGACGGACCGGCGCTCATGGTTCTTGGGTGAGTCGAGGTAGAGCTTGCCGTTGTCCTCGACGTACGCCTCGACGATGTGGGTCCGGCAGGCATCGAGGTCGACGCGCGGACGTTCAGAACATCCCACCGACCGAGGAAGCACCCCGGCCACGCCGATCGACCGCCTTCCGGACCTACCTCGATCAGCACGAGATCCCCGGCCGAAGTCCTGGCGCACCCTGGGCACCTGACCTCGGCAACTCCAAGAGTCGGGTGGCCCGGGGGAATCTCACCCCCGGGCTCCCACGGAACGGAGCGTGACAATCTCTCGTCACTCCGCTCTTGTCATCCTGGTCACCAGGCGACGGAGGCTTCAGTTGCCCACCGCCATTGTGCGAACAGCCGGGGATACCGCTTGGCGATCCCCTGCATACACTCGACGGCCTTCCTCAGCCCCGCGAGCCGCTTGTATTTTCGTCGGATCCACCGCACCAA
>NZ_QFRK01000037.1 GCF_003143855.1 Streptomyces sp. NWU339
CTTCTGCTTTGCCGCGTCGCATCCGCACCGTGGCGATCACCGTCCGTGCGTGCGGGTTGCAGACCGTGGCGAGGAGGGGGTGCAGGGTGCGGATGCCCTTGAACCGGCCGTACTCGGCGCCCTGCTTGGTCCGGCCGTAGACGCGTTTGTGGGTGGAGTCGACATCGATGAACGCCTTCTCTCCAGAGCCGGGCAGCAGTGGAGTGCGCGCGGCCAGCGCGGCCAGGAATCTGCGGTGCACAGCATGGAGTTGGAGGGCATGACCGTGGGTGAACGCGCGAAGGAAGATGCCGAGCGTGGACGGGGCGCGAATACCGCCGAACAGCGTCGGCATCGCCCCGTGCCGCAGCACGCGGAGGTCGTCGATGCTGTCCGCGCCCGCCGCCATGCCGGCCACGATGCTGCTGACCTTGGAGTCCGCCGCAGCCCCCGCGCCGTTCGTCGTCCCGGTCAGCTTCACCTTCTGCGTCACCAGGTCCGACAGCCCACACCGTTCGGCCAGCCGCATCACCGGAACCAGCCCGGCATGCGCAACCAGGTTCGGGTCATCGAACACAGCGGACACCGCACGTGGCGGCGTGGAAGAATGCATCCCGGAGATGCACCTCCGAACTGGTTGAGTAGAAGCCTAGAGAACTCCTATTTTCCCAGGTCAGAGTGCATCTCCACTTTCATGTCCAGGCACTGGACGAACCATCACCCGGTGGATCGAGGCTTAGCGTGATCAGTTCCGATTCCGTTGCCCGAACCTGAGGAGTCCAACTGTGAAGATCTTGGTGGCCGCCGCTGCAGGGATGTCGACGTCCCTGATGGTGAGGAAGATGGAGGAGTACATGACCGCGAATGGACTGGTCGGCGTGGTGGATGCCGTGTCCGTCGCCGAGGCGAAGGAGCGCATCAGGGAGTGTGACGTGGTGCTGGTCGCTCCGCAGGTCAGGTTCGAGCTGGCGGGCCTCCACCAGATCGCCGAACCGCTCCGTATTCCGGTCGGCGGAATCCCGGCGCCAATCTTCGCCGGGATGAAGGGGGAAGAGGCCGTCAGGCTCGCGCAGGATCTCATTGCTCAGGCTGCGGAGCCGACGAGCTAGCTCTCTTGCCTACTGGGTCCTGCGGAAGGACGGGGCTGCTGGGGCATACCGGCTCCAGGTTCCACCGGCCTCGGTGACCAAGCGGGTGGTGGTCTTGTCGTGATAGCCGAGTGCCTTCGCGATGACGGGGGCCGGGGCCTGGAGAACGAGCTGACGGATCGCGGAGGTCCTGCCGCGCTGCGGCGGGACGCCGATCCTTCGGAGGCGGACCTGGAGACTGACCGGGTTCATGGGCTGTCCGGGCTGACGGCCGGGGAAGAGCCACTGTGAGCTTCTGCTGCTGGCGCAGGGCATCTGCGGTCGGGACCGGACGTAGGCCCGCATCAGATCGGCAACGGGCTCCGGCAGCGGGGACGGCGGCTCTCCCAGTCGGACGGTGACGGTCGTCTCGTCGTCGGTGACGTCGTCGATGGTGAGGCGGACGATGCGGCTGACGGGTTGCGCATAGAGGAGAACGAGGGCGGCGGCGACCCGAGCCCGCAGGGGCAAGGAGTCGTCGTTGAGGACCCGGCGGAGGATCGCGAGCCGACGGTGCTGGTGCAGCGGTTCCGAGTCCTGGGTGATGACCGCGGGCGGCAGTGTGAGGCGGGGCATCCGGCCGGTCTTCATGCACCACCGCAGGAATGACTGGGACGGACGGCGGGTGGCCAGGCTCTCGGTGTGCCAGGCGTCGATGTCGGCCTGCTGGCACTGCCCGATTGCGCGCCCTCGGTCGGCGAGCCATCCGAGGAAGGCGCCGGCCTGAGTGACTTCCTGCTTGGTGTGGTTGGTCTGGGAGCGTCCCAGGGGTGCCTTCTCTGCCTTTGCCCGCAGGCGCCGCATCTGGTGCCAGGTGGCGAAGTGCCGGAGAAGCTGATGGTGTCCGGGATCCTCGATGGTGGCGAGCCGTTCGGTCAGCCAGCGTTGGTAGAGCAGGAGCTGCCGGTCGACTCGCGGGAGGACGCCGCTGTCCATCAGCAGGTCACGCAGGTGGGTAACGGTTCGCCAGGGTGTTTCCTGGTGCAGCCCGTCGTGGGTGAGCGGAATGCTGCCGGTGGCCAGGCCCCGCAGGAGACGGACGACGTTGGGGTTGCGGAGCCAGATCAGGCGGCTCTTGGGCCTGCCCATATCCAGCAGGATCTTGACCAGCGGCAGGAAGTTCGAGGCGATACGGCCAGTGCCGTCGTCGAGGAGGCGGGCGAGCGTGTCGGCGAGGGTGCAGTGTTCGCAGAGACGCCCACCGAGCAGGAGTCCCTCGAAGCCGCAGCGGTCACAGAAGAAGTCGCGGGCGATGCCCGCGCAGTCGCGGCAGATCGGGGTGCCATCGGTGTGCCGTCCGGGCAGCAGCCGGTCGGTGTCGCAACAGGGGCAGCGGCCGCGGATACGCATCGCGCGGTCGTAGCAGGTCCGGCAGATCGGTCCGTCTGACCACTCGGCGGACTTGGAGGCTCGACGGCCGCAGCGTGCGCAGTCGCGGATCATCCACCGCTCGTACTCCTCGGGCGTCACCGCTCACCCCTCGGGCGTCAGTCGGACCCTTGTGGGTCGTCGGGCGGCCAGGTTGATCGGAGCTTCTTCGCCGGCGGCGCGGCGGGCCGGGAGGTTCTGGGCCGAGGTGGTGATCAGGTCGGTGGGCGTGCAGTCGAGGATGTCGCAGAGGGTGGCCAGCACCGGCAGGGACAGCCGCTCGGGGGTGCCGGAGACCAGACGGTGGACCTGGGAGGAGGACAGCGTGATGCCCCGCTCGGTCAGGTGCGGCATGAGCTCGGCGACGGTGAACATGCCGCGGGCGGCCATCAGCTCGCGCAGGCGCCACCGGTAGCTGATCTGGCGTGGCATCACGAGGTCCTTCCCTGCCGCAGAGCGGCCTCGATGGTGGCGTCCAGGACGCGCCGCAGGGAACGGGTGCGGAAGTCGGAGGAGACGCAGGTGTAGATCGCGGTGGTGGAGGCATGGTCGTGGCCGACCTGCTGCTGGACGAACAACGGGTCGTGGCCGTCCTCGATCAGGTGGGTGATGTAGGACCTGCGCAGTGAGTGGAACTCCAGCGCGGCATCTAGGCCGAGGGCGTCGCGGTAGGCGGCGAAGCGGGAATCCAGGCGCTGCAGCCCGACCCGCGGGCCGCGCTCGGACGGCCAGAGGGCCGGGCCGGTCGCGTGCCGCATCCCGGGCCGCACCTCGCTGATCCATTCCTCGACGGTGCCGGGCGTCCAGGTCCAGACGGTCAGCACGCTGCGGCGTTTGGGCGGCGAGCCCTTCTTGGCCTTGCCGTAGCGGACCAGCAGAGTGCCGTACTCGCCGAACTCCCGCCCCTGCGGGTTGCGGCCGAAGTCGGTGAGGTCGAGCATCCGGGTCTCGTTGCGGCGCAGGCCGTAGGCGTATGCGACCTTGAACAAGGTGGCGTCCCGGAAGGCCGGCAGCCAGCCCTTGCGGCCCTTGTCGCGAACGCGCAGGACCTCCTCGTCCGCGTGGTCGAAGAACGCCTCCAGCTCGGGACGGGTGAAGGCTCGGCGTTCCGGCTCGCCCTCGGCCTCGTCGGCGTGCGTCGCGGCGTTCCAGTCGTAGACCACCTGCACCGGGTGGGTATCGAAGTGCCGCAGGCACTCGTCGCTCCAGCCGTAGGCCGGGTTGGTCAGGAAGTCGCAGAACTGGCGTACGGAGCCCTGGTAGTTGCGCAGGGTGGAGCGGACACAGCCGTGCACGGCCCGCAGATCGGCCGACCACTCGTCGACGTGCTGCGGCGTCCACTGCCACGGCATCGCGTCGGCGTGCCGGGTGAAGGCCCGGACCGTGCGTTCCTGGTCATCGACGTATCCCGGCGACAGGTTCCGGGCGAGCTGCTGGTTGCGCCAGCCTTTGATCATCGCCTCGAAGACCTGCTCGTCCGGCCGCAGCAGCGGCAGACCGTCCACCAGGTGCAGCCCAGCAGACCCCGGCGCGAGTCCGTCCCCACCCATCCACGATCACTCTCCGTCTATCGCATCTGACGCGAGAATTTCGCATCAGATGCGACTCGGGGGCGTCTTCGCAGTTCAATCGCTCGATGGAGTGAGACGCGCAGATGGCCGCCGACAAGACCGCTACCGTGGCTCCGAGGCCAACGGCCCTGCTGGGACCGCATCTGTGCAGTGTCCAGCCAGCATCCAGGGCGAGTGTCGCATATTCGCATCCGATGCAATTGACGTCGGTAGGAACATCGGTACAGCGGTTAACGCTAAGCCAGTGATCACACCGAACCCGGCGACGAGTCCGAGGAGTACCGGGGCTCCAAGCCACGCTGACACCTCTGAGTTCCGGCGTTGGTGATGATGTGATGGGCGCGCCGGGTGCGGGCTTGGAGGTGCGGCCCCTCGCGCGAACAGATGCGACGGGCCGCGGACCGGCAGGGCTGGTGGGGCTAGGGTGCGCCCATCTTGACGGGGAACTTGGGGATCCGGGCGAGCACCCTGTGGGGGGCGTCCGGTGCGACGAGGTCGACGGGCTTCTCCAGCACGTGGAGGTCGCCGCGGGGCAGGTAGTTGGTCAGGGTCCCCTTGAGGAGCGCCGGCTCCTTGGTGGTGAGGACCACCGGTTCGCCGCCATCGGCCTGGATGGTCGCCGTGAAGGGCAGGACGAAGATCTGCTCGTACTTGGGCGGGAACTGCTGGACCTGCTTCAGGAGGCTTTTCGCATCGACGTCGACGTCGTTCTGCTCGATGGTGATGCTTCCCTCGCCGTCCATCTGCGCGGACACTCTGTGCCCGACGATCTGCAGGCGGACGCTGTTGATCGGGTCGTTGGGGTTCACGTCGACGCGGTACTTGAGGCCGCCCCTGAAGTCAAGCGTGTGGGTCTTGCCCTGGTACTCGAACGGGGTGTTGGTAGCGAGCTGGGAGAGGGGGATCTCCGCGCCGATCGGTGGAAGGTGGGCCATCTCGCAGTGTCCTTGACGTCGGTGGGACGGCATGGATCCAATCCAAGCCGGAGCCCGCTGTCGCTTTGTGGTATTCGTTCGATCGTGGGCGCGGCTGGTAGGGCGACGCCCAGTCAGCGCCTGGTGCTGCGGAAGGTACATGTCGGCAACCAACTGCACGCCGATCCCTTCGCGAAGCCAGCGCGAAGGGACATGTTGCCGAGCGAGACCGCCGTGGCGGTGGGTAACTCTCACAAACGAACAGTTGCGAGCGTCACCGGCCTCGGAGCCCCGCCCTGACCAAGATCATCGCCTTAGCGTTAACTGCTGTACCGATGTTCCCCGAGACCGAGCACGGTTTCGAAGCGGGTCCCCAGGTCCAGCCGGGAGTGCCGGCCGGTGGCCCAGCAGGGCCACCCAGGCGTACGGGCAGCTTGCTCCGGTGCCGGAGCCGCTCATCGTGTTCCTGCTCCTCCCAACCGTCGTGCCACTGCGGTCGCCCGTGCCTCTTCCGCGGACGCCCCTGCAGTTGCCATGCTGCACGCCCCAACGGGGGGCGGCCACCGCTCACCGCCGAACGAGGGATCCCGCCCGGCGCGCTGCGGGCGGTCCAACAACTGCCCCGACATGCTGCTGAGCACGTACGCGGCACCCGGCCGAGCGTCCGGCTTCAGTCGGCCACCAACGGCCTGGCAGATCCGTCGACCGCCGACTCCGGCCACCCCCACGAGGCTACGGCTCACCCACCATGCTCCGGGAGGAATCAGGAACAGGCACGCAGGAAACCGAACGCCGTAGCGGTGATCCCTGCTCGGATACTCCCCGAACCCCTACGCGATGCCGGGCGCCCGAGCCGGCCGGCGTCGCTGCAGCTATGGCTGCAGGCAGCCGACGGCGTCTCCGGGGAGTTCGGCAGGACTGGAAAGATCGGCGGGGGCGGCCGATGCCAGGCAGGTGACCGTGGCCAGCGGGTCGACGACGGCGTTTGCCGGTGACGCCACGAACCCGACGAATGCGGCGGCCCCCAGGATGACGGCAGCGATGCGACGCATGAACAACACCTCTCAGCAGGCGTGATTGGTCCGCGAGAACATTTCCACTCATTCCGGCTCCGCACACGCCGTGTCCCCCGTTCAGGCTGGTGGGTCAAGCTCGTCGATGCGGGCGGGCACGCCGGCCGCGGGGATGGGGATCGCTCCGGGTGCGTGTCCGGGCTCCCATTCGTAGTCCTCGCGGACCTCGAGAGGCACGGCGGTGGGCTCGGAGCCCAGTGCGGCGACCTGGAGCATGCCGGGTTCTGCGACCGCACCCAGACACCCCGGCGCTCCACGGTGCAGGGGGACCTCGCCTGGACCGCGTACCGGGCCGACCGGCGCCGGCGCGGGGAGACCGGCGAGGACCCCCTCGGGGCGTACCACCCGTTCCGCCGGGGCCGCCGACCGGGGCACCGAGGCGTTCAGGAAACCGAACGCCGCAGCGGTGGTCCCTGCTCGGGTACTCCCCGGGCCCCGGCTCACGGTCTCAGCGTGGTGTTTCGGTGCGCAGCCGGGCCAGGACGTGTCCGTCCGGCGCAAGCGCCGTGACGGTGATCGTGGCGTCCTGGGGCACGCCGCCGCCGAGGAACGCGTGGTAGGTGCCCCAGTCCGGGTCGCCCGGCAGGGCGAGCAGCTGGGCCTCGTGAGGCGTGCCATTATCGACCTGCACCACCACCCGGGCGGGTGCGGTGGGGGTGCGGAAGGCGCCCGTGCTCACCACTCCCTGCGCCACCGTGGTCGTGCCGGCGCTGATGCCGCCGGTCTGCAGGCTGTCGCCGCCCGCGTGGACCCGGGCGAGCTCGATGGACTGGGTCAGGTCGCCCCGGCCGACGACGTAGTTCTGCCGTCCCTCCGGCAGCAGCGCCATGCGCAGGCCGTGCCCGATCGGGACCTGTTCGTAGGGCCGCACCGTCTGTGCACCCCGCTGCGGTGGGGAGCTGGTCGGTTGCGGCTCGGGCACGGCGGTGGCGGGTGGTGCCGGTGCGGGACCGTCGTCCGTGCCTTTCCCGGCGAGCGCCCCGAGGGTCGTGGCCGCCAGCAGCGCGGCGGCCACGGCGCCGCCCGCCAGGGTGCGGCGGCGACGGCTCAAAACCCGGCCCCGGCGCACCACTTCGTCGACGGGGGCCGGGCTTGCCGGGAAGGCGTCGGCCGCGCGGTGGAGCGCCCGGGCGAGCCGCATGTCGTCCTCGTTCACTTCCGGACCTCCTCCCGCGCAGCCTCGCTCCGCTTGGGAGGGACGAGGCCGCGGTCGCATCCGGTCACGGCCGGCTCGGCGCGGAGCTTGCGCAGGGCACGGGCGGCGTGGCTGCGCACCGTGCCCACCCGGGTTCCCAGGAGCGCGGCGACCTCGCTCTCACTGCGGTCCTCCAGGTAGCGCAGGACGACGACCGCCCGCTGTCGCTGTGGCAGTCGGGCCAGGGCCGCCATGAGCGCGGAGCGCTCGGTGATCGAGTCGGTCCCTTCCGGGGCGGCTGTCTCGGGGAAGCGGTTGGTCAGCCACTCCCGGGCCCGTGGCACGCGTAGCCGGTCCCGGTTGGTGTTGATCATGATGCGCCAGACGTAGGCGTCGGGGTCGTCGCTGCGCCTCACCCGCTCCCATCGGGCATACGCCTTCGTCAGGGCTGTCTGCACCAGGTCCTCCGCGTCGTGGTGGTGTCCGGTGAGCAGGTGAGCGGTCCTGAGCATCCGGGGCCAGCGGCTGACCACGAACGCCCTGAACTCCGCTTCCGCGTCGGTCTTCACTCGGGTCCTCTGTTTGCCGTGTCCGGTCCCCGTCCGCCGTACTGCCCCGGTGCGGGCGTGCACCGGGGCAGTACGGAAGGCTCCGGCCACGGGGGCTGCGGTTGCGGTCAGCGTCCGGCCGGGGGCAATTCGTACGCCAGGGTCGCCAGCACCGCGCCGTCGGGGCCGTATGCGGTGATCGTGACAGCTCCCCGCGGGGTCCCGGCGCCGGCGGCGTCGAGGTAGTAGGTTCCCCAGCCCGGCCTGCCGGGCAGGCTCAGCACGCCCGCGTCCCGTTCGGTGCCGTCAGCCGTGCGGACGGTGATCCGGGCGGGCGGGGTGCTCGTGCGCCACGCGCCGGTGTACAGCACGTCGGCCCCGTCGACGGCGATGCCGCCGCTGAGGCTCTCGGGCCGGATGTCATCGCCCACCATCCCCCGGGCCTGCTCGACCGCTTCACGAACGTCCGTCCAGGCCACGACGTAGTTCTGCCGTCCCTCAGGCAGCAGGGCCATGACGGCGCCCTGCCCGATACCCACCGGCTGGTACGGCCGCACAATCCGCGACCCCGGCGCCGTCGTCGCACGGCCCGGGGCCTTCGCCGGTGCCACCGCATCCACCGCCGCCGGCACCCGGGCAGCATGCCCGGCCGTCCGCTCCACGGCCACAGCCGCCCCGGCGCCGCCCGCCAGCACCACGGCCGCGGCGCCCATCGTGGCGAGCCGCTTCCATCCGCGCCTGGTCTCCATCCGATTCCTCCTGCGAACCTCAGTGATGCATCTGTCGAACTCCTGCACCACTCAGACGGTCACAGGGCCTCACATCTATGTCCTGCCGCGCGATTTCCCGTGAGGGATCGATCACGGCCGCCGCCGCACTCCCCGGTTCCCGCTCCCGGCGACCGGTGTGATCGGCGGCGGGGCGGCCGTCGGCGTCTCGGCCTACGTCAGAGCCCCCTGGCGGGCGTTCCTGTGCTCCGTGCTGTGCGCGGTGATCGCCAGCGTGGCCGCACTTCTGCCGCAGGAGTCCGAGCACCGGCGTGACATGGTGCGGGACTGCCTCCGCCACCGCGAGCGCATGTACCGGCTGCGACGTGAGCTGCCCCGGCAGCAAGCACGGGGGAGGATCGAATGACGGCGCCGAGTCCGGCCGGGCGGCGGACCGTCGTCCCTCCAGACAGGCCCGGCTGGTTTCCTCCAGCGTCGCAGTTGCCGGGCATAACTGTGACACCGGAAAACCTTGCCGGATCCTCAGCCGCGTCGGTACGCCTATATCAGGGAGACGGCGTGGGCGACTCGTCGTCCGTGCGGCCGCCGGCCCCGAGGGTACGGCGCGGGCTCCTGGGCGCCGTGGGCTGGGTTCCGAGCACTCCACGGGCCCGTAGCTCGTCAAGGTCGGGGAGATGGACGCCGGGCAGCGCGTCGAGAAGGTCGGCCTGGACGGCACGGATGTGTACGGACGTCTCCGGGCCGGAGCCAAGAGTGCGGCGAACGGTCACGCTGATCATCGTATGGGCAGAGCGCGCCGCTGTGTGCGGCCCGAGCGCGGCTGCGGGTACGGCGCACACGGTGAGGGCCCGGCTGCTGCCGTGGACGAGCCCTCACCGGAGCCATGGTGCGCACCCAATCGGGGGCTACCGGACCAGAGTGACGGTGATGGGTACGTCGGGGCACTGCTCGAGCGTCTGCGTCAAGGCAGCGTGCTCGGCGGCGTCGATGCCCAGGCCCCAGCGGGTCTTGTCCGCCACCCAGTCGGTGACGTACTGGCAGCGGTAGCCGACGGCCGGCGGCAGCCGTGTACTGGGATCCTGGTCCGCCTTGGACCGGTTCGACGCGGCCGACACCGCGATCAGGGCCCGGTCGTCTGCGAGGTCGTTGGCGTATGCCTCCCGCTCGGCCGCACTCCAGGCGTAGGCGCCGGAGTCCCACGCCTCGGCCAGTGGCACCAGGTGGTCGATGTCCATCCCCCGCGGCCCCGCGATGTACCGGTCGTCGTAGGGCGAGTACCACTCGCCCCCGGTCAGCGTGCACTTCGCACCCTGCTGGGGGCGACGACGGCTTCGGCCTTGAGGACTTCGGCCCTGGTGTTGCAGCCGTCCTTGTCGGCATCGATCCAGTGCCGGAACTTCGTGCGCTCGCAGCCGGTCCGGTCCTCCTCGCGCAGCGAAAGGCCGGCGAGGGCATCCCGTACCGGCAGAGTCACCGTCTGCCCCGGCACGCGCTGCTGTGCCGCGGCCGGTGTGGAGTCGGTGACGGCGGCATGGGCCGATGTGGACAGGAAGAGGGCGGTGACGGCAGCCGCAGCAGCGGCGGCACGGACCAGGCGCATGGCAAGTCCCCTCAAAGATCAGCCGAATGGTGCGTGATCTTCGTAGCGGTCGCCGGTGGCGGCACGCCCGGGAAGCAATGGGGCGGTCACCCGCACGAGCGGTAAGTCGCATCGTCAGGCCGCCGCAGTCCCCGCCCGCACAGCGGCCGCGCACGCCGGACGGCGCGCCTCCTCTGGGAGAGGAGGCGCGCCGCCTGGTGCGAGCAGGATGCTGGTGGCGCATCCATCTGAGGCTTACCTCGGTGATGTCCCTAACGGTGTGTCTGGCGCCAGATAACTGCTTACCCGGGAGCCATTCGGGGTCGCGGCCGCGACGGGGCGCCCGATGCGCGAGCCACTCACCCACCCCCCTTTCTGTTCGTGTGCTGGTGTGCTATCCGCAGTCGTTGCGGTTGATCTTCAAAGAGCGGGTCTGGTCGTTGAGGTTGTAGCCGCGCAGGTCGTGGATGGAGCCGCCGCTGCGCATCACGCAGACCCACCGGCCGCTGTAGTTCCGCTTCTCGTACACGCGGGCGGTGCGGTCGGAGTTGTTCCGGATGGAACTGCCGCGGTCGCGGATCGCTGCGGGCAGATCCTTCACACCGCCGTCCACGGCACGCCGCACCCACGGCTGCCCACCGAAATTGATCTCCGGGTAGATGCACACATACCCGCTGGGACAGTCGATCCCGGCACGCGCCGGGGCGGCCCCGCCGGCGGTGGCTGATGCGGGTGCGGACAGGGGGAGGAGGGCCAGGACGGAGACCGCCCCGGCACGCATCACGTTTTTCATCACGCCATCACAGCTACTGGCCGCCCAGCTTTGGCAGGCCGCACTTGCGTGAGGATTCACTCCAGCGGAGGGGCGCACGGCGCACGGCCGGCCATCCTCATGCCTCCTGCGGGCCTCCGCGCAACGGTTATCGACGGCTACATCCGTCTCATCGGCCGGGCGATGACCGCGGACTTGCGTGCCCTGTACCCGCACGAGATCGAGGACCAGGCCGTGGTACGGTCGCCGACCCGGGCCCGGTCGGCGTCCCATTACGAGCGGGCCCGGCTCGCCGCCGGCGCCCTGACCGCTTGCGTCCCCGCGGTACGCCGCTTGTGCCGCCTGGGCTCCCGCTCCCTGCCGCACACCGGTGCCGTGCCCGCCGGCCCGCCGCCGCGCTCAAGGCGCGACCGAAGGGATGCTCGCGCCGAGCGGTCGGCCCGCCGGGAGCAGGAGCAGACGACCGACGTCGCCACGGTGGAGGAGACCCGCCGAGCGATCGAGGCTATGGCCGCCAAGCCCCCAGGACGGCATCAAGGAACGCGCCGTCGCCCACGGCATCCGGCCGCAACCCACCCCGGCGGCACCCACGCCACCGCCCCACACCCAGCAGCCCGGCGTCCAGCCCGCGCCAGGCAGGAACACACCCGATGGAGGAGTCGCATGATGACGCCGGACGATCCGAGGATCGAGGCCGCCGCCCTGGCAGCCGGCCTGAAAGCGACCCCGGAGGCCGAAGACCGAGGCGCAGAAGAAGGAGCTGCGCGAGCAGCGTAAGCGGCTCAAGGCAGCCGGGGTACGCCGCTTCACCGCCGGACAGTCCCGTCGGCCCGGGCCCCGCCGGAATCGGATCGGCAGTGCCGCCGCGCGCCGCGATGCGCGTGCCCTGTCCCGGATGCGGCGCTCCAATGCGTGGTTGTGGTGACCGATATGTCGCACCCTGACTGTGTTCATGAGGCAGGGCTCTGGTCCACTTCTTGTGGTCGTGTACGCAGCGTGATTGTTGATCTTCGTGTATATAGCCACGTCGGCCGGTCCCTGCTCCGGCGCTTACGTCGCCACGAGTTCCGCCCGGTGGTCGGCAAGGGTGGGGGGTTGACTGGGGGGCTGGGCCGAGGTCGCCGTTGTGTGGGGGGCGCAGCCGGGTTGGAAGGTCGGCTGGTTGTCTGGGGTGGGTGCGCCCCTTGCGTGCGCCTCGTGATCCGGGTTCATTCCATTAGGGCCATCGGAGCGGATTCCTCCGCGGCCGGCTCGCTTTCTCTTGGACGATCGGTTGGCGGCGGGCGTCGGGAGTACGCCAGGTGGTGTTCTTCCGTGCTGTCGTCCAGGTGAGCTGACCGAGCAGGAGAGGAGGAGTGGTGTGCATCTGACTCCGCATGAGCAGGAGCGCTTGCTGGTGCATGTGGCGGCTGATGTCGCCCGGCGACGGCGTGAGCGCGGTTTGCTGCTGAATTATCCCGAGGCGATGGCGTTGTTGACGGCGCACGTCTACGAGGAGGCGAGGGCCGGGGCGACGGTCGATGCGGTGATGGAGTCCGGCCGGCATGTGCTGCAGCGCAGCGAGGTGATGGACGGCGTCCCGGAGATGATCGACAACGTGCAGGTCGAGGCGACGTTTCCGGACGGCACGAAGCTGGTGACCATCCACGACCCGTTCGACGAGGCAGCCGCCGAGGTGGACGTTCATCCGGGAAAGCTGGAGCTGCTGCCGGACGACGACGAGCACCGGGTGGCGTTCAACGAGGGCAGCGAGCCGGTGCCGCTGGAGGTGTCCAATCCCGCCGACCGCCCGATCCAGGTCGGCTCCCACTTCCACTTCGCCGAGGCCAACGAGCAACTGGCCTTCTCCCGCGAGGCCGCGCACGGGATGCGGCTGCACATCGCCTCGGGCACCTCGGAGCGGTTCGAGCCCGGTGACGCGCGGACCGTGATGCTGGTGCCCATCGCCGGGCAGCGGATCGTGGCCGGCCTCCAGGCCGGCAAGAGCGAGGAGGAGAAGCACCTCGATGCCCGAGACAACTGAGAAGCCCTGGGACCCGCTGCTGCGCTCCCGCTACGCCGACCTGTACGGCCCGACCACCGGCGACCGTATCCGGCTGGCGGACACCAACCTCGTCCTCAGGATCGAGGAGGACTGGTGCGGCGGCCCGGGACGCAGCGGCGACGAGATGGTCTTCGGCGGCGGCAAGGTCATCCGCGAGTCCATGGGCCAGTCGCACATCCCACGCGACGACGACCGCGAGCCGGTGGACACGGTGATCACCGGTGCGCTGATCCTGGACCACTGGGGTGTGGTGAAGGCCGACGTCGGGCTGCGCGACGGCCGGATCCGGGCGATCGGCAAGGCCCACAACCCCGAGACCATGTCGCCGCGGCCCCACGGGCCCCACGACGGTCCTTGCGCCTTGCACTTCGTCGTGGGGCCGGAGACGGAGGTGATCTCCGGCAAGGGGCGGATCCTGACCGCGGGCGGTGTCGACACCCACGTGCATTTCCTGTGCCCCGGCCAGATCCACGAGGCGCTCGCGTCGGGCGTGACCACGCTGATCGGCGGCGGCACCGGCCCCGCCGAGGGCAGCACGGCCACCACCGTGACGCCCGGTGAGTGGCACATCCAGCGCATGTTCGAGGCGCTGGACGCCTTCCCGGTGAACGTCGGTCTGCTCGCCAAGGGCAGCACGGTCTCGGAGAAGGCGCTGCTGGACCAGGTCGCGGCCGGCGCGCTCGGCTTCAAGATCCACGAGGACTGGGGCGCCACCCCTGCGGTGATCGACGCGGCCCTGAACGTGTGTGAGCAGACCGGTGTCCAGGTCGCGTTGCACGCCGACTCGCTGAACGAGTCCGGGTTCGTGCACCACACCTACGCAGCGACCATGGAACGCGGCAAGACGAAGGAGGCCAAGTACCGCAGTCTGCACATCTTCCACATCGAGGGCGCCGGCGGCGGCCACGCCCCGGACATGATCAAACTCGTGCGCGAGCCGAACGTGCTGCCCGCCTCGACCAACCCGACCCGGCCTCTGACGGTGAACACCGTCAAGGAACACGTCGACATGATGATCGTGTGCCACCACCTCAATCCTGAGGTCGAGGCGGACATGAAGTTCGCCGACTCCCGGATCCGGCCCTCCACCATGGCCGCCGAGGACCTGCTGCACGACATGGGCGCCATCTCGATGATGTCCTCCGACGCCCAGGCCATGGGCCGCATCGGCGAGATGATCCTGCGGACCTGGCAGACCGCGCACGTCATGAAGTCCCGCTACGGCCACCTGCGCGAGGACGACGCCGAGGCGGACAACTTCCGGGCCCGCCGCTACATCGCCAAATACACCATCAACCCCGCCATCACCCACGGCATCGACCACGAGGTCGGCTCCGTCGAGACCGGCAAGCTCGCCGACCTGGTCCTGTGGGAGCCGAAGTTCTTCGGCGTCAAACCCCACATGGTCATCAAGGGCGGCCAGATCGCCTACGCCCAGATCGGCGACGCCAACGCCTCCATCCCCACCCCGCAGCCCTACCTGCCGCGCCCGGTCTGGGGCTTCCAGGGCCGCTCCCCGGCGGCGAACTCCTTCAACTTCGTCTCCGAAGCGGCCCTTGGCGGTCGTCTGCCGCAGACGGGGCTGCTGAAGCCGCTGCGCGCGATCCGCTCCACCCGCGGCGTCACCAAGGCCGACATGATCCACAACAACGGCGTGCCGGACATCGACATCGACCCCGACACCTTCGACGTCACCATCGGCGGCGCCACCACCTCCGACGTCCGCACCAGCGTCGACGGGCAGGAAGTCGGCCGGAACTACGCCACCGAGCTGCCCATGGCCCAGCGGTACTTCCTGTTCTGACCCCTGCCCGACCCGGGGCCGGACACGCCGACGCGGTCCGGCCCCCGGGTCTCACCGCGAAAGGCGGACCAGCGACCCCATGAGCCGCACCGCCCTGCTCATCCTGGCCGACGGCCGTTTCCCCGCCGGCGGGCACGCCCACTCCGGCGGCATGGAAGCCGCCGTCGCCTCCGGTGCCGTCCACGACACCGCCAGCCTTCAGACGTTCTGCCGCGGGCGGCTGCACACCGCCGGACTGACCGCGGCCGGCCTGGCCGCCGCGGCCGCCACCGGATACGACGCCCTCGCCCTGGACGACGCCGCCGACATCCGCACCCCCGCGCCGGCACTGCGTCGCATCGCCCGCCGCCTGGGCCGGCAGATGATGCGCGCCGCCCGCGCCACCTGGCCCTGCACCGGTCTCGACCACCTCGCCCGCCACCGGCCGCAGGGTGCCCACCAGCCGGTCGTCCTCGGTGTCACGGCCCGCGCCGCCGACCTCACCCCCCTCGATGCCGCACAGGCCGCCGCCTACGACAGCGTCGGCGGCCCGGCGACCGCAGCGGTGCGGCTGCTCAGCCTCGATCCGTTCGACGCCACCGCGGTCCTGGCGCGGCTCACCGGCGACCTCGACGCGGTCGCCCGACGAGCAGCCGACGCCGCCGGCCGCGTGGCCGACCAGGGCGTCACCGTCCTGCCCGCCGTGTCCGCCCCCTTGCTGGACATCACCGGCGAGCAACACGCCGCCTGGACCGTCCGCCTCTTCGCCTCCTGACCCGCCTCGAACCGACCTGGAGCGTTTCCGTGCACCTGGACCACCCCCAGACCATGCCGCACCGCCACACCTACAGCGCCGACCCGCTGCCCGCCGACGGCAGCCGCCGCGCCCTGCGCATCGGCTTCGGCGGCCCCGTCGGCTCGGGCAAGACCGCCACCGTCGCCGCCCTGTGCCGCACCCTGCGCGACCAGGTGTCCATCGCCGTGGTCACCAACGACATCTACACCCAAGAAGACGCCGCCTTCCTGCGCCGCGAGGCCGTGCTGCCCCCGGAGCGGATCACCGCTGTGGAGACCGGCGCCTGCCCGCACACCGCGATCCGCGACGACATCTCCGCCAACCTCGAAGCCGTCGAGCACCTCGAACAGGCCCTGCACCCACTGGATTTGATCCTCATCGAGTCCGGGGGCGACAACCTCACCGCGACCTTCTCCCGCGGACTCGTCGACAGCCAGGTCTTCGTCATCGACGTGGCCAGCGGCGACGACATCCCCCGCAAGGGCGGCCCCGGCATCACCACCGCCGACCTCCTCGTGGTCAACAAGACCGACCTCGCCCCGTACGTCGGAGCCGACCTGGACACCATGGCCGCCGACACCCGCAACCAGCGCAAAGACCTGCCCTACGTCTTCACCAGCCTCACCACCGCCGACGGCATCCGCCCGGTCGCCGACTGGGTCACAGCGTCCCTCACCACCTGGCGCGCCGGAGCCGCCGCATGAACAGCACCACACAGCTGACCACCGCTCCTCCGGCACCTGCCGGAAAACCAGCGCGAGCGGGAACCGGAGCGGCACGACGGACAGCCGACGGCCACCCGGACACGGCCCCCACCTCCGCCCGCGCACCCCGAACCACCGCGGTCCACGCCACCGCCCGCATCCGTGCCACTCACAACGGCCGCGCCACCACCGTCCCGCTCCTGCACAACGACGGACCCTTCCACCTGCGGCGGCTGCGAACCCGCGGAGAGCAGGCACGCGTCTGCGTGCTCGGCGCGATGAGCGCACCCCTGGGCGGAGACCGGCTGACCCTCGACATCACCGCCGAGGCACACGCCCGACTGGAGGTGACCACGGCCGCCGCCACCGTCGCCCTCCGCGGCCCCACCACCGATGCCGCCACCTACGACGTACGGCTCACCGTCGGCGAGCACGCAACCCTGCACTGGCTGCCCCAACCGCTGATCAGCACGCACGGCAGCACCCTGCACCAGACATTCACCGTGGACCTCACCCCCACCTCGACCCTGCTCCTGCGAGAGGAACAGCTCCTGGGCCGCACCGCGCAGCCTCCGGGCCACCTCACCACCCGCCTGACCGTACGACACAACGGAAGGCCGATCCTCGACCAGCACACCGCCTACGGCGACCCGGTACCCGCATGGAACAGCCCCGCCGTCCTCGGCAGCCACCGCGCAACCGGACAACTCCTCTACATCAGCCCCCACCTGGACGCCCAATACACGCCGCAGATCATCGGCGACGACCCCGAGACAGGACACGCCATCCTGACTCCGCTCGCTGACGCCCCCGCCCTGCTTGCCACCGCTGTCGCCCCCACACCGGACCACCTGCGCCGACTCCTCGACACCGCCCTCGCACAAGCCCTGCCACAGCAGATATGAACCGGTCGTTCAGCTTGGTCTTCAACGTCCCTGCCCGGGCGCTGGGGGTACGACGCCACCTTGAACCGGTGCTTTCGGTGCGGATGGCGTCTTCTCCAAGAGCCACGCAGGCCGCGCACACTCGGGACTTGCCGACATTCTTCGACTTCTTGCGGTTCGCGCGGCGCGGGCTCACCCGTCGGCGGCCGGTGACAGCAGACGCAAGACGGAACGAAGACCATCGCCATGCTCTCCGCCGCCGGTGTCAGCCTGCACCTCCCCTCCTACTGTGGAGACCGTGACCGGAGGTGGACTTCGGCGCCGTGAGGGTGCGCCTGGCCGGCGAGCAGATCAAGGTCCACCGGTCCCCTTCCGCGCACGCGGCGCACGGGCACCGCGTGGCCGCACCGCCGGGGGACCGGTGCGGCCGGCCGGGCGGTCCCGCAGGCTGCGCAGGACCCGCGGGATGCGCAGGCACCGTCGGGGAGCCGGGTCCACCGGCCCGCCCGTCCGTGTGATCATCCTGCCGCCCGTCCGGCTGCCGGCCGACCGCGGCGCGCCAGCACCGCACCACCGGTTGTCCGAACAGCTCATAGACGCTCACCGGGGAAGGTCACGCACCACGACGGACACCACCGCGAGGATCACAGTGGTCACCGCGATGCCGACCATCACCACCCGCCCGTTCCACGACGCCAGGCACCTTCTCCCGCGCCCGCAGACGACGACACCGCTGTGATCACCGGACTCGGACGGAAGCCGGCCAGCCTCCAGCAAGGCCGCACAGGGCTTTGCGACACCACCGTGAGCATCCACGCACGGCCCAACGAACGCGCAAGGGCTCTCAGCCGCGGAACATCACCCGAACGGCCTACACGCTTTCGCGCCGAGCGTGCGGTGTTCCCCCATTCGGCCCAGCCTGGAGCAGGAGTTTCTGTCCGCCGCGTTCCCGTGATCACTGCTTCATCGGGAGGCGTCATGGTCGTGATGGCTCTGCTCCTGCCGGTGCTGCTCCTGCTCATGCTGTTCGGGCTGGACGCCTTCGAGAACTTCTTGTTCCCCCCACCGCCAGCGCCCTCTCTGGAGGAAACCCACCAGAGCACCACGACGGCCCGCCCCGATCACGAAGAGTGAAACATCCGGGGATCGTCACCGTGGTCAGTTCCCACCTACGAAGCCACGGGACGGTCCCGTTCGCGGTGCGCACCCGGCGACGGCGCTGAGCACGTCGGCCGATTCTGGGCTGACCAGCAGCAGGGCGCCCGCCGCGCCAGCCAGACCCGTGTGGCTCTGTTCACGTCGCAGAGCAGCGTTTCGACAGCAGTTCGGGAGGCAGTGCCCGCGCCGGATGTTCACGACTTCGGGCAGCAGCGCGGTGGTGACCGAGGGCGAGCCGTCTGCCTCCCGTCCGGAGCCCGGGGCAAAGGCGCTGGCTACGGGCGTAGGTGGCAGCCGCGGCCGCGCCGTTGCCGGGCGCCGGCGAGTGCCTCCCGTTCTCGTCGACACCGACATCCGGGCGCGGCAGGTGCCTCCCGCAGTCATGAACAACTGCTGTCGTGAGTCGTCGATAAAGCCACCCCCGTGACCACTCGGAGTCGGGGTCATGGCCGGGCCGACTGCGGCGCGCTCGGCAGTCCCGGCAGTGGCTGTCCGTCCGGCTGTGGTGGCACCCGTACTGGAGCGGGCCGGGCCGGATGCCGGCCGCGCGGGCCGAGCTGCGCCACCAGGTCCGCGCCTGGCAGGGGCAGGGGTGAACCGGCGCCCGGAGCACCTGACCGAGCGGGAAAAGGAGATTCTCCGTCGTATCCGGCGGTGGATCGAGGAGCGGGGCGAGGGCCCGTCGGTGCGGCAGCTCGCCCACGCCGTCGGGCTGCGCGGCACCGCGTCGGTCGCCTGTCACCTGGCCAACCTGGAGCGGTCCGGCGCGCTGATACGTGGCGGCCGGGGCTGGAACACCTGCCGTCTGGGCCGCTGACCGGCATTGTCAGGGCTCAACTGGCCGCGCATCGCTGTGACTTGCTGTGGTCGGGGTGGTGGGCAGCGGCTTCGCCGTGGTGGGCAGGGGCTGCGCGGGGTGTCTCCAGGCTCTGGGAGTGGCTCCAGCTGACGGTGCTGCCGGGATCCCGGACCGGGCGCCACACGGGTTCGGAGGGGCCGCCTTGCAGCAGGTCGGCCAGCGGCGCCACCAGCACGGGCACGTCGCGCAGGAAGCCGGCCGGCGCCGGGTTGACGGCGGCCGCGCGCAGGGCGGTGATGCCGGTGGGGCCGGTGCCGTCCAGGACGAACAGCAGCCGTGGGAAGAGCGGGTAGTGCCGCCTCCACTCCTCCGGCCACGGTTCCTGCCCGGCGAGCCGGCGCCGTGTGGCCGGTGCGGGTGCAGGCATGTAGCGGTGGAGGCGGGCGTAGGCGGTGAGCTTGGCGGCCAGCCGCTTCGGGCCCATGGTGGCCCGGTCGACCTCGACGAACGCCCGCAGCATCGCCCCCTCGCCGCCCTCACGGCCGCGCCGGTAGAAGAGCAGGGCGTCGGGGATGATGGCCTCGCCGCCCCCGAGGGGGTGGTGGACCTCGGGGATCCAGTCCAGCGGCCGGCAGACCTCGCCGCGGTTGCGCGCGTCCTGGAGGAAGGCGAGTGCGGTCTCGGTGACCGTCAGCGCGTGCCCGGCCCGCAGCCGCACCGCGGTCCGGTCCGACACCGTCCTCGGCGGCCGCCGTCCCCGCGGCTCCGGCCACTCGCAGGCGATCTGCACGCCGTACGGGGTGGGGAACCACACCCGCAGCCGCCCCCTCTGGGGCAGGGTGGTCCGGTCGACCAGCCCCTCGGTGCGCAGCTTGGCCAGCCGGCGCCGGGTCTGCTCGATCCGCACCTGGGGAGTTGAGGATAAGGTGCATCTGCTCGGTGGTCGCCATCCGGTACTGGGCCAGCACGGCCGGCGCCAGCCGGTCGCCGCCGCCCGCGTCCACGTCCGTCATCGCCGGCCTGCTCCCCTCCGCATGATGCGGCGCCGTCCTGCCCGGCGCCACGCATACCGCTCAGACCAGCCGACAACCCCGACCACACCACCGACCAGGACGACCCGACCACAGTCACGATGCGACAGCGCCGCCCCGGGGCAGGCGATATCCCCGGCTTGGCCCGGACGCTGTCAGACCCCCGTGTCACCATCGGGCGCATGGACAAGATGCGGCAGTTGCGGCTGGCCAAGGACGCCATGGACCGGGACTGGGCCGAGCCGGGGCTCGACCTGGACGCGGTCGCGACGCATGCCGGGTACTCCCGCTACCACTTCGTAAGGGCCTTCAAGGAGGAGTACGGAGAGACGCCAGGCCAGTATCTGACGCACCGCCGCATCGAGCGCGCCGAGGACTTGCTGCGCACCGCCAACCTGTCCGTGACGGAGATCTGCCACCTCGTCGGCTTCACCAGCGTGGGCACGTTTTCGGCGCGCTTCAAGGCGTGGACGGGCCTCACGCCGAGTGAGTACCGCGCGAAGAACGTCGGACGCGGGGCTGCGCTCATCCCCGGGTGCTACGCCATGCTGTGGGCCGGCGGCTTCCGGCCCGGCCCCGGACGGCGCGGGCCGGCCGCGGGAAACCGCAATTTTGGAGAAGCGGGGTGACGGCCGCGCGGTCTACGGTGCAGGACAGCGCACCACCCGTCACGAACAGGAGCACACCATGATCAAGGGACTCGCCATCTCGACCGTCTGGGTTCTCGACCAGGACCGGGCCAAGGAGTTCTACACCGAGAAGCTGGGCCTTCAGGTCCGGGCGGACATGACGATGGGCGAGGGCGGCATGCGCTGGCTCACGGTCGGTTCTCCGAGCCAGCCAGAGGTCGAACTCACGCTGATGGTCCCGGGCGGGCCGGCGATGGACCCCGAGTCCGCCGAGATGATCAAGAAGTTGGTGGCCAAGGGGGCGCTCGGCGCAGGCGTGTTGACCACCGACGACATCCACGGCGACTACAAGAGGCTCAAGGACCGCGGGGTGGAGTTCCTCCAGGAGCCGCAGGAGCGTCCCTATGGCACGGAGGCGCTCTTCCGCGACGACTCCGGCAACTGGTTCTCCTTCACCCAGCGCCGCGAGGGCGGACTCGACATGGACAAGGACTGGACCCGCTAGGGCCCGCCACCGCCTGTCCCAGCGGCCCGCGGGGCCTGGCGGAGAGGCCGGATCATCACCGGCGACGGGGATGCCGAGGCACCGGCGGCGGGAGGCTGGGTCAGCGTCCCAGTAGCAGCGGGTAGCTGCCGGTGTTGGCCGGGGCGTGCTCGGGCAGCCAGGACGGCGATGGCGCCGTCGGCCGGAAGATGCTCCGGGGCGCTGGCGGGGTGGACGTTGCGGAAGGCCGTACTTGGCCGCCTTGCGCCGGATCTCGCGTTCCTCTTCCAGCTCACGGACCTTCTTTGCGCAGGGCCGCGTTCTCCGCCTCGAGCGGTGTGGCCGGCTCCGCGGGCACCTCCGCATGCCGCCATCCTGCCGCCCAAAACCGGCGGGCCGGCCGCAACCCCGGTCCCTGAACGCGGGCGGCCAAGCGAACGAAGAGAGCGCGGCTGGAGAAAAACGCCGCTGACGCACGCTCCTCCAGCCGCATGGAAAGGGCACCATCCGTCGATGTTCGTGATGGTGAACGCCTCACAAGGGCAGGATCACTTTACTCACCCTCGGACGGCTCCTCACCCTCAGCCGTCGGCGCCTCCGCCTCCTCCGTTCCCGTTTCGGCTGCGGGTTGTTCGCCTTCGGTCGGGGTGGCCTCGGGTTCCGGGGTCTCGTCGGCTGCGGGTGCTTCGGCTTCGGTCGGGGTGGCCTCGGCCGTCGGCTGCTCGGCTTCGGTCGGGGTGGCCTCGGGTTCCTGAGGTGCCTGTTCGGTGTCGTCCATGTCTTCACCTCCTTCCTGCGACGTGCAGTCAAGGAGTCGGGTGTCCGTCGCCTGGGAGCCACCGGGATCCGGACGAACACCTTTGAGTGTTTTGCACTTTTTGTCCTATTCCTTGAAGGGGGGGATGTCAACGGGCCCCGGGCGAGGGGGTGGCGGGCCGCGGCTACCTCTACCTGGCTGCCTTCTCCGTCGTTGCCGGGGGTTGTTGTCGGTGGTGTACGGGCTGCTGGTGCTGCAGCCCGTACATCCCGCACGCCGCGGAGGCGTGCTCGCCTGAACCGGCGCCCACGCCGGCGACAGTGATGGCCCCCGGAGGGCGGCGGACATCGCGGTCAGCGCGCGCGAGTCGTCGTTTTACGGCAACTGTGGCCAGCGCTCAATCGCACAGAGCCAGTGGAGGTCCCGGAGCTCCTCGTGCAGCTGCTTGATGGACCACGGCGTCGAGTCCGGCCGGCTTGGGCCGGCGCCGGCCGGCCCGGACCGGCACCGGGTGATGGCCCGGACCGGCCGGCGCCGGGTGAAGCCGTGCTCGGTCTGGGGTGAGCCCTGCCTGACCGCCGGGGGCATCGACACCGGCCGCGGCCGCCGCCGGGTGGACCTGTGCCGCGATCACACGCTCGCCGTGTCGCGGCCGTCCTCCACCATGCCGACGGCCCTGGAGGGGATCCTGGCCGACCTGGGGGAGGTGCTGACCGAGCTGGGGGTGCACGTCGCCGCTGCGGGTCCACACCGATCAAGAGGACTGGTGCGATGAGACTCGGCGATGAGCCCCAGCGCTACTACCTCACCCTGACCGCCGGCGGTCGGATCGTGCTGCAGGGCTGGTGGGCCAGTGAGGCGACGGCGCGCAGGAAGTTCTCCGGTTGGGTCGGCGAGTACGGCCATCTGCACGGCGCGAAGATCACGCTGGTCGACGAGGAGACGGGCCAGACGCTGGCCAGCTGGCCGTAGCGTGCCGGCCCTCGGCAGGCTGGGGCTGCGGGTGCCGGGCCTGTCCCTTCGCTGGTGCGTGACCGCTGCCACGGCGGGTGCCCCGGTCGTGGATGACTACGGCCTCTTCGTCCTTCAGGCAGGGCTTCGCTGCGGTGCAGGAGAGGCCGCAGCGGCTGGCCCTGCTGACCCTGGGCGAGGCGCATGATCTGCTGCGGTTTTGGTGACAGTTGCGCAGGGCGGCGGGCCGATGTCTGCTGAAGCGGATCGGCCGGCCGAGAAGATCGCCGCCCGTGTCCCGTCGGAGAACTGACCGCGTATGGGGGGCCTCACGGGGTTCGCGTATCCGCCGAGGGGTGAGGTTCTGGGAGCACTGACGTGGCACGCGCCAGACTGGTCATGGTCTGGCGCGTCATGGGCGAAGCTGCACCGTCTGGTGCTGGACGAGCTCGGATGCCGAGGGGAGCCGGACTGGTCAGATGCCCGCCGCACTCCAGGGCGATGCCGAGCGGGAGCCGGGCCAGGCGTAGTGCCGCCCTGTCTGCCCCGGCGCCGACGCCGCGCACCGGTGACAGCCCGGTCACGGTCACGATGGCCCTGAAGGGGGTGCCGGTGGCCATGCACCTTCTCCCCGTTCACGCTTTCTTTCCGTACACCCTCTTTTGCTCCATCCATGGGGACGCCGAGCCCCGCCCCGACCCCCTGCCAACATCAGGTTTCCGTATCAGCAGGGCATGGTTCAGGCGGCGGGGCATCGCGCCGGGGCGGTGGAGTGTGGGACACGCCGACCGTGCCGCCTCGGTTGCTTGGCTGCTTCCGCCCCATACTCTCGGGCGGTGTGACGCTGGCAGACGGAACATACTGGCTGGGGCCATCGACCGGCCGACTGTTGATCAAGACTGGCCGCGCCGGGCTGGGCCGCAAGGCGGGGCACGACCTCACCATCGAGGCAACCCGGTGGTCCGGCGAGGCGGTGATTGCCGCAGGTGACCCCAACAGATCATGGGTGAATGTCACCGTGGAGACGGACTCGCTGGAGGTCCGGGAGGCAACGGGCGGGCTGAAGCCGCTCACCGATACCGACCGGGCCGAGATCAAACGGACCCTGGGAGACAAGGCCCTGCTGCATACCGCAGCACACCCCACGATCACCTTCCGTTCCACGGGCATCACGGGGACTGCGCAGTCCTTCGAGATCGACGGTGAGCTCACCATCAAGGGCCGCACCCACCCCGTGACGGTGCACGGGAAGGGCGACGGCGACGGTCTCGTCCGCGGCTGGGCCACCGTCACACAGTCCACCTGGGGCATCAAGCCCTACACCGCGTTCCTGGGCGCACTGCGGCTGGCCGATGATGTCCGGGTGGAATTCGATGTAGCCCGGCTCGAACCCGCGAACGGACCGGGCTGCTGAAGTCGATGGGTGATCTCGGTCCGTTGGAGGGAGCCAACCGAACTGCGGGGTGGAGGAGACCCCAGCAGCCCCGTTTCTCGAAGCCGTGCTGTGACGTCATCCGCGTTCACCCGGCCGACGCGCCGGGCGGGCGCGGTCGGCTGCTGGTGTTTTAGCGTCGTCATGCCTTGCGCTGTGACAGGACCGCAAGGCCCCCGGGCGGCCCCCGCATGCAGCGCCCTGGGCGGGGGCCGCCGCCCCGTCTGCCGTGCGGTGGCCAGAGGGGAGCGGCCCCAGCGTGGTCGGCCCCAGCCGGCCTGCGCGACCGGATGCGCGGTTTCCCCCGGTCCCCGTTGCGCAGCCTTCTCCTGGCCGGGGGAGGCTGCGCAACCCCGTGGTGTTTGCGCAGCCCGGGCAGTCCCGGGGTGCCGGCCCGCCGGGCCGCTGCGCACGCCGATGCGCAGCGGCCCGGCGGCCTGCGCATTCGGGCCGGGTGGGCTGCGCAGCGCGTGTACTCATCGGGCGTCGGTACCGAAGCCCTGGGCGAGGACGCCGGATGGCCTGCTCATATCGAGCGCAGCGCGCCGTGGCGAGCCAGGGCCTTGCACAGCTCTCCTTCGACCACATCGGGCAGGGCGGCGCCCTGAGCGTGCTTGAGGACGTGTTCGGCGATGGCGGACAGCTTGGTGTTGGTGTGCTGGGAGACCTCTCGCAGCACGGCGAAGCCCTCGTCACGATCGATTCCTCCCATGGCGACGAGGGCGCCGATGGCCTGGTCGACCACTGCATGGGAGACGAGCGCGTACTTGAGCTGTCGGTTCTCCGTACGCAGCCGTTCGATCTCAGCAGCATCCGACGTGCTGGCCGAAGCCGGCGCAGAAGGTTCGGGAAACGCGGAAGGGACCATGGAATCACCGTGGTGACAGCGGACGGGACCCTGTGGATCACCTGCCCAGCGTCCTCCTTCAGCATCCATCCGCTCGCGGCGCATCACAACGCGTAGGTCCTCCGAGCCGGGGCCCGGAGGACCTAGCAGGGCTTGCTGCCGAACCCCGCCGCCTCCGAGTAGCCGTCGCCAGCACTGCTCATGCCGACAGAGCATCCGACCAGGCGGCGGAGCGTGATCGTCGGGCGGATGCAGCACGGGAGGGGGTGTCACGCTGCCTGCCGTCACGTGGATTCCGCCCCAGAACAGGCGTTGGCGGCCTGCCGGCCCCCGAAAGAAGATCGTCGCGAGGGGTGGTTGCGCGGGCGGTTGCGTCCAGTTGCGTCGTCCGCTCCAAAGCCGCCGCGTTCCTGCAGGTTGTCGCGTGGTCGGGGAGCTGACATCCATGCGACTCCCGCAGCCTTTTCGAAGCAGGAATGAGAGGGATCTGGCGTCCCCCAGGTTCTGGGTGGCAGCGAGGGCTCTCGCAGAGCTCAGCTGACGAGGCGGAAAACCGGAGCCGACAGCGCCGCGGTCCTGGCGTGCGGCTTCCGGTCATCGGCTACGGCCGGCGCCGGTCGTCGCGGGTGGCGGACCGACCGGACCAGACAGCGCGTCGTCAGCGTGTTCGATCAGCTCACCGACAAGGGGCGGGCCTCCGGCCGGCCTCAGAAGAGCCGCATCAGCCTCCGCAGCAGGTCGAGGCTCTCGTCCGGGATGAGGCTGTCCTGCAGCAGCTCCCACATCGCCATCTCGTACTGGTCCACGTCCCATCGCCTGTCCAGGTAGAGGGCGCTGGTGAGTTGTCTCGGTGCTGCCGGCCGACGCCCCTGTCGTAGACGCAGTCCGAGCCCGGTCGTACAGCGGCAACCACGTGCCGGCATCTCCGCCCCTGCACGCGAGGACCGCTGGGCAGCGTGAACGGGACCCGGCACAAGACACCACGGAGCAACGAACGGGAGCCCGTGGATGCGGACTGCCCCGACACGGATGCCGGCGCCTGAGGGAGACAGGCTATCCAGCCGGCCGGAAGGGTGAAGGATGCGGGCCTGCGGGTCCGCTCCGGCTCCAGTCAGGGCAGCCGCGGATGAGGCGACACCGTCAGACTACGGGGCCTGCCACCAGATGGCACCGCGGCACGCCCCCAGGCCGGCCCCGCCCGGTGCGCCGGCACAACAGGCGTGGAGCGGGGCGGCTTGCCCCACCGGTCGGTGTCCCGGTCTCCTGCCCAGCGGCGCCGGCAACGTCGGGGGCGGCCGGCCCCGGTCGTCGCGCAGGCCCGCCGCACAAAAGAGGCGGGTTGCCTGGTCCGGCAACCCGCCGTGCATCACCGTGAGCGGTCAGCCCCGGACGATGTTCTGTGCCTGCAGGCCCTTTGGGCCCTGACCGATGTCGAAGGTGACGTGCTCGCCCTCGGTCAGCTCACGGTAGCCGCCCCCGCCCTGGATTTCGGAGTAGTGGGCGAAGACGTCCGGGCCGCCGCCGTCCTGGGCGATGAACCCGAAGCCCTTTTCGGCGTTGAACCACTTCACGGTGCCGCTGGCCATGCTGCTTGTCCTTCGATATCGCCGAGAGGTCCCGGCTGGTCTGTGGGCAGGGCCGTCCGTAGCCGGAAGGCACCCGGCGTCCGTTCTACCCCGTCGGCGCGCGGTCATCCGACCTTTCCGCCGGTCGCAGCGTGCCGGGTGCCGGCACCCGGGACGGTGCTGCGTGCGAAGACGGGCGGCACGGCCCCAACTAGGCCTGCGCCGGCACCTTTGCGGTGTTCGCGGTCTCCGCGGCGCCGGTCGTCTCGGTCGTCGGGGACGCTTCTGCGGCTGCGTCGTCCGTGGCGGGCACGGACGCGGTCACGGCGGTGTACAGCACGGTGTTCTTCTGCTTCATCCGCTCGACGCGGCTCTTGGCGACCAGCCGCTCCAGGGTGCTGCGCACGGTGTTGATGTCCCGGGCCCGCTCGGGGTACTCCCGCTCCAGGTCGCCGGCGACCTCGCCCGCGGTGCGCGGCTGACCGGCGTGCTTACCGAGGACGCTCAACAGCAGCTCACCCAGGGTCGGTTCACCGGCCCTGGTCGCCGTCGTCTTCTTCGCCGCAGGAGCCTGCTTCGCTGCTGCCTTCCTCGCCCCCGACTTTTTCGCCGTGGCCTTCTTGGCCGTCGTCTCCTTCACGGCCGTCTTCTTGGCCGTGGTCTTCTTCGCGGCCGTCTTGGCCGGCTTGTCCTGCCGCTGCTTCGGCACAGCCGCGGAAGCCTCAACATCGGCCGCTTCGGACGGCTCGGCCGCTTCGGTCGGCTCGGTGGGCTTGGACGTGTTGTCCTGCGGCTGTGCCGGCTCGCCCTCGGGCGCCTGGGCGCCGGCGTCGGCGTCGGCCGGGGCGGACACCGTCTCCAGTGCCTTCACCAGCCAGGCCTCGTCCGCCTCGAGCTGCTCAAGACGCTTACGCAGACGGGCCTGTTCCTCCCGGTTGGCCGCGAGGTGGTGGGCGAACTGGGCCGCGTACTGGCTCTGCAGGCTCTGGGTGGTGGGCTCTTCCGGCTCGGTGGCCACGCGGCACGCTCCTTCATACGGGGGTTGTTGCTGCCGGATGCTACTCACCCAAACGGGACCGTCGCCGCTGTCCTGGGCAAACACCACCCTTACGAACAGCCGCACACGGCCTGCCGCACCTGCCGGCACCGGTCCGCCGGAAGGGACACCGGACGCGAAACCACCTCACCGTCTCCCGCTCCACGGCCCGCCCGGATCCGACCGACCAGGCCTGGCGGTCGCCCTCCGGGGCGACCGAGGCGGGCGGGGTCGGGCGGTTCGGCCTCCTGGGCGGCCGAACCGCCCGTACCCTTCGGGGTGTCTACGGCGTCACATGGCGGGCGCCACACACTGGAGGCCATACCTCGTGCTGATCGCTCAGCGTCCCTCGTTGACCGAAGAGGTCGTCGACGAGTTCCGCTCCCGGTTCGTGATCGAGCCGCTGGAGCCGGGCTTCGGCTACACCCTCGGCAACTCCCTGCGCCGCACCCTGCTGTCGTCGATCCCCGGTGCCGCCGTCACCAGCATCCGCATCGACGGCGTCCTGCACGAGTTCACCACCGTGCCGGGCGTCAAGGAGGACGTCACCGACCTGATCCTCAACATCAAGCAGCTGGTCGTGTCCTCCGAGCACGACGAGCCCGTGGTGATGTACCTGCGCAAGCAGGGCCCGGGCCAGGTCACCGCCGCCGACATCGCGCCCCCGGCCGGTGTCGAGGTGCACAACCCCGACCTCGTCCTCGCCACGCTCAACGGCAAGGGCMAGCTGGAGATGGAGCTGACCGTCGAGCGCGGGCGCGGCTACGTCTCCGCCGTGCAGAACAAGCAGGTGGGCCAGGAGATCGGCCGGATTCCGGTCGACTCCATCTACAGCCCCGTGCTGAAGGTCACGTACAAGGTCGAGGCGACCCGTGTCGAGCAGCGCACCGACTTCGACAAGCTGATCGTCGACGTCGAGACCAAGCAGGCCATGCGTCCGCGTGATGCCATGGCGTCGGCCGGCAAGACCCTGGTCGAGCTGTTCGGTCTGGCCCGCGAGCTGAACATCGACGCCGAGGGCATCGACATGGGGCCGTCCCCGACGGACGCCGCTCTCGCCGCCGATCTGGCGCTGCCGATCGAGGAGCTGGAGCTCACCGTCCGCTCCTACAACTGCCTCAAGCGGGAGGGCGTCCACTCGGTGGGCGAGCTCCTGGCGCGCTCCGAGGCGGACCTGCTCGACATTCGCAACTTCGGTGCGAAGTCGATCGACGAGGTCAAGGCGAAGCTGGCCGGCCTGGGGCTGGCCCTCAAAGACAGCCCGCCCGGCTTCGACCCGACCGCCGCTGCCTTCGGCGCGGACGACGACGCGAGCACGGGTTTTGTGGAGACCGAGCGGTACTGAACGCCGCGCCGGGGCACGGGGTGCCAGGAAGGCGGAGGAGCCGGCGATGAGCACCGGCCGACCGCCCCCGGCTCCCTGGGGGCCCACCGGCGGAGATGCAGACGCCCCAAGCCCTCCGGGCCTGAGCAGGCTGGCGAAGGCGGCCGCCGTCTCTGCCTTGTCTTGCCTTCTGTCCCTGTGCCGCTCGAAAAGTCATCGCCGCAGGCGGCAGCGATGATGTCGCGCTGGCCGGGAACGTGCCAGGGTGATCGTGTCCCTGCTGTACCGGGTGGCCCGGAGGCTGCCGTCCGTCCCGGCGGTGCTGCCGCGCCGCGCCACCACCCAGGACGCGGAACTGCTCGTGCCGTGGCACGAGCACGCGGTCCTGCGCCGGCAACCGGCCGGCCGGCCCGCTCCGGGCCGGCCGGCCGATTCCGGTGCGCCGCCCCGTCCGCGCCGATGCCCCGGCGACACCGGCGCGAGGGCTTCCCGGTCGCCCCCGCCCCCCTGCCCGCCCGGCATCGCAAATTCGCCGCCCCGGGGGACCGCATCGCACGCCGACGCCCCGGACGCCCGCCCAGCCCAGCGGCAGTCAGGACGCTCGGGCTGCGGCCGGCCCGGGACAATCCGCGGTGGGGGCGCCGGCGCATCCCAGGGGAGTTGGCCCGAGTCGGGCCTCGGATCGCCGCCCCGGCGGCGGGGGAGGTCCTCCCCGCCGCGAGTGTCGGCCCGGCGCCGCGTCGTGCCGGCCCGACCCGGCGCGGGTTCCCGGCCGCCCGGGCTGGGGGCATCCTCGCGGCGGCCTTCCTCCGCTCCGGCACCGTGCTCGGCACGAGGCGGTAGGCGCCGGTGTTCCCCGGGCACGGCCCGAGGCGCCCGCGCCGCACCGGAAGGCACCGCCCGCCCGACCCGGGAGTGGGCCGGGCATCAGGCGCGGCATCCCGCCGCCGCCCCGGGCCGGCGCAGGGCGGCGGTGCGGTTCCTGCCGGGTGACCGCGACGGCACCTACGGTGCGGCGTGCGACGCGGTCTTCGCGGCCGGGGAGTCGGCGGTGCTCTTGAGTGCCCCGCGGGCTCCTCGGCTGCACGCCCACGGCGAGAGGATCATTGGCAGCATCCGCCGCGGGATACTCGACCGCGTCCTGATCGTGAACGGGGCCCCCGCCCGCCACGTCCGGGCCGCCCACCCACGGCACGACACCGCGCACCGCCCTCACCGGGCCCGTCGCCGACTACCGCCCGACGCCGAGGAACGGTCCGGCGTCGCAGTGCACGCCCGCGAGGTCCGCCGAGTGCTGCGGACCCAGATCCTCGGCGGCGTGATCGGCGAGTACCGCTGCACCGCTTGACCGACGACGACGACTTCTCGAGCGGCACAACATGCCTCCGGCGCGGCACAGCTCCGCCGTCCGGCCCCCCTGAACCAGCTCCCCCTTCGCGGCGGGATGCCGCCGGGCGCCGGTGCGTGGCCGCCACGTGGGCGGCCACGCACCGGCGCCCGGCAGCGCACTTCCAACTCCTCACCAACTGAGTGCTGTTGTCCGGCCACACGCCTCACGCTGCGGACCGGCGTCCGGCCCGGCCGGTGTCACCGCGTCGGGCGAGGGAGTCAGGCCTGCGCCGGCATCTTCGCGGTTTCCGCGGCGCCGGCCGTCTCGGCGGCCGGGGACGCTTCTGCGGCTGCGTCGTCCGCGGCGGGCGCGGGCTCGGTCGCGGCGGTGTACAGCACGGTGTGCTTCTGCTTGGTCCGCTCGATGCGGCTCTTGGCGACCAGCCGCTCCAGGGTGTTGCGCACGGTGTTGATGTCCCGGGCCCGCTCGGGGTACTCCCGCTCCAGGTCGCCGGCGACCTCACTCGCGGTGCGCGGCTGCCCGGCGTGCCGGCCGAGGACGCTCAACAGCAGCTCACCCAGGGACGGTTCACCGGTCTTGGTCGCCGTTGTCTTCTTCGCCGCAGGAGTCTGCTTCGCTGCTGCCTTCTTCGCCCCCGGCTTGTTCGCCGTGGCCTTCTTGGCCGTGGTCTTCTTCGCGGCCGTCTTGGCCGGCTTGTCCTGCCGCTGCTGGGGCACGGCCGCGGAAGCCTCAACATCGGCCGCTTCGGACGGCTCGGCCGCTTCGGCCGGCTCGGTGGGCCCGGACGTGTTGTCCTGCGGCGGTGCCGGCTCGCCCTCGGACGCCCGGGCGCCGGCGTCGGCCGGGGCGGACACCGTCTCCAGTGCCTTCACCAGCCAGGCTTCGTCCGCCTCGAGCTGCTCAAGACGCCTGCGCAGACGGGCCTGTTCCTCCCGGCTGGCCGCGAGGTGGTCGGCGAACTGGGCCGCGTACTGGCTCTGCAGGCTCTGGGTGGGCTCTTCCGGCTCGGTGGCCACGCGGCACACTCCTTCATACGGGGGTTGTTGCTGCCGGATGCTACCCACCCAAACGGGACCGTCGCCGCTGTCCCGGGCAAACACCACCCTTGCGGACAGCCGCCCACGGCCTGCCGCCCCTCCCGGCACCGGCCCGCCGGAAGGGACACCGGACGCGAAACCACCTCACCCCCTTCCGCTCCACGGTCCGCCCGGATCCGGCCCGCACAGACGCCCTGCCCGCCTGGTCACACTGCCGTGTCAGCCGGCGTGTCCGCATCTGCCGCCGCGATGCAGAGCGTGAGAAGGGAACGCCGTGGACGACGACTTCACCACCGACGGCATCACGGCCGTGCGGCGCAGGGGAGAACTGCCCGCCTTCCCGCGCTCCCGCACCAGCCGCCCCTTGCCGGACCCGGTCATGGCACACACACCGCGCGCCGGGCCACCGGCCCGGCGCCTGGCCGTTCTCCGCCGTCACTGCCGGCCGCATGCCGCACGAAGTGGACGTGCCCGAAATTCTTCACAGCCTGGACATCACGCCACGGGCCCCAGGAGAGGCGAGCAGGTGCAGACATGTCAGGCAAGGTGGAGCAGCAGTGACACCGCCCGCGGCCCCTTCACCCAGTCGCTGTCCGAAGCCCGTGGAGAGCCTGCCCGGGCCCGCCCGGCGGAACACCCGCCCATCCCGGTGCGCTTCCCCCCGGGACAGCGCCCGACATCCGTCGATGCCTGCTACCGGCCACCGAGCGGGTAGCCCATAGTGGACCGACACCCCTCGAGCAACCAGAACGGACGGCCGTGACGACCGCCTACAGCGAACCCTCCACCGAGCGCGTCCCCGGACGGGCCTGGACCGTCCGGATCACCGGACACAGCGACCGCTCCGCCACCGTCTCCTGCAGCACCTCCGCCTGCCGGATGCCGCCCCGCTCCAAGGACCTCGCGGCGCTGCGCGCGTTCGCCGCCCGGCACGCCGCCGCCCACGCCAGGGCCGCCACCGTCCGCCCCCACGCCTGGTGCCACTGCGGCTCCCAGCGCTGCGCCGCCCACCCGGATGCCACAACGCACTGCGCGGGCGCCGTGCTGCTCATCCTGCGCCACGATCCCACCGTCGGCCGCGTCTGGAGCGTCGAAGAGGTGTGCGAGGCCTGCGCCCCGCTGCTGGCGCACGCCACCGTCCTCGCCCGCGCCGCTCAGCCCCGGCGCCGCGCCGCCCAGCCCACTGCCGCCCAGCCCCCGGTGCAGGTACCGGCCGCCCGGCCCGGCATCCCGGGCGGCTTCTCCGCACCCGCCACCGGCCCCGCCGAGGTCGAGAGCCGCACCGCGCCCGCACGGCGAGGCCGCCGCGCCCCGCAGCGCCCCCGCCGCCAAGGCCCGGGCCAGAGCCGCTGACCGCCCGGCGCGCATCGGCCGCGGCCCCGGGCCGGGCGGTCGAGGAACGCGCGCGGGCTCGCGGGGCGCGTCCGGCCGGGCCGCGGGAGGCCAGGTTGTGACGAGCGGGGGATGACCCAGCGCGGTCTCCAGCCGGGTCAGGGTGGTGCCACCCGCAGCACCGCGGCGTGCCGGAGCGGCTGACCGTGGTGCGCCGGACGTCGGCTCGATCACCACGGATCACCCTGCCGGTTCGGGGCTGGTGGTGATGGCATGGCTTCATGCCTCTTGAGCACTGCGTGCCCAGGAACCACATCGAGGTGTGGCATCACAAGGTGCTGCCGTCCGGGGCGGCACCGGTCACGTTCTGGACGGTTCTGTGCGGCTCGCTGATGCCGATTCGGTGTGGAACGGCATCGCCTGCTTCGGCTATTTCATCTACCACCCGGCCGGGGCCGGGGTCCTTGCCGGGCTCTTCATGCTCTTCTTCCTCATCGAGGTCGCCCTGCGCCGCAGGGCCGGCCACTTTGTGCGGTGCAGCCTCTACGGCGCGATGGGAGGAGTGCTCGACAAGTCGATGGCGGGATTCTGAAGACGTGCCTGCTCAAGAAGCCTGCGGGACCCCGTCGACATCGACGGCGCCCTGCACTTCGGCTACCTGCTCAACCTCGCCACGAAGCCCGAGGGAGCACTGTGGTGGTGGCAGTACGCCGCCGGCGCCGGCAACGCCACCGCCGCCTACTGCCTGCACCTGTTCCACCTGCGCCGCGGCGAGCTGAGCGCCGCCGACCACTGGATGCACCAAGCCCTCGACCTCGGCACCGGCATCGACTTCACACCCCGCCCCACCTGGCTGGAACATCCTCCCACCCCTCATACCAAGGTGCTACGCGAAGCCGTCGAACGCCTCAAAGTCGAGGAGGTCGGCGAAGCCAGCGGTGAGTTCCACCAACCCGACCAGCGCTTGGCGGAGCAGATCGAAGAACTGGCCGACGCCTGCTGAAACCGTGCCGCACGATTCGCCTGCTCGATCGGCCCGCCCCAAAGCCAGCCGAGCAGACGCGTAGCCCGTGATGCAGCTGACCGACCCGACGCCATACAGACGAGCGCCCGGCGCCGGCCCAACCTTGACGTGGTGGTCGGCGGGCAGCACGTCGGAGCCGCACCCGACAAGCTCCAACTCACCCACCGCATGCAGCAGCACCGTCAGGCCCTCGCCGTCTGCCTGACCCCCATTGCCCACCGGTACGACCTGGTGGTCATCGACAGCGCCCCCGAGAACCCGCCGCCTCAGCAACTTGCCCCCGTTCCCAGCCGGGTCCGCGACAAGATCGCGAAGTCAGGCTGGAGTATTGGCCGGTCATGGCGGCTCACCTCCGCTCGCGCGGAGAGGACCGTCGACAGAAGTCGGGACCATCCCCGCGGGCGCGGGGAGCACTCGAGGTGGATTACGGGCGCGGGTCCGGCCACGGGACCATCCCCGCGGGCGCGGGGAGCACTTGGAGAGATCTGCTTTTGGTTTCCAGGTTAACGACTCCTAACAAAAGGAAGTTTCTGGACCTCCGGGAATGACGGTGTGTCAGTTCTCGTTGATGCTGGCCGAAGGGGGTGCGAGCCAGTCGAGACGAGGAAGACCGCTGCCAGATCGTGGGAGATCGACGACGGATTGTGGGCGCGCATCGAGCCGCTGCTGCCGGTCGTCCCGCGTAATCCGCGGCGTCCAGGTCGTAAGCGTCTGGATAGTCGCAAGGTGCTGTACACCGGGAGCCGCTGGGAGTATCTGCCCCAGGAGCTGGGCTTCGGCTCGGGGGATGACCTGCTGGCGACGGCTGCGGGCCTGGAACGAGGCCGGGGTCTGGCAGCACCTGCACGAGCTGCTGCTCTCCGAGCTGCGGGCCGCAGACCTGCTCGACTTCTCCCGCGCAGCGGTCGACTCCAGCCACATCCGCGCGATGAAGGGCGGGCCGGCCACCGGTCCGTCCCCGGTGGACCGGGGCAAGGCGGGCAGCAAGCACCTCCTAGTGACGTTGTCAAGCTGCGACTGTGACAGGGAGTTCATGCTGGAAGCACCATCCGTCACGGATCAGGGCCCACAGGACGTTGACTCGTCGGCGGGCCAGGGCGAGGACGGCCTGTGCATGCCGCTTGCCCTCGGCGCGCTTGCGTTCGTAAAAGCGGCGGGATGCGTCGCAGCTGCGGATGCTGATGAGCGCGGAGGTGTAGAAGACGCGCTGCAGGCCGCGATGGTAGCGCCGTGGGCGGTGCAGGTTGCCGCTGACATTGCCGGAGTCCCGGGGCACCGGAGCGACGCCTCCGAAGCTGGCCAGGCGGTCCGAGCTGCCGAAGCGGCTCATGTCGCCTGCCGTGACGGCGAGGAACTCCGCGCCGAGCAAGGGGCCGATTCCGGGCATGCTGGAGATCACTGCAGAGAGCTTGTGTTCGCGAAATTGGGCCGCAATGAGCTTGTCGATCTCGGCGATCTGCTCGTTGAGGCTCATCACCTCCTTCGCCAGGGCGCGGATCACCTGGGCGGTGATCTTCTCTCCGGGGAGAGCGGTGTGCTGACGCCCAGCCGCCTCCAGAGCAGCCTCGGCGAGGGCTTTGGCGCCACGGACCTTGCGGTTCCTGAGCCAGGTCTCCAGACGGTTGCGGCCGGTTCGGCGCAGGGCGGCGGGAGTCTGGTAGCCGGCCAGGAGAACCAGCGGGCCGGCGTTACCCAAGTCCAGTACCCGCTCGAGCGCGGGAAAGATGCTGGTGAATTGGCCTCGAAGGCGGTTGATCCGCCGGGTGCGGTCTGCGTTGAGGTCGGCGCGGCGGTCCGTGAGGATCCGCAGCTCGATGACCTGTTCGTCGTCGGGCTGCAGGATCGTCAGGTCCCGTCGCATCCGGGCCTGGTCGGCGATGACGGTGGCGTCCTTGGCGTCGGTCTTGCCCATGCCCCGGTAGCCGGCGGAGGCCCGGTTGACGGCCAGGCCGGGTATGTAGACGAGCTGCTGTCCGTGGTTGAGCAGGACGTTGACCAGCAGAGTGGCCATGCCGTCGGCGACGTCGACCGCCCACACCACCTCCTCGTCGATCGCCAACACATCGACAAGCAGGGCCAGCAGCTCCGGCTCGTCGTTCAGCACCCGCCGGGACAGCAGTCGGTTGCCGTCGGCGTCCAGTACCACGGCGTGGTGGTGGGTCTTGCCGATGTCCGTCCCCGCCCAGATTCGGGCCACCTGTTCCTCCGGTCGTTCGTCGTGTGCTGTTCTCCCGGACGACCTCGCCAGCGTGGTCCTACTCAGCGATGCACCCGCAGGGGCTCGCAGCTCCTCATCAGCGGCCGAGTCGCCGTGAGACACCGGGCGGCCAGGTGTCTGGAGCCATCGAGGGCAACCACCTGAAAGCCATACCCGGTGTCTCTGGGCCTCTGGACCTTACGACGGCCCGTCCAACCCACGAACAACGTAGGACCTCCTAATGGGTGAGGAAGTGGCCACACCGGCCGTGCTCAGTGAGGCGGCTCGAGAAGGTCCACGGTGGCCAGGCCGGTTTCGCCGTCGACGAGTTGGAGGGCGACTTCGGCGCGGGCGGCGAGGTCGAGCGGGTCGAGTCCTTCGGTGTAGGAGGCGTGGACGATGCGGTCGAGGCCGGCGCCCAGGAGGGGCGCGGCTGTTCGCAGGGAGGCGTCCAGGGCTACGCCTTGGGTGGCACCGCCGTGGAGGATGATGTTGCGGGTGCGGTAGAGGCGGCGCATGGCGATGCGAAACGCGTGGTTGACCTCGGCGAGCTGCTTGCCCGGGTTCTGTACGAGTGCGGCCATGCGCTGGGCGGCCGCGGTGTCGGTGTATTTCAAGGCGAGGGCTTCGGGTCCTCCGGCGCGAAGAGCGTCGGCGACGAGACGGGCGCGTTCGCGGTTGGCGGTGCAGGCCGCGACAGCCTCGGAGAGGGCGTCCGGCTGTGCGGGCTGGTGGCGGTGGGCCAGCGTGGTCAGCTCGGCGCGGGGCCAGGAGCAGGCGATGATCGCTGCCATCCGGTCGGCGGCGACGGCCTTCCCGGACCGTTCTCCGTCGCTCCTGGGGTCGTCGGGGTGGACGAGGAGGGACTCGACTGCTGCCCAACCGCCGGCGACGGCGGGGTCGAGGGCGCCGCGGTTGCTGACAGCGGCCAGTTCGAGGGCGTCGTCGATGCGCTCTCGGCTGTCGACCTTGTAGAGGTGGCCCTCGTAGACGAGAGAGAGGACGTCGACGCCACGGGCCGGGGGTTCGAGCGGTACCGGGGTGTCGTACCCGGCGACCCAGATGAACGGCAGCGGCAGCACGCCTCCGCGACGGCCGCGCAGGAACTCCGAGCGGGCGGTCATGCGGTCCAGGAGCCGGCGGGCCTGGTCGGCCGCGCCGAGGGGATCGAGCGCCTGGAGCTGGTAGACGAAGCCCCCGCCGGTGCGGAAGCCCGCGGTGTTGTGGCCGTGTTCCCGGAGCCAGGCACCGACCTTGCCCTTGTCGAGCCAGTTCGGCAGCGGCTCGGCGAGTTCGCGGTGGGGCACTTTGTCGAGGGCCACCAGGACGTCGAACGTCTGCGGACGGGCACGGGCAAGTTCGGCCGCGCTCTCGGCGATGTCGGTGGCCGTCACCCGGGCTGTCTTGAGGCCGCGGGCCCAGTTCCGCAGGTGGAGGCCGCTGTAGCCGAGGTCCAGGAGATGGGCGGCCACGGTCCGGGAGAACCGCTCGGGCTTGACCCGCTTGGCTTCCTCGACGGCGATCGCCGTCACCCACCGGCCCAGATAGCCGGGGCGCAAGTGCCCGATGACCTCCTTCAGCCGGCGCCGCTCCGGGCTGGGGTCGAGGAGGGGCTTGCTGAGCAGGTTCGTGATCTCCTTGCGGAGGTCCTTGTCGCCGAGACCGGCGTCCCGGCCGAGAATGGCCTTGAGCTCATGGCGCTGCCAGTCGCACGCGGAGGACGACAGTACGTTGTGGGCCTGCCAGTGGCCGGCCTCCCACAGTTCCTCCAGCGCGAGGACAGAGCCTATGTCCCACAGGCGGCGGGGCCAGGGCGTACGCTCGTCGGCGAAGAAGTCGGACATACGCGCTAGGACGTGGCGTGCGTAGGGGTCCTGGACTGCGGTGGAGACCATTTGGGCACCCTATCGGAGCCTGACCAGCAGAAACTGGCAAACGTGTCTCCCGTGCTACACTCGGTGCAGACTTGAAGGGGCACTCGCCATTTATGGCCACTGCCCCTCTTTTCTTTTGGCCCGCACGCCGGTCGGCGTGCGGGCCATTTGTTTTGCCGGGCCCTGGCACCGGCGGACCACACGACGACGGCCCCGGTCCAGCTCCTGGTCCGAGGCCTCATGCTTGCCGGGGCGGCCAGTCTCGAGTGCGCAGGTGTTCCTGCCGGTCCTGGACCAGGCGGCGCCATGCGGAGCGGATGTGTTCTTCGCTCTCGGTCCAGCGAATGGCCGAGGGCCCCGGCAGGGGCAGGCCGGCCATGAAGTGGGCGACGTTGCCGAAGTAGGCGAAGTCGCCGGTGGCGGTGAGTGCGTGGAGCGGACACTCCTCAACCACCCGGGTGTCCCGGCCGCGTTCGAGCTCTTCCGTCCGATCCGGTGTGCCGTTCCGGCCCGCGCGACGTCGCGCGGGCCGGAACGGCCAAGGGCTGGCTACTCGGTGTCCAGCTTCTGGCGCAGCTGGTCCAGGGTGGATCCGTCGGGCGTGTGCCACAGGGTCCAGCCGTTGATGACGTTGCCCGTGACGGCTTCCGCTGCCTTCGACGGGGAGGGGAACGGAGAGGAGTGGCCGTCGACGATGAGCTGGCCGTCTGCGGTCACAACAGCGCGGCCCGACCGGTTGGCGCGGCGCTGGTGGAAGGTGAGGACCGTGTCCGGCTTCAGCAGACCGGCCTGCATCAGCGCGGCCAGTGGTCCGTGGGGGATGACGGGCGCAGCCGCCTCGGTGGTGGATGCGCCACCGAGGGTCAGGGTGACGTGGATGGTGTCATCGCCGCTCGCGCTCGTGAGCCGGGCGATGACGGCGGGGTCGAAGTGGATGCTGAGCGTGGCCATGCGGTCTCCTGTCATCAGTGGCCCAAGGACCCATTCAGCTGACTTCCACTTCGATTTTAAGCAGCGTAAGCAACTCGCGTCAACTCTAGTTTTCAGCAGCTCAGCAGAATTTCTAACCGGGGGCGTAGGGGTGCCCGACGACGAAGCGCCTCGGACCCCCGAACGCAACCCGCTGCAGTTCCGGCCCAGGCAAGCGTGCCAACGCGAAACGCCACCTCCCGCCTCGTACGCAATGCGTACGGAGAAAGTATGCAATCCGTACGGTTCACGGGGTAGAGTGTCGGTCAGGAGGCGCTTCATGTCCGAATTGTTCGAGGCGGTCGACGCACTGGTCGCGTCCCGCTCTCCACTGCCACCGGCGGAGGAGCGCAGGCGACTGCGTACCGCGCACGGCCTGACACTGGACGAGGTGGCCGCCGCGCTGAAGGTGCGCCGCGCCACGGTGAGCGCCTGGGAGGCCGGCAAGACCGAGCCCCGCCCGCCGGAGCGTGAGGCGTACGCGCGGCTGCTCAAGCAGCTCGCGGAGCTCTACCCCGCGCCCAGCTCGATGCAAGAACAGGCCGCCCCGGCCGCAGCGCCGACCACACCCACCGGCACGGCCGCCCGAGCGGAAGAGGCCCTGCCCGCAGACCCACCGCCGAATGCTGCGGCTCCGGCCGAAAACGAAGACACACAGCCCCGCGCGCCCGTCGCCGTTGCTCCGGCGGCCGCGCCGCGTCCGGCGCGCACGTCCAGGACGTCGTCGCCGCGCCGCCCGGGTGCGCGGAAGGCGGTCCCGGCCGGCGGCACGGATGCGCGCTTCGAGAACGGGTCGCTCGCCGTTGTCGACGCCGAGGACGGGCAGGTGCTGGCGTACTGCGCCGGCGGTCTGGTCCTGGACGTGCCCGCCAAGTCCCTCCCGTCCCTGGTCGACTGGACGCTCACGGAGGCGAGGCTCGGGCAGCCGAAACTGTCCGGACCGGGCAAGGACGCCGACCCGCTGCTCGTGCTCACCGAGGCCGCGCTGGAGCGCTACGGCCTGCCGGTCACCCTCACCGACGAGGAGCGGCTCGCCGGGCGGATCCCCGAGGGCCACAAGGTCATCAAGCAACTGGTCCGCGCCGACTGGAAGCTGACCAAGCGCGGGTTCGGCCCGTGGGCGCGGATCTACCGCCCCGCCACCGGTTCGGAACGGGCCTGCGTCCAGTTGTGCATCCCGTCCTGGCACGCGCTCGACTCCCGCCACTGGGGCGGGGCCGCCCGGCTGCCGCAGGCGGACCTCGCCCGGGTGCTGGGCGTGTACGCGTCCCGGGTGATGACGCCGCGCGGCTCCACCGCCGTCACCGGCCTGGAGCTGATGACCGCGCTGCACCCGCCGACCCGGGCCTCCGAGCCCGACACCAACGGCAAGAGGCACTCCGAGCACAACCCCGGCAGCCTGGGCAAGGACCCGGTGGACTGCGCACCGTGCGAGGCGCCGGACGGGCACCCGCTCCTGGCGAACCTGCCACGCTTCCCCGTCCGCGGCCCGGCGGAGAAGCTGTTCGAGGAGGCGTACGACTGGGCACGCCCGATGACCGACGCCGAATGCATGCGCCGCAACCTGGTCGGCATCGACGTGAACATGGCCTTCGCCGCCGGCGCCAACGGCCTGGTCGTCGGCCTCGGTGCGCCCACGCAGGTCAAGGCGCCGGTGTTCGACCCGAAGCTGCCCGGTTCGTGGCTGGTGGACCTGTCCCACGTCGACCTGTCCCGCGTGCAGGTCGGCAAGGGCAAGTGGGCGGAGCTGGACGGCTCGCTGCTGCCCAGCCCGTTCACGCCGACGGGCGAGCGCCCGTCGGGTCCGGCCTGGTACGCGACACCCACCGTCGCCTACGCGGTGGAGCTCGGCTACGAGGTGCGCCCGCTCGAGGCCTGGGTGCGCTACGAGAACGGCCGCTACCTGGACGGCTGGTACCAGCGGCTGCGCGACGCCTACCTCGCCACCATGGCCGACCTCGGCGTGGAAGCGGACCTGTCGCCGGCCGACTTCCTGGCGGCCATGGACGGCTACAGGGAGCGCGACCCTCAGCTGGCGATCGTCGTCTCGGCGATCAAGGCGACGGTGAAGGGCGGCCTGGGCAAGCTGCGCGAGCGCCCGCGCGGGGAGGGCTGGCGGCCCGGCGAGCCGTGGCGCGCGCTGTCCCGCCCGACGTGGCGGCCGGACATCCGCGCGGCGGTCATCTCCCGCACCCGCATCAACCTGCACCGCAAGATCGTCAAGCATGCGGCGTTCACCGGCGACTACCCGGTCGCGATTCTCTCCGACTGCGTCGTCTACGCGGCCGACGGGCCCTCGCCGCTGGACTTCCTGCCGTACCGGGGCGGCAAGCCGCTGCCCGGCGGCTTCAAGCTCGGCGTCAACCCCGGCCTGGTCAAGCACGAGGGCACCCAGAGCGTGCTGTGGGGCGAGGGGGTCCGCGAGCGGTTCGAGGCGCCGGAGCTCAACCTCGCCCGGTACATCAAGGACGGCACCGTCACCGACGCCGACAACGGAGAGTAGGAGAGGGCTATGAGCCTGTTCGGGGACGGCCTGGATGCCGCGGTGCACAAGGCGTTCACCCGCCCGGCGCCCAAGAGCGCGCCCGCGCAGATGCGGTACCTGGTCAAGCAGCTCAAGGGCACCAGGGCGGTCGCCCAGATGCTGCGGATCTCCCAGCGCACCGTCGAGCGGTACGTGAAGGGCCAGATCAAAAAGCCCCGACCCGACCTCGCCGCCCGGATGGAGCGCGAGGTCAAGAAGCGCTGGCAGCCGCAGATCCGGGCGAAGGCCCGGCAGAAGGCGGCGACCACCGGCGGCATCGTCATCGACACCCGCGCCCGCCTCGGCTACACCGCGCCGATCGGGTCCACCGACCAGGACCGCATCCGGCACCTGACCGTCGCCCTGCCACCGCAGTACGCCGCCCGCCTCTTCGAGGCGCAAGAAGCCGGCGCCGGCGACCAGCAGCTCCAGGAGATCGCGGCCGAAGGGCTCAAGGAGACCTACTTCCAGGACGGCGGCCGCCGCGCCGGCCAGCTGGAGGAGGTCCGCTTCACGGACATCGAGCACCTGGAGTTCGACCTGTAGCAGCCGTGCCCCGAACAGCCCGCGAGCCGACGGGGTCCGGGGAGTATCCGGGCAGGGATGCCCGCCACGGCGTTTCGTTTCCTGAATGCTTCGGTGCCCCGGTCAGCGGCCCTGGCGGAACGGGTGGTACGCCTCACAGGGCTCTTCGCCGGTCTCTCCGCGGCGACGCCGTTCGGCCCGGTACGCGGTCCAGGCGAGTTCACCCGGCACGGTGGAACGCCAGGGTGTTTGGGTGCGGTCGCAGGACTCGGCGTGCTCCGGGTCGCCGCAGTGGGCTTTGAGCCCACTGCCGTGCTTCTCGACGTCCGCGAGGACGGCGAATGGGGGCCCGGACACGCACGCGGAGCGTCCACATCCTCACGGCCGGCGTGCCCGCCCGCCTCGACGTGCGCGACGCATCAGCCTGAACGGGGGACACGGCGCATGCGGAGCTGGAATGCGTGGAAATGTCTTCGCGGACCGATCACGACTGTCGAGAGGTGTTGTTCATGCGTCGCATCGCTGCCGTCATCCTGGGGGCCGCCGCATTCGTCGGGTTCGTGGCGTCACCGGCAAACGCCGTCGTCGACCCGCTGACCGTGGCCACTTGTCTGACGGAATCGCTCCCCGCCACTGTTTCCAGTCCTCTCGAAGTCCCCGTCGTCGGCTGCCTGCAGCCATAGCGGCCGCGACGTCGGCCGGCCCGGGCGCCCGGCACCGCGTAGGGGTTCGGGGAGTATCCGCGCAGGGATCACCGTCACGGCGTTCCGTTTCCTGAACGCCGTGGCGGTGCGGGGCGGGGTGGGAGGCGCGACGCCCGAGCGAGGGACGCGGCCGATCGGGGCGGTGCTTCCGGTGTGTGACGTGTCGAGCCCAGCCCGTTCAGCTGCCCGATCTGACTTAACCGCCCGAACGGGTGGCGGGACAGCACATACCGGGCGCGTCCACCAAACGGTCCGCTACGAAGACCACGCATCGTTCGAGATCTTCGAAGGGACCTGCTGATGCTCCTCGCCCGCACCGCCGCGACGGCCGCCGCCTTCGCCGTCCTGCTCTCTCCCGCCACCGCCCACACAGCCGCGGCGGCCGCGCCGTCCTCGCGTGCGGTTCCCGGCACGACGGTGACGCTGCCCGTCCGTGACGCCCTTGCCACCCTCCCTGTACGGGCTGAGGACCGCACGGGGTACGCGCGCAGCAAATTCGGGCCCTGGATCGACGCCGACCGTGACGGCTGCAACACGCGGCAGGAAGTCCTGAAGGCCGAAGCGGTCATCGCCCCGGTGCAGGGCGCGAACTGCACGCTGACCGGCGGGGAGTGGTACTCGCCGTACGACGACCGCTACATCCACGGCGCGCGTGGCCTTGACATCGACCACTTGGTGCCGCTTGCCGAGAGTTGGGACTCCGGCGCGTACGCGTGGCCGGCGGCGGAGCGGCGAGCCTACGCCAACGATCTCAAAGATCCGCGGGCGCTGATCGCGGTGTCGGCGGCGTCGAACCGGTCGAAGGCCGACCAGGACCCGGCCACATGGCTGCCGCCGGCGGCCGGCTACCGCTGCCAGTACGTCACCGACTGGGTGGCGGACAAGACCCGCTGGGGCCTGAGCGTCGATACCACCGAGCGGGCGGCGCTGGCCGAGACGTTGAGCCACTGCTCCGATGTGCCCATCACCGTCACTCTGGCGCGGTAGTTCCGGCCGGGCGCCGGGCTGTGCAGCAGCGGCCACGAGCCGGCCTGGAGGGGGAGATGGCGCGGGCCGAAGGTCAGGGCGCGGCCCCGCAGTAGGTCGGCGATCACTGTGGCGCACCGGGGCCGGAGGCCGTCAGCGTGGCGGGCGGGCCCGCTGCTCGGCGAGTTCGTGCGGGAGCCGTGCGTGGCTGTCTTGGCCGCGGCCTGATGCGGCGCGCGCCTGGGCTGTTCAGCCGATGGTTCCGGTTGCCCCGGGCCGGGCGGTGGAAGGCAGTCCCCGCTTCACCGGAGCTTTTCGCAGATGACCTTGTATCTGAGAGCGGAATGGAGGGCAGTGGCATGGGACGTGCGCTGATCGTGGTGGACGTGCAGAACGATTTCTGTGAGGGCGGCAGTGTCCCCGTGGCCGGCGGGGCCGGGATCGCTGTGAAGGCGTGCGACCTGGTCGGGCGCGCAGCCGAGGCCGGGTATACGCAGGTGGTGGCGACGCGGGACCATCACATCGACCCGGGTGACCATTTCTCCGACACCCCCGACTTCAAGACCTCGTGGCCGGTGCACTGCGTGGTCGGCACCCAAGGCTCCGACTTCCATCCGAACTTCCTCCCCGCGGTGGAAGCCGGGGCGGTCGACGCCGTCTTCTACAAGGGTGCCTACGCGGCCGCCTACAGCGGCTTCGAGGGCGCCGACGAGGACGGGACAGGACTGGCGGCGTGGCTGCGGGCGCGGGGGGTCACCGCGGTGGACGTGGTCGGTATCGCCACCGATCACTGTGTGAAGGCCACCGCCCTGGACGCGGCCGCGGCCGGCTTCGCCACCCAGGTGCTGCTGGACCTGACCGCCGGCGTCAGCCACAGCACCGTCAGGCAGGCCTGCGAAGAACTCCGGCAGGCGGGTGTGGAGCTGTCGGGCGCCCCGGTGGTCGCCGGAGCGTAGAGGACAGCCCTTGGCGTTGTCACGTTGGCTGACCAGCCTGGGGTGATCTTGGAGTTGGTCGTGCCGGGGAGGATTCGCTCGTGTCGTCCGCGCCGCCGTCGTACAAGGGCCACCGGTACCCGGTGGAGCTCATCTCCCACTGCGTGTGGCGGTACCTCCGCTTCCCGCTCAGCTTCCGCGAGGCCGGGGAGCCGATGCCCGGGCGCGGCGTGCTCGTCTCCCACGAGACCGTCCGCCGCTGGTGCGCGAAGTTCGGGCAGACCTACGCCAACGGCCTGCGCCGCCGACGTGCGAGGCCGGGCGACACGTGGCATCTGGACGAGGTCTTCATCAAGATCAACGGAAAGCGGAAGTACCTGTGGCGGGCCGTCGACGCCGCCGGCAACGTGCTGGACATCCTGGTCCAGGGCCGGAGGGACAAGGCCGCCGCCCGGCGCTTCTTCCGCAAGCTCCTGAAGAAGACCCGCGCCGTGCCGCGCATGGTCATCACCGACCAGCTCCGGTCCTACGGTGCGGCCCACCGCGAGGTCATGCCCTCGGTGGAACACCGTTCCCACCAGGGCATGAACCACCGGGCGGAGAACAGTCACCAGCCCACCCGGCAGCGCGAACGCGCCATGAAGGGCTTCCGCTCCGTCGGCGGAGCCCAGCGGTTCCTGGCCGCGTTCAGCGGCATCTCACCCCACTTCCGGCCCCACCGCCACCTGCTCACCGCCGCCCACTACCGCGCCGAGATGACCGTCCGCTTCGCCATCTGGGACCAGATCACCGGCGCTGCCAACCTGCCCACCACGGCCTGAACACAGGCCCGGGCCGCGGGCCCCCCATGCCCCGACGCACCATCAGGCAGTCACGCACCCAACAACGTGACAACGCCGTCCGGAGTGTTCGGGGGTGGTCATTTCGGTACCGGGAAGAGGGATTCCCGGGGACCGCCCGGGCCGGCCAGAGCGTCGCCCCGGTGGTGGGCGGCCGATGTGGGACGGATTTCGTTCACCGGTCCACGCCTCCCATCACCGGGTCGATGCTCGCCACGGCGACGATGACGTCCGCGACCTGCCCGCCCTCGCACATCGCGGCCATCGTCTGCAGGTTGGTGAAGCTCGGGTCGCGGAAGTGCACCCGGTACGGCCGGGTACCGCCGTCGGAGACGACGTGCACACCCAGCTCGCCCCTGGGGGACTCGACCGCCACGTACGCCTGCCCGGGCGGCACCCGGAACCCCTCCGTCACCAGCTTGAAGTGGTAGATCAGCGCCTCCATCGACTCGCCCATGATCTTGCGGATGTGGTCGAGCGAGTTGCCCAGCCCGTCCGCGCCGAGCGACAGCTGCGCCGGCCACGCGATCTTCTTGTCCGCGACCATCACCGCACCGCCGCCGCCCGCCAGCTGCTCCAGGCACTGCTCGACGATCCGCAGCGACTGCTCCATCTCGCGCAGACGGATCAGGAAGCGCCCGTAGGAGTCGCAGCTGTCGGCGGTCTCGATCTCGAAGTCGTACTGCTCGTAACCGCAGTAGGGCTGCGACTTGCGCAGGTCGTGCGGCAGGCCGGTGGCGCGCAGGATCGGCCCGGTGGCGCCGAGCGCCATGCAGCCCGCGAGGTCCAGGTAGCCGACGTCGACCAACCGGGCCTTGAAGACCGGATTGTTGGTCGCGAGCTTGTCGTACTCCGGTAGCCGCGCGCGCAACAGCTTCACACCCTCACGGATCTGGTCCAACGCGCCCGGGGGCAGATCCTGCGCCAGCCCGCCGGGACGCACGTAACCGTGGTTCATGCGCAGCCCGGTCACCAGCTCGAAGATGTCCAGGATGACCTCGCGGTCACGGAAGCCGTAGACCATCAGCGTGGTCGAGCCGATCTCCATCCCGCCGGCGGCCAACGCGACCAGGTGCGAGGAGATCCGGTTGAGCTCCATCATCATTACCCGGATGACGCTCGCCCGCTCCGGCACGTCGGCGGTGATCCCGAGCAGCCTCTCCACCGCGAGGCAGTAGGCCGTCTCGTTGAACAGCGGCATCAGGTAGTCCATGCGCGTCACGAACGTCGTGCCCTGCACCCAGTTCCGGAACTCCAGGTTCTTCTCGATCCCGGTGTGCAGGTAGCCGATGCCGCAGCGGGCCTCCTTCACCGTCTCACCGTCGATCTCCAGGACCAGGCGCAGCACCCCATGCGTGGACGGGTGCTGCGGACCCATGTTCACGACGATCCGCTCGTCATCCGCCCTCCCTTGTCGCTGCGCGGCGTCGCCGACCTCGTCCCAGTCGCCGCCGGTGACGGTGTAGAGGGGCCCCTCGGTCGTGTCCCGAGCTCCCGCCGGCTCCTGCTCGGTGCCGCTCATCAGCCCATGACCTCCGCTCGGGTCGCCGTTCGCGTCCGCGTGCCCGAGTCGCGAGGTGATCGGGAAAGGCCGGCGCGTTCCGCCTCCGCTTGCCGGCGCCTCGCGCCAGCCGCAAGGGCACGGCTTGGCTGCATGCGCCGCTTAAGTCCAGGATCGCGCACATCTGTGATGAACACCCGGCCGGCCAGGTAGGCCCTCGGGGAGGATCGGAGAGATGCCCGCGCCTCCGCTGTGGTCCCAGCGATCGCCTCGGAGGGCGTGAGCCCTGCAGCCCCACCCCAACACATGGGGAAACCGCTGGGGACGTGAAGGCCGCCTTCGCCCCCGGCCCCAGGTCGGCCGCGCAGGCGCCCCCGCGAGCCGAGGGCTGGCGGTGCTTGCGCCGGCGTCCACGGCGGTCACCGCCGGCGTTGCCATTCGTGAGAATCGCTGTGCACGATGACCGCGCAAAGCATTCTCGGCAGCCTCGAATGCGGGCTCGGGAAGCCCCCTCAAGCGGACTCGCAGAAGTAGAACACGATCAGCCTCTTCGGCGGGCGACCGGGTCAGACGCTGCGACGTGGGCGGCGACCGCATCGACACAGGGGTGGGCATACCGCCCCAGGGACGGCGCCGATGAGTAACGCGCGGCCAGACACGCAGGCCCGGCACCCTCCACGGTGCCGGGCCTGTTCGGGTGCTGGGGTCAGACGACGCGGATGTTCTCCGCCTGGGGGCCCTTCGGGCCCTGGGTGAGGTCGAACTCCACGTGCTGGCCCTCCCGCAGTTCGCGGTAGCCCTGCCCGGTGATGTTGGAGTAGTGGGCGAAGACGTCCGGGCCGCCGCCCTCCTGCGCGATGAAGCCGAAGCCCTTCTCCGCGTTGAACCACTTCACGGTGCCGCTGGCCATGCCTGTCTCCTTCGAGGGGTTCGGGCCCGCACGGTGCCGCGGGTCCGGAGGTGATCGCCTGGTCCGGAGCGGGCTGCACAGCAATGCGCCCGCGGGCAAGGTGACCGCGGGCGAACGACTTCGGAACCACGACTGCTCTGTGGATCACGCTAGTTCCTTTGCGGGGGCACCGCAGGCCGAAACCCCGCCGGCCCCGGCGTGCGCCGGGGCGGGCGTACCCGCTCCAGAAAGCGGACTCGGGCCGGCCGGCGACCGGCTCCAGGACCCCCACCGCGCAATTGTCCGATCAGCAGCGCCCCTGATCCCTTCGGGCGACTCCACTCCACAGCCTGCGTGCCTGATCAGTGGGGTGCTCGTGGTGCACGACAGGATGACAGGCATGGGCCACTGGGTGTACGAGTGCACGGGGTGCCCCGACTCGGGGGACTACCGGCAGATCGCGGATGATGAAGCGCCGGGCGCTGTGGTGCTGCGGGAACGCCCGGGCGGTCTGGGCATCGTGGACGGGTTCGTGCGGGAGAGCGTCGACGACCTGCTGAGGGTGGCCCGCTTCCGGTGGGTGACCAGCGGAGACCCGTCCACCGTGGCACCGGCGGTGCTGCAGGCATCCGGACTTCCGCCCCTCGCGCGGCGGGATGCGTGGCCGGTGCGGACGGGCAGTGAGCTGGATGTCGGCGAGTCCGCTTGAGGGGCGTCCCGAGACTGCCGTCGTGGCTGTGCGCGACGGTCGTCGCGCACAGCCGTTCTCCTGCTCCTCTGTCGCGGGTTCTTCAGCCTCGGTCTCCTCGGCCGCGGGGGTCGCGGGTTCTTCAGCTTCCGTCTCCTCGGCCGCGGGGGTCGCGGGTTCTTCAGCTTCCGTCTCCGCCGCCTCGGGGGTCGGCTCTTCGCCCTCCGCAGGGCCGGCCTCAGTCGTGGCCGGTGACTCCTCGGGGGTGGTCTCCGCCTCTGTCCCTTCGGTCGCAGTGGGCTCCTGCTCGGTGTCGCTCACGTGCTCATCGCCTTCCCGTGCTGACAGGCAGGAAGAAGCTCAGGTGTCGCCTGGTCGGACGACCGTCATGATGCGGAATTCATTACTCATGATGTCACCGAACGGCATGATTTGAGGCTTATCGTGAGGCCACCAGGAATACTCCGGGAACGTGCCGTAGGCCGCTGTGATCAACCCCGGCGGCGGGGTCAGACGCGGCGACGTGCGCGGCGACCGCGTCGACGCCGGGGCGGGCGTACCGCGCCAGGGAGCGGATGGAGGCGTGGCGGGAGCGGGCCAGCAACGAGATGGAGATCTTCGACAGCCGCCGCGTGCGCGGCCTCGGCATCCAGCAGCGCGAGCGTCTCCTCGAACGGTTCGCACCGCAGGGCTGACCTGCGGCTACCTCACCACGGCGAGAGGGCCCCGGCGGGGCCCTCTCGCCGTTCAACGCCTGACTGCCCGGCCTTCACACCGTAGCGCTCTGCGCGGTGAACCCCCGGCGCCGGGCCGTGGCCTGCACGTACGGGATGTGGGTCGGGCACGTCTCGATCACGGCGACCTCCACCTCAGCGGCGTCGACGAGGACCAGGCGCTCGGCGGCGGCCGGCACCTGCCCGTACCGGTCGCGCATCCCGCGCCCGACACAGACCTCGCACTCGGTGTAGGAGCCGACGGGCAGCGGCGGCGCGGGCACCTCGACGGTGATCTCGCGTACGACCTCGACCACTTCGACACGGGTCATCGCGGCCCGCTGCGCGGCCTTGACCTCCTCGGCTTCGACCTGCGCCCTCGGCATCGTCCACTTCGCGTCGATGCTCGCGGCCGTCGCGGCCAGCCGCTCCTCGGGCGGCAGTGCGAGGCGGGCCTGGCGGGCAAGCTTGGCCGCCCGGTTGCGCTCGTTCTCCTCCCGCCGCTGGGCCTTGAGCGCCTTCTTGGCCGCGGCCTCCTGCTGCTGCCGTGCCCGGGCCTGCTGGACGTCACCGGGCGTGGGCATCCCCGTCATCAGTGAGCTCTTTCAGCGTTGCCGCTCGAGAGTGAGTACGGCCTTGGCGATTGACGTCATTCGATTCGGGCTGCTGCGTGACCTGCGGAAGATGCGCCAGGACTTCAGTCGTGCCATCCCGCGTTCGACAGGGGCGCGAGCCGTGGCGAGAGCGCGGTTGACGGTGCGCTGGGTCGGGGTGAGTTCGCCGCCGGGGGGCCGCTTGAGCCCGACGGTCACCCAGGGGCCGGCGCCCTGGTAGGCCCGGTCGGCGAGGACGGGCACGCCCTGGCGCTCGCAGACCCGGATGATCCGGTGCGTGCGAGCCGCGGTCAGGTCGTGACACCGTCCCGGCAGTGCGGGCGAGATCCACAGCACGTTGCCGGCCGGGTCGGTGACGACCTGCACGTTCACACCGTGGCGGCGGTGCTTGGCGGAGTAGTCGGCCCGGCCGTCGCCGGTGCGGTCGCACTCGGCAAGGGTGCCGTCGAGCAGGACGTAGTCAGGGTCGTTCTCGCGCAAGACCTTGAGCAGGCCCGGTGCCTGGTCGGCGAGCAGATCGATCATCTTCGCGGTGTAGGCGTGGGCGGTGCCGACCGAGATTCCGAACCCGGCGGCGATCTGGGCGAGGGTGTCGTGCTTGCGCAGGTACACCAGGGCGACCAGTGCACGCTGGTGCGGGGGCAGCTTGCAGCGGCGGTCACCCTCGCGGGTGACGATGAGCATGGTGGCCCACTCGACCAGGGCGTGAGGAAGGTCGAGTGCGGCAGGATAGGGAACCAACGAGGCTCCTGTGCCGATGGGTTGAGACTTCGAACACCTCCCTCAACGGCACGGGAGCCTCGTGCGTTGCGCACCCCACGACCATCATCCGATCAGTGGCCCAGCTGAAAGAGCTCAGTGTCTCCCTACGGGCCAACCGACTTGAGCATGTTCAGCAGCAGATCGGTGTTGTTGACCGCGTTCTCCAACGCCTCGCGGGCGGCCCGCAGTTGGTCACTCTGGGCGGCGAGCCGCTCCACGTCGCCGGTGGCGACGGCATCCTGGCTCGCGGCGATCACCCCGAGCAGCTGGTGCGGCCCGGTCGCCGCGTGCGCGGCCGCGAGGGGGATCGGCCCGACCTCCCGGCTCTGCGCCATCAGCCGCAGCGGGGTGCCGGCCCGCAGCACCTGCCAGCGGATGAACTCCACCCGCTTGACCGGGTCCTCGTCCAGCCCGGTCCCGGCGGCGGTGAGCTGCTGTTCCCACGCCGCATGGTGGGCTTCCTCGTCCAGGACCACCCCGTCGGCCAGCGCCGCCTCGGTCTGCACCACGCCGAGCAGCGCGTTGACCACCCGCACCCGGTACGCGTCCGCCCCGCCGAGCCGGGCCGCCTCCCCGGAGTGCTCCTCCGGGGTGTTCTCCCCGCCGTACGTCCCCAGCGCGGCCAGCGCCGCGGCAACCTGCTCCACCGTGGCCGGAGCCTCGCCCCGCCCCGTCTGCTCACTCATCCCCGCGGGCTATCGACGCCCCGAACCCGGCGTACGGCGAAGCCGAGAACCCTCGCCGTACCGTGTACGGCACGTCTCCGGCGCACTCCGGCCAACCCTTCACCACCAGCGAGGGGTCCAAGATCGAGGTTAGCGTTCAATCCAGCAGTATTACCGGCGGGACCCCGTTCACCCCCCCTCGGCACCGGCAGGGAGCCGCGTGGTGGGCGGCACGACGCTGGCTGGGATACCAGGACTCGAACCTGAACTAACGGAACCAGAAACCGTCGGGCTGCCAATTACCCCATATCCCATTCGCCTCGAAGACCGCGGGAGCTAAGGCCAGTCGAGGCGTGTCCTACCGCGTATCACAACGCAGTGCGACCGTGTGCCTAAATCTATGCATTTTCTCCGTGATACATCGGTGATGTGCGGGGCGTGTCGATCAGGCTTTTGGGTTTGCTGCGGGAGCTGTGGGTGCGCGTCGGGGAGATCTGCGCCGGTGCGGACCGGGCAACGCCAGGCACCGGGCGGAAGAGGAGCCCGCAGCAGGGTGCGGAGCTGATCGAGCGGGCTGGGCGCAGGTGTTCGTGGTGGGCCAGCAGCCGGGTGGCGGGGCCTGCCGCGTCACCGACGGCTCACCGGTCGCCGGATCCGATCGCGGGGATTCTTCCCTCCCAAGCGACTCGCCCGATTGCGGTCGGGGCGACGCCGCCTTAGCGTCGGTGCGTCGGAATTATTCCGAAAAAGCCAACATCATCCCTCATGTTGGCTTTCCTGTGGCGTCGAATGGAGCATTCATGTCGGTGATGACCGGTACCCAACCCATGCAGCAGGCCGGCCCGCAGGCCGGCCCGCAGCAGATGGCCCAGCTGGTCCAGCAGACCATCCAGCAGGCGTGTCAGCAGACGGCCCAGCAGGTCGCGCAGCAGGTGCAGCAGACGTTCCAGCAGATCCAGCAGATCCAGCAGCAGCTCCAGCAGCAGCCGGGCATGGCCCAGCAGGCGCACCCGTACCTCGCTCTCGCGCTGCACCGCTCGCTGCACGCGGGCATCCGGCACGCTGTGGAGCAGTCCGTGCAGCAGGCGCTGCCGACCGCGATCGTGACGCTGCTCCAGCAGAGCCAGCAGAGCCAGCAGAGCCAGCAGGGCATGCAGGGCATGCAGGGTCAGCAGCAGCGGGGTGGTGGGTTCGGACAGCAGTCGTTCGGCCAGCAGCCGTACGGTCAGCAGTACCAGCAGCCTGGCTTCGGCTTCGGTCAGATGGGTCAGCCGTTCGGTATCGGCTGACCTCAGGGCGGCGCGATGCGGTGTGCCCGGGCTGCTCCCGGACACACCGCATCAGCATGCAAGCGCGAGCCGCCCCGTCGCCGGATCAGAAGCACAAGTGACGACGTAGGCGTGGTGAAGGTGGACGTGATGGTCAAGGAAAGGCCCGAAAACAGCCGCGCGAGCGGATCCGAGAGGGGCGGGGCCGGCGGATCCGAACCGGAGGGCAGGCAGGCAGGGCCACGTGAGAAAGGCGCGCGGTCACCGCGCCCGGTGCAGCCGCGCCGCGAGCGGTACCTGGTGACACCGCTGCCCCAGCATCTGCTCCCACCGGGAGTGTCCGAGCTCAGCATGGACGCGGTGTGCGACCGGTTCGAGAGCCTGCCCGACGTGAAAGTGATCCGCCGGCTCCAGCCGTCGGAGAAGCTGCAGTCGGCCGGGGTCCTTCCCTCCTGCCCGGAGATCGCGGTCGTCGAAGCGGCCGAGACCCAGCTGCCGTCGATGCGGTCGCTGTACCTGCACATCGAGCCGGACCTGCCGCTGTCCGGCACCGGACCCGCCGCCACGCCGACCGCGGCGATGCTGCCGCTGCGCGACCCGGGGCTGGTCATGCCGCTGGAAGACCCTGTGGAGATCTCGCTGCGCGTGTGCGGCCCGGACGGCGAACCGCTGGCCGGCGCGGGGGTGTTCCTGATCGGTGCGACCTGGCCGAGCCAGGGCATCACTGCCGCCGACGGGACGGTCACCGTCACCCTGGCGACGGAGACCGAGCAGTCCATCCAGTCCCTGTACGTCCGGCCCGCGAGTGGTTACGCGGACTGCTGGATCAACCGTCCCGACCTGTCAGTGACCGGCGAGAACCTAGTCACCGTCACCCCGCTGGACAAGGTGTATCCGGGCCTGGACGAGAGGCAGCAGTATGGCTGGGGCCAGCAGGCCATGCGGCTGGACCAGCTGCCTCCCACGTTCCGCGCCTTCGGGGTCAGGGTCGCGGTCATCGGCTCGGGTGTCGCCTCCGAGCACCCCGACCTGAAGCAACGAGCGCGCTCCGGGGTCGATTTCGTCCGCGGTACGGAAGAGGGCTGGGCCCAGGACAGGGTGGGCAGCGGTACGCACGCGGCCGGCATCATCGCCGGGGCGGACACCGGCAAGGGCATTATCGGCATCGCCGTCGACGCCGAGCTGGACGTCTGCAAGGTGCTGCCCGACGGCTGCTTCAGCGACCTGATCGCCGCCCTCGACCACTGCATCGACCACGAGGTCGACGTCGCCCACATCGGGGTGGTGGCCCCGTATGCCTCGGCCCTGGTCTCCCGCAAGCTTGCCGATGCCAACGCCGCGGGCATCGCCTGCGTCGCCCCGGCAGGCGACACCGGCGGGCCGGTCGCCTTCCCCGCCTCGCTGCCGACCGTGTTCGCCGTCGGCGCACTGGGCGTCTTCGGCTCCTACCCGCCCGACACCTCCCACGCCAGCCACACAGGGCCGCAGCTGACTCCGGAAGGACTGTTCGCCGCCCCGTTCAGCTGCTACGGCCCCGGCATCGACGCGGCCGCCCCCGGTGTGGCGGTCCTCTCGTGCTCGGCGCAGGGCGGATACGCGGCCCTCGACGGCACCGGCACGGCCTCGGCCCACGTCGCCGGTCTGGCCGCCCTGGTTCTTGCCCACCACGAGGACTTCCACGGCCAGCTGCTGCCCCGCGGACCCGGCCGAGTGCAGCACCTGTTCGAGATCATCGCCGCCAGCTGCCGCCAACTGGCCGCCCCGGGCACAGCGGAGGCGGCCCGCACCGGACGCGGCCTGCCCGACGCCCTCGTCGCCCTCGGCCTGGCACCCGGCATGCAGCTCGCTCCGGCCCTGTCACCCTTCGCCCCCTCCATGACCGGATAGGTCCCTACCCGCGGCAACCACACGGAACGGCACCCGCCCCCGGGCGCGTGCCGTTCGGCCTGCAGACCGACCCGAGAAGCCATCGGCGCTTGGCCGCCCCGGAACGGATGCGCGTCCGCCTCAGCCTCTGGCTGCGGCATCCGGGGAATCACACCCGTTCTGAGCTGGACCGCCGCCGCTGCGATCTCTCGGTTTTGGGACAGTGGGGTGAGGGACAGTGGGGTCTGGGTGTGTTGTTGCTGGTGGGTGGCGGTTTCGGGGTGTGGGTTCACTGTCATGAGGGTGATATTTCCGGGGGGTATCGCTGTCGTGGGGGTGTTATCGCGTGTGGGGTGACGCTGTCTCAGTTTTGTGAGTTCTGATCCACTGGCCGGCGAGTGGTTGGTCTGCTCGGGGGTGTGGATGAGGGAGAGCAGGACCCGGCCTCGGAGGGGTCGGGTGGGGTTTTGCCGGCTGTGTCGGTTCGGGCGTTGCGGGGGCCGGCGGTGCGCCGTCTGCTGGTCCTGCGGCGGGAGGGGAAGCTCACCACTGGGCAGGTGCGGTCGGCGGCGGACGTGTTGGGGGTGCGGGAGCGTGCGGTGTGGCGATGGCTGGCCGTTGCCGAGCGGGACGAGGCCGCGGCCGCGGCGCCGGGGGAGCGGGCTTCGTACTATGGCCGGTTCACGGTCAACGACGAGATCCGGGCCCTGCTCGGGCTGTGGAGGGGCAACGTCGCGGCGGTCCATCGTGAGCTGACCGCTCGCGCTGCCAGGGGTGAAGGGGGAGCCGCCTTTTGAAGTTCCCCCCGCGGTCGGGACAGCTTGATACTGGGACGTATGGGTCCCGGAGGAAGCAGTCCAGGTAGTGAGTAAGAAGAGCAACACGCGCAAGCGGTACACGGCCGAGTTCAAGAAGGATGCCGTCGAGTTGGTCCGTTCCTCCGGGCGGACGGTGACGGAGGTGGCCCGGGAGCTCGGGGTCAGCGCCGAGGGCCTGCGGGGCTGGGTGAAGCAGGCCGCGATCGACCGGGGTGAGGGCCCGGCCGGCGCGCTGACCACGGCCGAGCGCGAGGAGCTGGTCCGGCTGCGCCGAAAGGTGCGCGAGCAGGAGCAGACGATCGAGGTGCTGGGAAAAGCGACCGCCTTCTTCGCGAACCACAAGACGAAGTAGACGTAGCCGCGCGCTRCGCGTTCATCGATGCGGAGAAGGCGTCCGAGGCCAACCCCGGCGGCTGGCCGGTCGCGTTCTTGTGCCGGGTGCTGAAGGTCACGCGCTCGGCGTACTACGCCTATCTCGCGGCGAAGCCTGCGGCCGAGGCGAGGCAGGCGGAGGAGGACGAGCTGGCCGACGAGATCCGGAAGATCCACACGTGTTCCCGGGGTGCCTACGGCGCCCCGCGTGTGACGGCCACACTGCGGCGCAAGGGGCGACGGATCAACCGAAAGAAGGTCGAGCGGATCATGCGGGAGCGCGACATCCGCGGGATTACCCGCCGCAAGCGTCGCAGCCTGACGAAAGCGGACACCAAGGCCGCACCGTCACCGGACCTCGTCGGGCGGGACTTCACCGCCGCCGAGACCGGCACGAAGCTGGTCTCCGACATCACCTACCTGCCCACGCTCGCCGGCTGGTGGTACCTGGCCACGGTCATCGACCTGGCCACGCGCGAGGTGGTCGGGTACGCGATGGCCGCCCACCACCGGGCCGAGCTCGTGGTCGACGCGCTGAAGATGGCTGCCGGCCGCGGCGCGCTGAAAGAGGGCTGCATCGCGCACTCCGATCGCGGCAGTGAATATACGTCCGGTGAATACCGCAAGCTCATAAGGGAGTTGAAGCTGAGACAGAGCATGGGAAGAACGGGCTCCTGTTACGATAACGCCGCGGCCGAAAGCTTTTTCGGCCTGCTGAAAGCGGAGATCGGGACCACCGTCTGGGAGTCCCACGAGGCCGCCCGCGCCGACATCTTCTGCTTCATCGAGGTCGAGTACAACCGCACCCGCCTGCGCAAGCACCCCGAGTACGGCTACGTCACCCCGCTCGAAACCAGAGCTCTGGTGACCCAAGACCTCGCCCCCGCAGCGTAAACACCCGCTGTCCACGATCAAGGGGGAACTTCACATCGCCATGCTGCACCTCGCCTTCGCGGAACTGGGCGCGGTCTCGGCGACGTCCATGTCCTTCACTGACAACCTCTCCTCGGTGTCCGTCTCACGGAAGCTCGGCTACCGCCCCGACGGCATCACGCGTGACGTCCTGCATGGCAAGGTCGTCGAGTCCCAGCGGTTCCGTCTCTCCCGTGAGAACTGGGACCTGCAGGAGCGTCCACCTGTGACGGTGAGCGGGCTCACGGGCTGCGAGGAGCTCTTCGGGATCGACGGTGGGGGAGCAGGCGCGGCGGCATTGACTGGGTGACTGTTACCGGCATAACTGTGACAGTCAGGAGCCCAACTGTGCTGTGCCATCTCAGGAACGGCGGGGGCCCGCCGACGGACGGTTACCAGCCCCAGCCACTGCCACCGAACCGACGACGGTCGTGGGGGCCAAGCGGCGGCGTCGGGTCGGGGCGATCATCGAGCCGCGTGACGAGGTGTTCGGTCCATGTGTAGCCGCCCTCGCGCGCGACGCACTCCAGCTCAAGGTCAATGCGTATCGGCGTGACGTACTGGTGCTCAAGCTCGACGTGGATCTGGGCGTCTGCGCCAGCCGACATACTGCCGAGTTGAAGGCGGGGCACCCGGGCGTAGTCCGAAACACTGAGTTCGTCGTTGGTCCGTTCGCCGCGCAGACCCTCGACGTAGTTGCCAGACAGGCGTTGTCACGGGTGGCTATCCGAACCAGACAATATCCAGCACGGACAGGTGGCGCAGGGCGCGGTTGGCGAAGTAGACGACGGAGAGCCGGCCGACGGAGGCGATGCGCACGTCCTCGCCCTCCGGGTCGCCGGCGTCCCACTGCGGGAAGCCCCAGGGGTTCGCGGCCGCGGCGTCCAGGACGTCCCAGACCATCTGCTCCGCGGGCTCGGGCAGGGCGGCGAGCACCTTCGTGGCCGGCGGGGAGAGCCGCACCGCGTAGGGCTGCTGTCCGCTCACCGGCGCCTGCTCCGGATCTCCTCCAGGTCCACGAAGCCGGTCTCGTCACGGCCGGAGGCGAGGAACGCGTCGACTGCCGGGGCGGAGGCGACGCGGGCCTGCCAGACCTGGACGACCTCGTACAGCCCGGCGAGGGAGAACGTCCGGCGGGACTCCTCCAGCGCCGCCGCCCACTCCTGCACGAAGGCCGGCACCCACCGGTCCGCGCGATCGCTGGCGCGCAGCTGCGCGAGCAGTTCGGCCGGAGCCCCGGGTGCGGGGGCGTACGGGGTGACGGGTGCGTGGTCGGGCTGCGCGCTCATCGGCACCTCCTGGCGGGTCGTACCGCCACGGTACGCGCGCCATGGGCGGGCAGATGCAGACATGGGTTGATTCCTTCCGTCAAAAGGCGGTGCGGGTGTCGCTTCTTGCATCGCCAGTGACGGCGTGGCTGTCGTACAGGCCCGCTCGTGCGATCCGATGTGGCCACAGGTCGAACTCCACGTGCTCGACGTCCGTGAACTGCACCTCCAGGCCGGTCGCGCGGCGGCCCCCGTCGCGGAAGTAGACCTCGCCGAGCGCTTCGGCCGCCAGGTCGCGCAGTTGCTGTTCGCCGGTACCGCGATCCTGGGCGTCGAAGAGGCGGGCCGCGTGCTGCGGGGGCAGGGCGAGGGTGAGGTGGCGGAGGCGGGCGTCGTCGGTGGTGCCGGGCCCGGCAGTGAAGCCGAAGCGGGCGGGGCGGCCTGCGTTCATACGGGCGGTCACGGGGTCCGGGCCCGGGAAAGCGGCGGTGGTCAAGGGGTGATCGCCTGGGAAAGCGAGTGGTCGGTGAGCAACCCGGCCCCGGGCGGCGCTGGTGGCGGTCAGGAAGACCGGCACGGCACCCGCCGGGTCTCGACGGTGGCGCGGCAGGGGCCAGCGCGTCTTCGGCCGCCGGCGGGGGGCGGCTGCTTTGGCCGGCGCCTGCCGGCGGCCGGGCAGGGCGGGCTCGGGCAGCTTCGGTGACGCGGCGACAGCGGCCGGCAGTCGGCAGGGTGCTCTCCAAGGCGCCGGACAAGGCGTCCCGCAGAGCGCCGGACAAGGCGTCCTGCGGAGCGCGACGCTCGGGCCCCCGGCATGCCCAACATCAGCCACACAAAGCGAAACGTTCTGCATCCACCAACGCGTTCGAGACGGTGCCGGCCGGATCACCGCTGTTTCCGGCTGCGGCTCACGGGCCCGGCCGGGAGGGGGTTAACCCCACCCAGGGACACCGGTGTTCACCATGGCCCGGGTGCCCGTGCTGTTCCTACCGTGGTTCAGACCCTGCTTGACCTGCGGAAAAGGACACAATCAGCATGACGGAAGAGCACGAGCGTCCCCCGGCCGAGCGCCGGCACACCGCCGCACCGGCAGTGGAGCTGCGAGCGGTACGGCGTGCGTACAAGGGGCGGCAGGGGACCGTGGAGGCATTGCGGGGCGTCGATCTCGTGCTGGGGAAAGGCACCTTCAGCGCGGTGATGGGTCCCTCGGGGTCCGGCAAGAGCAGCCTGTTGCAGTGTGCGGCGGGGCTGGACCGGCCTCAGTCCGGCACGGTGCTGCTCGGTGGGCAGGACATCACCGCACTCAGCGAGAACCGGCTGACCCGGCTGCGGCGCCGTCGCGTCGGTTTCGTCTTCCAGTCCTTCAACCTGCTGCCCTCGCTGACGGTGTTGCAGAACGTGCTGCTTCCCCAAAGGCTGAGCGGTGAGCGCCAGGACCGGTCACGGGCCCGGGAGTTGCTCGCGCAGGTGGGCCTGCCCGACCATGCCGACCATCGTCCCGGACAGCTGTCGGGCGGGCAGCAGCAGCGGGTGGCCGTCGCCCGCGCCCTGATCACCCGCCCCGAGGTCGTCTTCGCCGACGAGCCGACCGGCGCGCTGGACACCCGCACGGCCCAGGAGGTTCTCGGCCTGTTGCGGCAGGCGGTGGACGCGATGGGCGCAACCGTCGTCATGGTGACCCACGACCCGGCGGCGGCCTCCTGTGCGGACCGGGTGCTGTTCCTTGCCGACGGCATGCTCGTGGACGAGCTGAGCCGGCCGGACGCGCGGAGCGTCACCGACCGGATGGCAACGCTGACCGGCCCGTTCACGAGGGCTGCGGCATGACGAACGGGCTGGCCCGCGCGGCCGTGCGCTTCCGGCCGGCGTCGTTCGTCGGCTCCGCCGTCGCGCTGCTGTTCGCCTCGGCGATCATCACTGCGTGCGGTGTGCTGCTGCAGACCGGTGTCACGGCGGCCAGTGCGCCCGCCCGGTACGCCGGAACTCCCGTAGTGGTGGCCGCCGACCCGTACGTCCGGATGACACACACGGTCGGCGAGGAGCAGGTGACCGTACAGGCACCGCTGCCGGAGCGGGCCCGGGTCGACTCCCGGTTGGCGGCCCGTATCGCCGCCCGGCCCGGTGTCGCCGCAGCGGTGGCCGACATCGGCTTCCCGGTGCAGCCCGCCGGGAGCGCCGTTTCCTCGCTGCCGCCGCTCACCGGCCGCGGCTACGCCTCCGCAACCATCCCCGCCCCCGGCGCCCACGCCCTCGCCACCGGCCGCCCTCCGGAGGCAGGGCAGGTCGTCCTGGACGAGGCAACCGTCCACGCCGCGCGACTCGCGGTCGGTGACCGCATCGTCCTCACGGCGCCGGGCGGGAGCGGAACCTACCGAATCGCCGGAGTGGCTCCGGCCCGGGCCGGAGCCGCGACCGTATGGTTCGCCGACCGGGACGCCGACCGGCTGTCCGGCCACCCGGGCAGGGCCGACGCGATCGCCGTCCACGCCCGGGCGGGCGTCACCGGCGAGGAACTGGCCCGGCAGGTGCGCGCGGCGGTCGGAGACGAGGCGAAGGTCCTCACCGGCGACGCCAGGGGCCTGGCGGAGCAGCCGGGGCTGGCGGGGGGCAAAGAGGCGCTGACCGCGCTCGGCGCGTCCTTCGGCGGAGTCGCCGCGATGACCGCCGTCTTCGTGGTGGTGAGCACCGTCGGCCTGGCCGTCGGCCAGCGCGCCCGCGAGTTCGCACTGCTGCGCGCGGTCGGCGCGACCCCGTCACAGATCCGGCGCACGGTGGCCACCGAGGCCGCCGTGGTCGCCCCGGTCGCCGGGTTGCTCGGCGTGCCGGCGGGTCTGGTGCTGGCCCGCTGGTGGTTCGACGAGTTGGTCAGCCGTGGCGCGGTTCCCGAGGCGGTCCGGCTGAACACCGGTGTGCTCCCGATGGTCGTCGCCGTGGCCGTCACCGTCCTTGCGGCTCTGATCGCCGGGTACCTGGCCGCACGCCGGCCCGCGCGGCTGCGCCCGTGCGAGGCCTTCGGAGAGGCAGTGCTGGAACCGCGCCGCACAGGGCGCCTCCGGGTCGTCTCGGGCCTGGCCCTGCTGGCCGGCGGGACGGCGCTGGCTCTGGCCGCGTCCGGCCTGGACGGCGCTCAGGCCGCCGACACCGCGCTCGGCGTGGTGCTGTGCCTGCTGGTGGCGGTCGCGCTGCTCGGCCCACCGCTCACCCGGTTCTTCGTCACCGTGCTCGGCCTGCCGCTGCGGGCCCGTGGCGGTGCCTCCGCGTCGCTCGCAGCCGACAACGCCCGGGCCAACGCCCGCCGCATGGCCTCGGCCACCGTCCCGATCGCGATGGTCGTCGCGTTCTGCGGGACGCTGCTGTTCCTCCAGACCACCATTGCGCACGTGTCCACCCACCAGGTCCGCACCGGCATCGTCGCCGACCACGTGATCGGATCGACCGGGCCGGGACTTCCCGCCACCACCGCCGAGCGGGCCGCACGGGATGCGGACGTCGAGGCAAGCGTGGGGGTGCTGCGCACCGGTGTCGTCTACCGGGCCGACGACCTGCTGAACTCCGCCACCGCGCTGGGGGTCTCCGGCGATGCGGTGCAGTTGCCGAAGGTGCTCGACCTCGGGGTCCGCACGGGCTCACTCAGCGGCCTGCGCGCATCGGCGCCGACTGTCGCGGTCGACGAGATCCTGGCCGAGGAGGCCGGAGTGAACGTGGGCGACCGCTTCGAGTTGTGGCTGGGGGACGGCACCCTGGTGCGCCCGACCGTGGTCGCCACATACGAACGCGGCCTGGGCTTGGGGCAGGTGCTCCTGCCGCGGGCCGCGGTCGCACCGCACGTGAGCGCGGCCTACGACACCCAGGTACTGATCCGCGACGAACCGGACGCCCACCCGGCCGCGGTCGCTGCGAGGCTGGCGGACCTCGGCCCGGGGCTGACGGTCCAGGACGCCGCCGACCACACCGCACAGGTCGGCCAGGACCTGGAGATCAACGCATGGGCCAACCGGGTCATGGCCGCGGTGCTGGGAGGGTTCACCGCCATCGCCGTCGCCAACACCCTGGTCATGACCGTCCTGGCCCGCAGGCGGGAGGTCGGACTGCTGCGTCTGGCCGGCACCACGCGCGGCCAGGTGAGGGGCATGATGCGCTGGGAGGCCCTGCTGGTGGCCGCGACCGGTCTGCTGCTCGGCACGATGATCGCCTACGTCACCCTCGTTCCGATCACCCGCGGCGTCACCGGCTCCACTCCCTACGTCCCGACGGGGACGGCACTGCCGCTGGCTGCGGGGGCGGTGCTCCTCGCCGTGGCTGCGACGGGTCTGCCGACCTTCGCCCTGCTCCGCGGCCGCCCACTGGACGCCGGCACATCGCGGGCCTAGGTGTATCGAAAGTAGATCTTGAGTGCGATCTCTCACCTTCGTGTCAGTACGCCACCTGCGCGTAGACCGCCCGGTGACCGTACCGACACCCCTGACCTCTCATCCCAGGACAGCGGCCACACCCGCGGCAAGGCCGATCCCCGGTTCGCTGCCCAGCCCGTCCGGACACCACCACGAAAACCCGCCACCGACACGCCCTCCCCTGACACCAAACCAAGAGATCGCAAGCTGTTCGTCTGGCGCTGTCACGTTGTTGAGTGTGCGAGTGCCTGACGGCGTGTCGGGTGTGGTGGAGCCGGGTTCCGGATTTCGTGCTCAGGCCGCGGCAGACAGGCCGGCGACGCCGGTGACCTGATCCCAGATCGCGAAGCGGACGGTCATCTCAGTGCGGTAGTGGGCGGCGGTGAGCAGGTGGCGGCGTGGTCGGAAGTGGGGTGAGATGCCGCTGAACGCGGACAGGAACCGCTGGGCTCCGCCGACGGAGCGGAAGCCTTTCATCGCGCGTTCGCGCTGCCGGGTGGGCTGGTGGCTGTTCTCGGCCCGGTTGTTGAGGTACTTCGACTGCCGGTGCTCGACGGAGGGCATGACCTCGCGATGGGCCGCGCCGTAGGAGCGGAGCCTGTCGGTGACGATCACCCGGGGCACCGTGCGGGTCGTCTGCAGCAGGCGGCGGAAGAAACGCCTGGCGGCGCCCTTGTCCCGCCGGTTCTGCACGAGGATGTCCAGGACGGTGCCGTCCTGGTCCACGGCCCGCCACAGATACTTCTGCTCTCCGTTGATCCTGACGAACACCTCGTCCAGATGCCATGTATCACCGGGCCGGGGCCGACGGCGGCGCAACGCACCGGCGTACTGCTGCCCGAACTTCACACACCAGCGCCGCACCGTCTCATGCGAGACGATCACGCCACGGGCGAGCATCAGCTCCTCGACCTGACGGAAGCTGAGCGGGAAGCGGAAGTACAGCCACACGCAAGGCGAGATGATCTCCACCGGGTACCGGTGCCCCTTGTACGACGGCGACGCGCTGTCCACGGACAACCCCTCCCGCATGATCAACCAGAAGATCATCCCACCCGCTCAGCCAACGTGACAGCGCCACCCGGAGTGCTTTGGACAGGAATTCCAGGGCGCTCTGGGCGTTCTGGATGATCCGGTCCCGCAGTTGTTTGATCCGCTCGGCGAGGGCGGTGTACTTCGCGGACCCCGCATCGACGCCGTTGTCGAGGGCGGCCTTGATGTGGTCCAGGATCTGTGCCGCGGACGGCGGTGTCTTGTCCTGGCCGTCGTCCGTGCCGGGCCTGGGGCGGACGAGGGCCAGCAGCTCCTTGAGGATGGCGATGCCCTGGGCGTCCAGGACGAGGGGTTCCTCCTGGGAGGCGACCACGGAGAAGGAGTGGACGTAGGCGTTGATGATCTCCAGGACCATCGGCCCCAGCTCGGCCAGCCGTTCCTTGCGCTCCTCGTCGGAGGACTTCTTGAACAGGGTCGTGTACACGGACCCGAACAGAGCGAAGCCGTCCCGGTACTTGGCGATCCGCTTGTCGGTGGTGATGAGCGGGTACAGGCGGGCCAGCAGCCGGTAGTCCTGGGCGAACACTGCGGCGGCGTCGGGGTGGGCGTCCAGGAAGACGTTGATGACGCGCACGGACTCGTAGCCGTGGAGTGTGAGGTCCAGGCCGTCCACGTCCGCGAGGAGGTCTTCGATGCGGGCGAAGGTGGTGCGGAACTCGGCGACCAGCTCGGACAGGTCGGTGACGAACCCGCCGCTCTTGCCGGCCCCCGCCGCGGTGGGGTCGGCGACGGCCCGCTGGACCTCTTCGGCCAGGCCGATGTAGTCCACGACCACGCCGGAGGTCTTCACGAACCCGGTCGGGGAGATCCAGGTGCGGTTCGGGCGGGTGATCGTCTGGAACAGGGTGTGGGCCTTCCGCGGCTTGTCCAGGTACAGGACGCCCTCGTTGGGGGCGTCGAACCCGGTCATCAGCTTCGCGGTCACCACCAGGAAGCACAGCGGGTCGTCCGGGGTGAGGAACCGCCGCTTCTGCTCCTCCTCCTGCGCTTCCGAGAGCCCAAACGGCCGCATGGCGGGGTCCTCGTCCTTGGAGTCCGAGACGGAGATGTTCACCTCGGCGGTGATCCGGTCATGCTTTTCGACCTCGGCGAGCACCTGGGAGGCTTCGAAGCCGGCCAGCAGCTCGTTGAGCTTGTCCGTGTACGCCACGGCCAGGTCACGGTTGCAGGCGACGACCTGGGCCTTGAGGCCGTTGCGGTAGGCGCCGGCCAGGTAGTGGTCCACGATGTCCTGCAGGCACTCATACGCTCCACAACGTGCCAGCGCCTTTCCCTTTCGCCTATGGCGTGCAATTGGCCGAACCATAGCGATATGACCCTATTGCCCTCATCGGTGTTCGGGGTCATCGGCTCCCTGGCGGCTCAGCCCTTCGAACAGTACGGCGGTCAGGGCATCGGCAAGGGCCGTAACAGGGAAGTCCCCGTCGGGCTCGTACCACTCGATGAGCGAGTTGACGGTACCGAACAGTAGACGGCTGGCCAGGTGGGGGTCGATGTCGTCGCGTACGCCTCCCTCGGCGGCGGCGCGTAGGACCAGGTCGGCGACCCGGTGGTCGAATTCGCGCCGCCGCTCGAGGGCCCGCAGCTCCGTCTCGCTGTTGCCGTGCAGCCGCAGCAGCGCGGTGACGTACGGCAGCTCGGCGGCCAGTACCTCGATGCTCCGCCGTACCACGTGCCGTAGCCGGGCCGTCGCCGACGTGTCCGGGGCCGGCTCCTCGTCCAGCACGGCGAAGAGTGCGTCCAGGGCACGGGTGACGGCGAGGGACAGCAGTTCCTCCTTGCCGGACACGTGGTGGTAGATGCTCGACTTGCTCAGACCGAGCCGCCGGGCCAGCTCCTCCATGCCGGTGCCGTCGTAACCGCGCTCGTTGAACACCGCGACCGCGACGTCCAGGAGGGAGTCGCGGTCGTAGGCGGGGCGATCGCGGCGCCGTTCGGGGCGTCCGGTGGGCGTGTTGCTCATCCGGTCATTGTGGCAAGGAAACGGATCACTTACCGCGCTGGTCCTTGACCCGGCGGAGCTTGCCGAGGGAACGCTCCAGGCTCTCGGGCTCCACGATCGCCACCTCCACGCTCACGCCGACCCCGTCCTTGACGCCCTTGGCGATCGCGCGGGACGCCGCCTCGCGCCGCTCCGGGCCTGCACCGGGTTCGGCCTCCACGCGGACGGTCATGTGATCCATCCGCCCGTGGGTGCTGAGCTGGATCTGGAAGTGTGGTGCGACGCCGGGGGTGCGCAGGACGACCTCCTCGATCTGGGTGGGGAAGACGTTCACCCCACGCAGGATGATCATGTCGTCGCAGCGGCCGGTGATCTTCTCGATGCGGCGGAGGGCGGGCCGGGCGGTGCCGGGCAGCAGCCGGGTCAGGTCCCGGGTGCGGTAGCGGATGACCGGCAGGGCCTCCTTGGAAAGGGAGGTGAAGACCAGCTCGCCGCTCTCACCGTCGGACAGGACGTCGTCAGTGAGGGGGTCGACGATCTCGGGGAGGAAGTGGTCCTCCCACACGTGCAGGCCGTCCTTGGTGTCCACACACTCCTGGGCGACCCCGGGGCCCATGACCTCGGAAAGCCCGTAGATGTCCACGGCGTGGATGTTCATGCGCTCTTCGATCTCGCGGCGCATCTCCTCCGTCCAGGGCTCGGCGCCGAAGATGCCGACTTGCAACGAGGTGGCGCGTGGGTCCACGCCCTGGCGCTCGAACTCGTCGAGCAGGGTGAGCATGTAGGACGGGGTGACCATGATGATCTCGGGCCGGAAGTCCTGGATGATCTGGACCTGCCGGGCAGTCATGCCACCTGAGGCGGGGATCACCGTGCAGCCGGCGCGTTCGGCGCCGTAGTGGGCGCCGAGGCCGCCGGTGAACAGGCCGTAGCCGTAGGAGATGTGCACCTTGTGTCCGGGGCGGCCGCCAGCGGCGCGGATCGAGCGGGCGACGACGTCCGCCCAGGCGGAGAGGTCGTTCTCGGTGTAGCCGACGACGGTGGGTCGCCCGGTGGTGCCGCTGGAGGCGTGAACGCGCCGCACCTCCTCCATCGGCACGGCGAACATGCCGAAGGGGTAGGTGTCCCGCAGGTCGGCCTTGGTCGTGAAGGGGAACCGGGCCAGATCCGCCAGTGTCCGGCAGTCGTCGGGTGTCACACCGGCTTCGTCGAACTTCTTGCGGTACAGCCCGACGTTGTCGTAGGCGTGCCGCAGAGTCTGGCGGAGGCGGCGCAGCTGCAGGGTCTCCAGTTCCTCACGCGGCATCCGCTCGGCGTCGTCCAGCAGCTGTGCCGGAAGGGGCTCACCACGGCGGGCCCGGACGTCCACCGGTGCGGTCGGTTCGCTGATCATTGCGGCTCCTGGTTGCTGGTGCTCCGGACACTGCGGCTGCGGCCGCGGAACTCCGCGATCACCGTCTCACCGCGTACGACGCTCACGTCATAGATGCCACTGCGGCCGAACCGGGTGACCTCCCGGGCGGTGGCGGTCAGAACGTCGCCCTCTCGGGCGGGCGCCACGAAGGTGACGTCCGCCCCGGAGGCGACGGTGACCGGCCCACGGCTGTTGCAAGCACAGGCGAAGGCGGTGTCGGCGAAAAGGAACAGGTACCCGCCGTGGGCCATCCCGTGACCGTTGACCATCGACTCGGTCACGGTCATACGGAGCACGGCGGTCCCGTGACCCTGCTCCAGGAGTTCTATCCCCAGCGACCGGGAGGCCCGGTCGGCGGCGAACATGCGCGCTGCCGGCCCGGAGAGCGGGGACTTCGTTTCCGTCACGGTTTACACCACCTTGTGGACCGACCGAACATTCGGTTAGCGTGCGGCCACGGTCAAGTAATCAAGCCGTACCAGGGCCTGTCAAGAGGTGAGTCACATGCAGAACGCAGCCACTCGAGCATCCGAACTCTTCGCGCAGCACCGCACCCTGCTGGAGCGGGCGGTCGCGGCGACGGAGAGTCGCGAGCACTGGACGCCCTACCCTGAGTCACCGAGCAAGTCGGTGTACGGGGAGGACGCCGCCAAGCTGGGTGAGGCAACCTTCCGGGAGCAGATCGGCAGGCCGTTCGGCCTGCCCGGGCATCCGGGCGAGGGGCGTGTGGCCCCGGAGGAGCACTCCCCGTACGGCTTTCCGCTGGGTATCAGCTACCCCCGGCTCTCGACGGTCGCGGCCGTGGCCGCCGCCAAGGACGCCACCGCGGCGTGGCGCGCGGCCGGCCCGGACGCGCGTGCCGGGGTCGCCGCGGAGATCCTCGCCCGGCTGAACGCGGCCAGCTTCGAGATCGCCCATGCTGTGCAGCACACCAGCGGCCAGGCGTTCGTCATGGCGTTCCAGGCGGGCGGTCCGCACGCCCAGGACCGCGGCCTGGAGGCCGTCGCCTACGCGTGGGCGGCGCAGAAGAAGCACCCGGAGGCCGCCCGTTGGAGCAAGCCGCAGCGCAAGGGCGGTGACCTGGTGCTGGACAAGAAGTTCAGCCCCGTCGGCCGCGGTGTCTCCCTGCTCGTAGCCTGCAACACCTTCCCCACCTGGAACAGCTACCCGGGCCTGTTCGCCTCGCTCGTCACCGGCAACCCGGTCGTGGTCAAGCCGCACCCCGGGGCCGTGCTGCCGCTGGCGATCACCGTCCGCATCGCCCGGGAGGTGCTGGCCGAGGCCGGTTTCAGCCCCGACCTGGTCCTCCTGGTCGCCGAGGAGCCCGGCGGCCGGGACGCCGCCACGCTGGCCCTCGACCCGGACGTGCGCATCATCGACTTCACCGGTTCCACGGAGTTCGGCGACTGGCTGGAGGCCAACGCTCGCCAGGCGGTGGTCTACACCGAGAAGGCCGGCCTCAACACGGTCGTCCTGGACTCCACCGACGACTACAGAGGTCTGCTCGGCAACCTCGCCTTCTCGCTGTCGCTGTACAGCGGGCAGATGTGCACCACCCCGCAGAACCTGCTGATCCCGCGTGAGGGATTCGTCACCGACCAGGGACCGCGTACCGCCGACGAGTTCGCCGCCGACCTCGCTGCCGCGCTCGACAAGCTGCTCGGCGACCCCGCACGAGCGGCCGGCACGCTCGGCGCGATCGTCAATGACGGCGTACGCGAGCGGCTCGCCCAGGCCGCCGGAGTCGGCCGCACGGTACGTCCCTCGACGCCCGCCGCCCACCCCGAGTACGCCGACGCCGACGTGCGCACACCGCTGGTGGCCCGGCTGGACGCCGAGACGGACCGCGAGGTGTACACCCGGGAGTGGTTCGGGCCGGTGTCCTTCGTGATCGGCACCGACTCCACCCGGCACAGTCTCGAACTGTTCCGCGAGACGGTGCGCGCGCACGGTGCGCTGACCGCCGCCGTCCACTCCACCGACGAGGACGTGCTGGCCGCCGCCGAGGAGGCCGCCCTGGACGCGGGCGTCCACCTGTCCGAGAACCTCACCGGCCAGATCTTCGTCAACCAGTCCTCTGCCTTCAGCGACTTCCACGGCAGCGCCGCGAACCCCGCGGCCAGCGCCACCCTCTCCGACGCGGCCTTCGTCACCGGCCGCTTCGCCGTCCTTCAGTCCCGTCGTCCCGTCGTCGCCGCCGAGGAATCCGCCTGATGTCCGAAGACGTCTACCTGATCGACGGAGCGCGCACCCCGCAGGGCCGCTACGGCGGCGCCCTGGCCTCTGTGCGCCCAGACGACCTGGCCGCCCTCGTGGTTGGTGAGGCCGTGCGCCGCTCCGGTATCCCTTCCGAGGCCGTGGACGAGGTGATCCTCGGCGCGGCCAACCAGGCCGGTGAGGATAACCGGGACGTGGCCCGCATGGCCGTGCTGCTGGCCGGACTGCCGCACACTGTCCCCGGCTACGCCGTCAACCGGCTGTGTGCTTCGGGCCTGACCGCCGTCGCCTCCGCCGCCCAGGCGATCCGCTCCGGCGAGGCCGACCTGGTCGTGGCCGGCGGCGCGGAGTCCATGACCCGCGCCCCCTGGGTGATGGCCAAGCCCGGAACTCCCTGGGCCAAGCCGGGCGAGGTACAGGACACGTCGCTGGGCTGGCGCTTCACCAACCCCCGCTTCACGGCCGCCGACCGGGCCGTCCCCGCCGGCGCCGGACCGGAGACGGGCAAGCTCACGCTGTCGATGGGGGAGACCGCCGAGGAGGTCGCCGCCCTCGACGGCATCACCCGCGCCGAGTCCGACGCCTTCGCCCTGCGCAGCCACCAGCGGGCTGTCGCCGCCCAGGAAGCGGGCCGCTTCGACCGCGAGGTCGTGCCGGTCCCGGTCAAGGACGGCGAGGTCACCCAGGACGAGGGCCCCCGCCCCGCCACCACCCTGGAGAAGCTCGGCACGCTCCGTACCATCTTCCGTAAGGACGGCATTGTCACCGCGGGCTCGTCCTCGCCGCTGTCGGACGGCGCTGCCGCCCTCGTGGTGGCGAGCGCGGCGGCCGTGGACCGGTACGGACTCACCCCCCGGGCGCGGATCGTCACCTCCGCCGCGGCCGGCGTCCAGCCCAACATCATGGGCCTTGGCCCGGTCCCCGCCTCCGAGAAGGCCATCGCCCGCGCCGGATGGCAGACCGGAGACCTGGACGCCGTCGAGCTGAACGAGGCGTTCGCCGCCCAGGCCCTGGCCGTCATACGCCGCCTCAAGCTGGACGAGGACAAGGTCAACGCCGACGGCGGCGCCATCGCGCTCGGCCACCCCCTGGGCTGCTCGGGCGCCCGCATCCTGCTCACTCTGCTGGGTCGCCTGGAACGCGAGGATGCCCGCCGGGGCCTCGCCACCCTGTGCGTCGGTGTCGGCCAGGGCGTGGCGATGCTAGTGGAGCGGGTGTGAGCGCCATGACCTACGACACCCTCCTGGTCGAGGAGCGTGAGGACCGGCTGGTCGTCACGCTGCACCGGCCCGACGCCCGCAACGCCATCAGCGGCGGGATGATCGCCGAGCTGCACGACGTCTGCGACGAACTGGAGCGCCGGCCGAAGCTGCTGTTGCTCACCGGCCACGGCCGGGTCTTCGCGGGCGGCGCCGACATCGCCGAGCTGCTGGAACGCGGGCGGGACCAAGCCCTCCAAGGCATCAACAGCCGTCTGTTCGAGCGGGTGCGGCGCCTGCCCATGCCGACCGTCGCAGCAGTGGACGGCTGGGCCCTGGGCGGCGGCGCGGAGCTGTCTTACGCCTGCGACCTGCGCATCGCCGGACCGGACGCCGTGTTCGGCAACCCCGAGCCGGGCCTCGGCATCCTCGCCGCCGCCGGCGCCTGCTGGCGGCTGCCCGAGCTGGTCGGCGAGTCGATCGCCAAGCAGGTGCTGCTCGCCGGGCGGAACCTCGACGCGCGCGCGGCCCTGGCGGCCGGGCTCGTCATGGACGTCGTACCGGCCGAGAAGCTGCTCGACGAGGCGCACGCCCTGCTCGACCGCATGGCCCGCTCCTCCGCCATGGCCCTGCGCCTGACCAAGCTCGTCGTGGACTCGCCCGGCGCTCATCCGGTCGCCGACGACCTCGCGCAGGCCGTGCTGTTCGAGGGCCAGGACAAGAAGGACCGCATGACCCGCTTCCTGGAGAAGAGGAGCCGAGCATGACCACCAGCACGCACGCACCGGCCGTGGTCGGGGTGATCGGCGGCGGCCGGATGGGCGCTGGCATCGTCCAGTCCTACGCGACCGCCGGATCGACCGTCACCGTCGTCGAGAGCGGCGCCGAGGCCGCGGCCGCCGCCCTGGACCGCGTGGCCACCGGACTGAAGCGAGCCGCCGAGCGCGACCTGCTCAGCGAGTCCCCGGACGACATCCTCGCCCGGGTCTCCACCGTCGAGTCGGTGGAGGAGCTGCCCACCGCAGCCGACCTGGTCGTGGAGGCCGTCCCCGAGGACCCCGCGCTCAAGGCCCGGGTCCTGGCCGCCGCCGAACAGACGGTGAGCGCCACCACGGTGCTGACCAGCAACACCAGCTCGCTGTCGGTGACCGAGCTGGCGGCCGTCCTCACCCGGCCTGGCCGCTTCCTGGGCATGCACTTCTTCAACCCGGTGCCCGCGTCGGACCTGGTCGAGATCGTCGTGGCGCCCGGCACGGACGCCGACACGGTCGACGCCGCCCTGCGGTGGACGCGCTGCCTCGGCAAGAAGGACGTCGTCGTCAAGGACTCGCCCGGCTTCGCCAGCAGTCGGCTCGGCGTGACACTCGGCCTGGAGGCCATCCGCATGGTCGAGGAAGGCGTGGCGGAACCCGAGGCCATCGACGACGCCATGCGACTCGGCTACAAGCACCCCATGGGGCCGTTGCGCCTGACCGACCTGGTCGGCCTGGACGTACGCCTGGCCATCGCGGAGCACCTGCACGCCACGCTGGGTGAGCGGTTCGCCCCGCCGCGCCTGATGCGCGAGATGGTCGCCCGGGGCGAACTCGGCCGCAAGACCGGACAGGGGTTCTACGCATGGCAGTGACCGGTACGGCACAGACCGGCGAACGCACCGTCGACTACGCCCTGCGGGACGGGGTCGCCGTCATCGAACTGCGTCGGCCGTCGGCGGGCAACGCCCTCGACGCGCCCCTGCGCCATGGACTGCTCGACGCCCTGCGGCAGGGTACGCGCCGAAGGGAACAGCGTGCGCGCGGTCCTGTTGGCCGCGCAGGGCGAGCACTTCTGCATCGGACAGGACCTCAAGGAACACGCCCAGGCTCTGGAGACGCATCCGGAGTCGGCGTTCGCCATCGTCCGCGACCAGTACAACCCCCTGGTGGCGCAGCTCCACGCGTTGCGGCAGCCGGTGCTCGCGGCCATCGAGGGCGCCTGCGTCGGCGCCGGACTCGGCCTGGCCCTGTGCGCAGACCTCCGGGTGGCCGCTGAGGGCGCCTGCTTCGCCACCGCCTCCACCGGGATCGGCCTGGCCGCCGACAGCGGGCTGAGCGGCACGCTGTTACGGACGGTCAGCCCCTCCCGGGCCGCGGCGCTCATGCTCCTCGGCGACCGCTTCGGTGCCGAGGCGGCCGAGCGGTGGGGGCTGGTACACCGGGTCGTGCCGGACGGCACCGCGACCGAGCAGGGCCTCGACCTCGCCCGGCGCCTGGCTGCCGGTCCCACCGCCGCGTATGCCGAGGTAAAGGCGTTGCTGCGCGCTGCGAAGGGCGGTGACCTGACCGCATTGTTGGAGGCGGAGGCCGTGGCCCAGGAACAGCTCGGCCGGACGGAGGACCACCGCGCCGCCATGCGCGCCTTCCTTGACGGCCGGACGCCCACCTACAGCGGGAACTGACTTCCCTCGGCACTTGCCGAAACCCAGGTACCTCGTCATATCATCGACCGAACGAACGGTCGGTTGGGAATGGTGATACGGATGACTGCACAACAGGCCGGCTCCTCGGCCACTCTCGACGCTCCCCCCGCGCTCCAAGAGCACTTCGACGCGACGATCGCGCGGGACCAGAGGGTCGAGCCGCGTGACTGGATGCCGGACGGCTACCGCAAGACACTGATCCGGCAGGTGGCGCAGCACGCCCACTCGGAGATCATCGGTATGCAGCCTGAGGGTGAGTGGATCACCCGGGCGCCCTCGCTGCGCCGCAAGGCGATTCTGTTCGCCAAGGTCCAGGACGAGGCCGGCCACGGCCTGTACCTGTACTCGGCGGCCGAGACGCTCGGCGCCGACCGCGCGGACCTCACCGAGCGGCTGATCGAGGGCCGCCAGAAGTACTCCTCGATCTTCAACTACCCCACGCCCACCTTCGCCGACGTCGGCGTCATCGGCTGGTTCGTGGACGGCGCCGCGATCTGCAACCAAGTCCCGCTGTGCCGCTCCTCCTACGGCCCCTACGCCCGGGCCATGGTGCGCATCTGCAAGGAGGAGTCCTTCCACCAGCGGCAGGGCTACGAGCTGCTGATGACGATGATGCGCGGCACCGAAGCCCAGCGCGAGATGGTTCAGGACGCGGTGAACCGCTGGTGGTGGCCGTCCCTGATGATGTTCGGCCCGCCCGACGACAACTCGCCCAACTCCGCGCAGTCGATGGCCTGGAAGATCAAGCGGCACAGCAACGACGAACTGCGGCAGCGCTTCGTCGACATGACCGTCCCGCAGGCGAAGAAGCTCGACGTCACCCTGCCCGACCCCGAACTGCGCTGGAACGAGGAACGGGGCCACCACGACTTCGGCACCCCCGACTGGGACGAGCTGATGCGCGTGATCAAGGGCGACGGGCCCTGCAACGCCGACCGAATCGAGCGCCGGGGCGCCGCCCACGAGGAAGGTGCCTGGGTACGGGAGGCGGCTGTCGCGCACGCGGCGAAGCAGGCGGCCCGCGAGGAGAAGGGAGCGGCGGCATGAGCGCCGACAAGCAGAAGGGCTGGCCGCTGTACGAGGTGTTGGTACGCGGCAAGCGCGGCCTGAACCACGTCCATGTCGGCTCGCTGCACGCCGCCGACGACCGGATGGCCCTCACCCACGCCCGCGACCTGTACACCCGGCGCAACGAGGGCGTCAGCATCTGGGTGGTGCGCAGCGAGCACATCGCGGCCTCCACCCGGGACGAAAAGGACCCCTTCTTCGAGCCCAGCGCGGACAAGGTCTACCGCCACCCGACCTTCTACGACATCCCCGACGACGTCCCCCACATCTAGGAGCAGGGAATGAGTGACGACCACGTCTACCTGACCCTGGCCGAGGGACACGAGGACGACACCCGCTGGGCCTACGGCACCGGCTTCGAGGACCCCCTGCACGGCGTGGACACGACCGTCCCCGACGGGGTCGACCGCGCCGAACTGGCCGCACTGTGCCTAGCGCTCGGAGACGACGCCCTGGTGGCGGCCCAGCGGCTGGCGGAGTGGACCACCCGCGCCCCCGAACTGGAGGAGGAGGTCGCCCTCGCCAACATCGGCCTCGACCTGCTCGGCCAGGCCCGCCTGCTCTACGCCCGCTGCGGACAGGTGGACGGCACCGGCCGTGGCGAGGACGCCTACGCCTACTTCCGCGACCCCGGCGACTTCCGCAACGTCACCCTGGCCGAACTCCCCAACCGCGACTTCGCGTTCAGCATGGCCCGGCTGCTGGTGCTCTCCAGCTGGCGGCTGGCCCACTTCGAGCGGCTCAGCGCCTCGCCCGACCCGGTGCTCGCCGCTGTCGCTGCCAAGGGCGTCAAGGAGCTGACGTACCACCGGCAGTATGCGGCCGAGTGGGCCGTCCGGCTCGGTGACGGCACCGCCGAGTCGCACCGGCGGATGCGGGCCGGGCTCCAGCAGGTGAACCCGTATCTCGGTGAGCTGTTTTCCGCCTGTGACGTGCGGGAAGAGGTGGCCGCAGTCCTGCGGCAGGTCACCGACGCGGCCGGTCTGCCCCTTCCTGCCTGGCAGCCCCGGCCGGGTTCCGGCCGGACCGGTGAGCACACCGAGCACCTCGTCCCGCTGCTTGCCGAGCTCCAGTCCGTCGCCCGCGCCCACCCGGAGGCGACATGGTGACCGCTTTGACCGACATCCGGCGTGCGCGGCACGTAGCCGAGCAGGTGCCGGACCCGGAACTGCCCATGCTCACCCTCGCCGACCTCGGAGTCCTGCGCGACGTGGAGGTCACCGAGGACGGCACGGTCATCGCGAGCCTCACACCGACGTACTCGGGCTGCCCGGCCATGGCCGAGATGCGGGCCGGGGTCGCGGCCAGATTGGCGGAGGCCGGCTTCGCCAGGGTCGAGGTTTCCACCGTCCTCGATCCGCCGTGGACCACCGACTGGATCACCCCCGAGGGGCGGCGCAAGCTCGCCGAGCACGGCATCGCCCCGCCCGGCCCCGCGCCCCGCCACGCGTCCGGCCCCGTGCCGCTCACGCTGTCGCCGACCCGCCACCAGGTGAGGTGCCCACGCTGCGGCGCGGCGGACACCGAGGAAACCTCCCGCTTCGGCGCCACCTCGTGCAAGGCACTGTGGCGCTGTCGCGCCTGCCGCGAGCCTTTCGAGTACATCAAGGAGATCTGATGGCAGACCTGTTGGCCCTTACCGACGCGGCCCCTGTCCCCGGACGCCGTCCGCGTCGCCGCCCGTCCTTCCACACCCTGCGGGTGGCGGCGGTACAGCGGCTGTGCGAGGACGCGGTCGCGGTCGGTTTCGACATCCCTGAGGAACTGGCGGAGGAGTTCACCTTCAGCCCCGGGCAGTCGCTCACACTGCGCCGCGAGGTCGACGGACGGGACGAGCGGCGCTCGTACTCGATCTGCTCGCCAGCCGGTTCACCTCCCCGCATCGGGGTCCGCGAGGTGCCCGGCGGGCTGTTCTCCTCCTGGCTGGTGCACGAGGTCCGGCCCGGCGACACCGTCGAGGTCATGGCCCCGACCGGCGCCTTCACCCCGGACCTGTCCGCGCCCGGTCACCACGTTCTCGTATCGGCCGGCTCGGGGATCACCCCGATGCTGTCCATCGCCGAGTCCGTGCTCGCTGCCGACGACCGCTCCCGCGTCACCCTCTTCTACGGCAACCGCCGCACCGACTCCGTGATGTTCGCCGACGATCTTGCCGACCTGAAGGACCTCTATCCTGGCCGCTTCCAGCTCGCGCATGTGCTGTCCCGCGAGCCCCGGGAGGCGGAACTGCTGTCCGGGCGGCTGGACGCGGAGCGGCTGGCCGCGCTCGTCGACGGACTGGTCGACGTGGACGAGGCCGACCACTGGTGGCTGTGCGGCCCGCACGGCATGGTCCGCGACGCCCAGAAGGTGCTGGCCGGACTCGGCGTATCCGACGAACGCATTCATCAGGAGCTGTTCTTCGCCGGCGAGGAACCGGTCGCACCGGCACGCCGGGAGGACCGGCGGCCCGACGGACCCGTCAGCGAGGTCACGGTCGTCCTGGACGGCCGTACCACCACCTCTCCCCTCTCCCGGGACGAGACCCTGCTCGACTCGGCGTCGCGGATCCGGCCCGACCTGCCCTTCGCCTGCAAGGGCGGCGTCTGCGGTACCTGCCGGGCCCTGCTCACCGGTGGTGAGGCGGACATGCGCCGCAACTACGCCCTCGAACCGGCGGAGGTGGAGGCGGGCTACGTGCTGACCTGCCAGACGTTCCCCGTCTCCGACGCTCTGACCGTCGACTTCGACAGCTGAGCTTGACTCTGAAGCTGATCGGAAAATCGATGTGCGGGAGGGCGGGCGGCAGCATCCGGGCCGCTTGCGGACCGGATGACGGTGAGACGGGACGGTCAGGCTGATGCCGGGCTGAGCGCGACTTGGTGGCCGAGGGCCTGGAGTTGGCGGACGAGGTCGCGGGTTTTGCGGGCGGGGTCGAGGTGGCGGCGGTGCCAGTGGGCGCCGAGCTCCTGGTAGGGGGCGTCCGGGTCGTTGATCAGGTGCCGGGCGATGACGAGTATCGAGCGGGCGACGGCGACCAGAGCTTTGGCATGGGCGGCGTTTGACGAGGCGCCGGTAGCGGGCGCCGAGGAAGGTGTCGGTGCGGGCGGCGGCGTTGGCGGCCTCACCGAGAGCGCCCTTGAGCCTGGGGGTCCCCCGGCCGAAGGCTGGGGGAGGGTTTCCCTGCCCGGTCGGCCCCGAGGTGTTCTTCGCTCCGGACTGGATCGTGCGGGGGCACAACTTGGCCCGGGACACCAGGTGTTCAGGGGTGGGGAAGCGGCTCATGTCCGCGCCGATCTCGGCGAGGATGATCTGCGCGGTGGCGGCGCGCTTGCCGATAACCTCATCCGCCCTGGTCGGAGCCGGCGTGCGGGGTGTACGGGAGGTCGAGTGCGGCCGGTCGAGTCCGTGCCGTCGCGCGGCTGTCGATCACCGCGGCATGATGACCAACCGTGCTGCTGCGACCGGCCTACCTGGGCAGGGCGAACGCRTTCGCCCTGCYGCGCCTGCTGTCGATGAGCGAKCGGGACAAGGACGTGCAGATCCTCGCCCTGCGCCACCAACTGTCGGTGCCGGAGCGCCCACTCGGCAAGGAGAAGGTGCGCTTCAGCCCGAGTGACCGGGCTTTGCCGGCGGCGCTGCCGTACCGGCTGCCGCGGGACGTGCCGCGCAGGCTGCGGCTGCCGGTGCGGCCGGACCCGGTGCTCCGTGGGCGCCGCGACCCGGTCGCCCGCCGCCACGCCGCCCAGTCCAGGCCGAAGCGCCCGGGCCGGCCCCGCACCGTGCGCTCCCTCCGCGCCGTGGTACTGCGCCCGGCACGGGAGAATCCCGCGTGGGGCTGCCGGCGCCTGCACGGCGAGCTGCCGGTGCCGGGCGTGAMGGTCGCCGCCTCCMCGGTCTGGGAGATCCCGCGGGRGGCCGGGAGCGGCCCGGCGCCCGAGCGGACCTCCGGCACGTGGGCCGGCTTCCTGCGCCCCCCGGCCGACGCGCTGCCGGCCTGCGACTTCTTCGAGACGGTCACCCTGACCGGGGTGCGCCGGTACGTGTTCGCCGTGCTCGAGCAGGCCGGCCGGCGGATCCGGATCCTGGGCGCGACCGCGCACCCGACGGCCTCGTGGGTGGCGCCGGCCACGAGGAATCTCGTCATGGAACTGGAGGATGCCGGCTGCCGGGCGCGGTTCCTGATCCGGGACCGGGACGGGAAGTTCCCCGCCCTGTCCGGCGCGGTCCTCGCCGATGCGGGGCTCGAGGTCGTGCCCGGCGGAGTCCGGATGCCGCGGATGAATGCGGTCATGGAACGCTGGGTGCAGACCTGCCGGCGCGAGCTGCTGGACCGGACCTTGATCTGGGATCAGCGGCATCTGCTCCACGCCCTGCGGGAATTCGAGCGTTTCCACCATGTGCACCGGCCCCATCGGGGCATCGCGAACGCCCGCCCGTTGAACCCGTTGTCCGCGTCGATCGTCGATCCGGACCAGATCGCCTGCCTCGGGGTACGACGATGCGATCGCCTCGGCGGCCTTCTCCACGAGTACGGGCATGCCGCCTGACCTGCCCGGACGAGGATTTCGGCAAGGGCAAGGCCAAGTGCCGAGTTCACGCACCGGCACCGGCCCAGCCGTCCGCCGGGCCGGCATTCGTCCGGCCGCCCTCGGGTCCGCAAAGGCCACCGCGCGCGAGGGAGCTGCGAAAAGAGTGCCTCAATCGCAGCTGACGAGGCGTCAGCGAAGTCAGCATCAGGTCAGCAAGAGTCCTGCCACAGCTGCTCACAGACGGCCACACCGTGGAATCGCCCGCCATCCCGGCTCCGGTCCGCACCCCGCTCAGCCGTCCTCCCGCGAGCGGGCGGACAGCGGGAGGCAGCGCCCGACCGCCGCCCGCTCACCAGCCACCAGGGATCAGGCATTACCGCAGGTCAGCGCACCCTTCCGCGCGGCTTCAGCGGCACCGGCGGCAGCTCGGGAGCGGGCAGCGGGGCGCCGTCGTAGCCCTTCACCTCGCCGAAGCGGGTGCCCTCCATCCAGTCCCGGGGGGCCTGTTCGATCTCCTCCTGGGTCCGGCCGATCCAGTTCCAGAACATAGCGAACCCTGCGCGCATCCGTGCAGGTCAGTGGCGTTCCGGACCGCCAGCGGTCAGCAAACTGTCAGCATCGGTTCCGGAGGAGTCAGCACCGTGAGTGCCGCAGTCCTGGTTTGTGGGATGGGCTCGTTCTTCAAGGAGTGTGAGCACCCGCGGTCGCGGTGCTCGAAGTACCCTCACCCGTACAAGATCTGGTATCGGTCGGCGGCCGGGAAGCAGGTGAAGGAGGCCGGGTTCGCGACCCGGGGCAAGGCGATTGCGCGTTTGACGGAGGTCAACAAAGCGAAGAAGGCTGCGCCACGGGGCCAGGCGAAGTCGGAGCACATCGCGAAGTACGGGGCGATGCGGTTCGAGGAGTACGCCGCCCGGTGGAAGGCCGGGCAGCGGGATCTGGGGCCGGCGTCGGTGGTGCACCTGGACTCGCTGCTGAGCATCCACCTGCTGCCACTGCTGGGCAGCCGGCGGATGAGCACCTTCGACCACAAGGTCGTCGAAGCCTTCATCCTGAGCACGGAGCGCAACGGCGTCGGCCTGGCCGCGCAGGCGAACGCGTTCGACAAGCTGAAGGCGATCCCGCTGGACGCGCACCGGCTGGGCTGTTCGACGACAATCCCGCCTCCGGTGTGAAGTCGCCGCAGTACGGCCGTCTTCGGTTGGCTGACCCGCTACAACAGCCGCCGTAGGCACTCCGCCACGGGCACCTCTGCCCCAACGGTTACGAACACCAGCACCACGCGGTCAAGCTCACGTCGGCCGCATGACACACGAACGCGTGTCCCCCTTCACGGGGAAGGCCGCCGAACGCAGTGACGTCGTCGCGGCGGCCGCACACTCCGCAGAGCAGAGACCCAATGCGAAGTCACCGCGAAGGCCGCGGTGGCGGCCGGCGGTGCGCGTGCCGGACGGCCTCAGCCCGTCCCGGGTCGGCGCGGTACGGAACCGGGCAGCATCACGGCAGCGATGCAGTGGCCGGGGTCCGCCACCGCCCGGTGGCCTGGGCGCTCCCGCAGCCTGGACAGCCGGATCGCAGAGGCCTGGGCGCGTCTTCCGGGCGGCCCGGTACGGGGCCGCCCGGGATGTCATACGTCCGTGACGCGGAGCCCGGCGTGTGCCTTGTAGCGGCGGTTGACGGAGATCAGGTTGGCGACCAGCGCCTCCACCTGGTGGGCGTTGCGCAGCCGCCCGGCATAGACGCCCCGCATGCCCGGAATGCGCCCGGCCAGCGCCTGCACGATCTCCACGTCGGCGCGGACCTCGCCGAGCACCATCACATCGGTGTCGATCCGGTCGATCTCCGGGTCCTGGAGCAGCACCGCGGACAGGTGGTGGAAGGCCGCGGTGACCCGGGAGTCCGGCAGCAGGGCCGCGGCCTGCTCGGCGGCGCTGCCCTCCTCGGGCTTCAGCGCGTAGGCGCCCTGCTTGTCGAAGCCGAGCGGGTTGACGCAGTCGACGACGAGCTTGCCGGCCAGTTCCCCGCGCAGGGACTCCAGGGTCTTGCCGTGGCCGTCCCAGGGCACGGCGACGATCACGATGTCGCTGCGGCGGGCGGTCTCGGCGTTGTCGGCGCCCTCGACGCCGTACCCGAGTTCCTCGGCGGCGGCCCGGGCGCGTTCGGCGGCACGCGAGCCGATGATCACTTTCTGGCCGGCCYKGGCGAGCCGGTGGGCGAGGCCCTTGCCCTGCGGTCCGGTGCCGCCGAGCACGCCGACGACGAGCCCGGAGACGTCGGGCAGGTCCCAGGGGTTCTTGGCGGGGGCCTTCCCGGGGGCGTTCCCGGGCTGCTGAGCGCTGTCGCTGGGGATACTGGAAGTCATGGCCTGACTCTATGTGTGCGGCGGCGCCGTTTCCGGCCGAGTGAGCCCCGTCACTCCGCCGTCCGCCGTGTCCCCCGGGCCGGTGAATCCGCGGCGAACCCCGGGACGCGGCAACCCGGCCGGGGGCAGGATGCGGCGCCATGGACGCCGTACGGGTCGCGCTGCTGCGCGAAGTGCTCGCCGGGACCGAGTGGCTGGGGGCCACCCGGCGGTTCGCGGGGACGCTGCGGGCCTCGGTGGTGTCGCACGGGGGCGGGCTGCTGATCGTGGGCACCCCGGAGTACGAGCCGTGGCACCTGGCGGCGCATCTGGTGGACGAGGCAGCCTGGTCGGGCACGCCGGAGCTGGCCCCGACGCTCGTACGGCACGGCGCGCGCCCCTCGGATCCCGCGCATCTCGCGGTGGGCCTGGGGCGGCTGGAGGCGGCGCGGCGGGGCGAGACGCTGCTGGTGGTGGCGCCCGGGGAGCCCACGGCCCTGCTGCTGGAGCGGGTGTCCGACGCCCGCCGGGCCGGTGCGACGCTGCTGTCCCTCGGCGTCGGCGACGGTGAGCTTCCGGCGCTGGCCCACGAGACGCTGGCCGTCCCCGAGGGCGCCGAGCTGGACCTGGACACCGTGCAGCACCTGGTCAGCGCGGCGGCCGGGGAGAACGCGCTGCCGCCGCGGGGCCGCCGCGGCTTCCGGGACCGGCTGTCCCGGCTGGCGGACCTCCTGACGGCCCCGCCCCCGGCCCGCTGGTAGCAGGAGCGCTCCCGCCCCGCCCGTGCTCAGTCCCCGCGACCGCCCCCGGGGCCGCCCTCGGGGCCGCCCTCGGGGCCGCCCTCGGGGGCGTCGTGCCACTTGGGGTCGTTCTCCCACTGGAGGTTGCGCTCACGCGCCGTCGCCATGGCGTGCTCGGCCTCGGCTCGGCTCGTGTAGGGACCGAAGCGGTCCTTGGCGGGACACTCCGGGCCCTCCTCGACCTTCTGGTGCTCCAGGCAGTAGAACCACTCGCCCGGCTTCCCGACCGTCCGCTTCTTGAACAGGGGCATGACCGGCTCCTTTCGTCACGGAAGATGGTCCCCCGCGGCCGCTCAATTAGACTCGCCGCCATGTCTGGCCAGTCGCTGCTCATCCCAGGGGAGCTGTCTCCCACCCGTTCCGTACCCGGAAACATCCGTCGCCCCGAGTACGTCGGAAAGCCCGCTCCCACGCCGTACACCGGCCCGGAGGTGCAGACCCCCGAGACCGTCGAGGCGATGCGGACCGCCGGGCGGATCGCGGCGCGGGCGATGGCGGAGGCCGCCAAGCACATCGCGCCCGGTGTGACCACCGACGAGCTGGACCGGGTGGCGCACGAGTACATGTGCGACCACGGCGCGTACCCGTCGACGCTCGGTTACCGGGGTTTCCCCAAGTCGCTGTGCTCCTCGGTCAACGAGGTGATCTGCCACGGCATCCCGGACTCGACGGTGCTGCGCGACGGCGACATCGTCAACCTGGACGTGACGGCGTACATCGGCGGGGTGCACGGCGACAACAACGCGACGTACCTGGTCGGCGACGTGGACGAGGAGAGCCGACTGCTGGTGGAGCGCACCCGTGAGGCGCTGAACCGGGCGATCAAGGCGGTCAAGCCGGGCCGGCAGATCAACATCATCGGCCGGGTCATCGAGTCGTACGCCAAGCGTTTCGGCTACGGCGTGGTGCGGGACTTCACCGGCCACGGCATCAACACCTCGTTCCACTCCGGCCTGATCGTCCCGCACTATGACAGCCCGCACGCGACGACGGTCATCCAGCCCGGCATGACGTTCACGATCGAGCCGATGCTGACCCTGGGGACCCACGAGTACGACATGTGGGACGACGGCTGGACGGTCGTGACGAAGGACCGCAAGCGAACGGCCCAGTTCGAGCACACCCTGGTGGTCACGGACACGGGCGCGGACATCCTGACCCTGCCCTAGCCCGGACCAGGTCACCCGGTCACCCCCTTTGGCCCGCTCTCCTCGGAGGGCGGGCTTTCTTCGTGACGCGAGGGGATAGAGAGGAGGAAGTTACCGACAATCCGTCGGCAAGCTATTGACTTAGGTAAGCCTAACCATAGAAGATCTGGACTCATGGACTCCTCCTCCTCCTCGGCCTTCTCGACCCTCATCCGCACCGCCTCCCACGAACAGCACATGGAGGCGGAGACCTCGACCTTCATGAGTGACCTGCTCGGCGGTCGACTGGGCGTGGACGCGTACGCCCGCTACACCGAACAGCTGTGGTTCGTGTACGAGGCGCTGGAGTCGGGCGCGCGGCAGCTGGCGTCGGACCCGGTGGCCGGCCCCTTCATCCGCCCGGAACTGCTGCGCCTGCCCTCCCTGGAGCAGGACCTGGCCCACCTGCGCGGCCCGGACTGGCGCTCGACCCTGACCGCCCTGCCCGCCACCCGGGCCTACGCCGACCGGGTCGCCGAGTGCGCCCGGGACTGGCCGGCTACATCGCCCACCACTACACCCGCTACCTCGGCGACCTCTCCGGCGGCCAGATCATCCGCGACAAGGCGGAGCGCGCCTGGGGCTTCCCGAAGAAGGGCGAGGGGGTCCGCTTCTACGTCTTCGAGGGCATCTCGAACCCGGCCGCCTTCAAGCGCGAGTACCGCGAACTGCTGGACGGAGTCCGCGCCGACGACCTGGAGAAGCAGCGCGTCATCACCGAGTGCAAGCGCGCCTTCGCCCTGAACACGGCTGTCTTCCACGCCCTGGGCGAGGAGTTCCCCCTGTCGGCGTGACAGGGAGGTGTCTACACCCCACGCGCGTACCGGCCCGTGGGGTCAAGGCACTTCCCGACCTCGACCGGGGTGACGAACGTCCCGCGCTCGCCGCTGTCGGCCACCTTCCACGCCCGGGCCAGCCGACGCGGTGGGAGTCCGTCGCCGAACCGGTCACCGTGTCAGCGATCGCCCGTCCGTACGGCCAGCGGCTCGGCGGCATGGATCCGCAAGGGTGGGCCTGCGGCGAACTCCAGGATCACAGCGGGTCCACCCGTCGCGTACTGATCGCCCCGCACACCGAGGACGGTCCGCCACTCGCCCCGGACCCGCACCACCTGTCCGGTCCGGACCATGACCGCCGCCATCTCGCGCGTCGCGGGCTCGGCCACGATGTCCGGGGCCTTCAACTCCGCGAACACCGTCTTCCCGATCCCGGCCGCGCGCTCCTCGTAACCCCAGCGATGGGTGAGCGCCGCCACGAGCAGCAGCCCCCGCCCGCCGGTCTCGTCCTCGCCGGGCTCTCGGACCTCGGGCCGGCCACCCCCGGCGTCACTCACCTCCAGCCGCAACAGCCCGTCCGCGACGGAGCGGATGATCCGCACCCCCACTTGCCGATCACTCGGCACTGGCACGCGCAGTGCGTTGGTGACCAGCTCGGAGAGCACCAACTCGGCATCCTCCAAGACCTCTTGGGCGACGCCCCAGCCTCCGAGCACCGCATGCAGCATCGCCCGTGCCCGGGGCACGCTGCCACGGCTGCGGGAGAGGCGGAAGGTGATGTCGTCTGTACCGAAGCTGTGTGCCATGGCGCCCCCACGGGGCCGGTTGCAGGAGATCAGAAGCACGCCAGAACCACCACTGAGTGCTGTCGACGTGCAGCAAATCGCAGCCTATGAATTGATGCAATATTGCATGCCGCAAAGTCGACTGCTTCACTCCTTCGAGTTGCGCTTCCTTCCTCCCGAGTGCGCTTCTGATAGGGAGTTGCCCATGCCTACTGTCAAACCGTCCACTGTGTTGGGCCGTCAACTCGGCGACGAACTGAAGAAGTTCCGCGAGGCCGCAGGCGTCACCATGGCGCATGCTGCGGAGGTCCTCGACTGCACCAAAGGAAAGATCAGCCGTATCGAGAACGGTCACGTCCCTGTTCGCGCACCCGACTTGCTCGCTCTCATGCAGGCATACCGTGTGGACGAGCCCGAGTCGCGGGAGCGTCTCGCGGCCCTCGCGCGCAGGGCCAATCGGCGGCGCAGGGAAGGCTGGTGGCACCCGTACACATCCGTACTGAGCGACACCTACATCGATCAGATCGAGATGGAGGCCATCTGCGAAAGCGTCCGTACGTACCAAGCGCAGCTAATTCCCGGACTACTGCAGACCGAGGCCTACGGGCGGGCGGTGACCGTCGCTTCGCGCGCCTGGCAAACGCCCGAGGACATCGACCAGTTCGTACGGGTACGCCTCGCCCGCCAAGCACGGCTCACCGGTGAGAACCGCATCAGCTTCTGGGCGGTGCTGGCAGAAGGCGTACTCCGCCAAGAGGTCGGCGGCACCGAGGTGATGCGGACGCAGTTGGAACACCTGGTGACCATGACGCAGGAGCCCAACGTCACCATCCAGGTGCTCCCGTACTCGCGTGGCGCCCATGCAGGCATGTTCGGCCCGTATGTACTGCTGAGCTTCCCTCAGATGGCCGCGCTCGATCTGGTACTCACCGAGACACCGGCGGGAAACATCTGGATGGAGCAGGAGGCGACAGTGGCCAGTTACCGAGCGATGTTCGACGACGCCAGGATGGCAGCATTGCCGCCGACGGAATCACTCGCCCTGATCCAACGCATCGCCAAGGAGTACAGGCCATGAGCCACACGATTCTCGCCACACTCACCATCGACGCGGCAATATGGCGCAGGAGCAGCCATAGCGGCGGACAGGGCGACTGCCTCGAACTCGCCCACAACATCCCCGCCCTGGCCCCCGTACGCGACAGCAAGGACCCCAGCGGGCCAGTCATTCTCTTCGGCCGTGCCGCCTGGGGCGCTTTCGTCGCACACCTGGGCTGACGCCGACCGGACAAGGAGTGCAGGATCAGGACGAGCCGCCTGCACACCGGAACCCAGGCAGACCGCTCCCCGACTACCGTGGCTCCGCATGACGGCCACCGAGACGGACATCACCGAGGACCTGATCCGGGATCTGCTGCGCGAGCAACACCCCGACCTGGCGGATCACCCCCTGAAGCTCGGCGCGCTCGGTTGGGACAATCAGGTGTGGCGGCTCGGCGACGACCTCGCCGTCCGGTTGCCCTGGGCGACGCAGTCCGCGGACGCGCTGCTGCGCAAGGAACACGCCTGGCTGCCCCTCCTCGCCCCGCACCTTCCGCTGCAGATCCCCGTCCCGCAGCGCCTCGGTGAGCCCTCCGCGCGGTTCCCGCGGCCCTGGCTCGTCACCACCTGGGTGCCGGGCGAGCCCGCCGACCGCGCCCCCGTCACGCGCCCCGCGGAGGCGGCCGTGGCCCTGGCCGGCTTCCTGACCGCCCTCCACCGTCCCGCCCCCGACGGGGCACCCGCAGGCCGGAACCGCGGTGGCCCGCTGGCCGACACCGCCGAACACTTCACGCAATCGCTCGCCTCGGCCGCCGCGCTGGGGCTGGTGCGCGACCCGGACGCCGCCCGCGCCGTCTGGGAAGACGCCGCCGCCGCGCCCGACTGGGCGGGCCCACGTCTCTGGCTCCACGGCGACCTGCACCCGGCCAACATCCTGACCGTGCACGGCACTTTCTGCGGCGTGATCGACTTCGGCGACCTCTGCGCCGGCGATCCGGCCTGCGATCTGGCCGCCGCCTGGATCCTGCTGCCGGACGGCGCAGCCGACCTCTTCCACCAGGCCTACCGGCCAAGCCCGGACGCCGCGACCCTGCGCCGCGCCCGCGGCTGGGCGGTGCTGCGCGCCCTCGCCGGCATCCACATCGGGGACGCCGGCGTCCACGGCCGTCCCGGAGGCAAGCCCGCCTGGGGCCCACCCGCCCGCGCCGCACTGCAACGCCTCACCGCAACGGCCCACCAGTGACCAAGCACTCCGGCAGGAGGGCAAAAGGCAAGCTCGGGGATCGAGGATCCGGGGAGTACGGAGTGGCTCGGCCGGATGCGGCCTCGTCCGTGCGCGATGCCGGGGCAGGCGCCCGCGCCCCGGGCGTGACACACCGTCCCAAAACCGTGAACACTTTGGCCGCCACTGTCCTGACGCCGCTCGTTTGAGCGCTCTGGTGACACTTGCCCGCCGACTGCTCACGGTTTTCAGCAAGGCATCCGTCCCCGGCCCCGCAGCGTCGGGAGCACGGAGATCCCTCACCCCACCCGGCGGGACGCGACCACGGCGCGCCGCAGCGACCATCGTCTTCCAGGGAGGTACCGCCTACAGTCGGCGGCCCGGCGGGGGTTGCGAACCGGCGATGTGCCTCTTGAGCGCCGCGAACCCGTTCGCCCCTTTCACCAGTCGACAGGCGCCGGTCTCCGGATCGACGAGGACGGGCCGGTTACCGCCGACGCGGATCTGACACCCGCAGCTCGACCAGCCCGATCCCGGGTGGCTGGAGCGGCTCAGCCAGATCACCGCCGAGACCCTCGTGCTGGCCGGCGGCCCAAGCAGCCATGTGCCTCAGGACGGCGTAGCCGAGTTGGCCCGCCGCATCCCCGGCGGGCACATGGTCACCATCCCGGTCGGACACCTGATCCACCACGCGGCGCCGGAGGCGTTCACAGAGGTGATTGCGGCGTTCCTGCCGGCGGAGGAGACCGTTCGTCCTGCTCGCCAACCATGAGCGCGCATCTCGGCGGTCTGATTGAGGAGTTGGCCGGGCCATGGCAGACGCGATGCGCGTCCGTGCTGCGTGACCGCCGCGATGGGGACCGCCGACAGCAGACCGGGGCGGCCTTGCTCTTCGAACGCCGACGCCCCCCGAGGCACTAGCCTTCCTCAGCAGCCGTGACGCGGCCGGCCAGGCGTTCGTAGCGCTGTCTGGCTGCTTGAGGAGTGCCGAGCCCGAGGCCAAAGGCGATCTCTTGCCACGTCATGCCGCGGCCTCGTGCCATCTGGAGAAGTCCGGTTTCCAGTTCGTCCATGTCCCCGCGAACCAGCGGGACGAGGCTCAATGCAGCGGTGATGTCGGCATGGTCCACCTCCGGCTCACCGTCGTCGAGCTGTGCGGCCCCACTGAGCAGGAACGACACGAGTCTGACGGCCTCGTGCGGTCCGATGACCGAGGGATGAACCTGTCGGTGGCGTTGCTCGTCGGTGGTCGCGTGTCGCTCGGCGATGCGCAACAGGGACGCGTAGACGCGGTGCGCTCGCGCCTGCTCCGGCTGTGGGGGCGTGAACGGGTCGGCGTGCTGTTCAGGATTCGACGGCATAAGAGGAGCATGAGGAAGTTCATGAACTGTTGTCAACGCTTCGTTTTGAACAATTCGTTCAACCGCTGACTTGGATGCCCCTTGCTGCTGTGACCACACAGGGTCACCCGGCGGTGGCCTCGAGCAGCCGCCAAGGCGTCTTGCCCCGAACTGGACCGCCACCGGTGGACGGGCCCACCGGGTCGAGCACCGTGTCGACTGTGGGGGCGTCCACGCCACGTGAGCCGAGGAGTCGCTTGAACACCGTCGTGGCGTCCGCTCCTTGAACGTGCGTGCGTTCCGTGAGGGTGGTGCCATCCGGCCGGCGAGCGGGCGAATGGCAACACGGTTGTCCGCCGACCGGCTACTCGGCCGCCTCGAGAGCGGCGAGTGCCTGCGCCCAACGGACATACTTCAGTTCGGCCAGGTCCGCGACGGTCTTGACTCCGAACGCCTCCTGGAGCAGCTCGCCGTCGCGATCGGAGACTCCCTTCAGCGCTGCCACCGGGGCGGCGAGTATCTCCGGCAGGCTCTTGTCCGCCCACGCCTTGTCCAGCACCTTGTCCAGATCGATCGAAGCCATGGGTGTCGCCTCCAGGGGTGCACGGCCCGGACCTCGCCCGGGCCTGTTTCTACAAACGCGTAGAAGCATAGGGTCGTCCCGGCAGGCAGGGAGCGCGCTCCGGGCAGCCTCGCCGGGAAAGGCCGAAATACGCTCCTGAGCTGGCCAAAGGCCACTGCCCGCCAGACCGACGGGCCCTTCGGGACACAGTCCCCGACCGCCCCGTCCAGCACTTCCTGAGCACAGCACGCGGCGGGGTGGTGCCGGAGCGGTTGCCGTTCACGCTCCCGGGTGCCCAGCTCGGCATCACCGTGTGCACACCAAGCCTCAGTTCGGTGTCCAAGCCCGCGATCTCCCACCAACTGGATCCCCTGAGTCGGTGGACGGAACGACCGCAGCCCTCGATGTGGAGAGCACAGCCAAGGGCGTTCTCCATGCGGAGATCGTCGCGGACCACGCGCAGTCGCAGTGGTGCTGAAGGCACGGACTCCCTGAGGAGTGTGCCGCTTCCCTCCGTGCCGTCCCTTAGCCTCGATCCACCGACGTGCTCTGAAGGTGATCTCTTGATCGTTTTGTGAGCTGGTTTCGGTCGGTGATCGTGGATGGGCAGGTTGTTTCTGCTGGTCTGCCCAGCTTTTCCACGGTGCGGTTCCGGTCGAGCCCTGGCGGGCGGGGTGGGCAGGGGGATCAGGCCAGTGCGGGTGGGTCGTGGACGGTGTCGAAGAGGTGTGTCCAGGCTTGCTCCCAGGGCCAGTTGCAGGGCAGGTGCAGGGTGATGCGTCGTGCGGATCGCGCGATCCGGGCCGGGACCTGGACCAGGTGGGCCCGGAGGGTGGCCGTGGTGGCCTTGGCGTGGAACGCGGAGGCCAGGGAACCTGCGGCCCGCAGCAGGTYGTAGGCCATCGCCCACAGGGTCAGCCAGGCCGCGTTGGCGTGGAAGTRCCCGGACGGCAGATGGGCCAGGGCCCCGGCCTTGCTGTCCGCGATGACCTGCTCGACCACGGCGTGATGTCGGTGTTCCCGCTCGGCCTGCAGGGTTGCGGCGGGCTGGTCGGTGAAGAAG
>NZ_QFRK01000111.1 GCF_003143855.1 Streptomyces sp. NWU339
CGGTAGGACCTCGGCGGGCGTTGTCACGTGGGCTGACCGGCCTGGGATGATCTTGGAGTTGATCGTGCCGGACAGGGGGATCGCTCGTGTCGTCCGCGCCGCCGTCGTAGCAGGGGCACCGGTACCCGATCGAGGTGATCTCCCACTGCGTGGGGCGGTCCGTCCGCTTTCCGCTCGGCTTTCGCGAGGCCGGGGAGCTGCTGCCCGGGCGCGGCGTGCTCGTCTCGCACGAGACGGTCCGGCGCTGGTGCGCGACGTTCGGGCAGGGCTACGCCGACGGCCTGTGCCGGCGGCGTGGGCGGCTGGGCGACACATGGCATCTGGACGAGGTCTTCGTGAGGATCAACGGTGTGCGGCAGTACCGGTGGCGGGCCGTCGACGCCGCCGGCACCGTGCCCGGCCTCCTGGCCGGGGCCGAAGGGCCACCGCCGCGGCCCGGCGGTTCTTCCGCAGGCTGCTCCAGAGAACCTGCTCGGTGCCGCGGATGGTGGTCACCGACCAGCTGCGCTCCTGCGGCGCGGCCCACCGCGAGGTCATGCCCTCCGCCGGGCACCGCTGTCACCAGGGCCGGAACCACCGGGCCGAGAACAGCCACCGGCCCACCCGTCGGCGCGAACGCGCCATGCAGGGCTTCCGCTCCGCCGGCGGGGTCCAGCGGTCCCTGGCCGCGGTCGGCGGCATCTCACCCCACGTCCGGCCCCGCCGCCACCAAATGACCGCCGCCCACTACCGCGCCGAGACGACCCTCCGCTGCGCCCTCTGGGATCAGGTCACCGGCGTCGCCGGCCTGCCTGCCGCGGCCTGAGCACGAAAGCCGGAACCCGGCCCCATCACACCCGCCACCCCGTCGGGCACTCACACACTCCACAACGTGACAATGCCCTCGGAACTCATGCCGCGTCGTGCCGGGCGGCGATACGGGTCACCGTGACCTTGACGGTGACCCGCTCCGCGACACCGAGGGCGGCGAGGTAGGAGAGGACGGCGGCCCCCACCCGGTCGTGGACGTTCCGGGCGATGTCCAGCGCCCGCCGGCCCTCGGCCAGGACGCAGCGCACCTCGATGTGCCATCCCGAACCGTCCGGCGCCCGGTCGGCGCGGATACCTGCCTCGGGCGACGTGCGGTGAGGCGCGGTGTCCGTCCGGGTGGGCGCGGTGGCTGCCGCGAGGCGGTGGGCGAGGCGGGGTTGCAGGCCCGCCACGCCGGGAACCGCGAGGGCCGCCTCGGCCGCGACGCCGAGGAGCGCGCTCGTGCGGATGGCGGTCATCACGTGCCACCGCCGGTCGAAAGGCCGGGACCGAGGGGCGGCTCCGGCTCCAAGACGTCGATCACGGTGATGTCGACGGCCGTCACGGCAAGCCCCAGGTCCTGTCCGGCCGAGTCGAGGACCGATCGGCGCACCTGATGGACCCGGTCGGGCAGCGGGCGGTCGAGAGCAGCGGCCAGGGTCACGGTCGCCCGCACGTCGGTGCCCTCGCCCTCGGGTACGAGCCGGCAGGTCGCGGCCCTGGTACCGGGGACCGTGTCCGCAGCCTGCCGCAGTACCTTCGCGGCGGCGCTCTCGGCGATCCGCAGGTCCCGGTCCGGGTCGGCCAGGGGCAGCAGCCGTCCGAGCCGGATCTCTGCCCTGACGACGTCCATGACGCGGTCGGTGAGTGCGTGCAGGCCGGGAGGGTCATCGGCGCGCAGCGCCCGGGTGGCCGCGTTCAGTGTGGCCAGTTCCTCGACGGTCTCGTGGCAGTGGGGACAGGACACGGTGTGCGGGTCCGCAGCCGGCGCCATGTCCTGCGCCTGTTCCCAGACTCGGCTGAGCAGTCGGCCGCAGGGCAGCACCTCATCGCCCGCGAACGGGGGCGCGTCGGCGGCGGCTGGGCCGGTGCGGGGTTCATCGGCTCCGGGCGGTCCGGAAGGCCGCGCGTGCGGGTCGTCTAGCGCCATGGGCTCATCGCCTCCTGCAGGGATCGGCGTGCCCTGAACAGTCTGCCGCGCACCGTCTGTTCACTGGTCCGCGTCACGTGGGCTATCTCCTTGTAGGGCAGGCCCTGCACTTCCCTCAGGATCCAGCAGATCCGCTGCCCGGCGTCCAGCTCGGCGAGTGCGCGGGACAGGGCGGCGGTGGCCGCGTCCTGCTCTGCGGACCGGGCGGGCTGGCTCCACGCGTCGTCCGTCGCGGGTTCGGCGACGGTGTCCAGGGAGAGGGGCGGCGGTCGGCGGCGGCGCACGGTCAGGCAACGGTTGACGGTGATCCGGTACATCCAGGTGCGGAACTCCGCACTGTGGTGGTATTCCGGCAGTCGCCGCCAGGCGCTGACGAAGGCGTCCTGAACGGCCTCCTCTGCGTCCTGGGCGTTGCCGAGCATGCAACGGGCCAGGGCCAGGAGGGACCGGCTGTGCCGCTGGACGAGAACGGCGAAGGCGTCCTCGTCTCCCTCGGCCGCCCGCACGGCCAGCAGGCCATCCGGCAGGTCGCGTCCCATCAGGTCGCGGCCCGGCGATGGGGAAACAGCGCTTTCGATCATGGCACCCCCCTGTACAAGGTTCGGACTGTCCGTGTATCCGACGGGTCGCGTGTGATGCACATCACATCCAGCATGTGTGAGGAATGCGACGCCCGATATGTCCAACCTTTCGAAGGGCGCCGCACCGGTGTCCGACCGACCGATCGAGGCGACCGCCATGACGGACAACATCACCGGCGTCGGCGCGGACAGCCGGCCCGAGGCGGGCGTGAGCGCGCTGAAGGGCCGTACCGGGGCCGGGGCTCCGGCCGAGACCCGGGGGAAGACCACCATCGCGGACGGCGTGGTGGCCAAGATCGCGGGCATGGCCGCCCGCGAGGTACCGGGCATTTACAACCTCGGGGCGGGCATGGCCCGCGCCTTCGGCGCCATGCGGGAACACGTCCCCGGCGGAGGCGGCGGCGTCACACAAGGAGTGAAGGTCGAGGTCGGCGAGCGCCAGGCCGCCGTGGACCTGGACGTCGTCGTCGAGTACGGCGTCTCCATCGTCGACGTCGCCGGCGACGTGCGCAGCAACGTGATCAGCGCGGTGGAGCGGATGACGGGCCTGGAGGTCGTCGAGGTGAACATCGCCGTCGACGACGTCCACCTGCCCGACGAGGAGGAAGAGTCCGAACCGGACGAGGGCCGCGTGCGGTGATCCGCCGTGACCACCGCCGCCGCGTCCCGGCGTAAGTGGCTGATCACGCGGACGACCCTCGCGAGACGGGTGAGTGCATGATGAACACAGCGACGACGGGCCTCGCGGCCGGCATGGCCCTGGGCTTCGCCGGTTACTTCGGCGGCTTCTGGGCATTTCTGCTGGTTCTGGTCCTGGGGGCGGCGGGGCTGATCGTCGGCCTCGTCGTGCAGGGCGACCTCGACGTCCGCGGACGGAGGCAGCGGTGAGGACCCGGCCCGGTTCCCCACCTCTCGGTAAAGGGTCCGGCCCATCGGCGCGGGCCGCCGGCCTGCCGCTGCCGGCCGAGCGGGGCGCCACCGTCATCCCGGACAGGGTGGTCGCCCGTATCGCCGCCCGGGCCGCACGCACGGCCCAGTCCCGGCGCGCCGCCCTCCCGCCCGACCCGAGCGGACCGGCGGCGCCCAGCGCCTCCGCCGCCGTCCGTACCGGATCGGTGCGCCTGCACCTGACCATGGAGCTGCCCTCCCCCACCGACTTCCCTCAGGTCTGCGAGCGGATCCAGCGCGACGTCGCCGAGCGGGTGGCTCAGCTGACCGGCTTGCAGGTGGGAGAGGTCGCCCTCACCGTCCGGCGGCTGGTGACCGCCGCCGCGAACCGGGGGCGGGTCCGGTGAGCGGCCACGCGGCCCGCACCGCCGGGCCCACCGCGCAGGAAGGAGGACCGGAATGACAACCGGCCCGGACCCTCCCACTCACAGTTCCACGCCATCCGCGCACCGTGCCGCGGTGCCGCTGACGAAGGAGCCCGAGGAGCCGAGGGAGCCGACAGAGCCGGGTTCGCCGAACCCGACGGCCGGCGAGCGCGACAGAGGGCACCGGACCCACCGCCCGTGGTCCGCGCGGCGCCTTCCGTCCGCGCTGGTCGCCTCGGTGATCCTCGTGGCGGCGGTCGCGGCGCTGGTCGACGTCGTCGCCGTACGGGCGGGACGCCCTGCGGCAGCCTGGCGACGGCACCTGGCCGACGCACTGGCCACCCGCCCCGTGGACGACGTGTGGATGCTCACGGGAGCCGCCGTGGCCGCCGCCGTCGGCATCTGGCTGATCGTCCTGGCCCTCACCCCTGGCCTGCGCCATTGGCTGCCCCTGCGCTCCCCCGTGCCCGGGCTGCGGGCCTCCCTGGACCGCGACGGTGCCGCCGATCTGCTGCGCGACGCCGCCATGCGGGTCCCCGGGGTCAGCAAGGCTCGCATCCGGGTGCGCCGCCACCGCATCAAAGCCCGCGCGGACGTCCGCTTCCGCGACCCCCGGCAGGTGAAGGACGACCTCACCGCCGTCCTCGACGAGGAGCGCGGCCGGCTAGCCCTCGCCCGCCCTCCCCGCATCGTCGTACGGGTGCGGCAACGCACCAACTGACCGGAAAACCCAGCACCGGAGCCTGCACCATGACGCCGCGACCCGTACTCAACCGCAGTCTGCTGGCCCTCACCGGACTGGTCCTGCTCGGCGGCGGTCTGCTGATCCTCTTCGCCGGGTTCGACGTCTACCGGCGACACGATCTGGTCCAGCCCGTCGGCTGGCCCCTGACCGCCGCGGACGACGTCCTGCTCAGCTCCGCCGACCGGGCCCGCTGGAGCAGCCAGGGCTGGTGGTGGTGGCCCGCCGTCATCGCCGTCCTCGCCCTCGTCGCCCTGCTCGCCCTGTGGTGGTTGCTCGCCCAACTGCGCCGGCGCCGCCCCGGAGCGCTGTCTGTCGGCGGCACACCCCCGCAGGAAGGCGTCGAACTGCGCGACCGAGCGCTCAGCGACGCGATCGCCGCCGAAGCCGGTGCCCTGCCGGGGGTTGAGCATGCGGCCGTACGCATCACTGGCCAGCCTGCCCACCCCCGCACCCGCGTCAGGCTCACCCTCACCCCTCGGACGGCACCCGGCGCCGCCCTCGATGCCCTCAGCGAAGGCCCGCTCCGAACCGCCCATCGGTCCACCGGCTTCCCTGACATGCCCACCAAAGTCCGCCTGCAGGTCGCCCGCCACAAACCACACCGCGCAGAGTGAGGAGGAGACCGGCCATTTCCGTGTCCGCCCCCTTGCGGTCTTTCGCAGTTCACAGGGGAACCGGCACTACTCCCCAAGGGAGAGATCATGATCATCCTGGGCATCGTTCTGCTCGTCGTCGGCTTCGTCACCGGGATAGCCATCCTGTGGACCATCGGGATCGTCCTGGCGGTCGTCGGAGCCATCCTGTGGGTCCTCGGCGCGATGGGACACGCCGTCGCCGGTCGACGCCACTACTGGTGATCGGGGTCAGGTCCGGCGAGCGGCGACGCGGGCCGAAGCCGGCCGACGCACGTCGTAGACCCAGCCGAGGCGTTCGGGAGGCGAATGAACGCGGCGGAGAGGTCGATTTGACCGCGGTCGACGCCGTGCCGGGCGCAGGCGGTGTCGGCGTGGTAGAGGTTGTGTCAGCTCTCGCCGGACGAGAGCAGGGCCGACGGCCACGGGTTGGTGGCCCGGTCGTGGCGACGGGACGGGAGCAATGGCCAAGGCCGGGTAGTTAGCGATCTTCATGTCACTGCAAGGGAGTTGGTGACCAAGGTGTGGCGGTGTAGAGGCCGGGGCCGATCTTGTGGATGAGTCCGCTCTCGGCCCATCTGGAGAGTTGCCTGTACATGGTGTCCAGGGTGACGTCGCCGAAGTGAGCCGCGATGTCGCGGGGTCTCCACAGGCGGGTGGGGTCTTCTTCGAGCAGGGCCAGGATTCGGTGTCTGCGGCGCTCGGCGGGGGCGGCATGCCGGTCGTCCCGGGAGGCGGTGGGCAGCGCGGGCCGCGGTTCTGAAGGTTCGAGGACACTGACGTCGAGGCTGGTGACGGTGCGGCTGTGATCGGGTCTGCCGTCATTGTGTCGTTCGTTGTACCGGGAGATCGGTGATTTGACCTTGCGGGTGCTCACGCGGGGGCGACGGGACGGCAGGAGTGCGGCCAGGACGCGGCGTCCGATGGTGCCGACTGGGTCGGTGGCGTCCACGATGACGCCGGCGGCCTGGATTACCTGGTCACGGGCGGTCTGGAGGGCGATGGTGAAGCCGCAGCGGTCCGGGTCGGTGCCGGGGCGGGACTCGGCGGCATCGACCATCGCCGTGCGCAGGAGTTGGTAGAGCGCCAGCAGCGACCACATCTCCTGCTCGACGCCGACCGGGTCGCCCGAGCGCAGCACCCGCCCGTCCATGATCGTGTGGCGGAGCGCGTAGTACGTCGATTCGTGCTCCCACCGCTGGTGATACAGGCTGACCAGGGCGGCAGCCGGATAGCGGCGAGCGTCACTCAACGTAGTGGCCAGCCGGTAGGCGCCGGTGAATACCGTGCCGTCGGCGCAGGTCACGGTGATCTGCGCGTCGATGATCCGCACCGGGCTGGTGCCGATCATCGACAGGTAGGAGC